>NZ_JBIKNZ010000030.1:0-37766 GCF_044358365.1 Phenylobacterium sp. | reverse complement strand
GGCCGCTTACGTGGGTGCGCAACGTCGTGCCGTTTGCGGACTGCTCCAGCGCCAGCTGCGCCCCGGCATAGCGATAGTAGGTGGCCACGCCCCCGGTGGTCACTGTGGAGAGCCGCCCGAAGGCGTCATAGTCCAGGGTGACGGACGACGGCCCGCCGGTGACGCCCCGCAGCCGGTTCTCCACATCATAGGTGAAGGTGCGCGAGCCGTCGGAGATCAGGTTCCCCGCCGCGTCATAGCCGGACGCCGCCGCGATGGCCGCATCCCGGTTCAGCTGGTCATGGGTGAAGTTGGTGGTGGTGGGGGACGTGTGGACCTGTCACCGGATTCTTCTCTTTTCGTGTCCCGCTACAGGGGTTCACTCCACTGGCTCTGACTGGATGAATTCTCCGGGGTAGGCCACCAGCTTCAGCGCAATCGGTCAGTGAATCGGTTCGTCGTCCGCACTATCGCCATCTCGACTACGACCGGTAACAAACTTATGGCTCCCAAAACATAGCTCCACGGACCGAGGCGCCCTCGTAGAGACTGTTGCACCAAGTTTCGCTTGGAAGGCAGGTGCCCGAGTGAGGCCCCTTTGCGCCAGAGTTTCACAGCCCTTCGGACATCTATCGGAACGCCGTCTCCACGAAAGTACATTCCGGCCAACGCATTCAACGCCGGGGGGTAGTTTCTGTCGATTGCGGCTTCCAGCTGACGGATCGCTTCAACATACCGATCCATCAGCAGATACGTAAGGCCCAAGCCGAAGAGCCCGCGTGCCGAGCCAGAGTCGACTGCTGTCCGGTACCAAGCCTCCGCGCCGGAAAGATCTTGATCGTACATCCATCCCGCCCGCATGGCGTCGGATACAAGCAATATGCTCATAATCGATCCGCCATAGGCTAGCCTTTCAATTTCCTGGAGGCCGCGACGCCATTCCGATGTTTGGAGCAAGTCGCGAGCTTTCTCGTATTCGGCAAGAAACGGATCGTTACGAGCATCCAGGTCATAGAGGTCTTGGTTTGAGTTGATCACGGGCTTGCCCATTCGTGCGTGGAGCAGTTCCAAAAGACTCTGACATCCAGTGCTGTCCAACCCCGCGAAGCCCTGTCCGCACGAATATGCGAAGTGGCACTCGCGATAGAGGCGGATAGTACCCTTAACAAGACCGCTGCACCGCTATTGAGTGGCAACCGCGCCAAGGGTGCCACCTATGCCGAGTAGGAGAAGAGCACCCGCGCCGCATGGTTCGGCAAGAACACATGCGACACCCCCCAGTACTGCAGCACCGCCAACTATCCAAGGTACAGCTTCGCTGGTGTCGGAGGGGGTAGGTTTTGGTGGACGAGGCACGACCACTGGTGGCGGCTTGTCGCCTGGTGATGAGGGCGGGGTTTTTGACCCAGGGGTCGAGCCGCCTGGTGTAGATCGCGGCGGATTCGGTGCCACCGGCTGCTGCCTTTCAGGAATGTCTTCTGCCTCTGGCGGATCGGTCGGATTACCGGTAAATATATCAATAATTTCGAGACAACTCTTGCATATCTCAAGTACTTTTTTCCAATCTAGAGCTGAAATTTGTACTGAAAATGTAATCGAACTAGCAGTTCCCGTGAACACTACACTTGATGCTGTTCTCCCCCCTGCAGGTAGGCTCTTTGGGGTGACCACTACCTCGCTTACTTTGGTCCAAGCGGTTGGCGCGGTGAAGCATGATCCGCCGTCGGAGAACGCAACCGCGCAAGTCCCTGCCGGATCGTTCGCATTCACCGGATCCCCGCCGACGTAGGCGTAGATGTTCGGCCCATCATCATACCCGATAGGATCGGTCTGCAGAAACCGCCCCATCACCGGATCATAGGCCCGGGCGCGGTAGTGGTAGAGCTGGGCCTCGGGGATGGCGATCTGGCCTGTGTAGCGGAAGCGTGAGCCGGACCAGGACTGCGGCTCGCCATAGGGGCCGTAGGCGTAGGGGGTGATGGCGCCCGACGCATCCGACACCCCGATCACCGAGCTCTGCCGGTCCTGCAGGTACCAGGTGGGCGTGGCGCCCGCGCCGGTCCCCTCGAAGCTCATCCACTGCTCATCGACACCCTGGCCGCTCACATGGCTGCGCAACGTCGTGCCGTTTGCGGACTGCTCCAGCGCCAGCTGCGCCCCGGCGTAGCGGTAGTATGTGGCCACGCCCCCGGAGCTCACTGTGGAGAGCCGCCCGAAGGCGTCGTAGTCGAGCGTGACCGACGACGGCCCGCCGGTGACGGAGCGCAGCCGGTTCTCCACATCGTAGCTGAAGGTGCGCGCGCCGTCGGAGATCAGGTTCCCCGCCGCGTCATAGCCGGACGCCGCCGCGATGGCCGCGTCGCGGTTCAGCTGGTCGTGGGTGAAGTTGGTGGTGGTAGTGGGGGACGTGTGGACCTGTCACCGGATTCTTCGCGCCTCGTCCATCGCCACCGAGGCATAGCGGTCGTCGAACAGATGTCCGCGCCAGCGCCCTACCTCAATTACGCGATGTCCCGACTTTCGTGTCCCGACTTTCCATGGCCGCGTCGCGGTTCAGCTGGTCATGGGTGAAGTTGGTCGTGGTGGTGGGGGACGTGTGGACCTGTCACCGGATTCTTGCTGTCACGGATTCCACTTTCGTGCGGTGGTCGCCGACGGAGGCAGACAGGTAAGATGTCCCAAAGACCAGCCTGTCCTTTGTTTTCGTCTCCCGCTACAGGGGCCCACTCAAAGGCCCAAGGACTGGACGCAAGTCGTACGCGTCCCGATTTTTCGGAAAAACTCTATATCACTGGATCAATGTAAGATTGTCTTCTAATGCCGATCAATATATCTCGTTCAAAAGACAAAATCCATCTAGAAGTCCTGTTTGCCAATATAATTTCACTTCTGATGCAATTCCATTCCGACTCAAGAGGCATCATGAATCTAGAATAGTGAATTACACCGCTTTCCTGACATAACACTGATACAGTACTGTATTCTATGTTTAGAGACTTCATATCAGTTATTACATCTGATTTTCGGTCACCCACACAAATTCCAAGATCGCATTTTCTTTGATTGTCTGCTGAAAACAGGATAATTGTATCCGTAAGAACGTTACGAGAAAGATTTCCTATAATGAAAAAAATCATACACAAAATAACACAAATTGGTGTGCTAATTTTCGGTTGGTTGAGATTTTTCATCGCTTCCGCCGCGCTCGTCATCTTTAACTCTTCCACCGCTTGATACATGCGTGACACTTGATATCACGTCTCTCACAATTCGACTTCCTGCAAATGTCGTCCTTTGAGTTTGCACAATAGTCGTTACGCTTCCTGTATTGACGTATATAGTCGAACTTCCATTGCGCCCACCTTCGACGGCATATGTCGTACCTTGAAGTATTACCGCTGAACTTGACATACCAGGGGCATTCACACCTCCAAGATTAAGGATACGGTTGCTTCCAGATATGTTGGCTGAAACTATATGCTGAGCCAGCAATGCGCCGTTGCTATTGGACAATGTTGTATCGCTTCCCGTCGAAGATGGTGTCGCAAAGTAGTTATTCCGCGATTGAAATGCGGGGTCATTCAGAATTCCGGAAACATGATTGTATCCTGCGGTTGCCGCATTATTACCGTAGGCTACCGAAAACAACTGCCCTCCGCCAGTGTTGAAAGCGTTGAGGTCTGCCGACATGACGCCTCGGTTCACACTGTTTGTGGACGGCAGCAGGTCGCCACAGCTCACGGTAAAGGGAATCCCGCATGGAAAGGGGTTCTGCGGTCCGTAGGAATACGTGGCAAAAGCATTGCCGCTGGTTCCTCGACCGTCGGTCAAGACCATGCCGCAATGAGAGGCAACCGGTCCAGCTGCGTCGCGGCAAACGATGGTCGGATCTAGCCCACTCGGATCTGTCCCATTCACTGGATCCCCGCCGACGTAAGCGTATATGTTGAGGCCTGCTTCATACCCGATGGGATCGGTCTGCAGAAACCGCCCGAGCACGGGATCATAGGCCCGGGCGCGGTAGTGGTAGAGCTGGGCCTCGGGGATGGCGATCTGGCCGGTGTAGCGGAAGCGGGAGCCCGACCAGGACTGCGGCTCGCCATAGGGGCCGTAGGCGTAAGGCGTGATGGCGCCCGACGCATCCGACACCCCGATCACCGAGTTCTGCCGGTCCTGCAGGTACCAGGTGGCCGGTGCGCCCGCGCCGGTCCCCTCGAAGCTCATCCACTGCTCATCGACGCCCTGGCCGCTTACGTGGGTGCGCAACGTCGTGCCGTTTGCGGACTGCTCCAGCGCCAGCTGCGCCCCGGCATAGCGATAGTAGGTGGCCACGCCCCCGGTGGTCACTGTGGAGAGCCGCCCGAAGGCGTCGTAGTCGAGCGTGACGGACGACGGCCCGCCGGTGACGGAGCGCAGCCGGTTCTCCACATCATAGGTAAAGCTGCGTGACCCGTCGGAAGTGAGGTTCCCCGCCGCGTCATAGCCGGAGGCCGCAGCGATGGCGGCATCGCGGTTCAGCTGGTCATGCGTGAAGTTCGTCGTGGTGGTGGGCTGGCCCGACCACACATACTGATCCGAAGCCTGGGACTGGCCGATGGTCTGACCGGCCGGGTTATAGCTGAAGCTCTGATACGAGCCCGCATTGGCCGGCGTCGCGCTGTGGGCCAGGGCCGCCAGCCGACCGCCAGTGTCGTACGTATAGCTGGTGACCACGCCGTTGGGCCGGGTTAGAGCGGACCGGCGGTTGAGCGCCCCGTAGCTGATCGTCAGACCCTGCTGCTGGGTGCCGCCCGAGACAGGCGTGTATTTATACTCCGCCAGCCGGCCCACGGCGTCATAATACAGGTAACCGAAGATCCGGCCGTGGCTTGCGCTCGCTCGCCGACCCTCGGCGTCATAGGTGGCCGCGAAGCCCCCGCCTGCAGCGGGACCTCCTGTCAGATAGTCATTTTTGAGCCGCCCGGCCTGATCGAAGACCATAGCGTTGTAGATGGTGTTGGTGCTGGACCCCAGGCGGCCTTGCGTCTCGCGACCATTCAGCAGGTAGCTGTAGTAGACATCGTCGGCCGTGCCGCCGGGCACATCCTTCACGGTCATGCGGTTTCGAAGGTCGTACTGATAGCTGATGGTCTGGCCGCTGCGCCGGCGGAACGACGTGCGGTTGCCGTTCTCGTCGTAGCCGTACTGCTCGTAGTCTGTGGTGGAGGAGGCGCCCGAGCCGCGCGGGCTGGCCGGATAGCGCGTCTTCTTCAGCCGCCCATAACCGTCGTACTCGAAGGTCGACGTATTGCCGTTAGCGTCGGTGAGCGTGGTGCGCTGGCCGCCCGGGGTATAGCCGTAGCGCGCCGTCACCTGCTGCAGGCCTGTGCCCACACCGGCCTCCGTCGTCACCACGCGGCCCGCCGCATCATACCCCGCGCGCGTGATCCGGTCCGGCCCGAAGACACCGGCCTTGGACGGCAGGCACGCGTCGGCCGGCAGGGCGTCATAGACGGCGGAGTTCATGCGGATGGCGGTGCAGGTGGGCCGCCCGCCCGCGTCATAGCTCATCTGGATGACGCCGGACGGGCCGATCTGCTTCACCCGCTGGCCCACCAGATCAAACTCCGACGTATAGGTCTCCAGCGGGGTGAAGGTGGTGCCTGAGTAGGTTCCCAGCTCCACCTTCCACGCCCGGCCCAGCACATCATAGGTGGTGCGCTTGGCGTTCCTGGGGAGGGTGGTGTCGAAGGTGGCCGTGGCGCCGGCCGCACAGACCATCGGGCTCGCACTGGCGTAGCTCGAGCAGCTTAAGACCTTGGTGTAGCTTTCGATCACCAGCGTCGTGCGCCTCAGCGCATCATAGGTGATGTTGGTCTCAGCCCCCTGCGGCGTGCGCAGTTTGGTGGGGTCGCCCAGGCTCGAGTAGGTGATGTTGTCATAGACCCCGGAGATGGCTCCCACCGTGTTGGTGAGCGTGTCCATCGAGGTGCCATTGGCATAGGTCTTCGAGACAGTCTGGCCCATGGCAGTGGTCACAGCCATCTCCAGACCGCCGCTGTAGGCGTATCTGGTGGCCTCGTCACGGGTGGCGCCCACGGAAGCCGCAGGATAGGTCACCTTCGCAAATCCACCCATGGAGTCAGGGATGTAGTCCGTCTGGGCGCCCCGGGCGTCCTTGGTCCAGACCGGCGCATTGAGCGTCGCATGCCAGCCGGTCTCGGTGACCAGGGTCTGGCCCGCCTCCGCCGAGCCCACCCGCGCCAGCCGCGTCACCTTGGTGGGCAGGTTGCGGGTGTTGTACTCGATCTGCGTGCGGTCGCCGTCAGGGCTCGTCGTCAGGATCGCCCGGCCCCGGCCGTCGTATGCGACCGTCGAGGCCACGCCCGCCCCATCGATGCTGCGGATCGGCCGGCCAGCCTCATCGGCATAGGTGATGGAGCTGTAGCCCAGCGGCCCCAGGATCTCGGACCTGATCCCCTCGGCCAGATAGTATTGCGTGGGCGCGCGGGAGCCCGCCAGCACCAGCTTGTCCTTGGTCTGCTTCACCCGGCCCAGGGTGTCATAGACATACTGCGTGGCGGGCATGGTCGCGCTGTCGGCGGCGTAGACCTTGTCGATCCGAAGCTTCCCGAAGTCGCCGGTTCCCAGAGTGGTGATGTCAAATTTCGTGGCCGCGCTCACCGCATCGGTGTGCGTCACCTGCGCGCCGCTGGTCGAGACCGCCACGTTCATCAGGTTGGTGTTCGACGCATCGGAGGCGAAGAAGCCGGCAGCCCCGCCACGGGCGAAGCTGATCCACTTGCCCAGGTTGTTGTGGACAGACGACAGCACCTCGATCTCGTGGGTTTCGGCGGGGGGCCGGGCATAGGTCAGGGTCAGCTGGGCGCCGCTCGTCCAGGTCCAGCTCGACATCCGAAAGCCCCGCTGCTCGGCGCAGCTGGGCGTGCCCGTGGTGTCCACCGTCTGGTTGGTCCAGTTTCCGAAGACCTGCTGGTCGCCCGATCCGCCCGTCACCGTGTAACTCACCCCCGCATAGCTCCAGCCCCGGGTGGGGATGTAGGTCAGGTTGTTGGTGGTGCAGGGCCAGTAGCCCGTGGGATGGCGCGCATAGATTACCGGAGCCCCGGTCTGGGTCAGCGTCCCATAGGTGGCCGCGCCCGGCGCCAGCCAGGTTCCGTTGGGCCGCTTGATCCATTGGCGCGTGCTGGTCCCTAAGCTCACCGTCGCCACGTTCTGGCGCACCGTTCCCAGCCACCAGGCATTGATCAGTTGGCCGGCGATATCGCGCTTCAGGGATTGCGCCGTCTTGTACGCATCCTGCGCCGCATAGAAGGCCGCGATCGTCCCGATGGCCGCGCGCGGATCGGTCTCGCCCATCGCCTCCAGGCCCGAGCCGGAGATGGTCAGGTTGTTGGTGAAGTTGGTGGTCCATCCCCCTTGAGGTTCGCGGTGCGCGCCCGGACCATAGGTCTCTTCGCGCACATCACCGCCCCGCCAGGTCAGCTCCGCCGACAGCGAGAAGGGGAAACTCCCCTGGCCCACGCTCACCTTGGCCGGACTGCTCACCAGCACGGTTCCTGTGGGCTGTTGCACAAACCGCCCCGCCACCACATCGGCCGACGTCGCCGGATCATAGGCGTTCTGATGGAAGGTCTGCGCGCCGCCGCCGCCCGCGTCCGAGTAACCATCTTGACCGACAAGGAGACTGGCGATCTCGGTCGGATCACCATTGGCGTCATACTTCACCGCCGTGATCGCCCCGCCGCGCTGCGGCGTCTGGGCGTGGATGTAGCTTCCCCCACCGATGGGCGTAAACGCGCCCGCCCGCTTGCCGGGGCCCAGAAACGCCTCCTCCGAGGTCGCCACCTTGAAGCCCGCGCTCACATAGGCCGTGACCGCATTGGCCAGCGCCTGCCTGCGGCCCGTCACCTCGCTGGTCATCAGCGTGGGCGCGTTCGCATCGCCGTGTGAGGCCGCCCCGCCCGTGGTCAAGTACTCCGTCTTCGACAACGCCATGGCGTTGGCGGCGTGAGTGGTGGTGGTGTACTCATAGAACCGACGGATCGTCCCGCCCGCCACATCCTCCGCCGCCACCGGCGCATTGCCCCACTCAAACCGGCTCGCCACCGTGCTCACGTCCGGCAGGTCCGAGATCTGCGCCGAGACACTGCCCTTGAGCGCCGCAATGGTGTTCGCCGCCGCCAGCAGGGCGCCGCGCCGGGCCGTGGCGTCGGCCGTCACGCTGGTGAGGCTAAGGCCCGTCTCCACGTCCAGCCGATCATAGCTGTCGATGATCCAGTAGCCGCCACCCGACGGCGCATAGACGACCGTGTCCGCCGCCGAGACCCCCAGCGCATAGTGCTGGACCAGAGCCGCCTTGCCGATCGCCGCATGCAGCTGACCCGCCCGGCTGGCCTGCGCCAGCCAGGCCGCGGCCAGGGTCTCGCGCCGGCCATCGCCCTTCCAGGCCTTGTAGGAGACGAAGCATTCCTTGCCGCAGGTGGTGGGCGGTGTGGGCATCGCCGCATCGCGACGCTGGCCCCACTTGTCCACCAGACCCCGGCCGGTCTCGCCGAAGCCCGTCACCACGGTAAAGGGCAGCGCATAGTTCACGCCGCGCGCCACGGAGCCATCCATGTAGGCGCCGCTCGCCGCCGCATACGGCAGGTCCGCCGCAACAGTGAGCGCGCCCTTGCTGAAGGTGGGATTGTCCGTGTTGCTGAAGCTTGCGAGCGTCAGCGCCGTGCCCAGATCATCCGTCAGCTTCAGCGCGCCGGTAAAGCTCGCGCCCGTCGTGTCGAAATTGGGCTCGAAGGTCACGCGTCGGCCATAGACCTCGTCACCGTAGAGGATCCTGTTGCTGATGATGGTGTCTGTCGTCCCGCCGGGCCGGGCCTTGGTCAGGCTGAGCGTCAGCTTCACCCGGTACTGGTTGGGCATCTCCCCCGAGATCGTGCGCTGCACATTGGTGGTGTAGGGCAGGCTCAGTTGCCTTAAGCCCCCAGCCGGGATCACCTGCGCATTGATCGCCTTGCCGCCCACCACATCAGCCATGCCGCCCGACGGCGCGCTGGTGTTGATCGCGGTCTCGAGCGTGGTCGCCGCCGTCGCCAGATTGCTGGCCAGCGTGCCGGCGCCGTAGCTGGAGATATACGATACCCCCGACGTCGTGCCCGAGCTGGCCGAGATCCCCGTGGCCATGCCGGACGTGATCCCCGTCGCCGTCGCCAGATTGAGGCCCGCCTTGAAGGTGTGGTCCTTATACGCCGGATCATAGAGATAGCTCACGCCCACGATCACCACGCTCACCCACGCGTGGCTAAGTTCAATGGTCGAGACATTGCCCGCATACGAATAGTCCGCCGTCGTGGTCCCGTTGATCACCGCCGGGATGCCGCCGCTCGACAGCAACTGGCACGCCGCCTTCGCCGAGGTGATCCCCGTCCACGCCTGGAACTGCGCGCCGTTGAGGGTGATCGTTCCCAGCTTGTACGACGCCGATAACCCCGCTTGCCTCAGCAACTCCACCATCAGCTGCGCCTGGTCGAACGCCGTGCCCGACCGGTCCACAATCACCCCCATCGCCCCCTTGCTGAGGCCATAGGTCCAGGTCGTGCTCACGGTGTTGCGGACGTACTCATAAATCAGATCAGGGTCGCCCTTCAGGGCGCGCGAGAGTTCCACGACTTCCTTGGCCCGGCCACTGGCGCCCGTACCGTTTGTCGCCGTCGTCGAAGCCCCGAAATAGGTGTCCGCCGCCCCCGGCGCGATCAGCGACGCCGTCCCCACCTTCGTCGACGGCAATGCCCACGCCGTACTCGCCACCAACAGCGGGATCAGCGCCATCGCGCACGAACGGACCAACACCTTGCCCGAAACCATCCCCGCCCCCGATCCGCCAACCCGCGTTCGTCAGAAGTCGAGTCTAGAGCTTCTCATCTACAACCGTCAATTGTACATCAAACAAATCTAATCCAAAACTTGATTGACGCAGGGTTGCGCATTGACAGGCTTGCAATCCCGACAGGGTTTGCAATTGTAAAGCGAAACTTGCCGGGCTTCGTGGGGGACGTGATGGGACCTGTGGTTCAAGACATGCGTCGTTTCTGGCTGGTCGCCATCCTGGCGTTGGCCCTGCCAGTCGCTTCGGGGCAGGCTGCCGAAACCACCCAGTATACTTACGACGCCCTCGGCCGCGTCATCTCGGCCATCGACGCCACGGGCAAGAAGGTCGCCTACACCTACGACAGCGCCGGCAATCGCACGCGTGTCAGCAACGGCGCCGAGTTCACCGAGATCACGCCAACCGCCTTTACCGCGTCATCCAATGCCGGAACCACGGGCCTTACCGCGGCCAACGGTATGAAAGACGGGAATTTTCAGGCGCCTGCGTCGGTCCATGCCACCAACACCGAAACCAACGCCTGGATTCGCGCCGACCTGGGTTCAGCCAAAACGGTCAACCACATAGATGTGGCGCCAGCACAGGCAGCGTCCGTCGGCGCCAACGCCGACGACCTGAACGGGACGGCGGTCGAGTACTCCCTGGACGGCACCAAGTGGACCCAGGCCGCGACCATCGGCGCCTCCGTCGTGGGTGCGACGCGGACGGTAGCCATTGGCGGGGTTTCTCTCCGATATCTCAGGATTCGCAGGATCGTGTCAGGTCAGGTCGCTGTGGGCGACTTCCGCTTCTTCTCGGCGGCCGTCGCAAACAGCCCGCTGATCGCACAGCCAGACGAGATCACAAGTTCCGGATCGGCGGTGACGTTTGATCCCCGAACCAACGATCAGGACCTCGACGGCTACGCGTTCACTATTTCGGGAGCTGAAGATCCGCCGCACGGCACCGTCGTGGTCAATGCCAGTGCGAGCATCACCTACACGCCTGATCCGGGCTACTTCGGCGCGGACACCTTCCTCTATTCCGTAGCCGATGGGCACAATGGCACCGCCAGCGCGCGCGTGACGGTGCTGGTCCGCTCCGCCACCAACAATGCCCCCGTCGCGGTGAATGATACCTTCACCGTCAGCGACCGCGTGACGGCCCTCGTCGATGGGATCAACAGCCTGCGCCCCACTGCTAATGACTATGACGCCGACGGCGACGTTTTGACGATCACGGCCAAGACCAATCCGACCAATGGCACAGCGACCATAGTCGGCGCGAACATCATCGAGTACCAACCGACCACCAGCTACATCGGCAGCGACAGCTTAACCTACACGATCTCCGACGGTCGGGGCGGAACCTCGACGGCGACGATCAACCTCACGGTCGCTAACTCGCCCCCCGTCGCCGGCGCCGACAGCATCGCTGCCCCGCGCACCGGCTCGATAGCCTTCGACCCGCGCCTCAACGACAACGATCCGAACGGCGACACCATCACAGTCAGCGCGCCCACAACGCCCGCGCGGGGCAGCGTCGCCTTGAACGGGGACCAGACCATCACCTACACGGCCAACTCTGGGGCAGTGGGTGGCGACGGTTTCACCTACACCCTCACTGACGCGCGCGGCGCGACAGCGACTGGCGCAGTGACGGTCTCTATTTCACCCAATTCGCCCCCCAAGGCCAACGGCGACAACATCACAGGTGTGGCTTCGACCCCTGTCAGCTTCGATCCCCGCGCCAACGACATCGACGCCGACGGCGACAAGATGACGGTCGTCTCGGTGACCACGCCCGGCAAAGGAACGGCGACGCTCAACGCCACAGGGACCAGCGTCACCTACACAATGTCGTCGGGCCAATCGGGTTCGGACAGCTTCACATACACGGTGACCGACGATGAGGGCGGCGCTTCAACGGCCACGGTCGCGGTGAATTCGTTGAATGTTGAGTACCTCGTCGTGGCAGCAGGCGGGGCCGGCACATCGGGCGGTGGCGGTGGCGGTGGAGTACGACAAGGGGTCCTTGTTGCAAACGCGGGCACGCCATTGACGGCCACCGTTGGCGCAGGAAGTGTGCGCGACTCGTCCTTTTCTACCGTAACGTCCATTGGCGGAGGCAATAGTGGTGCGTCCGGAGGCTCGGGTGGAGGGAGTTGGACATCGCCAGCCCCTGCAGGGACTTCAGGTCAGGGTTCGAACGGCGGGACAGGGCCAGGTTCATTTGCCTACGGCGGAGGAGGCGGTGCAGGTGGTCCGGGGCTAAACGGGGTAGTCTCCCCTCCCTTGGGTTGTCACTACGCCAATGGTACATCTGGAGCCGGTGGACCAGGCCTCAATAGCAGCATCTCCGGCACATCAACGAACTATGCTGCGGGTGGTGGTGGCGCATCCTATCTGGAAGAAGAAGGGGAGTGCGGCAGTTGGGTCACAGTTGCCTACGGTGCCGCCGGAGGGACGAGCGCTGCATCTGGAGCACCCGGAAGCACAGCCCCCGCCAACCGGGGCGGCGGCGGCGGCGGTGGTGGGGCCGGTGGATCTGGAATCGTCATCGTGCGATACGCGGGGACACCGAAGGCAACCGGCGGAACAGTCACCCAGGCTGGCGGGTACACAATCCACACCTTCACAACAGGGGGCACCTTCACCCCCTCCACCGCGAACTCGCCCCCGGTTGCGACAAATGACAGCCTGACGGCGACTTCCGGCGCGGCGCGAGTCTTTGATCCGCGCGTCAACGACACAGACGCCAATGGCGACGGACTAACCGTTGTGAGCGTGGGTCCGGCAACCAACGGCGTCGTGGGAATAAGATCTATTGGAGACCCGGTGATCTACACACCGAAAGCCGGCTATACGGGTTCTGACAGTTTTACCTATACGATCACAGATGGGGGTACGTCTGCCACAGCAACCGTGAACGTTACCGTCGTCTCAGGGCCAAAGATTGAATACCTCGTGGTCGGTGGTGGAGGTGGGGCGGGAAGGGCGGGCACAAACGCAGGCGGCGGTGGCGGCGGCGGTTTCCTCGCGGGGAACCTTGGATTGCCGGCGGGCTCCTACGCCGTAGTGATTGGCAACGGTGGAAGCGGGGCGGCCAGCTATGTTGCGCCAACCAATGGCGGCTCCACCACTTTTGCTGGCCTATCGGCCGTTGGAGGAGGCGCGGGCGGCGTCGGTGGCGGCAGTCCGGGACCTGGTCAACTTGGCGCGTCCGGCGGTGGCGGCGGTCACGGCTCCCTCGGCGGAGCAGGAATTTTCGGTCAGGGAAAGAACGGCGGAGGCTCGGTTTCGTGGCGCGCTGGCGGCGGCGGTGGAGCCGGGGGTATGGGATCAGGGGGCGCGGAATCTCAAGGAAGTGGCGGGCCGGGGCTCGTAAGTAGCATCTCCGGAACATCACAGACGTTTGCCTCTGGCGGAGGAGCCGGCGGATATACTGGTTACCCTGGCGAACAAGCAGTTGCTCCCGGTTCCGGCGGAGCAAATGCTGGAAGTGGCTCTGCCGGCGGCAATGGCGGCAGCGGCGTCGCCAACCGTGGCGGCGGCGGCGGCGGCGGCGGCCGGTATCAGGACAGTTACTACTACGACGGCGGCGCGGGCGGCTCAGGCGTGGTCATTGTTCGGTATGCGACCGGAGCGATAACCGGAGCCACAGGGGGGACCATCACCACGAGCAGCGGCTACACGATCCACACCTTCACCAGCAGCGGGACCTTTGTCCTGCCCTGACTTGCTGCGGAAGAAAGCACAGCGCACACACATAGCGCCCTGTGGGTCGAGGGATGCCCAAGAGTGTCGAAAAAGTTCCCGGTGGTTCCCGGTTCAGACTGTCCGACCGGGAACCGTACTCGAAGAACAGTATCCATGCTTTTCAATGAGTAAGAGAGGGGGTTCCCGGAGTTCCCGGAGTTCCCGGCCTGTTTTCGGCTCCGGCATTGCGCCGACCCAAGCCATTGATAAAAAAGAAATTCGCAATTGCCGGAAATCTCACGTCGCCTTGGTCCCCGGTCCGGTCGACTGTAGGCGCCAGAGTTTTGACTACCCCCCCGCCTGCCCCAAAAACTTCCCCCATGCGAAAACCTGCGCGGAAAAAGAGGGCCTTGAACACCGGTCCGCGACCAGGTGGCGTCAGAGATTTACCGTCCCCCCGGCCACCCAGACGGCGACACTCGGCAAAACAATAGGCCCGCGCCGTCCGTAAATTCCGGCCGGAATCGCCGGCCAGCTCGCCCGCCCTCAGGATCTCCAAACCATTTCAAGGCCCGCCGTCACCCCTGAGATCGGCCCGGCCCGGGCCAGCACCAGGCCGATCCGAATCTCCGGTGATTGCGAAAAAAAATCTCTGGCTAACACCTGGGCCGGTCCGTGCAGACAAGCGCGCCAGACTTTTGACCACCCCCCCCCGGCCTTGCCCCCGGTCCCGCTGGACCGCTGGACCGCTGGCAACGCTCCAGGCCGTCAAGCCCGCCGCCGCCCTCCAGCTCGCGCACCAGGTCGCGGCGATTGACGTTGCTCATGCTGGCCAGCCACCCGCCGCCGGTTCCGGACCCGCTACAACCGCAGCGGGTTCGCCCGGCTCGCGGTCAGCCAACACCACCCCGGCCCGCGTTCTGACGCGCGCGTGTGGCCTTCCCGATCCCCTCAAAGCGCAATCCAGCCATCCGCCTGCTCGGGACGCCCCGCAGGCTGACTTTGCAAATGCGCCGCAGGTGTATTTCAAGCCAGCCCATGCTCCGGGGCATGGGCTCAGAAGGCTCAGGGCGGGCCGCTGGCGGCCCCCGTTCGTCTGGGGCCACTGATTACAGGCTGATTACACCGCGCCGAACGAAGGCCCTTCGGGCGCGCCAGAGGCCAGCGAAATCGCCCTAAGCCTTTGCGTTTACAAGGTTCCTGGTGGAGCCGAGGGGAATCGAACCCCTGACCTCCTCATTGCGAACGAGGCGCTCTACCATCTGAGCTACGGCCCCAGGAAGCGGCGGAATAAGGCTATTGGGGCGGGGTCTGTCAAGCGGCGTTGCGTGCGTCGGCGAAACGGTCGCCTTGTCAGGGCCATAAAGGCAGGTAGAAGCGGAACTATGACAGGATTTATCTTTTACGTGATCAGTAGCCTGCTGAGCCTCCTGGTCTTCGCCATTATCGCCAGCGCCATCCTCTCCTGGCTGGTGGCGTTCAACGTGATCAACATCCGCCACCCGGTCGCCAGCGGCGTCGTGCGGTTTCTGGATGCGGTGACGCGGCCCGTGCTCGCGCCGTTCCAGCGGTTCATCCCGTCGCTGGGCGGGGTCGACATCTCGCCGATCGTGGCGATCCTGGTGATCCAGGCGGCGCGGCAGTATCTGCTGCCCTGGCTCTTTGCGCCGCTGTTTCGCATAGTCGGCTGACAAATTCGCCGGCTGGGGAACGTTTCAGGATTGAGGACGTTCAGCTCCTGATCTTCCCGCGCCCACCCCGATGGACGCGGAAGGTCCAGGGATCGACCCGACCTCATATCGCGCCCCCGACCGGGGGTCGGGCCGATCCCCCCTTTTCGCAGGCCGCCCTTCGGGGTTAGCCTTGCACCCATGTCACATCCCGCCACCGCCGGCCGCTCCGACCTCGCACGCCTGATCGCCGACGCCCGGCGCATCGTCGTGTTCACCGGCGCGGGCATTTCCACCGAGAGCGGAATTCCCGACTTTCGCAGCCCCGGCGGCGTCTGGAGCAAGATGAAACCCATCCAGTTCCAGGATTTCGTCGCCAGTGAGGAGCGCCGTCGCGAAGCCTGGGACCGCGCCTTCAGCGGTCGCGCCGGCTGGGTGGGCCGCGAGCCCAACGCCGGCCACATGGCGGTCGCCCGCCTGATCGCCCAGGGCCGCGCCAGTGCGGTGATCACCCAGAACGTCGACAACCTGCACCAGGCCTCCGGCATTGCGCCGGACAAGGTGATCGAACTGCACGGCAACGCCAGCTACGCCACCTGCCTGGGCTGCAGCGTGCGCCACGAGCTGGACGAGCTGAAGACGCTCTACGAAGCGACCGGGGACCTTCCGGCGTGCCGGCTGTGCAGCGGGATCGTCAAGACCGCGACCATCTCCTTCGGCCAGGCCATGCCGCTGGGTCCCATGGCGCGGGCCGAGGCCGAGACGCTGGCCTGCGATCTCTTTCTCGTGCTGGGATCCTCGCTGGTGGTCTATCCGGCCGCTGGCTTCCCGGTGATGGCGAAACGCAATGGCGCGCGGCTGGCGATCGTGAACCGGGAAGAGACCGAGCTGGACGGCTACGCCGACCTTGTGCTGCACGATGAGATCGGCCCGGTGATGACGGCTGCGGCGCCGGCCAACTAATTTCGCATTTCCGGCATTTGGTCACACCGCCGCCGCGATCTTTCGGCTAAGCGCTCCGGCCACACGCCCGGAGCTGCCCGTGATCAGACCCCTCCTTCTTGTCGCGCTCACTGCGCTCGTCACCGCGGGCTGCAGCAAGGAAGGCCCGGCTGCGGCCTCCGGCGATCCCTATGCCGGCCTCGACACTGAGATCGTCAGCTGGCGTGACAGCATCAAGGCCCGCCACCCGGCCTGCGCCAGCAAGCCGGACGACAAGGGATGCGTCGGGTTCGAGGTCACCTGCAAGGCTAACCAGATCATCACGCCCGCCGAAACCGCCGACGGTACAACCGCCCGGGTCATCGCCGCCATGACCTTCATGGGCAATGGCGGGAACGGCAACTCCGGCTCGGCTTTCGCAGTGTTTACAAGGTCGGCCGGCGCCTGGACGCGCATCGAGGCTGAACCGGTGAACCTGAGCACCTGCGCGCCCGCCTGACGGGCGCCTCGCGCCGGAACAAATGGTGCCGCCTAGGTGACTCGAACACCTGACCCCCGCATTACGAATGCGGTGCTCTACCGGCTGAGCTAAGGCGGCTCCTGTCCGGGGACGCGGGCTTGTACCTGTGCCGGGTCGATTTGGGAAGGGTCAGGGGACAGGCCGCCCGGCTTCGGGCTGATCATAGTCCTCGTCCACTGCGTAGAGCACAGGCTCGATCAACATCGGCCCCGCATCGGCGTAGGCGATGGGCAGGTCCGGGAGTTCACGCAGGGTGCGCTCGCGGCGTTCGTGACGTGGGTGAATGAGGTCGCCGGTCTCGGCAAAGGTAATCACCAGTCGCGCCCAGTCCGGGGCGTGATAGGCGAAGGCGCGGCCCTCGGGATCAAGATCGGACCAGTCCGGCTCGGGCGGGGCGTTGAGGCCCCGGGCCAGCCACATGCGAGCCTCATCGACAGCGCCGGCGGCAAAGGCGGCCCGCGCCATCAGCCCCGCAATCCGGGCGGTCACCGGCTCAGGCTCCAGCGCGCGCGCGGCTGACAGCGCACCGGCGGCGTCGCCCGTGACCAGGGCCTGCTCGACGTAGAGGATCAGGCTTTCCCGGTGCGTCGGGTTCACGGCGGCCAATTGCGCCAGCCGCGCGGCGCGCTGTCTGGGGGTCTCGTTGGTCTTGAGATCACGATAGGCCAACCATAGCGCCGGATGCGGCCGCGCCCGCCAGGCGCTCTCCAGGGCCGCAGTGGCCCGGCCCAGCTTGTTATCCTGGGCCAGCAGACGGGCCGCCATCACCACGCCGGGCGCAAAGGCCGGTTGCAGCTTGGCGGCTTCGACAGCCTGATCCCGGGCGAGGGACCGCGCGCGCGGTTCGGGGGCGTGCTCGAGCTGGGCTGCAGAGGCCGCCAGCAAGGCCGCCCGGGCGCGCTCGGCCACCACCGGCGGCACAATCCTGCGGTCCAGCGCGCTCTTCACCAGCTCCAGTCCGCCCTCCCAGTCACCGGCCTCCAGCCGGGCCTCCAGGATCGCGCGCCAGGCCCAGCGGGCGGAACGCTTTTCGCCATAGGCTTCCTGGGCGTGGCGCAGCGCGGTCTCCCGGGCGCCCTGGCCAAGGGCCAGCTGCATCAGGCCGCGATGGCCAGCCAGCCGCATCTCCGGAAAGCCCAGCATGGCGGTATAGGCCGCCTGGGCCTGGGCCACGTCGCCGGCGGCTTCCGCCGACTGCGCCGCCAATACCCGCACGAGGCCGGGCGCCTCCGCCAGTTCCGCAGCCTTCTTGGACAGTCGCAGGGCTTCTGATCCGTCGCCGGCCGCCACGGCCACAAAGCCACGGCCCAGCAGGTCGAGGGTCTGGCGCCGCCGGACCTCGGCGCGCGCCGTTTCGGCGCGGCGCGGCGCGTCCAGCACCCAAAGGATCATTCGCCAGATGAAGGCAGCCAGCAGGCCCACCCCCAGCGCGATCAGGATCGCCGCCGCCGCCGTCATGTCGGCGCGCCAACCCAACCAGGTGATAGTGGCCCGGCCCGGCTCACCAGCCAGGGTGAGCGCGCCGACAGCGGCGGCCACCAGCAGCAGCAGGACAAAGCTGGCGCGGATCACAGGGCGGCTCCCGCCGAGGGCGTAACGCCGGGATCAAGATCGCGAAGGGCGCGGGCGCGAAGGGCGGCCACCTCACGGTCAATGGCGGCCCGGCGTTCGGCGCCCTCGCGCCAGACTGCCAGGGCCTCGCGGCCCTTCGGCGGCAGGCGATCCAGCAGCTTGAGAGCGCCGAGCACATCGCCCTCCCGCAACGCCAGTTCCGCGCGCGCCACCAGGGCGTCGGTTCCTTCGCCATCGACATCATCAACCCGCCGCAGGGTCACGACCTTGCCGACCGTGTAGGAGACCGTCGCCCAGAGCCCCGCGTCGGTGGAGGGTTTCCGGGACCGGCTGGCCACCCGGGCCGCGATGTCTTCGAAACCTGCGGCGAGCGCGGCCCGGCTTGGCGCGCCTGTCGTCGCCAGGCGGCTGAGCGCGGCCAGTTCCGGCAGTTCGGGCGCGACGCCGCGCAGCTCGCCAAGTTCTCCGGTGAACGGACGCGATGTCTGGGCGGCATCCATCAGGGCGGCGGCGGCCAGAGCTGCCGTCGCAGCCTCCGTCGAGCGGGACCCCTGGCTCTCCAGAATCGCAATCCGCGCCCTCAGCCGGGCGATCTCTTCCGAGGGGCGCGGGGCAGGTTCAGCGTTCGCCGGATACAGGACCCCTGGACCCTGCGGCTGTGGCCCGGTCTCGGGCGCGACCGTCGAAATCGCCTCCGGCCCGGTGCGAGGCGTAAGGAGACGGGGACCCAGCAGCGCCACGGCGGCGCCGGCCAGAACGCAAATCACACCGAAGACCATGAACACCCAGAAACCCAGGCCCAGCAAAGGCCTCGGCCGATAGGTGGCGGGATCCCTGGGCGCTTCGGTGTCCGATGGGGTCATGAACGTCGATCAATCAGGTTCAGCAGCGCCGCCTCAAGCGGAAACGGCGGATAGATCTTGCCTCCCGTTGCGATGCGACCCAACGGCTGCACCACCGCCTTCGACAAACCCAGTGCGCGCATATGCGGCGCGGGGTGGCGTTTCAGGACCCCGGCCAGGGCCTCGGCGGCGCGTGCCGAGTGCAGAAGCGCCACGTCGCTGCGGCACAGGACTTCCGCTGTGGCATCGTCCGGTTCGATCGGCACGGTCTCGTACAGTGTGAGCCGACGCGCCTCCACCCGGTGCTTCTCGAGCGCGCCCACCAGATCGCCGGCGAGATCGAAGGCGCCGGGATGCAGCACCACGCCGCGCAGTTCATTGCGCCGTGCCGCGATGCCTTCCGCCAGGGCCAGGACATCGCCGTCCGCCGACAGCACGGATTTGAACCCGGCCTTGCGGGCCGCGAGCGCCGTCGCAGCGCCTACCGCAAATACCGTCAGCGCCCGCTCACCGCTCTTGTCGGCAAAGGCGCGGACGCCATTGGCGCTGGTGAAGGCCAGGGCGACAACACCGCGAAGGTCCACCGTCGCCTCCGGCAGCAACCGGACCTCAAGCAACGGCGCGACCACCGCATCATGCCCCATGGCGCGCACGCGCTCGGCGGTTACGTCCGCTCCGGGCTGAGCCCGGGTAATCCAGATTTTCTGCCTGCGCGCCATGAGGCGCTACTGTTATCCGACCCTATCGCTCCGCGCCAATCAGGAAGCGGCGTTCAGAGGACGATGTCGTCGCCAGCCTCGTCCTTGATGGCCTGTCCCAGCGAAAGGCCAAGGTCGTGGGCCGAAGCCAGCGGGTCGGACAAGCGGGTGACCTCGGACTCGCCCGTGTGGCGGAACCGCAGCGTTCCCCCGGGCGAGAGGGCTTCGACGATCAGGTGTAACGCGCCGCCTTCGAGCCACGCGTGGGCGCCCACCGGCGTGCGGCAGGACCCCTCCAGCGCGATCAGGGCGCCGCGTTCGGCCGTCACACACAGGGTGGTGGTGTCACAGACCAGGGCCTGAACCCACGGCAGGTCGCGGTCAGCCTCCCGCACCTCGATGGCGAGCGCCCCCTGCCCCGGCGCCGGCGGCGCCTGGCGGGGATCGATCAGGCTCTTGGGCAGGTCACCCAGCCCAAGACGGCGCAGACCGGAATAGGCCAGCAGGATGGCGTCGGCGTCGCCGGCGGCCAGCTTGGCCAGGCGCGTGTCCACATTGCCGCGCAGCATCTGGACCTTCAGATCGGGCCGCCGATAGAGGCACTGGGCCTGTCGGCGCAGGCTGGCGGTGCCCAGCGTCGCACCGTCCGGCAGGTCTTCCAGGGTCAGGGGTCCCCGGCTGAGGAACGCATCGCGCGGGTCTTCACGTTCGGGGATGGCGGCGATGCACAGGCCCTCGGGCAACACCGAGGGCACGTCCTTCATCGAGTGGATGGCGCAGTCGATGGCGCCGTCGATCAAGGCCTCTTCGATTTCCTTGGTGAAGAGACCCTTGCCGCCGATCTCGAGCAGACGGCGATCCTGGATCCGGTCGCCGGAGGTCGTGATCACGATCAAAGGCGCCACGCGCTCTACGGCCCGGGCGTCCTGAGGGTCCACCCCCAGTTGCGCGGCGATGCGGCGCTGCATATGGCCGGCCTGGGCGAGGCTGAGCTTGGAGCCGCGTGCGCCGATGCGCACAGGTCCGGTGCGGGCATGCGGTTGCGTGGGCACGGTCGGCGGTCTACCTCGGACAGAGTAAAGCGTCAGGCCTGCTACAGGAGCCAGCCGTCCCCGGCAACCAATGACCCCCATCCAAACGGTTCTAGGTCTCGAGACCAGCTGCGACGAAACGGCCGCGGCCGTCGTACGCCGCCATGATGATGGTCGCGCCGAGGTGCTGTCGTCGATCGTCGGCAGCCAGATCGCGGCGCACGCGCCCTACGGCGGGGTCGTGCCCGAGATCGCGGCGCGCGCCCACGTGGAGTCCATCGACGCGATCGCTGAGGCGGCGCTGCGTGAGGCGGGTCTGGGCTATGGTGATCTGACCGGTGTTGCGGCGACGGCGGGCCCCGGCCTGGTGGGCGGGGTGATGGTGGGCCTGTCATTCGGCAAGGCTGTGGCGCTCGCGCGGGGTCTGCCGCTGGTGGCGGTGAACCATCTGGAGGGACACGCCGTCTCGGCGCGTCTGGGCGCCGACATCGGCTATCCGTTCCTGCTGTTGCTGGTCTCGGGCGGGCATTGCCAGTTGCTGGAGGTGGCCGGCGTCGGCGCGTGTCGACGACTGGGCACTACCCTCGACGACGCCGCGGGCGAGGCCTTCGACAAGATCGCCAAGGCCATGGGTCTGCCCTACCCGGGCGGTCCGGCGCTGGAGGCGCTGGCCGAGGGTGGCGATCCCGGCCAGTTTACGCTTCCCCGCATGCTGCTGGGGCGGAAGGACTGCGACTTCTCCTTCTCGGGACTGAAGACCGCCGCAGCAAGGCTGGCGGAGGGCGTCTCCGACCCGACAGCTCGCCGGGACCTGGCGGCCTGCGTCCAGGCCGCGATCGCAGGCCAGCTGGCCGAGAAGAGCGCACGCGCGATGCAGGCCTATGCGCCGGATCACGCCGGGGCGGGCCTCCGGTTTGTGGTCGCCGGCGGGGTCGCCGCCAATCGAGCCGTCCGCGCCGCCCTGCAGACGGTCGCCCATGCCAACGGGTTCAGCTTTGCTGCGCCGCCGCTGGCCTACTGCACCGACAATGCCGCCATGATCGCCCTGGCCGGCGCCGAGCGGCTGGCGCTTGGACTGACGGACGGGATGGACGCCATCGCCCGCCCGCGCTGGCCGCTGGATCAGATCGCGGCGGCGGCCCACCCGATGCACCCCGCCGGTCGGAAGGGCGCCAAGGCATGATCCGCGTCGGCGTCATAGGCGGCGGCGCCTGGGGTACAGCGCTGGCCCAGGTCTGCGCCCGCGCCGGCCGTGAGGTGATTCTGTGGGCGCGCGAGCCGGACGTGGTTGAAACCATCAATGCCCGCCACGAAAACGTCAGCTTCCTGGCCGGCATTCCGCTGGAGCCGCAGATCCGCGCCACGGGTCAGCTGTCCGACCTCGCCGGCGCCGATCTGGTTCTGGCCGTGCCGCCGGCGCAGCACATGCGTTCGACGCTGCTGGCCTTCGCGCCCCATGCCCGGCCCGGCTTGCCGGTCCTGCTTTGCTCGAAAGGCGTGGAGCAGGGCTCGTTGAAACTGATGACCGAGGTGCTGGCCGAAACCTTGCCAGAGGCCGCGCCGGCCGTCCTGTCCGGGCCCAGCTTCGCCGCCGAGGTGGCCCGCGGCCTGCCCACCGCCGTCACCCTGGCCTGTCCGGACATGGCGCAGGCGGAGAGGCTGGCTGAAGTGATCGCGACACCGATGTTCAGACCCTATTTCGCGACGGATATGATCGGCGCGGAGGCCGGCGGCGCGGTCAAGAATGTGCTGGCCATCGCCTGCGGCATCGTCGAGGGCCGGGGTCTCGGCCGTTCCGCCCACGCGGCGCTGATCACCCGCGGCTTCTCGGAGCTGACCCGGCTGGCCATAGCCCTGGGCGGCGAGGCCGAGACCGTGGCCGGGCTCTGCGGCCTTGGCGATCTTGTGCTGACCTGCTCAAGCCCGCAGTCGCGCAACATGAGTGTGGGTCTGGCGCTGGGCAAGGGTCTGACGCTGGAAGAGGCTCTGACCGGAAAACTGTCCGTGGCTGAAGGCGTGGCTTCGGCGCCTGCCGTGCGCGACCTCGCCCGGAAACTGGGCGTGGAGACACCGATCTGCGAGGCCGTCGCGGCGATCCTTGACGGCAAGGTCGGTGTCGATGTGGCGATCCAGGCCCTGCTGTCGCGCCCCTTGAGAGAGGAAAACTAGATGCCGCTGTTTGTGTTGTTCTGCGTCGACAAGCCCGGGTCCCTCGACCTGCGGATGGCCACCCGTGATGCTCATCTGGCCTATATGCGCGACAAGGCCGGGATGCTGAAGCTGGGGGGCCCCATGCTTGACGACGAGGGTCAGATGGCCGGCTCCATGCTGATCGTGGAGGCGCCCGACCGCGCCGCCGCCCTCGCCCTCAATGCCCACGATCCCTACACCCTGGCGGGCCTCTGGGAGCGGGTGGACGTCAAGGCGTTCAAGGCCACCCTTGGCCAGCTTTGAGCCCGACAACCCGGCGCGACCGCCAGCTGGCCTGCGGCTTTGCGCCCTGAGCGAGATCACCGATCCCGGCGGCAAGAGTTTCCGGTTTCGCGACGGTTCGCGGATGTTTGCCGGCTTCGTCATCCGCCAGGGCGCTACAGCGCGCGGGTTTGTCGACAGTTGCCCTCATGCCGGATGGCCCCTGGCCCCCATGGATGATCGCTACCTCACGCGCGACGCCCGCCACATTTTCTGCGCCGGGCACGGTGCGTTGTTCAGCATGGATGGCCATTGCGTGGCCGGGCCTTGCGCCGGCGATGATCTGGCCCCCTGGCGTGTCGAAGTCCGGGACGGGGACGTCTTCACCCTCTGAGGAAGAATCATCCCGATCAGGGCTCCGGGTTCGGGGAAACCCTGACCTTGCAACGCCCTTCGTCCACCCCAGATACGGATGGGGCGCTCACATCGCATGTAGGCGCACTTGCAGATCAGGTCTGCATAACTGCAGAGTGGCGTCATGTTCGACTGGAACGACCTGAAAGCCTTTCTGGCGGTGGCGCGCGGCGGCTCCACGCTTGCCGCTTCCAGGGCGCTTGGCGTCAACCAGACCACCGTGGCGCGCCGGATCGAGAGCCTGGAGCAGAACCTGGGTTTCAAGCTGTTTGAGCGGGGCCAGACCGGCAGTCGGGTGACGGAGGCGGGCCAGGGCCTGATCAGCGAGGCGGAACACGTCGAGCGCGCGGCCATCCGGTTCGCCAATCTGGCGGCGATGCAGATGCGCGGTGTCTCCGGCGCGCTCCGGCTGACCACCAATGAACTGGTGGCCAACACCATGGTGATTCCGGCTCTGGGCGCGTTCCGGGCGGTCCATCCGGATGTGCAGGTGGATCTGGTGATCACCGACAGGTCGCTGGATCTGGAAAGCGGTGAGGCGGATCTGGCCATCCGCACCAGTCAGTCCCTCGCCACCTCCGATCTGGTCGCCCGCAAGATCTGCGATCACGACATGGCGCTCTACTGCAGTCGCGAGTACGCCGCCCGGCGCGGGGCGCCTGCCTCCAGCCAGGACCTCGCCCACCACGACCTCATCGATGTTTCCATGGAGATGGGGGAGATCCCGGCGGCCACCTGGATGATGCGCCATTCCGGCGGCAAGACGCCCATCACCCGGTCCAACAGCATGGCCAGCATGGTCTATGCGGTGAAGGCTGGCCTCGGGATCGGTGCGCTGCCCTCCACCATCGGCGACATTGACCCGGACCTGCTGCGTTGCTCGGACGTTATCCTGGAAGCCCGCGCCTCCTCGTGGATCGTCACCCGCCGCGAACTGAAGGACACGCCCCGCGTCCGCGCCTTCATCGATTTCATGGCGCCCTACCTCCAGGCCGAGATCCGCAAGGTCGAGGAACAGGGCCAGGCGCGCGTCGCTGCCGACGCAGCCATCGTGGCGCCGTTCTCCACCCGGACGGGATCGGACGGCTAGAGCCTGTCCGTTTCAGATGGAATCATCTGAAACGGATAAACAGGCTCGTTTTCGTACATTTAGAGCGCGACGGGCGCTTGAACCGGTATCCACTTCAAGCTGTCGCGCTCTAGGCGTATGTCATCCGGCCTACGCCGGGCTCGCGCTCACCCCTCATGAACATCGCCCCAGTCAAGCCGACGGGCCACCGCATGGGCGGGCTTGTCGCGGCGGGCGACGAAGCGTCGCTCCACGCCGTCCGGGCCGCAGAGCTTGAGCTCGATACCCGGCTTGCCCACCCGGGGCCGATCCAGCACGCGGGGGTGACGCGGCGCGATCCCGAGACCAGGTCGGGCCACCAGCAAATAGGCGTACTTCTCGTCCTCGTAGGGAACCTCGGCCACCTTGGCCAGACGATGGTCGCGGCTGCGGGCCAGGCGCACATTGAAGTGACACCAGTCGGGGCCGACCAGCGGGCAAGCCTCATGGTGCGGACAGGGCGCTGCCACCACCGCACCGGCGTCGATCAGGACACGCCGGGCCGCCAGAAGCCGCGCATATCCCGCTGGCGTGCCGGGCTCGACCAGGGCCAGCACGCCGCTGCACGCCGCCCACAGATGGCCTGTGACCCGGGCGAGGTCCGCCTCCGCGATCTCGGCGAGGGCGTAGCTGGCCAGCACCAGATCCGCGCCCGGATAGGCTCCCGCCAGCAGGTCTCCGCGGCGGACGGCCGCGGCGGCCAGCGCACTGCCCGTCGCCAGCCGCTGGGCCAGCTCAAGGAACGGCGGGTTGGCGTCCAGCCAGGTCACCTGGCTCAGGCCAGGCCAGGCCTCACGCGCCGCCCAGCTTCCGCCGCCGGGGCCACATCCCGCGTCCAGCAGGCTCTGCGGCGAGAACCCCGGGATCATCCGCCCGGCCTCGCTGAACACTTCGGCGCAGGCGGCATAGGTGGCCGGCAGCCGCGCCAGCGCATAGGCCAGCGCATCGTCCCGCCCCCGGATGGCAGACGCAGAGGTCCCGCCCGCACGATAGGCCGTCGTGGTGGCGGCGGTCCGCTCGGCCATCGACTGGCGTGAGACCCCGGCCATCTCCCGGTCGATGGCGCTGCGAAGTGCGGGCGGCAGATCCGGTGACATCAGCCCTGGGCGTCGGCCCGGGTCTTCACCAGATAGTCCGCCACCGCCGTGTCGGCCAGACCGGAGACATCGCCCGCCTCGCCCGTCGCGGCGATCCGTTCCAGCAGCGGCCGGACCACTTCGCCGGAGGGCGTCCTGGGCAGGGGGCCGAACTGCACCACCTCCGGCACAGCGTGGGCGCCCAGTTCGCGGCGCACCCAGCCCTTGAGGTCAGCGGCCAGCACGTCGCTGACCATGGCTCCCGGCTCCGGCGTCACGAAAGCCCAGACCGCCTCGCCCCGCTTGGCCGACGGGAACCCGACGGCCGCAGCTTCGGCGACGGCGCCGTGATTGGCCAAAACGGCTTCGATCTCCCGGGTCGAGACCCGTTGGCCGTCACTGATGATCTCGTCATCGCCGCGCCGCGCCGCGCGGTTCTTCACCAGGTCATCCACCACCGCCGGCTCGGCCAGGGTGGAGATGTCGCCCAGGTTGGAAAGATCATCCTCCGCGATCTTGCGCAGGATGCGGCGCATGATCTTGCCCGAGCGGGTCTTGGGAAGACCGGGTGCAAACTGGATCACATCAGGTGCGGCGAAGGGCCCGATCTCGCGCCGCACGTGGCCGCGCAGATCCGCCTGCAAGGCATCGGTCGCGTCCACCCCGACCTTCAGGGTGACGTAGCAGTATATGCCCTGTCCCTTGATATCGTGCGGATAGCCCACGACGGCCGCCTCTGCGACGGCGCTGTGGCCCACCAGCGCGCTCTCGATCTCGGCGGTGCCCAGCCGGTGACCGGAGACATTGATCACATCGTCCACCCGGCCGGTGATCCAGTAGTAGCCGTCCGCGTCGCGCCGGGCGCCATCGCCGGTGAAGTACTTGCCGGGGTAGGTGGAGAAATAGGTGTCGATGAAGCGCTGGTGGTCGCCGTAGACCGTGCGCATCTGGCCGGGCCAGCTGTCGGTGATGCACAGGTTTCCGCTGATGGCGCCGTCCAGCACCTTGCCCTCGGCGTCCACCAGTTGCGGCATCACGCCGGGCAAGGGCTTTGCGCAGGACCCCGGCTTCAGGGCGTGCGCGCCGGGCAGCGGCGTCATCAGGCAGGCGCCGGTTTCAGTCTGCCACCAGGTGTCGACGATCGGGCACCGCCCCTCGCCGACCACCCGGTGATACCAGAGCCAGGCCTCGGGGTTGATCGGCTCACCCACCGTGCCCAGCAACCGGATCGAGCTGCGCGAGGTGCGGGTCACCGGCTCGTCGCCCTCCCGCATCAGGGCCCGCAGCGCCGTGGGCGCGGTGTAAAAGATCTCCACCTGATGCTTGTCGCAAACTTCCCAGAAGCGCGACGTGGTCGGGTAGTTGGGTACGCCCTCGAAGATCAGGCTGGTGGCGCCATTGGCCAGCGGCCCATAGACCACATAACTGTGACCGGTCACCCAACCCACGTCGGCCGTGCACCAGAACACCTCGCCGGGTCGGTAGTCGAACACGGTTTCATGCGTCCAGCTGGCCCAGGCCAGATAGCCCCCGGTGGTGTGCAGCACGCCCTTGGGCTTGCCGGTCGATCCCGACGTATAGAGGATGAACAGCGGATCCTCGGCGTTCATCGGCTCCGGGTCGCAACTGTCGGAGACGGTCTTCTTCAGGTCCGAGAACCAGGCGTCGCGACCCTCGACCATCGGAACCTCGGTGTTCGTCCGACGCACCACGATCACGTCGGTCACGCCGGGACACGACTTCAACGCCTCGTCCACATTGGCCTTCAGCGGCACAACCTTGCCGCCGCGCAGGCCCTCGTTGGCGGTAATGACGACCTTCGAATCGCAGTCCTGGATTCGCCCGGCGATGCTGTCGGGCGAGAAGCCGCCGAACACCACCGAATGCACCGCGCCGATCCTTGCGCAGGCCAGCATCGAGGCCGCCGCCGCCGGGATCATCGGCAGATAGATGGTGACCCGGTCGCCCTTCTTGACGCCGCGCGCCTTCAGCACATTGGCCCAGCGGCAAACCTCGGCGTGAAGCTGGCGATAGGTCAGCTTGTCGTGGACGCTGCCGTCGTCGTTTTCCCAGATCAGGGCGACGGTATCGCCGTTGCTCTTGAGGTGCCGGTCCAGGCAGTTGACCGAAACGTTCAGCACCCCGTCGGCGTACCAGCGGACGCGGAAGTCTTCCTTGTGGAACGAGACATCCTTGACCTCGGTAAACGGGGTCATCCAGTCGAGCCGGCGGCCGATGTCAGTCCAGTACCCCTCGGGGTCAGCGTCCACACGACGCAGGGCGGCGTCATAGGCCGCCGCATTCATATGGGCTTTCTTCGCCCAGGCCTCGGGAACCGGAAACACTTCGCCGTCGGACACGCTCAATCTCCCGCAGGAACTTCCACGCAGGGACTAAGCGCAGACGGCCCGTATGCGCAACACGTGTGCGAAGGACCCTTGCCCCTGCGTCCGCGTCCGCAGACCTTCCAGCGATGATTCGCCGCCTCCTCGTGATTGCGTTTGTCTCGGCCGGCCTCGCCGGTTGCGGCGACGCTGCGCCCAGAGGCGCCACTGAGTCCGCCAGCCGCCTGCTGGCTGCGGCGGCCAAGGGTGATCGCGTCGCCTTCGAGGCCGAGATTGACCGCCCGGCCGTTCGCGACGACGTCCGCCGCCAGATGTCCGAGGTCGCGCGGTCAAAGGTGCTGGATGTGGAGGGGGGGCCCTCGGAGTTTGCGCTCGATCGGATGATCGGGCCGGACGCGGTGCACCTGGTGCGCGCGGGCTCCAGCCAGGCTCTGACCACCGCGCCGGGTGTCGATCAGATCGCCGGGCAAATGAAGGTCATCGACGGGAACCGCGCGTGCCTGGCCGACGCCCGGGCGCCAGATCGCTGCCTGCTGACCTTCGCCTGGGCCAAGGGCGGGTGGCGACTGGTGGGCATGCAGGCCTCCGACCTGCGGATCGAAGTTTCCGGCGATTGACCTCGGCGCCCACCCGGTCGGTATTGGGCAGGACCCGCAAAAACTGCTGCGGGTAATCCGGCGCCATCACCCCCAGGAGTGTCATCCCGGTTTTCTCCGCAGGAGAAAGACCGGGACCCATGAACTCCGCGCTGCAAGTCCTCGCGAGGTGGTAACGCTTCGCCCTGTGATCGATGCACGGAGTTTATGGGTCCCGGTCTTTCGTTTCACGAAAACCGGGATGACACCGGGGCGTTGCGATTGACCTCGGCGCTCGACCCGGTCGGTAATGGGCCGCACGCTCGCACGCGAAGGGACCCTCCATATGTTGCTGCACCTGTCCACCTGGGCCGAGATCGAGGGCTTTCTGGCGCGGTCAAAGACGGTGGTCGTACCCATCGGCTCCAACGAGCAGCACGGCCCCACCGGCCTGCTGGGCACCGACTGGCTATGCCCCGAGATCATCGCCCATGAGGCCCAGAAGACCGGCGACATCCTGGTGGCGCCCACCTTCAACATCGGCATGGCCCAGCACCATCTGGATTTCCCCGGCACCATCGCGCTGCGCCCCTCCACCTTCATGCTGGCGATCGGCGACTGGGTGCGCAGCCTGGCGCACCATGGCTTCGAGAAGATCTATTTCCTGAACGGCCACGGCGGGAACACCGCCACCATCGACGCGGCCTTCTCGGAACTCTACGCCGAGGTCAGCTATTCAGGCGGCAAGCGCGGCTTCGCCTGCAAGCAGAAGAACTGGTGGGAGCTGAAGGGCGTGATGGGTCTGGCCGGCCGCCAGTTCCCCACCGGCCACGGCAGCCACGCCACGCCGTCGGAGATCGCCGTCACCCAGTGGGCCTATCCGGACGCCATCAAGACCGCCAACTACGCCCCGCAGATCGCCCCCACCGGCCCCATCCGCGAAGCCGCCGACTTCCGCGCCCGCTACGCCGACGGACGGATGGGCTCCGACCCTGGCCAGGCGAGCCCGGAAAAGGGCGGGGAGCTGGTGGCCATGGCGGCGGCCTCGCTGATCGAGGATGTCGCGGCGTTCGGCGCGGAGGTGGCGCCGTAGGGGGTAGGCCCTCCCCCTCGTGGGGCGCTGTCAGAAAGACATGCAACAAGACCCGATCTGCCTGGCGAGTCGGGCCTCGTCGGTTGGAGTGTTGTTGCAAGTGCCACCGCAATCTCCCTTCACCCACAAGTGGAGAAGGGGTTCAGCTTCACGCCGTTCGCTATTCTGCGACTGGCTCCAAAATGTCACGACGACAGCTCTCTTTTTACGTACCCCCAATAAATAGTTGCTGAACTCCATTTCCGGGGGTACAGCAATACCCATGGAGATCGAATGCGATGGTGCGAAGGACGAGGCCAATGTCGCCAAGCATGGCATCAGCCTTTCCGCCGCGTCCGAGTTCGAAATGGCGGGCGCTATGGTCAGCGTCGATGACCGCGCCGACTATGGCGAGGACCGGTTCATCGCCGTCGGCCAATTGGGAGGCCGTCTCCATGTCCTGATCTTCACCGTCCGTGACGGCAGGATCCGGGCGATCAGCCTGCGTAAGGCGAACACGCGAGAGGTGAAACGACATGGGCCCTGATAACGACAGCCCTGAATTGACCGACGCTGATTTCGCGAAAATGCGGCCAGCGGAAGAGGTCTTGCCCGCCGCGGTCATCGCCGCGTTCAAGGCGCCCCGCGGGCGGCCAAAAGCCGAGGCGCCGAAGGTCGCGATCAAGCTACGCCTGGATCAGGCTGTGGTTGATCACTTCAAGGCCACGGGACCGGGCTGGCAAACCCGGATCAACGACACCCTCGCGGCCGCTGCGAAGGCCGGTTGATGGAACCGAGGTGATCGCGTTGCGGTTACGTCGCGTAGTTGCCGACAGGAGTTCAGCTCAAGCCCCCGAACGCGCCGTCCACTGGCTGAGGTCGCGTTCGCGGGCCATCAGGGCCAAGCCTGAGGCGATGGACTCCAGTTCCGCGCCGGTCTCGATGCGGCCAGATTCGAACCGGCGATGGAAGATCGCGCGCACCGCCGGCACCAGCGATGATCCGCCGGTCAGGAACACCCGGTCGATGCCGCCCGCCGGCAGCCCGGCGTCCGCCAGCGCCTGATCCACCGCGACCTCGATCTTCGCCAGCTCCGGCGCGATCCAGCCCTCGAACTGCGCGCGGGCCACATCGCGGACAATCCGGATCGATCCCGCCTCGAACCGGAACTCCGCCATCGCTTCGGTCGACAGCGTCTCCTTCAGTTTCGAGACGGCACGGTAGAGGCGATAGCCATAGTTTTCGTCCAGCGTCTCCACCAGCCGCGTGATCTTCTCCGGCTCCACCGCCTCGCGCACCAGCTTGCGGATCTCGCGCATGTCGCGGCTGGCGCGCATCATGGCCAGCTGATCCCAGCGCGCGAAGGCGGCGTAGTAGCGGTTGGGAATCGGCAGCACCTTGCCGAAACTCTCGTAGCTCGACCCCTTGCCCAGCTCCGGCGAGACCAGATTGTCGATGATCCGATAGTCAAACGCGTCACCCGCCACGCCCACGCCCGCCCGGCCCAGCGGGATCGCCCGCATCTCGCCGCCGTGCCGTTCAAAGCGGATGATCGAGAAGTCCGAGGTGCCGCCGCCGAAATCGCCCACCAGCACGGTGGCGTCCTCTTTCAGCTCCCGCGCAAAGAAGAAGGCCGCGCCCACCGGCTCATAGGCATAGAGCACCTCGCGCACGCCCATCCGCTGGAAGGCGATCTCGTAGCGCTCCAGCGCCAGGCTCTCCTTCGGCGAACCGCCGACAAAGGTGACCGGCCTGCCCACGATCACCCGATCCGGCAGCCCTGAGAGCGCCCCGCCCGCATAGTCGCGGACCTTCAGCAGGAAGGTGGAGAGCAGATCCTCGAACCGATACCGCCGCCCCAGGATCTGGGTCTCGGTAAAGCTCTCCTGCGCGGCGAAGCTCTTGAACGACTGGATGAACCGCGTCTCCGCCGGGTCCTCCACATAGGCGTCGATGGCCCAGGGCCCGGCGGCGATCTGTCGGTCCTGCGGCGCCTCGGCCGGGGCATGGAACGAGAGGCAGCTACGAAACGCAAATAGCTCCCCCTCCGGCGCCGGAAACGTCACCAGACGCGCGGGTCCGTTCGCATCGGCGAGCGCCAGCACGGTATTGGTGGTGCCGAAGTCGATACCCAGACTGTAGCCGGACATACGCGGGGCCTTTTGAGGGGCGCGCTGTGTAGCAAAGGCGGGGCGGGGGCGGAAGGGCTCCATCGCCGAGGCTTCAGAAATCAGCCGACACCCCGGCTACCCCTCAACCGCACACCGGCTACCCCACCAGCCTCACCACACAATCCGCACCGGATAGCGCGCCAGCGTGGCGTCCGCAGTCGCCAATGGCAGGTCGAGCGTGATGGCGTGGGCGAGGAGCATTCGGTCAACTGGATCGCGGTGAATGTCCGGCAGCGTCTGGACGACCGCCCGGCATTCCGCCGGAAAGTCGAGCAGATGAAAGCCCATGACGTCGCGCAGTTGATCCAGGTCGACCCCTTGGCCAAAGCGTCCACGCATCAGCAGATCGACGTATTCGTGCGCCGTCACCGCGCTGACAAACAGGCGTGTGCCGGGGTCCGGCAGCAGGCTGAGGAAGTCCGGCCCAAGACGCCTGTCCCCGGCCGCGAACCAGACCAGGACGTGCGTATCAAGCAGCAGGTCCAAATTTCCTCCGGAACCGCGCAAGCGGATCGTCGCGATCGGCCTTCAGCGCCTCAAGGCTGAGATCCTGTCCCGAAAACGCCGCCTGGAACGCACCAACGCCGGCTGTACGAAGGGCTGCGACCCGTTCGGCCTCCAGCCTGCCCGCCTGGACCAGCGGCATCAGCTTCAGCACCGGTCGTCCGGCCTTCTGAAGGATGACTTCCTCACCCTCGAGCGCGCGGCTGACAAGTTCCGAGAGGCGCGTCTTGGCCTCGCCAATATTGACGTTGATGGTCATGTCGCCAACGCTAGGTTGGCCACAGACCTTGGTCAAGCAGGTTGGTCATGTCGCGCAACTGTGCCGCAGGCCGCAATTGGCAGCGGAAGAACCCTTAACTCAGATATCCAGCTCCACCAGCGGCCGGTCGTAGGCGCAGAACGTCGCCATCTGCAGGATCCGCGAGACCGAGGAGCCCAGCGGGCAGATCTGCACCGGCTTGTCCAGGCCCAGCAGGATCGGGCCGATCACCTCGGCGCCGCCCAGGGACTTGATCAGCTGCGTTGAGATGGCCGCCGAATGGATGGCGGGCATGATCAGCACATTGGCCGGGCCGGTCAGGCGCATGAAAGGATAGGCGCCGCGGGATTCCGGCTCCAGCGCCAGTTCCGGCGGCATCTCGCCCTCATATTCGAAGTCGATGCCCTCCATCTCGTCCAGCATGGCCACCGCATCGCGGACGCGGGCCGAGCGCTCGCCCATCGGGTTGCCGAAGGTGGAATAGCTCATGAACGCCACGCGGGGCTCATAGCCCAGGGTGCGGACGGCGCGGGCGGCCTCGATGGCGATCTCGACCAGCTCCTCGGCCACGGGCATTTCGGTGACGTTGGTGTCGGCGATGAACAGGGTGCGGCCCTTGGCCATCACCACGCTCATGCCGATGATCCGGCCGTCCTCGGCGGGGTCGATGACGTTGAGCACTTCTTCCAGCACCTGGTCGAAGTTGCGCGTCACGCCGGTGACCATGCCATCGGCGTGGCCCAGCGCCACCATGGCGGCGGCAAAGGCGTTGCGGTCCTGGTTGATCAGCCGCTGGATGTCGCGGCGCAGATAGCCCTCGCGTTGCAGGCGGCCATAGAGCAGGTCCACCGAGGCGTCATTCCACGGCGAGACCCGGGCGTTGACGATCTCAAGGCCGGCTTCCGCAGGCTCCAGGCCGGCGCTGCGCATGTTCTCGTGGACGAGGTCCTCGCGGCCGACCAGCACCGCCTTGCCCAGGCCCTGCTGCTGGAAGGCGTAAGCCGCGCGGATCACGCTCTGCTCCTCGCCCTCGGCGAAGACGATGGTCTTCTGCGGGCCGGAAAGCACCGCGCCCTGCAGCTTCTGGGAGAAGGCGGCGGTGGGGTCGAGGCGGCGCGCCAGCGAGGCGCGGTAGGCGTCCATATCCTCGATGGGCTTGCGCGCCACGCCGGTGTCCATGGCCGCCTGGGCGATGAACGGCGGGATATAGGACAGGAGACGCGGATCGAAGGGCGTGGGGATGATGTATTCCGGGCCGAACTTCATCTTCACGCCGTGATAGGCGGCGGCCACCTCATCGGGCACGTCCTCGCGCGCCAGCATGGCCAGCGCATTGGCGCAGGCGATCTTCATTTCCATGTTCACGCGCCGCGCGCGGACATCCAGCGCGCCGCGGAACAGGTAGGGGAAGGCCAGCACATTGTTGACCTGGTTGGGATAGTCGCTGCGGCCCGTGGCCACGATGGCGTCGGGGCGGACGCTGTAGACCTCCTCCGGGGTGATCTCGGGGTCCGGATTGGCCATGGCGAAGATGATGGGGCGCGGCGCCATGGTCTTGACCAGCTCGGGCGTCAACGCGCCCTTGGCCGACACGCCGATAAAGACGTCGGCGCCGGCCAGCGCATCGGCCAGGGTGCGCTTGTCGGTGTCGACGGCGTGAGCCGACTTCCACTGGTTCATGTCTTCCGGCCGGCCGCGCCAGAGCACACCCTTGCGGTCGACGGCGATGACGTTGTCGGGGCGGACGCCCATGGCCTTGATCAAGCCCAGGGTGGCGATGCCCGCAGCCCCGGGGCCGTTCAGGACAACCTTGATATCGCTGAGCTTTCGGCCGGTGATCTCGCAGGCGTTGATCAGGCCGGCGGAGCAGATGATGGCGGTGCCGTGCTGGTCGTCGTGAAAGACAGGGATATCCAGCAGATCCTGAAGCTCCGTCTCGATGCGGAAGCAGTCGGGGCTCTTGATGTCCTCCAGATTGATGCCGCCGTAGGTGACGCCGATGTTCTTCACCACGGTGATGATCTCGTCGACGTCGGTGCAGCTCATTTCCACGTCGATGGCGTCGACGTCGGCGAAGCGCTTGAACAGCACGCCCTTGCCCTCCATCACCGGCTTGGACGCCAGCGGACCCAGATTACCCAGGCCCAGAATCGCGGTGCCGTTGGAGATCACCGCCACCAGATTGCCCTTGGAGGTGTATTCGTAGGCCAGGTCCGGGTCGGCCGCGATGGCCAGCACCGGCACGGCCACGCCCGGCGAATAGGCAAGACTTAGGTCCCGCTGGGTCGACATCGGTTTGGTGGCCTGGATGCCGATCTTGCCCGGTGTGGGATAGCGGTGGAAGTTCAGCGCCTCTTCATCCGTGAAGGTGCGTTTTTCAACCTGGTCCATACGTCCCCCGCCCTTTTGGGCATCAATCCGGCTTGAAGCGAACAACCTATAGACCCGCGTGGGCAGGGACAACGCTTCGCGGCGAGGAACCTTTAGGCCCGGCTTAAGGCTCTGCGTGGTTGACTGGTTGCGCAGGGGCGCGATGCTGGGGGCGCCACACCCAACCGGAGAGCCGATCCTGTCCAGTCTCACGAGAATTGCGATCGCCGGCGCGCTGGGCCGCATGGGCCAGGCTGTGCGCGCGATCGTTGACGCCGACCCTGCGCTGGCGCTGGCGGGTCGGTTTGACCGGCCGGGAGTGGCGGGTGACGGCCTCGTCACTGTCGCAGAAGCGCTGGGCGCCGCCGATGTGGTTATCGACTTCACCACGCCGGAGGCCTCGGCAGCTTTGGCGGCCGAGGCGGCCGGGCGCGGCGTCGCGCTGATCATCGGCTCCACCGGCCTGTCGCCAGACCACATCCGGCGTATCAACGAGGCTGCAGGCCGTGTCGCCGTGGTGCGCACGGGCAATTTCTCGCTCGGCGTGAACATGCTGATCGGCCTGGTGGGTCAGGCGGCCCGGGCCCTGCCCGCCGACGCCTATGACATCGAGGTGTTCGAAGCCCATCACCGGCGCAAGGTCGACGCGCCCTCGGGCACCGCCCTGATGCTGGGCGAGGCCGCCGCGAGAGGTCGGGGCGTGGCCCTGTCCGATGTCTCCCGACGCGGGCGCGACGGCCTGACCGGCCCCCGGCCTGAAGGCGAGATCGGCTTTTCCGTCATGCGCGGCGGGGACATCATCGGCGAGCACAGCGTGAGCTTCGCCGCCGACGAGGAGATCCTGACCCTCAGCCACTCGGCCCGCGACCGCAGCCTGTTCGCGCGCGGCGCCGTCGTGGCCGCCCGGTGGGCCGTTTCCCAACCACCCGGCGCCTATGACATGCAGGACGTGCTGGGCTTCCGGACCCGCTGAGATGGATAGCCTGATCGAACAGGACGCCACGACCCAGCTCGCCGCGCTGTCGGCGGGTCGGGTTTCGTCGTTGGAACTGCTGAAGGCGGCGCTCGCGCGGCATGCCGAGACCCATGGGCGCCTCAACGCCGTGGTCGCCTCCGATCCGGAGCGCGCCCTGGAACGCGCCCGCGCCCTCGACGACGCCCGCTCGCGCGGCGAGATCCTGGGTCCGCTGATGGGCCTGCCCATGACGGTGAAGGACACCTTCGACGTGGCGGGCATGGCGGCGTCCTCCGGGCTGGCTGAGTTCCGGCGTCGGATGACCGGCGACGCCGCCGCCGTGCAGCATGCCCGCCGCGCTGGCGCGGTGATCTGGGGCAAGACCAATGTGCCGGTGATGGCCGCCGACTGGCAGAGCGTCAACGGTCTCTATGGCGCCACCAACAATCCCTGGGACGTCAGTCGTACGCCGGGCGGATCGTCTGGCGGGGCCGCCGCAGCCCTGGCGGCCCGGGTCACCGCGCTCGAGATCGGGTCCGACATCGGGGGTTCGCTTCGGTTTCCGGCATCCTTCTGTGGCGTCTATTCCCACAAGCCGACCTGGGGGCTGGTTTCGCCGCGCGGCCACGTGCCGCCCCATCCCGGATCCTATGCGGAGCGCGACCTCAATGTGGTGGGACCCATGGCGCGGTCAGCCCGGGACCTGCGACTGCTGCTGTCCACCCTGGAGGCCGGATCGCTGGCGCCTAGCGCGCCTCCGGCCGACCTGAAGGATGTCCGGATCGGACTCTGGCTCGACGATCCGCTGTGCCCGCTGGACCCGCAGGTGCGCGCGACGCTGGAGACTTTTGCGGGCGAGCTTCGCGCCGCCGGCGCAGTGGTGGAGCCGATACTCAGCCCGGTGGACATGCGCGCCTTGCTGTTCGCCTACCAGACCCTGCTGGGCGCCGTCATCGCCGAGGACCTGCCGCCGATGACCCTTCGCGCCATGGAGTTCGCGCGCCCCTTCGCCCGCCTTGCCCTGGCTCGCGGCGCCAAACCGCTGTCGCCGGCAGCCAACGTCATGGCCTATACCGCCCGGCATCGTGAGTGGCTGGCCGCCGACGCTGTCCGCGCCCGGCTGCGCCACGAAATCGGCGCGGCCTTCGACAGCTGGAGCGTGATCCTGGCGCCCATCGCGCCGGTGCCGGCCTTTCCCCACGATGCGCGCCCGATCGTCCGCCGTTCGCTGGTCATGTCTGACGGAAAGACGATCCCCTACAGCTCCCTGCTCACCTGGATCAGCCTGGCCACCACGCTCCATCTGCCGGCGACGGCGATCCCGGCGGGTCTGACCGCAGGCGGCCTGCCGGTAGGCGCCCAGCTCATCGGCCCGCGCGGCGGCGACGCCCGCACCCTGGCCGTCGCCCAGGCCATCGACGAGACCGTCCGGGGCTTTCAGCCGCCGCCGGCGTAGGGTCCAAGCCAAAATCCGCTCATCCCGGCGAATGCCGGGACCCAGATGGAATGGCGTTGAGGCGGGTTCTACGTCCGCGCAGCAACTCCAATCATCCCCCCAGCCTTGAGATCTGGGTCCCCTGAGTTCTCAAACGAAGTGCAACACTCTGGCGAGGGAGTGTTGCCATGGGATGCCGCTACCAGCAGCTCGATCTGGAAGAGAGATGTACGATTGCCCGCCTTCGCGAAGG
>NZ_JBIKNZ010000084.1:0-13361 GCF_044358365.1 Phenylobacterium sp. | reverse complement strand
TGACCAACATGGTCGAGGATGTCCGGACCCAGCTGGGAGAGAAGAAGATCGCCTTCTCCGGCCTGGCGGTGGTGGGCGGCGCGGTGGTGCTCCGGATCACCGACCCGAACGATATCCCTGCGGCGACCCGCCAGCTTCGTCAGAACATCGGGTCTGAACTGGCCGGGGTGGCCGGCGGTCGGGACGTGACGGTGACGACCGAAGCTGATCAGCGCCTGCAACTGGCTTTCGTGCCCGAGGCGTTCGCCGCCGAGGCCGCCAAGGCGGTGGAACAATCGCAGGAGATCATCCGCCGACGGATCGATGAACTGGGCACCCGCGAACCCAGCATCACGCGCCAGGGTCTGAACCGGATCGTGGTGGCGGCGCCCGGCGAGAGCGACCCGGAGAAACTGAAGTCCATTCTTGGCCAGACGGCGAAACTGACCTTCCACCTGGTCGATGAGACTGCGGACATCAATCAGGCCGTGGCCGGGCGTGTTCCTCCTGGTTCCATGCTGATCCCGGGCGATGATTTCCAGCCCTACTACGTGGTCAAGCGCCGGGCCCTGGTGACGGGGGAGATGCTGACCGACGCCCAGGCCGGTTTCGACCAGCAGCGCGGCGGCTCCATCGTGAATTTCCGTTTCAACGGCAACGGCGCGCGCCGCTTTGGTGACGCCACCACCGACAACGTGGGCCGGCGCTTCGCCATCGTCCTCGACAACAAGGTGGTTTCGGCCCCCAACATCAACGAGCCAATCACCGGCGGTTCGGGCCAGATCAGCGGCAACTTCACGACCGAAAGCGCCAATAACCTGGCCATCCTGCTACGCGCCGGCGCCCTGCCGACGCGCCTGAATGTCGAGGAGCAACGCACGGTCGGCGCCGAGCTGGGCGCTGACGCCATCGCGGCCGGCAAGATCTCCACCATCGTCGGCTTCGTGGCGATCATGGTCTTCATGCTGCTGTCCTACGGGCTGTTGTTTGGCGGCATCTCGGTGGCGGCGCTTCTGGTCAACGGCCTGTTGATCTTCGCGGCCATGAGCATCACCCAGGCCACCCTGACGCTGCCCGGCATTGCGGGTCTGATCCTGACCCTGGCTGTGGCCGTGGACGCCAACGTGCTGATCTATGAACGGATGCGTGACGAGGTCCGCGCAGGGCGCAGCGTTGTGATGGCCATGGACGCCGGCTTCTCCAAGGCCATGAGCACGATCATCGACGCCAACCTCACCACTCTGCTTGCTGCATTGATGATGTTCCAGTTCGGCGCCGGGCCGGTGAAGGGTTTTGCCTGGACGCTTTCAATCGGCGTTCTCACTTCGGTGTTCTCCGCCGTCCTCATTACCCAGGTGCTCCTGGCCTGGTGGTTCCGAACCGCCCGTCCCAAGACCCTGCCGATCGCGTAAGGCGAGAGATGAAAATGTGGCCCCTGATCAAGCTTCTGCCGGTCAAGACGAACTTCCAGTTCGTCAAGTTCGCCCGGTTCGCCGCCATCCTTTCGGCCATCGCTGTCGTGGCCGCGCTGACCCGGGGTTTGTTGCCCTTTGAGCCGCCTTGCGGCGGCCTGAACTGCGGCATCGACTTCAAGGGCGGTACGGTGCTGGAACTGACGACTGCGCCCAAGGCGGTGAACCTCGGTGCGCTGCGCGCCTCTGTGGATCGCCTCAATCTGGGCGATGTCCAGGTACAGGCCTTCGGGTCGCCGACAGAGGCGCTTGTGCGCTTTCAGACCCCCGCCGACGCCAATCCTGCTCAGACGGTCGACAAGGTCAAGGCGGCGGTCCGCGCGGCCCTGGGCGACGTCCGCTTTGAGCGAACCGATGTCGTTGGTCCCAAGGTTTCAGGTGAATTGTTTCAGGCCGGTCTGATGGCCCTGGTGCTGTCGATCGGCCTGATGCTGATCTACATCTGGTTCCGTTTTGAGCTCCAGTTCGGCGTCGGGGCCGTGGTCGCCCTGTTCCACGACGTGTTCCTGACGTTCGGGATGATCGCCTTTACCGGGCTGGAGTTCAGCCTGTCGACGGTAGCCGCGATTCTGACGGTGATCGGCTATTCCATGAACGACACGGTGGTGGTCTTCGACCGGCTGCGGGAGAACCTTCGCAAGTACAAGACCATGCCCCTGCGTGAGGTGATCGATCTGTCGATCAACGAGACGCTATCACGCACGGTGATCACCGGTCTGACGGCGCTGCTGGCGCTGGCAGGGCTGGCCATCTTTGGTGGGCCGACATTGTTCGGCATGTCGGTGGTGCTGATGTTCGGGATCGTGATCGGCACCTATTCCTCGATCTATGTGGCTGCGCCTGTGATCCTGCTCTGGGGCGTGAAGCGCGGTGACGCGCCCGCCGAGCCGATCAAGCCGGCCAAGTCCGCGATCGTCCAGCGCTAGGCCGGTGGCCCGCGACGCGCCCAGTATCGACGCCTACGGCGACGGCGGGTTCCGGTTGGCCGGAGCGCGCCACGATGGCTCGGTCCTGATCCTGCGGGACGAGGCAACGTTTTGGACCGTCAGCGACATGTCGGGCGTGACGCTGGACGCGCTGGCGCCCGTGCTGTCTGCGGGCGCGGGTGAGGTGGAGTTCGTGCTGCTGGGCACAGGCATGCGCAATGCGCTGCCGTCCCGCGAGGTGCGTGACGGCCTGCGACTGGCGGGCATAGGGCTGGAGTTCATGGATACCCCGACGGCCGCCCGGATCTATAATCTGTTGACCTCTGAAGGGCGTCGGATCGCTGCGGCGCTGATTGCTGTCTGATCCCTTTGGCGGGTCGCTTCCGCCCGGCTTCGAAACCGCCTATAGCTGAGGTCAGGGCAGGGACTCGAAAAGGGCACTCACATGGCAGGACTACTCGCCAATTTCCGTAACACGATGATCGTCAGCTTCCTGCTGTCGTTGATCCTGGTCGGCGGCTACGCGGCGCACAACGGCGGCCTGGACGCCACCTTCTGGACGGCGGCGTTCCGCTGGCTGCACACCTTCTTCGGCATCCTGTGGATCGGGCTGCTGTACTATTTCAACTTCGTGCAGATCCGGAAAATGCCGGAGATCCCGGCCGAGCTGAAGCCGGGCGTGACCAAGTACATCGCCCCTGAAGCCCTGTTCTGGTTCCGCTATGCGGCGCTCGCGACCTGGGTGATGGGCGTGATCCTGGCGATCAGCCGCGGCTACTTCGTGCAGGCTATGACGCTGGGCGCCATGGACGGCTTTGTCGTCCCGCAGCACACCTTCATCGGCGTGGGCATGTGGCTGGCGACGATCATGTTCTTCAACGTCTGGGTGTTCATCTGGCCGGCGCAGAAGATCGCGCTGGGTATCGTCGAGGGCGACGCCGACGCCAAGGCTGCGGCCGGTCGCAAGGCGATGCTGTTCTCGCGCACCAACACGCTGCTGTCGGTGCCGATGCTGGTGACCATGACCATGAACCAGACGATGTTCGGTTAGGATTCATCGGATATTTGCGAGCAGGCCCGTCATTATGGCGGGCCTTTTTCGTTGAGGACCCATGGACACCGCCGCCGAAGACCTCGACGACCTGATCCGGCGCGTGGATCCCGAGCGCTGGCTGTCCAGCCGGTTCATCGCCGACGAGGCGGCGCGGACCGATGTGATCGCCCTCTATGCCTTTGACCATGAACTGGCGCGGGCGCCGCGGGTGGCGTCCAACCCGCTGCTTGGCGAAATCCGCCTGACCTGGTGGCGCGAGATGCTGGATGAGGCATTCGAGGGCCGCACCGTGCGCCGCCATCCGACCGCCCAGGCGCTGGCGGCCGTGATCGCCCGGCGGGGACTGGCGCGAGGTCCGTTGGAAGCGATGATCGACGCGCGCTACCGCGAACTGGATTTGGCACCGATGACCCCCCTGGAGGGACTCGATTGGGCGCGCGACTGCGGCGGCCAGACGGCGTCGCTGGCGGTGGAGATTCTTGACCCGACGTCGGCTTCCGAAATGGCGCTGGCGGCGGGTTCGGCGTGGGCGCTGAGCCGCAAGGTGACCGATACGCCGGAACTGACGTCCGTGTTCGAGCAGACCCTGGCGACGGCCCGGACCGCCGTACGGCATCTGAGCGCCCCGGCGTTTCCGGCGGTGGCGCACCTGGTGCTGGCTTCAGGACCCGCGAAGTCTGAAGTCGCCAAGCGGATGCGACTGACGATCGCGGTCGCTCTGGGGCGGATCTGAGCCGTTCGCTCTGGGTGCGTCGCTCATGCGTCGTCGTTCAGGGCGGTACTGTCCCTTCGCCCCTTGTGGGAGAAGGTGGCCTCGCGGAGCGAGGTCGGATGAGGGGTCGCGCTGCGATTGCTCCAGCAGACCAGCAGGGTCTCCGGATAGGGTGATCAACCCCTCATCCGTCAGGCTTCGCCTGCCACCTTCTCCCGCAAGGGGAGAAGGGGTTTTACCCAACTATTGGATATATTGAGGTTTTCTGCGTCTCAAATGCTATCCGCCATGGGACTTTAGGCTATCCCGCCCACGTCGCCAGGTCCGCCAAAGCCCTGTCGCCCATCATGCGCTTCTTGATCCGGGTTTTTTCCTTTGCGCCGAGCCGGTTGCCCTCGGCATCACGCTTTGGCGGTTCCATGGGGGGCAGCAGGCCGTAGTTGATGTTCATCGGCTGGAAGCTGGCCTTTGCGCCAGTCAGATGGCCGCCGGTGATGTGGCCCACCAGGCCGCCCAGGGCGGTGGTCGGCGGCGGCGGCGTGATCGGCTGGCCCTGACGCTCCGCCGCAGCGAACCGCCCGGCCAGCAGACCCACCGCGGCGCTCTCCACATAGCCTTCCACACCAGTGACCTGGCCAGCGAAGCGCAGGCGCGGGTCAACCTTCAGGCGCAGGGTTTCGTCCAGCAGGCGCGGGCTGTTGATGAAAGTGTTGCGATGCAGGCCGCCCAACCGGGCGAAGACCGCCTTCTCCAGCCCCGGGATCATCCGGAAGATGTCGGTCTGGGCGCTGTGCTTCAGCTTGGTCTGGAAGCCGACCATGTTCCACAGCGTACCGAGTGCGTTGTCCTGGCGTAGTTGCACCACGGCCCAGGCCTTGGTCTGCGGGTCATGTTCGTTGGTCAGGCCGACGGGCTTCATGGGGCCGTGGCGAAGGGTCTCGCGGCCACGCTCGGCCATGACTTCGATGGGCAGGCAGCCGTCGAAGTAGGGGACATGCTCCCAATCCTTGAACTCCGACTTGGGTCCGGCCAGCAGGGCGTCGATGAAGGCCTCGTACTGGTCCTTGTCCATGGGACAGTTGATGTAGGCGGCGGCGTCTCCGCCAGGGCCTTCCTTGTCATAACGCGACTGGCGCCAGGCCACGCCCATGTCGACGCTGTCCAGGTTCACGATGGGCGCGATGGCGTCAAAGAAGGATAACTGGCCCTCGCCGGTCAGTTCCAGGATGGCGGCGGACAGCGCCGGAGAGGTGAGGGGGCCGGTGGCCAGGATCACGCTGTCCCAGTCGACGGGAGGCAGACCCGCCACTTCCTCCCGGGCGATGGTGATCAGGGGGTGGGCTTCAAGGCGGGCGGTCACGGCTTGCGCAAAGCCGTCGCGGTCCACGGCCAGCGCGCCGCCGGCGGGCACTTGGTGCGCATCGCCGCAGGACATGATGATCGAGCCCAGGGCGCGCATCTCTGCGTGCAGCAGGCCGACCGCATTGCCGGTCCAGTCGTCAGCGCGGAACGAATTTGAGCAGACCAGTTCGGCCAGGTGGTCAGTCTGGTGAGCGTCAGTGCCGCGCACCGGGCGCATCTCGTGCAGGATAACCGGAACACCGGCCTCCGCAGCTTGCCAGGTGGCTTCGGATCCGGCGAGCCCGCCGCCAACGACGTGTATGGGTTTGATCGACATGCGTGGCTAACTAGCAACGAACGCGAAGGATCGCGAGCGGGGCCTTGCGGGTGTTGACCCGCGCAAGGCAAGGTTTTCCTCGAAGGGGCGGGCCGAGTCGTTTGGGGCCGCAGAATGAGATGTCACGATTTTCGCCGAGCAATGCCGCGCTTGAGGGGTTCCGTCTAATCCGGAGTCATCCAGGCGTAATGCTTGCATGGAGTGCGGTCTATTTCGGCGGCATCCTGCTGATCGGCCTGACCATGATGGCACTGTTGGGTCCGCAGTTCATCGGCCTGGCGCAGAAGGGCCAGCTACTGAACGGCGATCCGGCGGCGTTGGGCGACATGCTGGCCCAGTCATGGCCGGCGTTCATCCTGGTGCTGGGGATGACGGCGCTGCTGATGTCGCTGATCGCGGCCGGGGTGATGCGTCTGGTACTGCGTCCCGCTGAACCGGGGTTCGCCCATCTGCACCTGAGCCATGACGAATTGCGCCTGACGCTCGCCAATCTGGCATGCGTTGGAATTTATGCGGTGTCCGGGATCGTGGGCGTGGTGTTCTCGACTGGTGCGGCCCAGAGCGGCACAGTCGGAGTGTTCATCACTGCAGCGATTACCTTGGGCTTCGCTGTCTGGATCGGCGTGCGGCTATGCCTGCTGTTGCCGATGGTCTTCGTCGATGGTCGTATCGCGTTCCGCAAGGCTTGGACAGAGACCAAGGGCCGCTTCTGGCCGCTGCTGGGGATGATCAGCCTGGCAGTGGTGTTTTATGTCGCGCTCTATGTCGGCTTCAGCTTAATCAGCGTGCTGGTCGTGAAGCTTTCGGGCGGCCAGGCGGCGATCCAGGACATTTCGCGCCTGACCCCGGTTTCGGCGATCGCCGCCGTAATCACTCTGATCATGCAGTTCTTGCTACAGGTGCTGCAGATCGTGATGATCTATGCGCCGTTCGCGGTGGCCCAGCGCGAGGTGGACAGGCTGGACGCTGACCCAGCCTATGCTGCGCCCGACCTGCGCCCGGCCGAGTACGGCATCCACCCGTTCTTCGCCACCTATGACGAGGCGTTCTCCAGCTGGTCTGGCGCGATCAGCGCCTTGTATCACTGGTCGGCTTTGGGGTATTGGTTCCTGAGCTTCATGGTCCTTGTGGTGTTCGGGGCGGGGCTGGTGATCGCGGTGAGCCTGTTCGGCGATCCTTCTGCGGCGGCCGGCGCCGAGGTGCTTGGCCTATTCGCCCTGACCATCCCGCTCAACCTTATGCTACTGCTGTCCACCGCCAAGCGAGGCCGTAGCGCGGGAATACCGGGTTGGCTGACCGCAGTGCTGCTGCCGTTTCTACCGTTGGTCGCCCTGATCTACGCCTTCCTCCCCGTACGGGCCGCCGCTCAGGCCTGAGCACTGGGCCGCGCCGTGACCCGGGCGTGCCAGGCTTTCACATTCGGGAAATCGTCGCCGACCGGCAGGCCGATCCAGTCGGCGAAGTCGATGGTGCAAAGCGCGCAGATGTCAGCCATCGTATAGGTCTCGCTGGCGATGAACGGCTTTTCGGCCAACTCACGATCCAGCCACTTCAGACTGCCTTGGTAATTCGCGCGGTTCGACTCGCCGAAGTCCCTGAACTGCGTCAGCAGCGCCGCGGTGCGGGGGTGGGCATGGCGCCAGAACATGCCGACGGGGTTCATCAGCACGAACTCGACCCGGCGGATCCACATGTCGACCTGGGCGCGTTCCAGCGGCGTCGTGCCGAACAGGGCGCCGCCGGGGTTGGTTTCATCCAGATACCGGCAGATGGCGACGGTCTCCGAGATCGCCGTCCCGTCGTCGAGCACCAGGGTGGGGATCTGGCCCAGCGAGTTTCTGGCCCGATGCTCGTCGCTCTTGTGTTCGCGCTTCATCATGTTGACGAGCGTCTCTGGCAGGTCGAGCCCCTTCTCAGCGATGAAGATACGCACGCGGCGGGGGTTCGGGGCGGGGTTGGGCGCGCCATAGAGGATCAAGGGTCGTCTCCTGCAGGTTTGGTGCGGACGCTATTGGGAACGCCGTGGCGTGGGAAGGGTCTTGGAGTGTCAGGCCGATCTGAACCGGGCGCGGTGAATGGCGTTGTCGAACGCCGGGGTGCAAATACAAGGTCGACTTGCCGCGACGGTCAGTGAAATCTGCAGGCGTGCGAGAGCGGGGAAAAACATGAAGCGTATCCTGGCGCGTCTGAAGCCGGCGTGGCGCTGGATCGCGCGGGTTTGCACGCCTTCTGAGGCAGCCTGGGCGGGCGCGACCTGGGGGTTGATCGGCTTCTGGGTGTTCATCTTCCTCTCGTTCCTGCTCCACGATGTCCTGCCTGACTTCGCAGTGGGCAAGGTGGCCGGACTGGCGGCGATGGTGGGCGCGCTGGTGCTGGCCGGGCTAGGCGCGCTGCTGGCGCTCCTGGTGCTGAATCTGTTGCGGCCCGGCTATCGACTGGGCCTGGCGTTGGCCCTGCCGCTGACCGTCATGATTCTGATCAACGTCTGGGACAACAAGGGGGCGGCCATCGCCTCGGCCCTCCTGATCGTGGGGGTCAGCTTGATCGCGGGAGCCGGGACGGCCCTGGTGCGGCGCGGACGGGCAGGGCGGCCCTATGGATCTGTGGTGTTCCTGGGCCTGGGTCTGGCAGCCATCGCGACGCTGGTCGTCGGCATGGCGCGGACGCCGAAGGAGCCCAATCCGATACTGGCCAACTATCAGCTGTCCGGCGTGACGCTCGATCTGCCCGACCCGGGGCGTCCCGGCCCGTACAAGGTGCGCTACATGACCTACGGGGGCGGGGCTGATCGTCATCGTCCCGAATATGCCGGCAAGGCGAAATGGCGTTCCCGGTCGGTCGATGGTTCGAAGCTCGACAAGGAGTGGGACGGACCCGTCGGCTGGTTCCGCACGCTCTACTGGGGTTTTGATCCGAAACGCTTCCCGGTGCAGGGCCGGGTCTGGGCGCCGGACGGGCCAGGGCCATTCCCGCTGGTGCTGATCGTGCACGGCAATCACGCGATGGAGGACTTCTCCGACGCCGGCTATGCCTACCTGGGTGAGTTGCTGGCCAGCCAGGGCTTCATTCTGGTCTCGGTGGACGAGAACTTCCTGAACTCCTCGCTCAGCGATATGGTCGATCCGATCGACAGCCGACCGTCAAAGGAGAACGATGCGCGCGGCTGGATGCTGCTGGAGCATCTGGTGCAGTGGCGGGGCTGGAACGCCGATCCGGCCCATCCGCTCTACGGCAAGGTCGACATGAACCGGATCGGCCTGATGGGTCACTCGCGCGGCGGCGAGGCGGTCGCGGTGGCTGCAGCGTTCAACAAGCTGGATCACTATCCGGACGACGCCACCCAGGCCTTCAACTATGGCTTCAATATCGGCGCGGTGGTGGCCATTGCGCCGGTGGACGGCCAGTACCGCCCGCGTGACCGCCCGACGCCGCTGAAGGATGTGAACTACTTCGTCATCCACGGCAGCCTGGATGGGGATGTCACCTCGTTCATGGGCTCGTCGCAGTTTTCTCGCGACCAGCTCTCAGGTGAGGTTCCGGCCTTCAAGGCCCAGCTCTACGTGAAGGACGCGAACCACGGCCAGTTCAACACCGGTTGGGGCCGAGATGACATGGGGCTGCCCTGGCCGGTGCTGGACAAGCGATCGATCCTGGACCCTGAGGCGCAGCGTCAGATCGCCCGGGTCTATTTCTCCGCCTTCCTGCAAACCACCCTGATGGGGCGCGAGGGCTACAGGCCGCTGTTCGCAGATCCCCGCCGGGGCGCGGCATGGCTGCCGAAGGGCTATCTCGCGGCTGACTATGCCGACGGTGCGACGGTCTGGGCGGCGACATTCGAGGAGGACGGCAATCCGGGATCGGCCACCTCGCCCGGCGCGCAGATCACGGGCAGGAACCTCTCCGTATGGCGGGAGGCTGACGTCGGCCTGAAGGTGCGGCCGCTGGACAGCCAGGTGGCCCAGATCGGCTGGGATGATCGCGTGTCCAAGGCGACGGCCAGCTATGCCATCGACCTCGGTCTGGCGGCCGATGCGGCCGGGCCCGGTGCGGCCCTGGTGTTCAGCGCCGCCGATGCGGGGATTTCGAGCCTGCCGGACGGGTTCAAGCCGCCCAAGTCGAAAGCCAAGCCGCCCAAGGCAGGGCCGCTGGACTGGACGATTGTGCTGGAGGACGTGAACGGCGTGGAAGCCCGCGTGCCGCTCTCCCGCGATCAGGTGCTCTATCCCCAGATCAAGGGTCAGACGCGCCGCTTCCCTGAGATCGACGATGGCAAGATGGCGGAGGTGGTTATGCGTCGCTACCGACTGCCGCTGGCTGAGTTCGCGGCCGCTAATCCGAAGCTGGATCTGGCCCGGCTCAAGACGGTGCGGTTCGACTTCGACCGGTCAAGGCGGGGCGCCATTGCCCTGGACAATGTGGGTGTGGCGCCGGGCGGCAGCTAGAGCGAGACAGCTTGAAGTGGATACCGGTTCAAACGCCTGTCGCGCTCTAAACGTATGAAAACGAGCCTGTTTATCCGTTTCAGATGGTTCCATCTGAAACGGACCGGCTCTAGGCCCCGACCAACTGCTTCTTCCGCGCGCCGCTCCGTTCCCGGTGCCGTTCCAGCAGTTCGGCCAGGTACTTGCCCGTCCAGCTTCTCGGATTGGCCGCCACGTCCTCGGGTGAGCCGAACGCCACGATCTCGCCGCCGCCGTCGCCGCCCTCCGGGCCGAAGTCCAGGATCCAGTCTGCGGTCTTCACGACGTCGAGATTGTGCTCGATGACCACCACGGTGTTGCCCTGATCGGCCAGCTCGTGGAGCACTTCCAGCAGCTTCCGGGTGTCCTCGAAGTGCAGGCCTGTGGTGGGTTCGTCGAGGATGTAGAGGGTCTTGCCCGTGGCGCGCCGCGAGAGTTCCTTGCTGAGTTTCACGCGCTGGGCCTCGCCGCCTGACAGCGTGGTCGAGGACTGGCCCACCTTCACATATCCCAGGCCGACCCGCTTCAGCGTCAGCATCTTCTCGCGCAGCACCGGCACGGCCTTGAAGAACTCTGCAGCCTCCTCGACCATCATGTCCAGCACGTCGGCGATGGACTTGCCCTTGAACAGGACCTCGAGCGTCTCGCGGTTGTAGCGTTTGCCGTGGCAGACATCGCAGGTGACGTAGACGTCGGGCAGGAAGTGCATTTCGATCTTGATCAGCCCGTCGCCCTGGCAGGCCTCACAGCGCCCGCCCTTGACGTTGAAGCTGAACCGGCCCGGGCCGTAGCCGCGCGCCTTGGATTCCGGCAGCCCGCAGAACCAGTCGCGGATCGGCTGGAAGGCGCCGGTATAGGTGGCCGGGTTTGACCGGGGGGTGCGGCCGATGGGCGACTGGTCGATGTCGATGACCTTGTCGAAGTTTTCCAGCCCCTCGATCCGCTGATGCGGGGCGGGCGCGTCCGAGGCGTTGTGCAGACGCCGCGCGGCGGCCTTGTAGAGGGTTTCGATGGTGAAGGTGGACTTGCCGCCGCCGGAGACGCCGGTGATGCAGGTGAGCGTGCCCACCGGGATCTCGCCGGTGACGTTCTTCAGGTTGTTGCCGGTGGCGCCGACGACGCGCAGCTTCTTGCTGGTGATCGGCCGGCGGTCTTCGGGAACCGCGATTTCGCGCACGCCCGATAGATACTGGCCGGTGATGCTGCGCGGTTCGGCCATGATGTCGGCGGCGGTGCCCTGGGCGATCACCTCGCCGCCATGGACGCCGGCTGCGGGGCCCATGTCGATCACATAGTCGGCGGTCAGGATCGCTTCCTCGTCGTGCTCGACGACGAGGACGGAGTTGCCGAGATCGCGCAGGCCCTTGAGGCTGATCAATAGGCGGGCGTTGTCGCGCTGGTGCAGGCCGATGGAGGGCTCGTCCAGCACATAGAGCACGCCCGTCAGGCCCGAGCCGATCTGGCTGGCCAGGCGGATACGCTGGCTCTCACCGCCGGACAGCGTGCCGGAATTGCGACTGAGGTTCAGGTAGTCCAGCCCCACATTGACCAGGAACCGCAGGCGATCGTTGATCTCCTTCAGAATCCGGCGGCCGATCTCCATCTGCTTGTCGGTGAGCTTCGTCTCGAGATCCTCGAACCAGGCCTGGGCCTTCCGGATCGCCAGCCTGGAGACCATGCCGATGTGCTCGCCGGCGATCTTAACCGCCAGGCTCTCGGGCTTCAGACGATAGCCCTCACAGGCGAGGCACGGGGTCTCGGACTGGTAGCGACCCAGTTCTTCCCGAACCCAGGCGCTGTCCGTCTCGCGCCAGCGGCGCTCCAGGTTGGGCAGCACGCCTTCGAAGGTCTTGTTGACCTCATATTTCCGGGCGTTGTCGTCATAGATGAAGCGGATCTTTTCGGAGCCGGAGCCATAGAGCACCACGTTTTTCGCAGTCTCGGGCAGCTTCCAGAACGGCTCGTCCATCGAGAAGTCGTAGTGGCGGCTCAAGGCCTGCAGGGTCTGGGTGTAGAGTGGCGAGGGGCCCTTGGCCCAGGGGGCGACGGCGCCCTTGTGCAGGCTCTTGTCCTTGTCGGGGATCACCATGTCGGCGTCGAAGGCCAGCTTGGCGCCCAGGCCGTCGCAAACCGGGCACGCGCCGTAGGGATTGTTGAATGAGAACAGCCGGGGTTCGATCTCGCTGATCGTGAATCCGGAGACCGGGCAGGCGAACTTCTCGGAGAACAGCAGGCGTTGGGGCATCGTCTCGCCCTCGGCCAGGTCGGCCCATTCCGCCACGGCGATCCCGTCCGCCAGCCGCAGGGCGGTTTCGAGGCTGTCAGCGTAGCGGGTTTCCTGGCCAGGCTTGGTGACGATCCGGTCCACGACGATATCGATGTCGTGCTTGAACTTCTTGTCGAGGACCGGTGCGTCTTCGATCAGCATCAGTTCGCCATTGACCTTGACCCGCTGGAAGCCGGCCTTCTGCCACTCGGCGAACTCCTTGCGGTACTCGCCCTTGCGGCCGCGGACGACAGGCGCCAGCAGGTTGAGGCGCGTGCCATCGGGCAGGGCGTTCAGCTTGTCGACCATCATCGAGACGGTCTGGCTCTCGATCGGCAGGCCGGTGGCCGGCGAATAGGGAACGCCCACCCGCGCCCACAGCAGGCGCATGTAGTCGTGGATTTCGGTGACCGTGCCCACCGTGGAGCGGGGATTTCGGCTGGTGGTCTTCTGCTCGATGGAAATGGCGGGTGAGAGGCCTTCGATGAGGTCCACGTCGGGCTTGCTCATCAGCTCCAGGAACTGGCGGGCATAGGCCGACAGGCTTTCGACGTATCGCCGCTGGCCCTCGGCGTAGATGGTGTCGAAGGCCAGCGAGCTCTTGCCCGACCCTGACATCCCGGTCAGCACGACCAGCTCACCGCGCGGGATGTCGACGTTGACGTTCTTCAGATTGTGCTCGCGCGCGCCGCGCACGCGGATCTGGTTATGCAGGTCGGCCATACTGTCCCGGGTCCAGGTAGAGCCCGCGAAAACGTCATCTCTGCGGGCAAACATTGTAGTCGGTGAGACTCAGGGATAACACGGGAACGGA
>NZ_JBIKNZ010000006.1:0-94547 GCF_044358365.1 Phenylobacterium sp. | reverse complement strand
CATGCTCCCGGCGACGCTGTTTGGGTGGCCGGGTCAAGCCCGGCCATGACGAACGATAGAGGGTGGGGAATTGAGTGCGGTCTACATCATGGCCAGTCGAAAATACGGTACGCTCTACATCGGCGTGACCAGCGAACTCGTAAACCGTGTGGTGCAGCATCGTGACGGTCTGATGGAAGGTTTCACGAAGCGATACGGCGTGAAGCGTCTCGTCTGGTTCGAGCATCATGACAGCATCGTCGTCGCCATCCAGCGAGAGAAGTCGCTGAAGAAATGGAAGCGGCGCTGGAAGGTAGATCTCATCGAGGCAGGTAACCCGGATTGGGATGATCTCTTTCCCGGCTTGATTGCGGAGGAAGGGCCGTTGTCGCACTTGCAATCTCCCGAACCCTCTCTCTGAACGTCATGGCCGGGCTTGACCCGGCCACCCAAACGGCGGTGCCGGGAGCATGGGTGGCCGGGTCAAGCCCGGCCATGACGTTTCTTGAGGTGTTTGTTCTCTGGGGTGTTTGGGCCTTCGGGGTGTTTGGAAGGCTCCCGGGTTGCCATCCTGCCGCCGGCGCCCTCACACTGACGAGCGAACCACCGGATACCACCGCCCGCATGCCTATTGCCGCCGCCAGGGTCTATTCCGAAGGCCATCGCCTTCGGCACCTGCGGCTGCACGAGGTCGAGGACCGTCCCGTCCAGCCGCACCAGTTCGCCTGGATCGGCATGGTCAACGCGACGCCGGAAGAGCTCGCGATACTGCAGGCGCGTTTCAATCTGCATCCTCTGGCGATTGAGGATGCGCTGTGTGACCACCCGTTGCCCAAGGTCAGCGCCTATGGCGACCAGATCTTCGTGGTCTGCCGGACCGCTCGGCTGGAGAACGAGGAGATTATCTACGGCGAGACCTGCGCGTTCCTCTGCAAGAACCACATCATCACCCTGCGCCGGGGTTCGGACCGGTCGCACACGGAGGTTCGGCGGCACCTGGAGAGCTCGCCGGCCATGCTCGAACATGGCATCGCCTATGTGCTGTACTCGATCCTCGACTTCATCGTGGATGGCTACCAGCCCATCGTCGACGAGATCGAGGAAGAGGTGCTGGCCATCGAGCGCCGCGCCCTCGACGCCTTTCTCAGCCGCGAGGACGTGACCCACCTGTTCAACCTGCGCCAGACGTTGATGCGCTTCCGGCGCATGCTGGGCCCTATGGAAGAGGTCTGCGCCCGGCTCGAGCACATGCACCTGCCCTTCATGGATCCCGGCGTGCGGCCCTACTTCCGCGACGTGGGCGACCACCTGCGCCGGGTCTCCAGCGCCATCGAGGGCCTGCGCGATGTGCTCTCGTCAGTGTTCGAGGTGTCGAACCTGTTCGAACAGCAGCGTCAGAACGACGTCAGCCGCCGCCTGACGGCCGGCGCGGCGATCCTGGCCGTGCCAACCATGGTGGCGGGCATCTACGGGATGAACTTCGAGTTCATGCCGGAGCTCACCTGGAAGTATGGCTACTTCCTGGTCGTGGGCGTGATCATCTCGGTCTGTGTCGGCCTGTTTCTGGCCTTCCGCCGGGCCAAATGGCTGTAACCGCCACCCGGGCAGGCCAATGCCCCTCGCCTTTCGCGCGGCATACCTTTAGAGCCTCCCGCCCATGAGTGATGAGGCCGTCCAGATCACCGCCCGAGGTCCGCGCGCCGATGCAGAGGCTGCTGCTGCCGCGCTTGAGGCCAATCCCGCCACCGAGGCCCTGACCTTCTCCATCCTGGAAGAAGATGAGGATCGCGACGTCTGGCGGATCGATGCGTTCCCGACCGAGAGCCATGAACAGGCCGCTATCGAGGCCTTGCTGGCCGGCTATCCGACACTGCGCGTGATGACTGAGGCTCTGGCCGACGCCGACTGGCTGGCCATGGCTTTGTCGGGCCTGCCCCCGGTGCGCGCCGGCCGTTTCTTCGTCTATGGCGCCCACGACGGCGGCCTCGCCCCGGCCAGCACCGTGAACCTCCGGATCGAGGCAGGCGCGGCCTTTGGAACCGGTCACCACGGTACGACGGTCGGTTGCCTGCAGGCTTTCCACGACCTGCTGAAGCAGCGGCGGTTCGCCCGCGTGCTCGACGTCGGCTGCGGCACTGGCGTGCTGGCGATCGCCGCAGCGCGGACCGGTTCGCCGATCGCTGTTGGCACCGACATTGACGCCCCCTCGGTGCGTATCGCCAACGAGAACGCCGAGTTGAACGGCGCCCGCGCCCGGTTTGTCCATGCCTCAGGCCTGAACCATCCGGAAGTGCGTCGCGATGGCCCGTACGACCTGGCCTTCGCCAATATCCTGGCCCCGCCGCTGGTGGCGCTGTCGCAGGATATCAAGCTGGCGCTGAAGCCCGGCGGCATCGCCATCCTCTCCGGCCTTCTGCGCACCCAGCAGCGGCGCGTACTGGCGGCCTATACATCCAAGGGCTTCCGGCTGGTGCGTCGCATTCACCGCGACGCCTGGGCGACGCTGGTGCTGCGCAAGAGCTAGCCTACCGCTTTCTTCGCCCCCAATGTCACCAGCCAATGCTGCTGGCGATCCTTCAGCCGATCCAGAACGCCCTGCGAGGTCAGGGCCTCGTCATCGATGCGTTCAAGGACTTCAAAGCTGAACGCCGCCTCTCCATGGGCGGTCCAGGCGGTCTGCATGGCGCGATTGATGTGGCCGCCGTTGCGCAACCCAAACCAGAGGCTGTTCTGCTGGAGGTCAACATTGCGCGAGCCGGCCGTCCAGATCTCTCCGGAAGTCGCGCAGCGCACGGCATAGACGCCGGCGACAGCCTTGCGCTCCTTGTAGTCTCGGACCAGATCGCGGCGAGAGGCTTTGTCCATGCCGCCTGATACGCGCGCGGTCGCTCGCTGTCAATTTTACCCGGGCAATATAATCTGCTATGTCGATGTTTGCGGCCCGGTGAGGTTCGGCCTAAATCTCCCCCATGCTCCAGACCTTCAACGAAACCACCGACCCCTCCTTCGGCCCGAAGCACGTGCCGCTGATCCGCCAGGCCATGGCCGCACAGGGCCTCGACGGCTTTCTTGTGCCGCACGAGGACGAGCATCAGAACGAGTACCTGCCTGCGGCCAATGACCGGCTGGCCTGGGCGACAGGCTTCACCGGCTCGGCGGGCGCGGCCGTGATCCTCAGGGACAAGGCCGCCGTCTTTGTCGACGGGCGCTACACGATCCAGGTTCGCGACCAGGTTGACGCCCAGGTGTTCGAGATCCGCGACCTCGTGGACGGCGGCGTGCCGGCCTACCTGGAAACCGCCACCGGGCGCGGTCAGAAGATCGGCTACGACCCGCGCCTGCACAGCCCCGATGCCCTGGGCCACCTCAAGGCCGCGGCAGCCCGCGCCGGGTGCGAATTGCTGGCCGTCAATGACAATCCGCTGGATCAGGCCTGGGGTCAGGCCCGACCCGCTCAGCCGCAGGCGCCGGTCGTCTCGCATCCGCTGGAAGTCTCCGGCGAGGAGTCCAGCGCCAAGCGTGCCCGGGTCGGTGCCCTCGTGGCCCAACGCGGCGGCGAGGCGGCGGTGCTGACCGCTCCGGCCTCGATCGCGTGGTTGTTCAATGTACGCGGCGGCGACGTGATCCGCTCACCGCTGCCGATCGGTCAGGCGATCCTGAACAAGGACGGCACCGCGCGCCTGTTCCTGGACCCGGCCAAGGTCACCCCGGACCTGCCGGCCTGGCTCGGCAATCAGGTGTCGCTGGAGACCCCCGCCGACCTGCCCGGTGCCCTGGCCGACCTGAAGGGCAAGCGCGTGGTCATCGATCCTGCCCAGTCCTCGGCCTGGTACTTCGAAACCCTCGCCGCCGCCGGCGCCGAAGTGATCCGCGGCGAGGATCCCTGCGCCCTGCCCCGCGCCTGCAAGAACGACGTCGAGATCGCCGGGACCCGCAACGCCCACATCCGCGACGGCGCAGCCCTGACCCGCTTCCTGCACTGGCTGGCCACCGAAGGGCAGATCAATCCGCCCGACGAGATCACCGCCGTGCGCAAGCTTGAGGCGTTCCGACAGGCGACCGGCGTCATGAAGGACCTGTCGTTCGACACCATTGCCGGCACGGCTTCGAACGGCGCCCTGCCCCACTACCGCCCGACCGACCGCCTGAACACGAAGACGTTCGACGGAACCCTCCTGCTGGTGGACTCCGGCGGCCAGTACCTCGACGGCACGACGGACGTGACCCGCACGATCGCTATCGGTGAGCCCAGTGCAGAGATGTGCGAACGCTTCACCCTGGTGCTGAAGGGCTACCTGGCGCTGGCGCGCATCCGTTTCCCGGTGGGAACCACCGGCTCGCAGCTCGACGCACTCGCGCGGATGGCGCTGTGGCAGCATGGCCTGGACTACGACCACGGCACCGGCCACGGCGTGGGCTCCTACCTCGGCGTCCATGAGGGTCCGCAGCGGATCGCCAAGGCGCCGAACACCGTGGCCCTGCGCCCCGGCATGATCCTGTCCAACGAGCCCGGCTACTACAAGGAAGGCGCCTACGGGATCCGGATCGAGAACCTGCAGGTGGTGACTCCGCCCGCCCCGATCCCCGGCGGTGAGCGGCCGATGCTGGGTTGGGAGACGCTGACCCTGGCGCCTATCGACCGGCGCCTGATCGTGGTGGCCATGCTGTCCCCCGAAGAGCGCGCCCAGCTCGACACCTATCACGCCCGGGTCCGCGAAGTGATCGGCCCCCTGGTCGAGGCCGATGTCCGGACCTGGCTCACCGAGGTTACGAGGCCGATCTGATGACCGACACCCCCAACGCCCAACAGGCCGTCTACTGGAACGAAGCCGCAGGTCCGACCTGGGCCGAGCTTCAGGGGCCGCTGGACCGCCAGCTTGCGCCTCTGGGCCGCGCCGGCATGGCGGTGTTGCAGCCGAAACCCGGCGAGAAAATCCTCGATATCGGCTGCGGCGCCGGCGAGACCAGCCTGGAGCTCGCACGCGCTGTGGCCCCAGGCGGCCAGGTGACCGGCGCGGACATTTCACGCACCCTTCTGGAGGTGGCCCGCCGGCGCGCCGAGGGCCTTGCCGGTGTCGAGTTCCTGGAGGCGGATGCCCAGACGGCGGCCTTTGCGCCAGGTGGTTACGACGCTGTGTTTTCCCGCTTCGGCGTGATGTTCTTCAGCGATCCCGTGGCGGCGTTCGTGAATATCCGGCGCGCCCTGGCTCCCGACGGGCGTCTGGTCTTCGTCTGCTGGCGCCCGCCCGCTGAAAACCCGATCATGACCCTGCCCATGTCGGCGGCCCTGGCGCACGTACCGCCCCCTGCGCCGCCGGAGCCCGGCGCACCCGGACCCTTCGCATTTGCGGATGCCGAACGGGTACGAGGCATTCTGGCCGCCGCCGGGTTCAAGGACGTCACCATCACCCCGCACAACGAAAAGGTCGGCGGCGGGGATCTGGAGACCGTGGTCGGGCTTTCCATGCGGGTGGGGCCACTGGGCGGTCTCCTGCGGGAGAATCCGGACAAGCGCGACGTTGTCATCGCCTCAGTGCGAGAAGCTTTGAAGGCGCACGATGGCCCCGATGGCGTACGGCTGGATTCGGCGACGTGGATCGTCGCAGCGAGGGCTTGAGATGCTGAAATACCTCATCGTGCTTTCCGCCCTGGCGCTGGCTGGGTCTGCGCAGGCCTCTTCACCCGATGACGACGCACCGATCCTTGCGACCGTGCAGCGGTTCTTTGACGCCCTTGGAGCCCGGGATACAGCCACCATGCGCCAGATCGTCCTGCCAGGCAGCATCTATACCGCCGTAAGCACGCAGCCTGACGGAACGACACGCATCGGTCGGATGGCGGCCGACGAGACGTTCAACAAGGCCATTGGCCCGGGCTACCTGGAGCGCATGTGGTCGCCGGTGGTCTCACGTCGCGGCGCTATGGCGACGGTGACGGCGCCCTACGAATTCCAGGTCGACGGCAAGACCACCCATTGCGGCGTGGACGTGTTCGGCCTGATCAAGGCCGAGGCCGAATGGAAGATCGCCAGCTTTATGTGGACGCAGGAGCCGGACGCCTGTGCGGAATTGAAGGCGACGGAGATGCGCCCTACCCCGCCACAAGCGCCAGCCACGCGTCCTCGGTGATCACTTCTATCCCCAGATCGGTGGCGGTCTTCAGCTTTGACCCTGCCCCCGGCCCCGCCACCACCAGATCGGTCTTCTTCGAGACAGAACCCGACACCTTGGCGCCCAGCGCCTCGGCCTGGGCCTTGGCCTCGTCGCGGGTCATCTTTTCCAGGGCGCCAGTGAAGACGATCGTCTTGCCGGCCACGGCGGTGTCCGTCCGGGCCCGCTCGGCCGGAGCGACCCGTAGCTCGACCAACAAGGCTTCAACCAGCCGCTCGTTGTGATCTTCGCCGAAGAACTCGGCGATCATGCGGGCTGAGACCACGCCCACGGCATCAATAGCCGCCATCTCCAGAAAGGCTTCGCCGGGCATCTCGGCGGCGGCGCGCCGGGCGGCGGCCTCGAAGGCGCCCCAATCCCCATACCGCGCCGCCAGGGCCGCTCGCGCGCGAGCATTCAACTTCGGGATCGCCAGATTAAGGTGGGCGTCCAGTGAGATCTCCGGCGGGATCAACAACGCCTGGCCAGCTCGCGCGAAGTCCAGCACGGCCTGCACCGCCGTCGGCCCGAGTCCGTCGAGATTGGAAAGCTCGGAATAGGTCGGCCCCGCCTGCTGTACAGCACACGCCTTCGCAGCCGCGACAAGGGCCTCGACCGTTTCGAAGTGGCGGGCCAGCGCCAGCGAGGTGGTCTCGCCCACATGCCGGATACCGAGGCCATAAACGAACCGGTCCAGCGGGATCTGACGCCGCGCCTCTATGCTCTCGATCAGGTTGGCGACGCTGGTCTCGCCAAAGCGATCCATCGCCAGCATCTCGTCGCGGCGGGTGTGGAGACGAAAGATATCCGCCGGCGTTTCCAGCCAGCCGCGCTCATTGAAGAGGGCGATCTGCTTCTCGCCCAACCCCTCGATGTCGAAGGCCCTGCGCGATACGAAATGGCGCAGGTGCGCCAGCCTCTGGAAGGGGCAGGCAAACTCGCCGGTGCAACGCCGCACCACGGTTTCGGCGCCCGCCGCCGTGGTTTCCCGCGCCAGGGGGGTTTGCAGGGGGCACGGGCAGTGTGTGGGGAACTGGAACGGCTCTGCGCCGCGCGCCTCATCCTCCACCACGCCCACGATCTGCGGGATCACATCGCCCGCCCGCTGCAGGATCACGGTGTCGCCCACGCGAAGGCCCTTGCGCGCGATCTCGTCGGCATTGTGCAGGGTAGCGTTCTCGACCACCACGCCGCCCACCGTCACCGGCCTCAGCCGCGCCACCGGGGTGATGGCGCCCGTTCGGCCAACCTGGATATCGATGGCCTCCAGCACCGTGCGGGCCTGCTCGGCGGGGAACTTGCGCGCGATCGCCCAACGCGGCGTGCGGGTGACAAACCCCAGCCGCTGCTGCCAGTCCAGTCGATCCACCTTGTAGACGACGCCGTCGATATCGTAGGCGAGCTTCGGACGGGTCACCTCCATGCGGGCGTAGGCGTCCAGCAGGCCGGCCGCGTCCTCGACCCGCGCACTTTGCGGCGTGGTCTGAAACCCCCAGGCTTTCAACAGTTGCAGCGCCACCCATTGGGTCTCGGCGAAACCTGTGCTGTGCAGCCCCCAGGCATAGGCGAAGAACCGCAACGGCCGGGCCGCTGTGATCGTCGGGTCGATCTGGCGCAGGGAGCCGGCTGCGGCATTCCGGGGATTGGCATAGACCTTCTGGCCTGCCGCAACGGCTGCGGCGTTGAGCGAGGCGAACCCGTCGTGTCCCAGATAGACCTCGCCGCGGACTTCGATCACCTCTGGCCAGCCTGCGCCTGACAGGCGTTTGGGGATATCGGCGATGGTCCGGACATTCTGCGTCACGTCCTCGCCCAGCCGGCCGTCGCCCCGCGTGGCAGCCTGGACCAGCAGCCCGTTCACGTAGCGGATGGAGCATGACAGACCGTCGATCTTGGGTTCGGCCGTGTAGCCCACGGTCTCGTCGGCGGGCAATCGCAGGAACCTGCGGATACGGGCGTCGAACTCGGCCGCCTCGCCATCGGCAAAGGCGTTATCCAGGCTCAACATCGGCACGCCGTGCTCGACCGGCGAGAACTGCTCCGCTCGCGCAGCACCGACAGTGAGCGACGGCGAGTTCTCGCGGACCAGATGCGGAAACCGCGCCTCGATGGCCTCGTTCCGCCGCTTCAACGCGTCGTAGTCGGCGTCCGAAATCGTCGGATCATCCTGCTGATGATACCGGATGTCGTGCGCCGCAATCTCGTCGGCGAGCGCAGTCAGTTCCTCAAGCGCTTCAGCTTCGGTGAGGGCGTCTATGGATGAAGGCATGGGCTTTCTCTAGAGCCTTTCCAGATCAGATGGCTCATCTGATCTGGATCAAAAGGCTCGCTCTTCATATGTTTAGAGCGTGACGGGCGCTTCAACCGGTACCCACTTGAAGCTGTCACACTCTAGCTGCATCCAGCCTTGCCAGACATAGAACAAATACGCAACATTCATCCTTTCCAGCGCGGCTGGAAAGGCATATCACCGTCAGGTCGCCAGACACGCCGTGACCACCTCGGGCCGTTGCGCGATCACGGTGAGGTAGGCCCTTAGCGCGCTGTCAGGACGGGTCCGGCCCTGTTCCAGATCACGCAGACGGGCGAGGTTGATCTGGTAAGTCTTTGCGAATTCGGATTGGCTGAGGCCAGTACCAACCCGCGTTAGTCGGACGAACCGTGCATCGACCATGCGATCCAGTTCGTCCTCCGTCAGTGGCGGGTTGTCTGGATCGGATTCAGCCGCAGCCGTGATTTCGGCATCGGTCATGTCATCGAGGCGCCGCCGCTGTGCGTCTGTCAGTTGCGGCGGATTGGCGGGATCCAGAGTGAATCTAACGAACGCCATACTCCCGCATCTCCTTCACATTCGCCCGACGCGCCGAAATTACCCTGATCACAGAACCGCGGCGGGAATAGACCAATGCAAAGATGTGGTCCCCGATACGACCAACGGCTTTGCGGCGGGCCTCGCCATCAGCCTCCCGGCTAACGTCGATATCCATCAGGTATGGATCGCTGAACACAGGCAGAACGAACCGGAATGCCAAGCGGTGTTTCTGCTCATTCAACGACGCCTTGGCCGGATCCCACTCGAACTCCACAATTCAGTCCGCCAATATTATACGGAAATTCCGTACTCTCGCAAGACGTCCCTCACGCCTCCATCAGCGCCCGGGCCGCCGCCCGGGCGGCGTCGGTGATCTGGGCGCCGGCCAGCATGCGGGCGATCTCTTCCTCGCGGTCCGCCGGGGTCAGCACCTCGACGGCTGTGCGCAGACGTTCGCCCTCCCCGGCCTTGGCTATGCGCCAGTGGGCCTCAGCGCGGGCGGCCACCTGGGGACTGTGCGTGACCACCAGCACCTGGGCGTTCTCGGCCAGGCGTTTCAGGCGCAGTCCCACGGCGTCGGCCACCGCGCCGCCAACCCCCCGGTCCACCTCGTCGAAGATCATCAGGGGCTGGGGCCCGGATGCCCGCCCCGCCAGTGAGGCTTTCAGCGCCAGTGCAAATCGCGCCAGCTCGCCGCCCGAAGCGATGGCGCCCAGGTCCCCGAACGGCGCCCCGGGATTGGTGGCGATCTCGAAAGCGGTGCGATCCATGCCGAGGGGGCCAGCCCGGTCCTCCGTCAGAACCTCGACCGCCACCCGAAAACGAGCCTTGTCCAGCTTGAGCGGCGCCAGTTCCGCCATCACCGCCTCGGCCAGGCGCATGCCGGCGGTTTGACGCGCAGCGGCCAGGGCCTCGGCGGCCTTGAGGTAGGCCGCGCGCGCGGAGGCGAGTTCCGCCTGAGCGGCCTTCAGGGCGACCTCCGAGGTTTCCACCGCCCGCAGGCGCGCGGCGAATTGCACGCGCAATTGCGGCAGGGACTCAACGGTGGCGCCCAGCTTTCTGGCCAGGCCCCTGAGGTCGAACAGTCGCTCCTCGGTCTTCTCCAGCCGGTTGGGTTCGAAATCAAAGGCCAGGGCCGCGCCATCGACGGCGGACTGGGCCTCGTCGGCCTCGATCAGCACCCGGTTCAGGGCTTCGGAAGCGGCGATCAGCCGCGTGGCCGCTGTTCCGTCAGAGGCTGCGCCGGCGGAAACGGCTCGCTCGCGAGCGCGCTCCAGAGCGCGGATAGCGCCGATGACCTTGCTCCCCAGACCGTCCAGGGCGGCGCGGGCGGCGGCGATATCACTCAGCGCCTTCTCCGAGGCGCCCAGCACGGCGCGCTCCTCGGCCAGGGCCGTCTCCTCGCCTGAGCGCGGGTCCAGTCGGTCCAGTTCCGACAATCGGTAGGTCAGATCCTCGGTTTCGGCGGCCGTGCGGGCGACCTCGGCCTGCAATGCCGCCACCGCCTCCCGCGCCGCACGCCAGACGCGCCAGGCTTCCGCCGTAGCCGCGACCCGGGGCTCAAGCCCACCATAGACATCCAGCAGCGGGCGGTGCGTCCGGGCGTCCAGAAGGCCCACCGTCTCGTGCTGGCCGTGCACTTCGAGAAGGGCTTCGCCCAGTTCCTTGAGTACGCCCACGCCAGTGGTCTGATCATTGACGAAGGCGCGGCTGCGGCCATCCGCCGAAAGGTTCCGGCGAAGGACCAGATCCTCGTCGCGCGCGTAGGCCAGGCCCTTTTCCTCAAGCAGGGCCCAGACCCTATGATCCGGAGCCGGCGCAAAGACCGCCGTGGCCACGGCCTGGGTCGCACCCCGCCGCACCAGACCGGCGTCGGCCCGCGCCCCGGTCGACAAGCCCAGGGCGTCGAGGATGATCGACTTGCCTGCGCCTGTCTCGCCGGTCAGGGCGGTCAGACCCGGGCCGATGGACAGGTCCAGGGCCTCGATCAGCACAACGTCGCGAATTTGCAGCCCGATCAGCATGGCATGCAGGATCGTACGGAATCAGACCGGAATGAAGGGGTCGGACGCGTTTTGTTCACGCCACCTTCCGAAATCACCGGATCAGTTAGTTTCAGCTTCGGGAAGAACGCCCTTGTCCGTCTTGCCGAAGGGCAGCCTGAAGATGGAACGCTTGTCTGCGGACCTGGACTTCTCCACCGCCACGTTCGAGTCGGTCGCCTCGGGTGGCGCGACGGTCTTGTTCTTGTCCTTGACGAACGGGACCCGGAAGATACCGCCACTGCCGCCCTTGGGTTCGACGGCAGGCTTCAGTCCCTTGCTGGTCAACAGCCGATAGGCGTCGCCGTACCAGACATCACCGGGATAGTTGTAGCCGAGCACCGCGCCGTTGCGCTTGGCCTCCTCGACCAGGCCCAGGGTCAGATAGCTCTCCACCAGCCGGTAGAGGGCTTCAGGCGTATGTGTCGTGGTCTGGTAGCGATCCACCACGGTCTTGAATCGATTGGCGGCGGCCAGGGTGTCGCCTTGGCGCAGGTAGTAGCGGCCGATGGTCATTTCCTTGCCGGCCAGCTGGTCGTTGACCATGTCGATCTTCAGCCGCGCGTCAGCCGCGTACTCGCTACGCGGATACCGCTGAACGACGTCGCGCAGGCTGTCCAGCGCCTGGCCGGTGGCCGCCTGGTCGCGGTTCACATCCACGATCTGCTCAAAGTAGCAGATCGACTTGATGTAGTGGGCGTAGGCTGCGGTCGCATTGCCGGGATAGAGCTGGATGAAGCGATCCGCATCCGCCACCGCTTCGGCGTAGTCGTTGCCCTGATAGTGGGCGTAGGCCTGCATCAGAATCGAACGGCGCGACCATTCGGAATAGGGATGCTGACGCTCCACTTCCTGGAAATAGCCGACGGCCTGATTCCACTGACGCCGATCCAGCCGATCCGCACCGGTTGAATAGAGCAGCTCGACCGGCCGCTCCTCATAGGCCAGGCGTGTCTTGTTCTTGTTGTTCCCGGCGCAAGCGGACAGGGCGAGCGCACTCATGACGGCGATCACCGTCACCTTGCTTGTATTGCTTAGCAAAGACACCACCACCTCAAGGCCAACGTGCGCCCCCACACGAGGGTTTGCTATCTACACCACTGACTGTGGCGAGCAAACGGCGCAAAGGCCATCCGCGCCCTAAAGGGTGACTCTCATCCCCTCGACCTCCTGTTCGCGGGTGGTTTGCGGCCTGGGCAGGCCGATCTGATCGCTGACCATTTCGGTGAGTGAGGGCAAGGTTGCGCGGTCAACGCGGTGACTGTCGCCCCACAGATCCGCGCGCATCAACGCCTTGGGGCAGAGCAGATAGGCCTCGCGCACCTCCACCCGAAGCAGGGTCTTGGGGACCTTGCCGAATTCCTCGAAGGTCGCGGCGAGGGCGTCATCTACAACCAGGCTCGCCCGACCGTTGACGCGGTAGATGTCATCCACGCCGGGAATCATGAACATGAAGCCCACCTCGCCAGAGCCCTCGGCGATGTTCCGCAGCGTGTCGAGACGGTTGTTGCCCGGACGGTCCGGCATGGTCAGGCTCTTGCCATCCTGGGCGACGCGCACAAACCCCGGCCCGCCGCCGCGTGGAGACACATCCAGACTGCCGCTCGGACCCACCGAGGCCAAGGCAGCGAATGGTGAGAGTTCGATGAAGCGCCGTCCGTGCCGGTCGATATGATCCAGGCACTTGGCCGAGACGAAGCTGTGCGGCGGCTTGTAGCGCGTGTTCAGGTCTGCGGTTGCATCGTCGGCCATGGCCGGGCTCCTCTTGCGAGTGAGAACCCTACACTATCGCTGCTGCCAACCTCATGTCAGCAAGCCTCAGCCGACCTGGCGAAGGGCCTCGGCAAAGGTGGTGACGCGCCAGGCGTCCGGGCGTGCGAGCAAGGCGCGGACCAGGGCGTTGTTCAGACCGTGACCCGCCAGCACGCCTTCGAAACGGCCCAACAGCGGTGCGCCCAGCAGGAAGAGATCGCCGATGGCGTCGAGGGCCTTGTGGCGCACAAACTCGTCAGGTCGGCGCAGGCCTTCGGGATTCAGGACCTCGTCGCCATCGATCACGACGCAGTTGTTCATGTCGCCGCCACGCGCGAGACCCATGGCGCGCAAGGCTTCCACGTCACTGAGGAATCCGAAGGTCCGGCAATCGGCCAGCTCGTCGCGGAAGGCCTGCTCGTCCATCGCCAGATCCACCGACTGACGACCAATGGCGGCGCTGTCGAAAGCAATATCGAAGGCCACTTCGAAAGCGTCGGCGGGTCGGAGCGTTGCGCGCTTGTCGCCGTCAAGGACTTCGACTGTATCGAGAATTTCAATGTAGGTGCGCGCCACGTCCTGCGAGCGCAGGCCTGCCCGGTCGAGAACACGAACGAACGGCGCCGAAGACCCATCCATGATCGGCATCTCCGGGCCGTCGAGCTCGACCACGGCATTGTCGACGCCCAGCATCACAAGGGCCGCCATCAGGTGTTCGATCGTGGCGACGGTGACACCTGCTTCATTGCTGATGACGGTGCCGAGCTGAGTCTTGCATACCGCCCGGCCGCGCGCCGGAACCACGTTGTCGCGGTCGGTGATGTCTGTCCGAACGAACACGATGCCGGCGTCAACTCCCGCAGGTTTGACCGAAACGCGCGTGTAGGCGCCCGCGTGCACGCCAACCCCGGCGAACAGGGCGGGCGACTTCAGGGTGTGCTGGTAGACCTGTACGGACAAGGTAGACCTTCCTGCGATGATACGCGGTGCGACGACCGAACCTTTGCCCCTGCAACGCTGCTAGGCTGGTTGGTGCAACGCAGCAAAGCACATCGTGTTTCGCAATGTTTCGCTTAAGGCCGCATTAACCCGCAAAAGGGATTTTTCGTTGTTTTTCAAGTGGTTTCTGGACACAGCCAGAGGGCCATCTGCGCCCGGAAATCCCGTTCCGAACTCAGCCACTCACGCGATCAAAGCGCGGGAAATCGCAGGGTGCCGATGAGATTTCGACCCCGGTCGAGGATTCGTACATGCACTTCCCGTCCCAGCCGTGCCAGCACCTGGGCCAATTGCCGGGCCTGCGCCTCGGCGCGGCCACCCGACCGGAAGATCAGCGGCTCAATGCCGGCGCATGACACTGCCCACCCATGGGCCAGGGGCGACACCAGAATAATGCGTTGGTCCGACATTACAGTCCTCCCGGAGCAGGCTCAGGGAGGACTATGGGCTGTACCGGTTTCCCCGGCGTGGCGCTTTTGTGATGTTTTCTAGTTCGCCAGACGGCGGAGGAAGGACGGGATTTCAAGATCCTCGTTCTGATCCACCGACTCACCGGGCGCGATAGCTTCCATGGGCTGGGCTCCGCCGCGCGACGGCGCCGGTGTCGGGCGTGGCGCTGGCGCCTGGGCGGCCGGGGCCTGAGGCGCTTCATAGCGCGGGCGGCCCCCGAAGATGCTCAGGAACCCACCACGCGGACGGCGGGGCTCATAGACAGGTTCCGCGAACAGCGGCTCGTCCAGAACGCGCTGGGTCTCTACCGCTGGATCCACATTGCGGGTCACGGTCGTCTCTGCGGCTGCCTCCGCCGGCTGCGCATCGACCGTCAGCGGCACGCTGAAGATGTCCGGCTGTTCGGCCTCAAGCGTGGCGTCGGCGACCGGTTCGGGTTCCACCGAGGCTGCAATCGCCGGCTCAGGCGCGCGTGGCGTGACCGTGGCGCGCAGCGGCTCCGCCGTCAGCGAGCGACGCTCGATCTTGGGTTCGATAGCGGCGATCGAGGCGCCGTCCATGCCGGTGGCCACGACCGAGACCCGGATCATACCCTCAAGCGAAGGATCAAAGGCCGCGCCGAAGATGATGTTGGCTTCCGGATCGACCTGCTCGGAGATGGCGTTGGCCGCCTCGTCGACTTCCAGCAGGGTCATGTCGAGGCCGCCGGTGACGTTCACCAGCACGGCCTTGGCGCCCTTCAGCGAGACTTCGTCCAGCAGCGGATTCTGGATGGCGTTCTGGGCGGCCATCAGCGCGCGGTCCTCGCCGGTCGCCTCGCCGGTACCCATCATCGCCTTGCCCATCTCGGTCATCACCGTGCGGACGTCGGCGAAATCGAGGTTGATCAGACCGGGCAACACCATCAGATCGGTGATCGAGCGCACGCCCGAGTGAAGGACCTGGTCGGCCATGCCGAAGGCTTCTGCGAAGGTGGTCCGCTCATTGGCGACGCGGAACAGGTTCTGGTTCGGGATCACGATCAGGGTGTCGACGTAGCGCTGCAGCTCGCTGATCCCGGCATCGGCCAGGCGCATCCGGTGGCGGCCCTCGAAGTGGAACGGCTTCGTCACCACGCCGACGGTCAGGATGCCGCGCTCACGGGCGCACTTGGCGATGATCGGCGCGGCGCCGGTGCCGGTGCCGCCACCCATGCCGGCAGTGATGAAGACCATGTGCGCGCCGTCCAGGTGCTCACCGATCTCGGGAATGCTCTCTTCGGCCGCACTCATGCCGACTTCGGGATGGGCGCCGGCGCCCAGGCCTTGAGTCACCTGCACGCCCAGCTGGATACGGCGCTCGGTCTTGGCGAACTGCAGCTGTTGCGCGTCGGTGTTGCCGACCACGAACTCGACGCCCTCAAGGCCAGCATCGATCATGTTGTTGACGGCGTTGCCGCCGGCGCCGCCGATGCCGAACACCACGATCCGGGGCTTCAGTTCCGTGGCGCGCGGCGCTGACAGAGAAATAGTCATTTGACGTATCGGTCCTTCCCGGATTTGCGGATTAGCGCGCTCGGTCCCAGTCCCGACGCGCCCTAGTAACGATGCGTTAATTACGCGCCCACACCGTTAATCGAGGGTTAACCGCATAGCGTGAGTCGGAACCGCGTCGAGGTTGCCCACCGGTGTTTTTCAAACTTGCGCGTCCGGGAATCGGGTCGAGGCCTGCGCTCCTGCGTCACTTTACCGCGATGAACACCGGGTTGGCGTAGAACCACAGGTCCGACCAGGGGTCCTCACCCGCCGTGTCAGGGGTGGGCTCCAGCTCATTGCCGTTCGTGCCGCGCACCCGAAGATAGATCGGGCCGGTCACATTGCGGATCGTGTGGACCATGGCGATGCGCTCGCCGTCGCGGGTCCAGTCGCGCGGACCGAAGCGGCGCTCCACGCGGGTGGTGGTGTTGCGATCCGTCGTGCGATCAGCTGCAGGGCCGGTGATATCGCCCACGATGAGGTCGACGCGGGACACATCGGGGCTCTTGCCGCCGAAGTTGGCGCCGGCGGGATCGCGCAGGCGGATGACCACGGTCACGTCCGAACCGCGCACGACGTTGAGCTTTCCGCCGATCTCTCCCCGGGCCTGGCCATCCGTGGTCTGCGCCGTGACGTCCAGCTCGGAGACCAGGTCCCCAAGCACCGTGAACACCCGGCCGTGCCGCAGGCCGTCCAACACGTCGGCAGGCTGTTTGACCGCCTTCACATAGGTCTTGGAATACTCGCCCGGCCAGAAATCGCTGCCGCCCTCGGTGTAGTGACGGTGGGAGTCGGAGGTGGAGGTGATCCACCAGCCGCGGCCCTCCGCCAGCATGGAGTCCCAGAACCCGCCCAGCCGGGCCGTCAACTGATCGTATCCGCCCATGGTCGGGGCACGGCGATAGCTGCCGCGGAAGGCGTCGTCCGGGTCGGCCTGGGCCTTGGCGTTCAACGCGCCGGCCTGGTGGCCGGGCGCGCCCTCCATGCCGATGGCGACCTGAGGCGCGACGTCGCGCCAGTTACGTAGCTCGCCCGGTGAAACCAGGGTGTAGGCCCCCATGCCGGTCGCCGTCCGCGCCGGGTGGTTGGCGATCACCACCGGTGGGGCGGGAATCGCCGCCATGTACTTCAGCGCCTCGACCATTCGCGGCTCGGTGTTCCAGGCAGGATTGGCCGGCCAAGGCTCGCGATGATCATACTGGCTCTCGATGCCGAACAGCACGTCGCGCTCGGCCGGATTCTGGGGAACGATCACGCTGGAATGCTCGGCGCCCGGCGTGTTCAACTCCATGCCATAGAACTGGATGACGCCGGGAACCTCGCGGCGCGACTTGAGTAACTCCGGATAGGCCATATCGCGGTTGACCTTGGAATGCTGGGGTCCGCCGTGATCCGTAGCCACCATCCACGACAGGCCGAACTTCGCGCCCATCGCGGCGTTGGTGGGGATGGGATACTTGGCGTCGCCGGCCACCACCGGCGTCGGCGCCGACTTGCCGTCCGGGTTGGGCGTGAAGCTGACGCTGTAGCGGCTGTGGACGTGGTGATCACCCGCCAGCCAGCGGCGCTTGGACGGATCGACCTTCGCCGCCTTGGTTCCCTTGGGCGCCTCGATCCGGATCGGATGGCTTCCCTCGTGGGCCAGCGCCCCGGCCGGCAGGCCCATGGCCGCAACAACGAGAATTCCCGCGAACCTGTGCATGCGCCCGACCCTTGATTTCCAATGAAGACCGCCCGCTCCGGGGATACATCCGGAACGGGCGGCTTTCGTACACTATAAGCGGAATGTGACGCCCGCTTGACCCTGCGCCCCAACGGGACGCCCGTGATCTAGAAGGTGAAATTCACCCCGGCAATGAAGCGGCGGCCAAACTTCTCGAACTCGATCGGATTGGCCGACACGTCGCCATAGCGACGACCCCGGTCATTGGTCAGGTTGACCGCGTCGAAGGTCACCTCGAAGTTGTCGTTCACGCGATAGCGGACCGAGAAATCCAGTTCCTCGTCGCTGTCCCAATAGACGTCGCCGTTGGTGACCGGGACGGTCTTGCCGTTGAGCACCTGATAGTCGCCCACAAACTGACCCCAGGGGGTGCGGTACTGATAGGCCAACCGCGCCGAGAGACCGTAACGCTCGTAGTAGACCGAGACGTTGTAGGCCGTGTCCGAGGCGCCGATCACGGGGATCTTGCGCTCCGGCACACCGCCCACGCTGGGAACGTTGAACTCGGAGTCGTTCAGGGTGATGTTGGCCTGGACGCCGAAGCCTTTCACCCAGTCGGGCAGGTTGCTGTCTTCCAGGAACGGTTCGATCGACTGGGCGATAGCCGCCTCGACGCCGAGGATGTGGCCCTTGCCGCCGTTGCGCAGGGTGCTGAGCGTGTAGCCGGACCGGTCCACGCCGCCGAAATTCAGGGTATCGCGGCCGAAGACGCCGGATTGGCTGAACAGCGCGTCCTTGATGTCCTTGTAATAGACGCCAAGCGACAGATAGCCGCCCGAGGCCATGTACCACTCATAGTAGGCGTCAACGCCGTAGGCCCGCTCTGGCTTGGCGTCGGGATTGCCGCCCGAGATGGTCTGGGTGCTCTCATTGGCCACCAGATTGGGCCGCAGTTCGTCGAAGTCCGGCCGCGCCGCGCCGGTCGTGAAGCCGACGCGGACCTTCATCTCGTCGTTCAGGTTCCAGTTGATGTGGGCGCTGGGGAACACCAGCACCTGGTCATTGGACGCCGTCACCAGGGTGTTGGCCGTGCCTACGCCGCCGAAGGCCGTGCCGGTGTTCTTCACGCGCTCGATCCGGGCGCCCGCGACGATGTTGCCCCAGTCCTGGGTCCAGGTGCCCATCGCGTAACCCGCCAGGATTTCTTCCTGCACGCGGAAGAAGTTGGCGTTGGTGTTCTGGCGGACCAGGACCCCGGCCTTCAACAGGTCGTTGGCGCGCTTGTCGACGGCGTCCTTCGAGAAGTAGTTGAAGTCGTAGCCCATCACCAGTTCGCCCTGGAAGGGCTTGAGGTTGCGGATCTGGTCGTAGTTGAAGGTCTGCCCGGCAGCCGTGATCTGGGCGATCGTCGCCGAGTAGAGCGTCTCCTCGTGCTTCTTCGTGCGCGAACCGAACAGGCCGCCGAACTTCAGCTTGAAGGGCGATCCGAACATCTCGAACTCGCGCTCGACGTCGAACTTGGCGGTGTAGGCGAAGGTCGGATCACCGCCGTCCGTGGTGGAGATGGAGACCGCGGGGGCCAGGAAAGCGTCGATGGATTGAACCGCCGCGCCCTTGGATCGCACCGCAGAGGAGCCCGTTCCCGTCACCACCGTGCGGAACAGCTTTACGATGTTGTTGTTGGGATCAGTGAAGTCATAGTCGACGGTCGGCCGGTCGGCGATGGTCGAGGGGCTCGCGAAATTGGACCTGGCCGGGGCATCCTGGCCGTCTTCGGCCTGGGTGTAGTTGAGCTTCCACTTGACGTTCCAGTCGCTCCACAGATGCTCACCGCCGACGGTGTTGGTCCAGGTGTACTCCGCGGTTTCCAGCGAGTTGAAATTGGACGTGATTTGCGCGCCGTAGACCGTGCCCTTCTGCGGGGTATTGCCGTTGCAGATGTCGGCGAAGCCGCTTGTGGTCTGAGGCGCGGCAACGGCCGGACAGGCGGTAGCGGCGGTGGTGGTCGCGCCGTTGTCCATCCGGAAGATGTAGTTGTTACGCAGTTCTTCGTCGATGTACGATGTATAGATGGAGCTGAAATCGACCTTGTTGTTATCGTCGAACTCGTATTCCACCTTGAATACGCCGCCGATGTTCTGGCGCGTCAGGCGATAGGGCTTGTTCTCGAATTCCCGCGCCCAGCGGCGGCTTTCATTACCGGGTCGCGCGTCGCGACCGTTGCCGGCGGTCTGGTAGGGGTCGGTCTCCCAGTTATCGGTGACCATGTTGCGGTGATAGAAGGAGCCCAGCGCCAGAACGCCAAGACGGCCATCCAGGAACCGGTTGGACACGGTCAGCGACACGTCCGATTCCTCGCCGCCGCCCAGTTCCACATAGCCCAGCGCGGCCTTGCCGGCGACGAACAGGCCGGATCGGTCAAAGGCGCTGCGGGTTTTCACGTCGACGTTGCCAGCGATGGTCTCGCCGGGCATGTCCGGGGTCACCGCCTTGGTGACGATGATCTGGCTAGCCAGCGCCGAGGGGATGTTGTCCAGGCGCGAGTCCCGGCCTTCAGGGCTGACGATGGTCAGGCCGTCGAAAGAGATTGTCGTCCAGTTCTTTTTGGATCCGCGCAGGTTGACGTAGCGGGCCTGGCCCTGGTCACGCTCGACGGCGACGCCCGGAAGGCGGCCGATGGCGAAGGCGATGTTCTGGTCAGGCAGGCGGCCCACCGCGTCGGCGGCGATCACGCTGACCAGCGAGGGCGACTCTTTCTGGATCTGCAGCGCGGCGGCCTGGGATTCCGCTATGGGTCGGCCCGTAATGACCAGCTCGTCAACGGTGCCAGGCGCCTCGGCCCCAGCCTGCGCCATCGCCGATTGCGCTGAAAGTGCGGAGGCCATGGCTACGCCCGCCATCAAAGCCGTGCGCGAAGTGATCCTGAACATCTTTTGTACCCCCAAATTGGTTGGAGCCGGCTTAGCCATCTAGTTTGACAGTTCAGCGACATTTTCATCACGTCCTCAAGAACCGCCCAGAGGAGAAAATCATGTGATCCACGAGCCACAGATTGACATTGCGCTCCGGTCGGCTGATCCGATTTTCAAATCAGCTGAGAGATGTGGGAATCAGATCTTATGCATCAACTATACTCATCGCTAAGCTCTTCAGCCGCACTTCTTCTGGGACTGGTTCTGGTGTCCGGTTGCGCCGCGACAGGCCCTGAAGCGATGTCGGATTCAGCCGTCATGACCGTAGGCGTCGGGACCCCGGTGATCGCCGCCGCCGAGACGCCCTCGGTGGGCACGAAGGTGCTGGACGCAGCCGACGACCCGGCGATCTGGGTAGATCCGGCAGACCGCGCCCGCGGCGTCATCATCGGCACCGACAAGAAGGCCGGCCTCTATGTCTACGATCTGGCGGGCCGCCAGACGCAGTATGTACCCGGCGGTCTGCCCAACAATGTCGATATCCGCGAAGGCTTCCCGACCGCCGCCGGGCCCCGCGTGCTGGTTGCCGCGTCGGATCGCGGACGGCGCGGCGCAGGTGCGGCGCTGTTCCTGCTGGACACCGCAACGCTGAAGCTCTCGTTCTGGGGCGCGGTTCCTGTCGACCTGGTCGAACCCTACGGTCTTTGCCTCGCCCGGCGGGGCGACACCTTCCTGATGATCGTCAACGGCACCGACGGCCAGGTGCGTCAGCTACAGGTGAGCGCTGGCGCGAGCGGCAGGCCCCTCGCCAAGGAAGAGCGCCGCTTTGCCGTGCCGACCCAGCCGGAAGGCTGCGTGGTCGATGACGCCCGCGGCCGACTTTATCTGGGCGAGGAAGGACGCGGCGTCTGGCGTTTCGACATCGGATCCGTTCCGTCAGCCGGCGAACTGATCGCTCAGGCGCCTTCAGCCCAGCTGGCGCCCGACGTGGAAGGTCTGGCTCTGATCGATGACGGCGCAGCGACATACCTGATCGCCTCCAGCCAGGGCGACTCCGCCTTCGCGGTCTGGCAGGTGGATGGCGCGTCGCCGGCCTACAGGGGTCGCTTCAGCGTGGTGGCCAACGGCGGGATCGACGCCGTCACCGGCACCGACGGCGTCGCTGCCCTCGGCGGCCAGGTCGGCGCCTTCCCGCAAGGCCTCGTGGTCATGCAGGACGATGTCGACGACGGCGCAACCGGCGCACGCCAGAACTTCAAACTGGTCGACTGGCGTGAGGTGAAGAAGGCGCTGGGGCTGTAGGGGCCTGCACCCACTACCGCTCATCCCGGCGAACGCCGGGAGGTGGATTCTCGTTTGAAGTGCAACAGGTGCTCGGAGAAGACCTCAACTGGGGTGCGGAAGTCCAGGCATTGTCGCGGGGTGTTGTTGAAACCAGTGACTGTAAACTAAGCCGAACCCTACAGATTGTCCCTCAACCAGGCCGCCGCCTTCGCCACCGGATTGGCGCGGGGGTCGAGCGGTGCGCGGGGAAGCTTCGTGGATGACAGCTGCTTGGTCGACACCGCTTCGCGGGGGCCAAAGGCCGAGCGGTGGAGGATACCGGCGCAGGCGGTGAAGGCGGGGCCGGAGGCGGCGTCGGCCAGATGCGGCACCCGGCGTGGGCGACCAAGCCGGACCGGGCGGTCAAACACCCGCACAGCCACTTCCCGCACGCCGGCCAGTTGGCTGGCGCCGCCGGTCAGAACCAGGCCCGCGCCCGGCTCTATGGGCGCGCCGGCGGCTTTCAGGCGATCACGCAGCAACTCCAGCGTCTCTTCCACGCGCGGCGCGATGATGCCTTTCAACAGGCTGCGCGGCGCCACGACGGGTCCGGCGCCGGGATCATCGCCGCGCGGGGGCGCTTCGATCATCTCGCGATCCTCGTTGGCCGAAGCGATGGCCGAGCCATGCAGGGTCTTGATCCGTTCGGCGCCGACGATGGAGGTTGAGAGACCACGGGCGATATCCTGCGTCACATGCTGACCGCCCACCGGCACGGTCTCCACATGCACCAGACTGCCACCACGAAACACCGAGGCGGAGGTGGAGCCGCCGCCCATGTCTATGCAGACCGAGCCCAGATCCATCTCGTCTTCCTCCAGCGCCGCCAGCGCGGAGACGAAGGGAGCAGCGACCACGCCGTCCAGCTGCAGGTGGGCGCGTTCAACGCAGGCGCCCAGGGTGTTGAAGACCGTCTCGGCCACCGAAACCACCAGCAGTTCAACGCCCAGGGTCTTGCCGAACATAGCGCGGGGGTCACGCACCCCGCCCTGCCCGTCCACGGCCCAGGCCATCGGCAGGATGTGGATCGCCCGGCGACCGGGAAGCTTGATCTGGGCCAGGGCGTTGCTGATGGCGCGAACCAGGTCGTTGTCGGCGATGGGCCGGGCGCCGATGGAGACCCGCCCCGTCACCCGGGTGGAGGTCAGCGCGCCGCCGGCTGTGGCGATGGTAACGCCCTGAACATTGACGCCGGCCAGATTTTCGGCCCGCTCCACCGCCTGGGCGATGGCAGCCGAGGCCTCATCCAGATTGACAATCGAACCGCCGCGAATGCCGCGCGACTGCACATAGCCCACGCCACAGGTGCTGAGCGTGCGGTCGCCCTTGTGCACACCTTCGGGCTTCATGATGAAGCAGGTAACCTTGGTAGCCCCGAGATCCACGGCGGCGATCACCTTGGGTGGCGCCAGCGCCGCTTTCAGGCCGTCGCGATTATCCTTCAGCGGCCCGACCCGCCGGGCGTCCTTCTGGCCCTCGGTGGTCCGGGCGTCTTGCGGGCGGGGCGCGGCTTTCAACATGGGTCGGTCACTTGATCCTTACACGCCATCGACAGGCGGCGTGGTGGGCGCGAGGGTTTGGGAGGCGCGCGGCCGAACGGCCACCGTATCGGGGTTGCGAAGATCAATGCGCTCGAAGCCCAGCGCCAGCACTCTCGTGCGCTGTTCCAGCCGCTCGAGACGGCCCAGCGCACGCTCCTCGTCGATCGACGGCAGCTGGATCAGGGCGCCGTCCTTCAGGCGAAGGTCCCAGCGGCGGTCATCCACCCTTACCAGGGCCTCAAGCCGCGACATAAGTTGCGGGCGTTGCGCAAGCAGAGGAAGGATCTCGCCGGCATGGGTGTCACCGCCCTCGCCGACCACCAACGGCAGGCCTGAGAAGCGAGCGGGATCCGCCTCCGGGATCGTCTTGCCCTCGTCGTCAATCACGACGCTGCGGCCCTTGTGTTGCCAGACCGCCAGTTGGCGACGCTCCTGCACCGAGATCAGCAGGGTGTCGGGCAACACCCGCGAGACCTGGGCTTCCTTGACCCAACCTACCGCTTCGATCCGGCCCTTCACCGCCGCGAGGTCGAGCCCCATCAGCGGTTGGTCCTTGTGGATGCCGGCAGCCGACAGAATGTCCGGGGTCGCCAGCCGGGAGGCGCCTTTCACCTGAACCGCTGCCAGCCGAAACCCGGCATCGCCAATGCTGTGGTCAACGCCCGATGCCACGCCGTCCGCGATCAGTTGGCCGCGGCCCCCGGTCGCCAGGGTCACAACCAGGGTCACCGTCAGGACGCCGGCGGCAATCATCAGAATATGTTTGGGGGTCAGGCTGGCGCGACTCCCCTCCGCCTTCGCCGTTGGGCGCCGGGTCGGACTAGCGGGCGCCTTGGCCCGAGGTTTCGCCGTGACTCGCGATCCCCCCCGCACTACCGCGGGCATAAGCGTCCTCCGTGATCCAAAGCACCAGTCGGTCGAAATCCACCCCGCCCGCCGCCGCCTGCTCAGGTACGAGCGAGGTGGGCGTCATCCCCGGCTGGGTGTTGACCTCCAATAGGACCAAAACGTCGTTAACATCATCATAACGCAGGTCGGACCGGGTCACCCCGCGACAGCCCAGCGCGGCATGGGCCATCTCGGAAAGTCTCTTTGCGTTTTCAAATACCTGAGGTGGAATTCTTGCAGGCACAACGTGCTCCGAACCGCCTTCGGAATACTTGGCGTCGTAGTCATAAAATCCTGTCGCCGGGATTATTTCGGTTACGGTCATCGCCTTGCCGTCCATCACACCGACCGCCAGTTCCAGGCCGCGGATGTAGGGCTCCACGATCACCGCCTCGCCGAAGGTCCACGATGGCGCAATCACCTCCTGCGGCGGGCTGTTGGCGCCCTCGAACACCAGGAAGACCCCGACCGAGGATCCCTCCGCATTCGGCTTCACGACATAGGGCGGCGGCATCACATGGGCGGCCGCCACATCAAAGCGATTGAACAGTCCGCCACCGGGCACCACCACGCCGGCTGCCGCCAGCACCGCCTTGGACCTGGCCTTGTCCATGGCCAGGGCCGAGGCCAGGACGCCGCAATGGGTATAGGGCAGCCCAAGCGTTTCCAGGACGCCCTGCACGCAGCCGTCCTCGCCCCACGCACCATGCAGGGCGTTGAAGCAGACGTCAGGCTTCAGCCGGGCCAGCACCTGGGCCAGATCCCGCCCCGCGTCCACGCGACTGACCTTCGCGCCCAGTCGTTCCAGCGCGTCGGCGCATTCGCGGCCGGACACCAGGCTCACCTCGCGCTCGGAGGAAAGCCCGCCCAGAAGGACGGCGACATGGTGGCCGGAAAGGGGTGCGGTCATGGGCGACTCAATTGGCGGCGGAATATGCACTCCGCGGTGGCGAAAGCTGCAGGCCCGGTCAAGGGCGCGTGATTTTCGAACGCAGCCTGGCAATCCCCCAGAAAAGCGCCGCAAGGCCGCACCCGACCATGATCCCGGCTGTCAGGTCGACCAGCAGCGTCAGGCCAAAGGTCGCCAGGAGGACGATGGCCGCGCGCCACTGGGTCATGAGGCTGGCGAACTCGCGCCTCTCGACCATGTTCCACGCCACGACCACCAGGAGGCCGGCCAGGGCGGTCAACGGCACATAGCTGGCCAGTGGCGCGGCAATGATCATGAAGACGAGCAGAAACACCGCATGCAGCATCCCGGCGACCGGGGTCTGTGCGCCCGCCCGGATGTTGGTGGCAGTACGGGCGATAGTGCCGGTCACGCTGATGCCGCCAAACAGCGCCGAGGCCACATTGGCGATGCCCTGGGCCACCAGCTCCATGTTGGACCGGTGGACGCGCCCCGTCATGCCGTCCGCCACCTTGGCCGAAAGCAGGCTTTCCAGGCCGCCAAGCAAGGTGAATGACAGCGCGGTCGGAAGCAGGGCCACCAACCGCTCAAGACTTATCGCCGGCAGTTGCGGCGCAGGAAGGCCGTGGGGGATACCGCCGAACCGGCTGCCGATGGTTTCCACAGGAAGATGTAGCAGGCTCGCCACAAGGGTGGCCCCGATGACCGCAACCAGCATCCCTGGCCATCCCGGCCGAAAGCGTCGCAGGCCCAGGATGACCACGGCCGTGCCGGCGCCCAGCGCCAGGGCTACGGGACTGAAGGTCGGCAGCGCCTGCGCCAGCGCCGCCAGCTTTGGCAGGATCGGGCCGGGCTCTGTGTCTCGAAGTTTCAGGCCGGCCAGATCCTTCAGCTGGCTGGCCAGGATGGTCACCCCGATGCCGCTCGTGAACCCCACCGCCACGGCGTGCGGGATGTAGCGGATAAGCGCGCCCAACCGTAACGCGCCGATCAACGTCAGCATGACCCCGGACAGCAGGACCGCCAGGACAAGGCCGTCAATCCCGAACCGCGCCACAGTGGCGGCGACGAGCACGATGAAGGCCCCCGCAGGACCGCCGATCTGGTATCGGCTGCCCCCGAGCGCTGACACGAGGAAGCCGCCGATGATGGCGGTATAGATGCCGCGGTCGGGCGACACGCCGGAGGCGACGGCGATGGCCATTGAGAGTGGCAAGGCCAGAATGGCGACCGTGAGGCCGGCCATGGCGTCGCGACGTAGCGTATCCGGGCTGTATCCGGCGGCGAGCGTCGTCACGAGCTTGGGCAAATAGCGGTGGGCCGACGCGGTTCCATCCGACATCGCCAGACTGTGGGCCGCACGCGAGTTGACGGCATTGATCGGCGTCAATTCACGGCCTGAAAGTGGCTGACGACGGCACGCCGTCAGCGCGACCTCTCAGTGCGCCGTCATCCGGGCGGAAGGCGGCCCCGGCTTCGCGCCTTAGCTGCCGAAGGGTGTCGAGGCAGACGGGCCGTCCGTGGTGGTGGCCTGCGTGCCGCGGCGACGCCCCATCATCGCCTGGGCCGCCACCAGTTCAGCCCGGTCCAGAGACTGGTCGCCGTTCTTGTCGAGCATGGCGAAGGCGCCGCTGATCATCGCGCCCATCCGGCCCCGCAGTTCGGTCTTCTGCAGTTTGCCGTCGATGTTGTCGTCCATCATTCCCAGCAGCCGGGTCTGGGCGAAACGGGCCTCTGAATCGATCTGCTCCACCGCCGTCTCGTCCATCCAGCGGAAGCTGAGCGAGGTGAACAGCATTTCCTCGTGGCTCTGCTCGCCCCAGGTCACCTTGATGCTGGGATCCGGGTTCGACGGGTTGGCCTTGGAGTTGTCATAGATATAGTTGGCGATCAGCCGCGAGCCGGCCGGGATCTTCACCGGCTGGGCGAACGTGTAAGACCGCTGCCAGTTGAAATCATACCGCGGCATGCTGAGCAGCAGCGTCTTCTTGCCATCCGGCGTCTGCAGCCAGAGGTCATTTGAATAGGCGCGGTAGTGGGCGTGCGGGAACGCCGAGTACAGCAGCGCATCCTTGGGGAATTCTACGTAGGCCACTTCCTTGTGGCGCGCTGTATTGGGGGCAATCTCGAGAGTTGTATCGATCACCACCACGCCCCGCATGATGTACTTCGGAACCGTGTCCCGGAAGTACACACCGATTTGCGACTTATCGACAGTCTCCTTGCCATAAGGCGTATAGTGCATCTGGTAGCCCACGGCCCCCCCGGCCGGCAGATAGGTGCCGACCTCTTCGGAGAAGACATTGGACTCCGCGCCAACCGCATAGCCGCCCACCGACCCGCGCCAGCGCGTTTCAGACGAATTCTGACCGGCGGCGGGTACGTCCTTCATCCAGCCCGTCAGGATATGGTGCACCGCCTGGCGGTCACCCGGCTTGACGGTAGAGGCGCGGATCCAGCGGCCCTCCGTCAGACTGTTGGGCGTGAACGGGCGCTGGTAGTCCACTACCCCGGAGGCCGGGACCTTGTAAGCCGGGATGTCGAGCACCAGGTCCGGCTTGCCCAGCGGCCATTCAGCAGCCACGTGCTGCACCTTGCCCAACGGATCCTCGCCCTCGCCGCGCGGCGCACCGGCTTCAATCCAGTGAACCAGGGTTTTGATCTCATTGGCCGAGAGATTGCGGTCGTCCGAGAACTTGCCCACGTGCGGATCGGCATTGTAGGGCGGCATACGATCGGTGCGGATCACCTCGCGGATCATCGGCGAGAAGCCTTTCACCATCGCATAGTTGTTCATGGCAAACGGGCCGATGCCGCCTTCCTGGTGACAGGCGACGCACTTGGCCTCGAGGATCGGCGCCACATCCTTCACGTACGAGATTCTCGCAGCCATCCCGCGGTCCGGGAAGGCGATGACCGCGCCATTGCCGGCCATCTTCGCCGCTGGAACCGGCTTGCCGGCCATCAGCGCATCCACCGCCGCCGCCGCCCCTGAAACCGCGCCGCGATAGACCACGGTCCAGGTCTTGGGGTCGATCACATAGGCTTCGGCCGAGCGTGTCACGCCCAGGCTTCCGCCCACCAACTGGTTCACGTCCATCAGGATCGGAGCCTTGAAACCGACCTTCTGCGCCTCGGTCAGGATGGCCTCGCGGCTATCCTTGAGGTTGGAGTTGAGCATCAGGACCTCGACGCCCTTGGCGCCGTAGGCAGCAGCCATGGCGTTGACGCTCGGCGCCAGTTTCTGGATCGCCGCGTCTCCGTTGGCCTGGGTGATCAGCACCACCGCCGGAGCCAGCGTCATGCGGAACAGTTCATGGGCCTCGAGGTTGGCGTCAACCAGCATGAAGTTTTCGACACTGGCCTGGGCCGTCGCCACCACATTGACGGCATTGGCCGCGCTCATGGCCTGCGGTGCACTATCCGTGGAGCAACCGGCGATCAGGGCGGTGGAGGCCAGCAGGCCAATAACGCCAAAGCGAACTGCGCTCATGAAAGTTTCCTCAAGTCGGCCGACGGCACACCGCCATCGCAGAGTTTCGTTCCGAATGATGACTCAACTACATTTCGCTAATGTTTCGGTCGATCGAGGCCGCAAATCATCCAATCACCCCGACTGGTGACAGCTACAGGAGCTCGTCTGCGACAACCTTGAAGCCGATGAGCGTCGCCGGGCCGAAATTGGTGATCATCGCAACATCGGTGGCGTCACGGCCGATCCCCATCATCACCCGTCCGATCCGAGGCTTGTTGTGGCGCGCGTCCATGGTCCGCCAGGCGCCGCCGAGGTAAACCTCCATCCAGGCGCTGAAGTCCATCACGCCATCTACCGGTATGCCGATGTCGCCCATGTAACCCGTGCAATAGCGGGCCGGGATGTTCATGCACCTGCACAGGGTGATGGCCAGGTGGGCATAGTCACGGCACACGCCAAGTTGCTCCTCATGCGCCTGGGTGGCCGTCTTGGTGGGCCTGGCGTGGGCATAGCCGAACGTGATGCGCTCATGCGCGTAGGCCACGATGGCCTGCGCCCGCGCCCAGCCCGGCGGCACATCGGCGAAAAGCCGCCAGGCAATATCGCTCAACTCCTGAGTCTCGCAGTAGCGTGAGCCCAGCAGAAAGACGATGACCTCATCGGGAAGCTGGTCGACCGGTGTCTGCGAGGCCTCCGGAAACGTCGGATCAGGCAGGCCGGTATCACGCACGATGAAGTCGGACCTGAGGATAAAACGACCCTGTGGAGCCAGGATCCGGCTGCACAGGTTTCCGAACTGGTCGCGGTACTGGGTGAGATCGATCGAGGGATCGCTCAAGATAATGTCGGGCGTTTCGAGGTCTGAAATCCGCTCAGGCCGGACATTGAGCATCAATAGCATCGGCGTAGGCGCCGGGCATTCGTATGTGATCTCGTATCCGCACCGGATCCGCATTTGACTCCCCTGGGCTATTGCCCGTGCGCAACTCTCGAATGCGCAGCGGGTTGCATCGTGGGGACCATCGCAACGTCAACCTCTACATCCATGCCCAGAAAGTCGGATTTGAGGCCGGACCAGGATCCGTACAGCGGCAGCGCCGCACGGGGATCAATCACCTCGGCCACACGGACCAGATCCTGATTGCCGACAAGTCCATTGGTCGGATCGAAGTCCACCCAACCGCAGTCGGGCAGGTAGACGCGCGCCCAGGCGTGGGCGTGCCCGCCGCCGGTGCGCCCCGCCCTTGTGGCGCCCGAATAGACGTAGCCGGAGGTGAATCGGGCGGCCAAGCCAAGACTACGGGCCGCCTCGACCAGCAGGACGGCAAAATCGCGACAGGCGCCCGCTCGCCTCGCCAGGGTGTCAACAGGCGTCTGCGGCGGACCATCCATGCGCAGGGCATAGGCAAAGGTCTCGCGGATGGCATGGGTCATATCCGACAGCACCATGGACAGGCGCGTTCCGCCGGAAGGTCGAACAAATCCCCGCGCCCAGGCCTCGACCTCACCGTTGTCGGGGTGTCGACGGGCGACAGAGAGCGCCAGGTCAGTGGCCTCGTCCAGTTCGTAGGCGAACCGGGCCGCCCCGATCATCGAACGCTCACTTTCCAGATCAAACGCTGGACGCAGCCGGTGGTCGACAGTGACCTGGCTCTCGAAGCTCAGCCGGTCTGCACGCGCGTCAAAACGAACGACCGCCACGCCAGCGCCGCTGACCTCGTGAACGTGGCTCAGAAGTGAGGGCTCCGGCCCCACTGTCAGCTCAGCCGATAGAACGCGCTGATCGAAGCTCTCCAGAGGCCGGTACATCACGCGATGCTCGCCGAACGCAACCGGTGTGCGGTAACGATAGGTAGTCAGGTGACGAATGGAGACAACAGGCATTGCAGCGAAGCTCCGTCGATTCCGATACCAGGTCCAAGCAGCACCGCGATAATCCTCAAGGTGACGCTGCAATTATTACGAACTCAGGCGCCTCATCGCCATTTCTGCTGCTGGGAGATCATGCCGGCCGCGTCATTCCGCCGCGGCTGCGCCGATTGGGTCTTCGAGAACCCGCGCTCAGCCGACACATCGCCTGGGACATTGGCGTGGCCGGATTGGGAGAACGCCTGAGCGTCGCCCTGGACGCGACGTTCATCGCCCAGCGCTTCTCCCGCCTGGTGATCGACTGCAACCGTGACCCAGCACGCGCCGATTCAATCCCCGGGATGAGCGACGGGACGATTGTTCCCGCCAACCAAGCGCTGACGGCCGCCGAACGCGAGGCCAGGATCTCTCAGGTATTCGCGCCCTATCACGCCCGCATCACCGAGGAGCTGGACGCCCGCGCGGCGCAAGCGCAGTCAACGATTGTTGTCGCCCTGCACTCCTTCACCCCGACAATGCAGGGCTTTGCCCGTCCATGGCGCTTTGGTGTTCTGCATCTCGGAGCCAGCAACTACTCGAACGCCGTTCTGGCGCGGCTGCGCACCGAGCCAGACGAACTTCAGGTCGGCGACAATGAGCCCTACCGAATGGATGACGTTGATTTCACGGTCCCACATCACGCCATTGCACGCGGGCTCGACTATCTGGAGCTCGAGGTGCGCCAGGACCTGATCGCAGACGCAGCCGGTCAGCAGTCAGTCGCCGATCTTCTGGTTCGTTTGCTGCCGGCGGCTCTGAAGGACGGGATGATCTGAGCTGCTCCTGCCTGAGCGCTCGGCGAGGCGACCCTCAGCACAGAGTGCGCTCAGCTGTTGACTGACGCTAGGGCCGGGATGATGGCTACGCATAACGACGGCTACGCCACTCACGAGGAAACATCATGACCGAAGCCTACATCATCGATTCCTGCCGCACCCCGCGCGGTATCGGCAAGGTGGGCAAAGGCGCCCTGGCTGACCTGCACCCACAGCGTCTTGGCGCCGCCGTCCTGAAGGCTCTGGCCGAACGCAACAGCCTCGACACCGCCGATGTTGACGACATCATCTGGGGGACGTCCTCCCAGCGTGACAAGCAGGGCGGCGACATGGGCCGGATGGCTGCCCTTGACGCCGGCTACAACATCAAGGCCAGCGGCGTGACGCTCGACCGCTACTGCGGCTCCGGCATCACGGCGGTCAACCTGGCCGCCGCGCAGATCATGTCGGGCATGGAAGACCTGGTCATCGCCGGCGGTTGCGAGATGATGTCCTACACGGCCTCCAGCGCCCCCAAGCCCGATCCGGAAGCCGGTCCGATGCTGATGGATTCAGGCAACCTGCACCTGCGCGCCCAGCATCCGCAATCGCACCAGGGCATCTGCGCCGACGCCATCGCCACGCTCGAAGGGATCAGCCGCGAGGCGCTGGACGACCTGGCCCTGGTCAGCCAGCAACGCGCCGACTACGCCATCCGCAATGGCCACTTCGACCGCGCACTGATCCCGGTCTACCACGATGACGGCACGCTCGCGCTCGACCACGAGGAATTCCCGCGTCCCCAGACCACCAAGGAAGGTCTTGCTGCGCTAAAGGCCTCCTTCGAGGCCATGGCCAATGTGCCACTCGACGCCAGGGGCACCACCTTCGCCGGCCTGATCAACCAGGTGTATCCCGACCTGAAGATCAAGCACTTCCACCATGCCGGAAACTCCTCGGGCGTCGTGGACGGGTCCGGTGTGGTGCTGCTGGCGTCTGGCGACTACGCCAAGAAGAACGGCCTGAAGCCCCGCGCCCGCGTGGTCGCAATGGCCAATATGGGTGACAGCCCGACCCTGATGCTCAACGCCCCGGTGCCGGCAGCGCTGAAAGTGCTGAAGAAGGCTGGTCTCACCCCCGACGACATCGACCTGTGGGAAATCAACGAAGCCTTCGCGGTCGTGGCCGAGAAGTTCATCCGCGACCTCAAGCTCGATCGCGAGAAGGTCAACGTGAACGGCGGCGCCATGGCGCTGGGTCATCCGATCGGCGCCACCGGCTCCATGCTGATCGGCACCATCGTCGATGAACTTGAGAGGCGTGGCCTGAAGCGTGGTCTGGTCACCATGTGCGCCGCCGGCGGCATGGCGCCCGCCATCATCGTCGAGATGCTCTGATGACCCTCTCGCTCCAGCGCCGGTTCGTTACCCCGGGGCCGGGCGAGACCTTGGAAGAGATCGCCGCCCGCGCCCTGCCCGATCAGGATCAAGGCGCGGCGGTCGACGCCATCCGAAGCTGGAACCTGCACATTTTCGCCATGCGCAGGCCGCCCGGCCTGTTGCTGGGGTCCGACGTCGTCTTCGTCGAGCCGCCGCTCGGATGACGTCGGAAGCCGTGATCATCGGCGCCCAGATCGTCGCCGGTCACGATGGCTCGGCGGAACTGCTGGTCCGGTTGCGTCATCCCAACGGCGCCGAAGGCCCGGTGGTGCTCGACGAGGCGACCGGCCTTGAATTGATGAAGACCTGTGGGGCGACCCACGTGGATGAACTGACCGGCCAGTCCTGGCGCCGGATCGTGGAGGGTCTTTGATGTACGACGTCATTGTTCGCGGCGGTCTGGTGGTGGATGGCTCAGGCGGCCCGGGCTATCTCGGCGATGTCGCTATCCAGGACGGCAAGATCGCCGCTGTTGGCCGGATCGAGGGTGGGGCTCACCGGTTCGTCGAGGCGGAAGGTCGTGTCGTCGCCCCGGGCTTCATCGACCCTCACACTCACTTTGACGTCCAACTTCTGTGGGACGGCGCCGCCAAACCCGCCCTTGAGCACGGCATAACATGCGTGGTTCCAGGCAACTGTTCACTCTCCCTCGCCCCGCTTCGCGCCGCTGACCGCCAGCGGGTGATCGGCATGTTCCAGCAGATCGAGGAGATGCCGCCAGCGGCGTTTACCGAGGCGTTCGACTGGACCTGGGAAGATTTCGCTGGCTATCGCGCTGCGATCGAAAAGAGCCTGTCTATCAATGTCGCCCCATTGGTGGGCCATAGCGTAATTCGCCTGTGGGTCATGGGCGCCGATGCCCAGGAACGCGCCGCGACCGCCCACGAGATCGCGGCCATGCAGGTGATGCTCCGCGAATGCTTAGACGCCGGCGCGGTAGGGCTCTCGACCAGCTTTGTCGACGTGGACGAAAACGGCCGCCCGGTGCCCAGCCGCTTCGCCCAGTTCGAGGAGTTGGATGCGCTCTCCGCTGTCCTTGGCGAGTATGGCCGAATGCTACAGATCGTGCCGGAATTCTACGCCATCGACATCACCATCGCCCGCATCGACCAGTTGGCCGAACTCAGCCTGAAGCACAACATACCCACTACCTTCTCGCCGGTGTTCGACTCGACTGCGACACCCGAGAACGTGGCCCGCACTATGGCCCGGGTGGAGGAACAGTTCGCGCGCGGCGCCCGTGTCTGGCCGCAGATGCAGACCCGGCCCATCGACATAAGCTTCAGCCTCCTGCGTCCCAGCCTGTTCTTCGCCCGCCTGCCCCGCTGGGTGCGGATTCTGCGTCAGCCGCTGGAACAGCGAATGGCCGCGCTTCGCGATCCCGATACGGTCGAAAAAATGGTCGCCGACCTCGGTCCCGATGGCGGCGAGCGAATGATGGGCCGATTGGTGGTGCGGGGCGGCGATGGCGCACCCGGTGAGCTGACAGGTCGCACGCTTTCGGACATCGCGCGTGACCGCGGCGAGGCCCCCGCGCTTGCGCTCATCAACCTATCGCTCGAGCACGGACTGGATGTGGCCTTCCTCAACGCCAACGCAGGCCATGAGGTCACCGAACGCATCGGCCCGATGCTGGCGCATCCCCTGGTGCACATCGGGGCCAGCGACGGCGGGGCCCATCTGGCCTCATTCTCGACCTACGGCGACACCGGCTATCTGTTCAGCGAGTTCGTCCGCAAATCCGGCGCGCTCAGCCTTGAGCGGGCGGTCGCCAAGATAACAGCCGAAACCGCCGACATCTGGGGTCTGAAGGATCGCGGCCGTCTCGAAACCGGCAAGGCCGCCGACATTGTGATCTTCGATGCCGCCACCATCGGCCGCGGCGAGGAACGTCCCGCTTTCGACATGCCCGGTGACGGCATGCGCTATGTTCGCGCCGCCACAGGCATCGACACGGTCCTGGTCAATGGCCAGGTCGCCTATGCCGCCGGCGCCTATTCAGACGCCCGCGCCGGCGTAATCTGCGTATAGGGCGAACCGGAGTTCGCCTTCGGCCCTCAGGCTTCGACCATCTGGGCTGCGTCGGGATGTTGGCGGGCCAGGCGACCTGCAGCGGCTTTGAGCGTCAGGATGGCGTCTTCCACTTCCTGACGTTGTGCTTCCAGCTGCTCGATCCGCTGGCGGAACACGCGAAGCGCCTGGGCGCTCTGAACAGCCTCGCCCTTCTCTTCGTACAGGTCGAGTATGTCGCGGATCTCGGCGATCGAAAGTCCGACCCGCCGCCCACGGAGGATCAATTGCAGCCGGGCGCGGTCCTTGTAGGAGTACACTCGCGCCAGATCGCGCCGACCCGGCGTCAGCAGCCCCTGCTCCTCATAGAAGCGCAAGGCGCGCGGCGTGGCGCCGAACTCGCGGCAGAGCTGGGTGATCGAATAGGTCCGGTACGGCGGCCGGCGGAGGTTCGTCAGCATGGTCATCGGCGTTTCCCTTCACACGGCCCGACCATATGACAGACCGTGATGTCGTGCGGATTTCATTGGAGCCACCGCTACTCACAGGCAGCCCTGACCATCAAGATAGCGCGGCGGCGCGATGATGCCACCCGTCAACGTCATTTTCCGCTCAGAGGAACAACTTTCGGAAGCTGAAACGGATCGTGCGGCCTACCGGATCGAGGTTGGCGGGCTGATAGCCGATGGGGGTCGCCCCGGTGGCGTCACGGACCTTGATCCGCTCGTCAAACAGGTTGTTCAGCGACAACGAGACGCGCGAGCCCTTGAGCCAGGGCGCCCTGGCGATCAGTGGCTTCTGTTGATCCAGATCGGCGAACAGTCGGAGATTGATCCTGGTCAGGTCCGAGAATCGAAGGCTGCCGGTGGGCGAGCCAGGGCCGGCGTCCACGGAGGTGCCACTCTTCCAGTTGGCCGTGAACCGCGCGCCCAGCCCCTTGGCCGAGACCCCCAGTTCGGCCTCGACCTCATGACGCGACTGCCCTCCGCCCGAACCATCGGCCGCGGCGCCATTCAGCCGGTCGAGAACAGGTCCGCCGTGCCTGACCAGATAGCGGTCTTCCAGAACCACGGTATGGTAGACGCTGGCCTGCAACCGTCCGCCGGTCCCGCCCGGCCCTCCGCGCGGGCTGCCGCCGCCACCGAACGCGCTGGGCGGTGGTCCCCCGGCGGCGAACGACGGCGGACCACCGCCGGGCATGCCGCCCGGTGGTCCGCCTCCTGGTCGGCCCGATCCGCCCGGACGGCCTCGCGGCGCCACAGGCTGGGGTCCTACTGGCTGGCTGTAGTTGAAGCCCCAGCGCAGGTTGCGCCGATCCTGGCGTGCGAAATTCACCGGGCGATAGTCGACCTGTAAAAGGGTTCCGGCGGCGTCGCGCTGAAAACGCCCCGGGAAGGCCGCCTCGATATCGGCTGTTGCAGCGGGGAAGGTGACGATGGGGTTGTCGGTGCGCGTGTCGACATAGTTGGCGCTGAATACCAGGTCACGCTTGGTGAAGGGACTGTAGTTGAGGCCGATCTTGAGGGTGTCGGCGGTTTCGCTGTTCAGGCCCGCGTTTCCGCCACTGAGGCGGGTGACATCCACCGTACGACCCGTCGCGAAGTCAAAAATCCTCACGCCCGGGGTCAACACCAGCGGATTGCCCAGTTGCTGGATGGTCGCGGCGTCTTCGTCATGACTGGCTGAGAGGATCAGGCTGAATGTGTTGATCGGCCGCCAGTTCAGGCCGTAGCCGACGGTAAGCAAGGACCCGGCGTCGGACAGATCCTCAAGCGCCAGATTGCCGTTGGCCGAAAGTTCACCCAGACCCGAAAGGAATCCTGTGCGGCGACTGGCCAGCGGCACATCCAGATTGACCTGGCCTGTAAAGGCGTTGCGCGACAGGTCCACGCTCTGGGCCAAGCCAAGGCGCTCGGAGGTGGAGCTGAACGCGATCCGTTCGGCGCCAAGACGCAGGCTGGTCCGCACCGCGCCGGCCGGAACGTTGAAGAGCCGGCCGCTGGCCAGGCCCTGGATCTCGGCATTGTCCGACTTCGACCGCGTCGCGTTCTCGCGAAACGACAACTGGTCCGCTGGCAACGCGCCGAAAGGGTTGAAGCCCGGCGCACGCGCGGTGACGAGGGCCTGAAGCGCCAGGGCATTGATCCCGGCATCGCTGTCGGTGCGGGTGTCCTGATGCTCGTAGGCGCCGGTCAGCGACAGTCGCCAGTTGGCCAGGTCGCGATTGAGGCCGCCGCCCAGCCGCCCGCTCCAGCTGTCCCGCGATTGGGCAAGCGGACCAAGCGCGACCGTGTAGCGGTCCAGGATCACCGGCGTGCTGAATGGCGAGGCAGGATGGCCGGCAGGGATCAGCAGGCTGATCCCCGGAAGCCCCAGCAGGCTTTCACTCCGGGTTGCCTCAACCGTCGCATTCAATGTCGCCACAACGCCGCCGACGACAGGGCGGCTATAGACAACATTGGCGGTCACCTGATCGGTAGCGGGCAACAGTGTGCGGAAACGGCCGGTATTGGTGACATTGGGCGTTCCTGCCGTCGCCACAAAGTCCGTCAGGGTCGGGGAACGCAAAGCGGCTGTGGCGGGAACCCCCGCCAGCGTCACCGTGCGCCCGGCCAGTCGGCTAAGTGCGGGGTCAATCTCTCCGCCGGCGCCTGATACATTGCCTGTCAGGTCAAAGGCCCGACCCGTGATCAACGGCGCCAGATTGCGTTCATCCTCTGTCAGCGCAGTGCTACTCTCGACCTTCAGGTCGACATTGAAGCGCCGGTCATTCTTGATATTGAAGAAGCCAAGTTCGGCTTGACCGGAAACCCGTCCGCCCGCCGTCGGCGCGCCGCCGGACAACTCTGCCGTCGTGGCGCGGAACTCCGGCTTGAGCACAAAGTTCACGACGCGTTGGCTGGCCGCAAAGCCGTATTTGAGCGCCGCCTCTTCAGGCAGAATATCCACGCGAAGGATCGCTTCAGTGGGCAGGTCGCGGATCTCGGCAAAGCCTGAGATTCGACGGCCATTCAACAGGATCACCGGGGCGCCGCCGCGCCCCCGCTCGCTGCGCGTCTGGGCCGAAAGCTGGCCCAGCAACTCGGCCATGGTGCTGACGCCATAGGCCTGGATGTCCGCCGGATCGAGCTGAAGCTCCGGGACGACGTCGCCTATCACCGCCCCGGACTGAGCGGCGGCGGCGGTGATCACCAGTTCGGCCACTGTGGTGTCGGTGTCAGGCGCAACGCGCGTGGTCAATGCCGGTTGCGCCAGGGCCGCCGGGGCGGTCGACGCCATCAGGCATGAGATCAACAGGGCGCATCGCCACGTCGCCGCTGGATTGGTCTTTCGGAAAATCGTCAGCTCCCGTTGCAAACCCGCCGCCGTCCGTATCGAGCCGGAGCGCCGCGCACCCTTTGTGGCTAGGGGCGGCCCGCGTCCGAAAGAGGGCAGGGTTTTGTCGGATCGGTCACGAAACCATGTCGGCATGTCCGTACAGACGCAACCCCGCGCGTCCGAACCTTGCGAGACCGACGCTTGATAAGGGTTTCAACGCCGGGCGGCGGGAATTCCGTCGATCAGCCCGCCCCCTTAGCCGGCGAGTCCATCCGCTGTACGAGTTCGTCGCCCCGCCAGAGTTCCAGGCGAACGCCCTCGGCCACGCTGAGCGCGCGCTCTATGGCGCACTTGTCGTCCGGGGCGTGGAAATCCTCGGTTTGGATATCGCCATTGGCGGAATGTTCGACCAGGCGATAGAGCTGACCGCGACGCAGCATCGCGCCGGCCATGCCAAATCCCGCCAACATCATGGCCCAGGTCGCTGGCGACGGCAGCGATGACATCTCGGCCCGGCCCGCGTAAGCGGGAATTTCAGCCTGTCCGGCGGTGTAAGAGGTGAGCGACAGCAGCCCTTGCTCCTCGCCGGCCACGTGGACAAAGGGCTCGAACGTCGGCAACTCGGAGGGAGTCACAAATGTGGAGGGCGAAGCGCCGAAATCCGGGAGCGCCAGGACAAAGCTCTCGGCCTGGGCGGCCGAGGCGAAAAACAGGGCGCCGACCGTAGCGAGGACCAACGGCAGGGTCTTGGCGGCTGAAAACATCAAAAGGATCCGGTTGGGCAGTCGGGCAAGGCGTCGATTTGGCAATAGCATAGCAGGCTCCCCGCAGTTCGCGACCGAATTCCCCCGTAAGGCGAGGTAAATTGCACGTCAGGGTTCAGCGGAAGCGCTGCGGGCCGCACGCGACAGCGCCGCAATCCTGGCAAACAAGATCCTGAAATGCATCGTCATCGTACCTTTGGAGCCATGAATTCCCCGCTCACATGGCGATACCCGTCGCTGACGAAGTTTCAGCCATAGGTAAGTTTGGTCGCAACGAAATTCTCCCATTGGTAGAGCTTGACCGTGACGAAAAGGGCGTCCGCACGCCGTCAGGTGGTGTTCCGGAGGCCGCCCGCTCGGGAATTCTACAGCATTGAGGCCAGGTAGATCGCGAACAGGACCACCAAGGCGCCATCGATGATCAGAGGAACGATGGCTTTCCGACGGTAGGCTGCATTTCCAAGAACCAGGCTGATGAACGCCAGCTTGCTCGCTCCCGCCACGAGCAGGATCAATGGCCGCGCCTCGGGATGGAAGGCCCCCCAGATCAGCATAGCGCCCGTAAGCGCCACCAGGACCCCCCAATTGCGGGTCAGCATGAGGCCCAGCTGCCCGTGGGGTTCTTCACCGAGCAGTCCACGCAAGGCGGCGCGCGGCGCAAAGGCGGCCTGCAGCATTGTGAGAGTGATCAGCCCTACCGCCAGCATGATCCATTTGAACTGCGCGACGACGAATTCCATGGCCATTCTTCCCCTGCACTGCGCCACTGTTCCGCATCGGGTGGCCCGGCGCCAGTCATGGTTGCCTCAAGAGCCCGCAATTCCCGTTTCCAACACCGGCCAGTCGGCATTAGCCTGCGAACAACGCGCAAAAACACGAGGAACCGCCATGACAGCCCCAGCAGACAGCGGCGCCGCCGCGCCGATCACCGCCGTCGCCGCCGTCGCCGCCGATGCCAGCCCGGAAGTGCTCTATGAAGTCTCCGATCACATCGCGATACTGACGCTGAACCGGCCCGAGCGGCTCAACACCATTTCCGGGCCGATGTTGGTGTTGCTTGGCGAGCTATTGCTGAAAGCTGACCGCGACAAGGATGTCCGCTGCATCATCCTGACGGCCAAGGGCAAGGCCTTCTGCGCGGGCCTTGATCTGCGCGGCGCATCCAGCGGCTCCACCGGCCTGCAGGGCGCTTCCACGTCGACAGACATCGACCTGCGCTCGACCCCGCCCACGGTGCTGTTCAATCTTGGCACGCCCACCATTTGCGCCCTTAACGGCTCGGCGGCGGGCTATGGCATGGACACGGCGCTCGGTTGCGACATCCGCATCATGTCGGACACCGCGAAGATGGCGGCGGCCTTCACCAAGCGCGGGATCGTGCCGGAGAGCGGCGGCACCTGGATCCTGCCGCGTCTGCTGGGTTGGTCAAAAGCCGCCGAAATAATCTTCACCGGTCGCACCCTGAGCGCGAAGGAATGCGTCGATATGGGCCTGGCGTCACGCGCCGTCCCAGAGGCTGAGGTGGCCAAGGTGGCGAGGGACCTTGCGCTGGAGATCGCTGGCAACGCGCCGCTGGCGGTGCAGGCCTCAAAGCGCCTGATGCGCATGGGCCTGTCGGAAGGCTTCGATGAGCATGTCCACCACGTGTTCCTGCAACTGCTGCCGCTGCTGCGGACCGAGGACGCCCTGGAGGGTATGAAGGCGTTCATGGAGAAGCGACCAGCGAACTATCAGGGGAAGTAGGCGCACGCATTTCGGGGCTGCGACTTTCGGCCTGAACCTCACAAACCCATGTGACTCGCTTAATCCGACGTCGCATAGTCAGCCAAACGCCACGGGCGGTCCGGACGGTCTCCGGTCCAACGCGCGGGCCATTCGGGAGAACGTCATGACCTACGCACCGGCCAACCGGGCCTATTACGACGCCGACAGTCACATCATGGAGTTGCCCAACTTCCTGAAAGACTTCGCCGACCCGGCCCTGCGCGACGAGATCCCGGAAGTCAGCTATTCCGCCTCTATCGTCACCGACGAAGAGGTGGCGGTGATCATGAACCAGGGCGGGCGCCACAGCCCCGAACATGTGGCCGCCCAGATCGCCATGGGTCCGCAACTGATCGAGAAATCCAAGGAAATCCAGGCGCTGGGCGCCTTCAACAGCGCTGATCGCACGACCGCGCTGGACCTGCTGGGCTTCAAGAAACAGCTGGTGTTCGCCACCCACAGCCTGCGCATGCCGTTCTCGCCCAGCTCGAAGCTGGAGCATCGCCTGCGTTACGGCGCAGCCCGCGCCCACAACCGGCACATGGCCGAGTTCTGCAAGAGCGACAAACGCCTGATGGGCGTGGCCGCCATCCCCCTGGACGACCCTGAGCTGGCGCTGGCCGAGCTGGAGTTTTCCCTGGCCAACGGCCTGAAGGCGGCCTGGATCCCGCACCGCCCTTGTGGCGAGCGCGCGCCGGGCCACGTGGACCTCGATCCGTTCTGGGCCCGGCTGGCCGAGACCGGCACGCCGTTTGTGCTGCACGTCGGCGGCGCGCCGCTACAGCTGGCCAAGGCCTGGATGAACAATGGCCGCCCTCCCACGAAAGACTGGCTGGGCGGCGGCGAGAACCTGCGGACCAAGGACGTGGCCCTGCTGCACGAGGGCCCGGAGCAGTTCCTGACCATGATGGTGCTGGACGGCGTACTGGAACGTCACAAGGGCCTGCGCGGCGCTGCCGTCGAACTGGGCGCTGGGTGGGTGCCGGAAATGCTACGGCGCCTGGACTGGGTGGTGAAGCACTGGAGCCGCAATGACGCCAACCTGCAGGGCCTGAGCCGCACGCCGTCGGAACAGATCACCCAGCAACTGGCCTTCACGCCCTTCGTCTTCGAGGAGGTCGGCAGCTTCATCGACCAGTCGAACCCGGACCTCTACCTGTTCTCCAGCGACTACCCGCATATCGAGGGCGGCCGAAACCCGATCGGCCGGTTCGAAGCGTCGCTGGGCGAGCGGCCGGTGGCCGTGCGCGACAAGTTCTACGCCGACAACTTCAAGCGGATCTTCGCCGACGCCTGAGGGGCGTGAGATGCCTGGAGCCTCAGGGCAGCGCGTGTAATCATAAGACTGAAGTGTAAGATACGCGAAAGGATGTTGAGCAGCTATATTAAACCGGCTTGATATGCTGGCTTACGATAATCAGTGCGATGATGCACTTGTTCGACTGACTCGCGCATCTCGATTGTGCCGATTGGTTGCGAGAGGACTACGAAATCGATGATCGGCAAAGGCCTGACTGAATGAAGGGAGGCTGGATCCACTTTGAGCTTTTCGCGCAACTCCATAAGCAATCGACCAAGAACGTTGCGGCCTTCTAGCCAGCCCTCCGCTGTCGACTTGGCACCCCAGAAATCGTCTTTGCGCGAATCTTCCACAATAGGGCGATCACCTGACTCAAGGAGAAGCTCGGAAAAGTTCCTCCAGTTGGCCGCCAACTTGGCGCGAAGGCACCATTTCATGACCGGTACGCGAACCTCGTTCCAATCGGGACGCGACTTGTCCCGATACGGCTTCGAACGCATCTTCGCCGTCATCGGACTGGTCTCATTCAGGATCATGCGCTGGACCTGAGGGAGGTGCGGGAACCGACAGGATTGATAGAGCGCTTCAGCCGTTCGAATGCGCTGGCCAAGCATGAAGATAGGAAAGCCAGGAGCCATATTCGACAGCCCGCCGAAGGCGTCACCTGTCTTTCGAAAAGCAATCACCTCGTCGCGCCGGTACCGCCGAATCTCTGCCTCGCTCATTTTCAATTCGTCCTGCGAGGAAACAATGGATACCACGGATCTCCAGCCCAAAGAACGAGCGGAGTGTTGTTCGCACAGTTCCGATACGTGACGAACATAGATCCGAAGCCAGTGGTCTTCATTAGAGTCGAACCGAGTGGGCGCATCTGCGCGGGCAAATTCTTGCAGCGCTCCCTCACCTGAACACCCGCCTTGAGGAACTCCTGTTCAACCAACGTACGAGATTCGGCTGATGAAAACAAACCAAGGGAGCCCTTGTTGCTGCCCGTGCGGAGGACCGGCTCGGCGCCCAAGGAAGCAACATAAGCTTGGGCCTCAACCGGAATCGATTCCGGGCGCAGCACATCTGACGTCGACATGTAGTACTTTCGATCTTCGATCGTCATCGAACGCCGCCATTCGACGGCGATCACTTTGTCCTTGGCTGCAGCCGCTCTTTTTATGTCGCCACCAGCAAAGTACTCGCCAAGCGAATGGATCGCCATCACGACAACTGCGACTTTCGCTTGATTAGGTGCCTCGGTCTCGATCCACCGTTGGATGTCCGACTTGACCCGGCCGCCCGAAAACACCGCATCATCAACATACACGAAGGAATGTGGGTCCGCGCCGCAATCATCAATCGATAAGTCGTAGGTTTCTTTCAAAGCAACGTCTAGAAGCGATAACATTTCGCGTTGACTATTTCCTACCTGTTGCAACTTTAAGAACTGCACTCCACGCCAAAACGACGTGGGATCGTTGCCAACGAAATCTTGGTGGGAAATGACACCTTTCAGGAATCGCTTGACCGTGCTCTTCCTGATATAGGTCTTTTCAAGGATATGGGCGACTTCAGCCAGCAGCGGTTCTCGGACCGCGCTAGGAAACTGATCAATCCAGCGCTGGACATGCGCGGCATCCGGTGCCGGTACTTCGCCTTCGCGGTAGTTCGCGATGAGGCTCGCGATGCGTTCGCTGGTTTCCTTCATAACCATAGCTTCCAGATTTGCCCGCCTGTCGAACGCCATATGGGCCTGCTGACACCACTTGTCGATATTTGACGACCGTCGAACAGAGGACAGGATTGCCCTGTACGCGGTCCGGCTGGACAGATCCTGATCTGTCCATGGCTGAGCTGAAGTTTTCCCTCTCCAACGGGCTGAAGGCCACCTGGGTTCCGCATCGCCTCTGTGGCGAGCGGGCGCCGGGCCGCGTGGACCTGGATCTGTTCTGGGCATAGAAATCCGGCTCAAGGGTGAAGTGATAGGCGCGGTCGTCAGGGCTTTGTCGACCGCATCGAGGATCCAGCAGCGCCCGGCGAAAGGGCCGCAGGGCCTCAAACGCCGCCCTTGGATCGGTGATGCCGCGATAGTTGATCTTGACCATGAGTTGCGCCGACAGGGGGTCGGAACAAAAAAAGAACATTCAGGATCTGGCGAGTCCTTCACGGTTGTGGCGCACAGAAATCTTCGGAGGTCAGCCCGGTGCGTCAGCCGCCGGTCTCGTCCACCATGATCGGCACGGTCTTGCCGCGGGAAAGGGGCTCCCATCCCGCCGAAATGGCCGACGTGATCGCCCGGGCCACCAGTTCGGGCGCGATTTGCGCGGGCTGCAGGTGCGGCGCGCCGAACTTGGGTTGTCGGCCCGGCGGAAACTCCACCACAGCCTCACGCTGGCCTTCGACATGCCGCACGGCGATCGCCATGCCGCGCCAGGTGGCCGCGTCGCTGGACCACTGGGGCTGGCGCTGGATCCGCCAGACATAGGGTTCGCCGTCGACCGTGATCGCAAACTCCGGGTTCTGTTTGTGCTTGGTCATGGGAGTGGGTTAGCGCGGCTGGCTCAGCAGGGCCAGCCGCAGCGTCGGGCGCGCGTCTGCTCGACAGTGCAATCCCTCTACACCCCGTAGCTGAGGATCGGCGCCAGCCAGCGTTCAGCCTCGGCCACCGTCCAGCCCTTCCGCCGCGCATAGTCCTCAACCTGGTCCTTCTCGATCCGGCCCACGCCGAAGTAGTGGCTGTCGGGATGGGAGAAGTAGATCCCGGAGACCGCTGCGGGCGGGGTCATGGCGAAGCTTTCGGTGAGCGCCATACCAGCGGCGACCGGGGCGTCCAGCAGGTCGAACAGCGTGGCCTTTTCCGTGTGGTCGGGCTGGGCGGGATAGCCGGGGGCAGGGCGGATGCCGCGGTATTTTTCCTCGAGCAGCCGGGTAAGGTCGAAAGGCTCGTCGGAGGCATAGCCCCACAGCTCGGTGCGCACCTTGCGGTGCAGCGCCTCGGCGAAGGCTTCGGCCAGCCGGTCGGCCAGGGCCGTGGCCAGGATGGCGGAATAGTCGTCGCCAGCGTCCTTGAAGTGTTTGGCCAGCTCCAGCTCGCCGTGACCTGCTGTGACGGCGAAGCCGCCCACATAGTCGGCAGGGCCGCCGATGATCGGGGCCACGAAGTCGGACAGCGCCACATTGGCCTGGCCCTCGCCGGTCTTGACCATCTGCTGGCGCAGGGTGTGCAGGCGCGCGCGCTCAGTCGTGCGGGTCTCGTCAGCGTAGAGCACGATGTCGTCGCCGTCGGCCTGGGCCGGCCAGAAGCCGACCACGCCGCGGGCCTCGATCAGACCCTCCTGCAGGATGCGGTCCAGCATACGCTGGGCATCGGCGAACAGGTCGGTGGCGGCGGCGCCCACCACCTCGTCCTCCAGGATTTGCGGATATCTGCCGATCAGCTCCCAGCTGGCGAAGAACGGCGTCCAGTCGATGTGGCGGCGCAGTTCCGGCAGGTCGTAAGGCGCGAAGGTGCGTGTGCCCAGGAAGCTGGGCTTCGGAGGGGTATAACCGGTCCAGTCAGGTTTGAAGGCGTTGGCGCGGGCTTCAGCCAGGGTGGCGCGCGCGCGGGTCCCTTGCCCGCGTTCGAACTGGGCGCGGACCTTCTCGTAGTCATCGGCCGTGGCCGCCAGAAATTTCGTCTTTTCGGTGGGCGACAGCAGGTTGGAGACCACGCCTACCGCGCGGCTGGCGTCCAGCACATAGGTGGTGGAGCCGGAGGGGTACTTAGGCGCGATCTTCACAGCTGTGTGGGTTTTCGAGGTCGTCGCCCCGCCGATCAGCAGCGGGATGGTCATGCCGCGCCGTTCCATCTCGGCGGCCACATAGGTCATCTCATCCAGCGACGGGGTGATCAGGCCTGACAGCCCCACAATGTCTACGTTATGCGCCTTGGCCTCGTCCAGGATGCGGTCCAACGGCACCATGACGCCGAGGTCAATGACCTCGTAGTTGTTGCACTGCAGGACCACGCCCACGATGTTCTTGCCGATGTCGTGGACGTCGCCCTTGACGGTGGCCATCAGGATGCGGCCCGCCTGTTCGCGGGGCTTGCCGGCCTTCTCGGCCTCCATAAATGGCTCCAGCCAGGCCACGGCCTGCTTCATGACCCGCGCCGACTTCACCACCTGGGGCAGGAACATCTTGCCCGCGCCGAACAGGTCGCCGACCACGTTCATGCCCGTCATCAGCGGGCCTTCGATCACGTGCAGCGGGCGTTCCGACGCCAGCCGCGATTCCTCGGTGTCGACCTCGATGAACTCGGTGATGCCATGGACCAGGGCATGCGTGATCCGTTGTCCGACGTCGCCTTCACGCCAGGCCAGATCCGGACCCTTGGCCTCGGATTTGCCGCCCTTGTACTTCGGGGCCAGTTCTACCAGCCGCTCGGTGTTGGAGAGTTTGGGGTCACGCTGCGGGCGGTTGAGGATCACATCCTCGACAGCGACCTTCAGCTCCTCGGGGATATTGTCATAGACCGGCAGGTCGCCGGCGTTGACGATGCCCATGTCCATGCCGGCGGCGATGGCGTGGTACAGGAATACGCCGTGGATCGCGCGCCGCACCGGCTCGTTACCCCGGAAACTGAAGCTGACATTGGAAACACCGCCGGAGATGCGGGCGTGCGGGCAGGACGCCTTGATCCGGCGCGTCGCTTCAATGAAATCCACGGCATAGTTGTTGTGCTCGTCGATCCCCGTGGCGACGGCGAAGATGTTGGGATCGAAAATGATGTCTTCCGGCGGGAAGCCCACCTGCCCGGTCAGAATCCTGTAGGCCCGCTCACAGATCTCGACCTTGCGATCGGCGGTATCAGCCTGTCCGACCTCGTCAAACGCCATCACCACCACGGCGGCGCCGTAGCGCAGGCAGGCCCGCGCCTGTTCAATGAACTTCGCCTCGCCCTCCTTCATGGAGATCGAGTTGACGATGGTCTTGCCCTGGACGCACTTCAGACCCGCCTCGATCACCTCCCATTTGGATGAGTCGATCATCACCGGCACCCGGGCGATATCCGGCTCGGCGGCGATCAGGTTGAGGAACGTCTTCATGGCGTGGACGGAGTCCAGCAGACCCTCGTCCATGTTCACGTCGATGATCTGGGCCCCGGCGTCGACCTGCTGACGCGCCACGCTGAGCGCCTCGGGATAGTCCCCGTCGGCGATCAGTTTCCGGAATTTGGCCGAACCGGTGACATTGGTCCGTTCGCCGACGTTTACGAAGGTGGGGCGCATTCTTTGAAGACCTGTCATCCCGGTCAAGGCGCACAGCGCCGTAGAACCGGGACCCATTTGCTCAGAGGTGAAGGGAGAGGTGAACTCGTTCGGGCGGTGCGTTTCCGGTGACGTCGGCGTTTATGGGTCCCGGTCTTCGCGTTCCGCGAAACCGGGATGACATGATGAAATACAAGGTCAATCAGCTCCCGGCCGCACGAGGGCCGGCAGACCATCGATCGAGACGGCATTGGCCTCGTACCGACGTTCGGCCCATTCGTCGAAGGGCCGATGGTCGACATGGCGGCGTAGCTGTTCGCGCTCACCCTTGTAGTCGTAGATGGGGACGCCCCAGCCGCAGCTGTCGGAAATGCGGGTGACAGTGATCACGACAATGGCCCGCGCCCGGTCGAACGTCGGGAACAGGGCCTTGAGCTCGGCAAATCCGGGGTCTCCGAACGCAACTGCCCGGCCCTGTCCGTAAAGACGAAGGATGTTTGCCGGGCCCTCAAAGGCGCAGAACATCAGGGTGATGCGCCCGTTCTCGCGTACATGCGCGAGCGTCTCCGCCCCGGACCCACCGAGATCCAGCCAGGCCACGGTTTGCTCATCGATCACCACGAGGCTGTCATAGCCCTTGGGCGAGACGTTGACCGAGCCTTCGCCAGAGAGGGGCGCTGTCGCGACGAAGAACATTTTCTGCGCGCGAATGAAGGCGACAAGCTTTTCGTCTAGGCGATCGTAGGTATTGCTCATCAGGCCAGCTCGAAAGGTTCCAGACCCGCCAGCCGCATGGCCGTCGGACGCTCCGGGACAGGCCTCGGCTTCATGCCCCGGACCTCGTCGGCCACGTGGCGGATATGGTCCGGCGTGGTGCCGCAGCAGCCGCCAAGGATATTGACGATCCCGTCCTTCGCCCAGTCGTGCAGCTGATGGCCGGTCTGGTCAGGGCTTTCGTCGTACTCGCCCATGGCGTTGGGCAGGCCCGCGTTGGGATAGGCCGAGACCAGGGTGTCGGCGATCCGCGACAGCTCGGCGATGTGCGGCCGCATCAGGTCAGCGCCCAGGGCGCAGTTCAGGCCAATGGCGAACGGTTTGGCATGACGCACCGAGTTCCAGAACGCCTCGACCGTTTGGCCCGACAGCGTACGGCCCGAGCGGTCGGTGATGGTGCCGGAAATCCAGATCGGCAGAGGCTCATAGCCCTCGTCCTCCAGATCCAGGATCGCCTTCAGCGCGGCCTTGCAGTTCAGCGTATCGGTGATGGTCTCTACCAGATAGAGGTCCACTCCCCCATCGTGCAGCGCCAGCACCTGCTCGCGATAGGCCGCATAGACCTGGTCGAAGGTCACCTTGCGCGCGCCGGGGTCGTTCACGTCGGAGCTCATCGACAGCATCACCGGCAGCGGGCCGATGGAGCCGGCGACGAAGCGCGGCTTGTCCGGTTCCTTTGCCGTCCAGCGGTCGGCGACCTCGCGCGCGATCCGGGCGGCGGCCAGGTTGATGTCGCGGACGGCTGCCTCCTGAGCGTACTCGCCCTGGCCGATCGAGGTGGAGGAAAACGTATTGGTCTCGGAGATGTCAGCGCCGGCCGCGTAGTACTGGTCGTGCAGGTCCGCCACGATATCCGGACGAGTCAGGCAGAGGATGTCGTTGTTGCCCTTCATCTGGCCCGGATGGTCCAGGAAACGGTCGCCGCGATAGTCGGCCTCGGTCAGACCGCGTTTCTGGAACATCACGCCCCAGGAGCCGTCGAGGATCAGCACGCGCTCTTTCGCGGCGGCCTTCAGAGCCTTGATACGGTCCTGGCGGTTCATGCTGCGGCTTCCTTGGGTTCGAGGGGGGTCTCGCGCACGCCCAGCACCCGGCAGATCGCATAGGTCAGGTCGGCGCGGTTCAGGGTGTAAAAATGGAAGTCCGAGAAGCCTTCCTCGGCCAGTCGCGCACACATTTCGGCGGCGACGGAAGCGGCGACCAGTTTGCGGGTCTCGGGATCCTCGTCCAGACCCTCGAACAGATTGGCCAGCCAGTCCGGCAGGCTCACCCCGATCCTTTGCGACATGTTGGCCAGACCTGAGTAACTGGAGACCGGCATGATTCCCGGCAGGATCGGGATCGTGACCCCGGCCTTGCGGATGCGCTCAATGAATCGAAGGTAGCCGTCGATATCGAAGAAGAAGTTGGAAATCGCCCGGGTCGCACCGGCATCAACCTTGGCTTTCAGCACCTCGACGTCGTGATCCACCGAAGGACTCTCCGGGTGGATCTGTGGATAGACCCCGACACTGACTTCGAAGGGCGCGATCTCGCGGATGCCGGCGGTCAGTTCCGTGGCGTTCTGATAGCCGTCTGCGCGCGGGACATAGGCGCCGCCAAGCGATCCCGGCGGGTCACCACGCAAGGCCACGATATGGCGGATGCCCGCCGCCCAGTAGTCACGCACCACCTCGTCGACCTCGGCGCGCGAGGCCTCGACACAGGTCAGGTGGGCGGCCGGACGCAGGGTGGTTTCCTTCAGCATCCGAACCACCGTGCGATGGGTGCGTTCCCGCGTCGAACCGCCAGCGCCATAGGTCACGGAGACAAACGAGGGATTGAGCGGTTCAAGCCGCCGGATCGCCTCCCAGAGCGCCTCCTCCGACTTCGGGCCCTTGGGCGGCGAGAATTCGAACGAGATGTTCGGGCGTGGTCCCCCGCCGGCCCCTGCGCGCGCGACAGGTCCCAGAGCCGTGGGAGGGGTCATGCGGCGATCCTTTGTTCCAGGGGCAAACGGGCTGCGGCCCAGATTTTGACGGTGAGGCCATCCGGCTTGTCCGGCGGCAGATCGGCAAGCGCGCGGTGTGGCAAGCCGGCCTCTGTCAGCCAACGGGCCATTTCCTCATCGGAGAACCCAAGCCTGCGGTGCTGATGCTGTTCCCGCAGGAACTCGTGAGCGTGCGGTGCAAAGTCGACGATGATCAGCCGGCCATCCGGCGCCACAAGCCGCCCGGCTTCCCGGACTGCAGCCGCAGGATCGCCCAGATAGTGCAGGACCTGATGCACGACGACCAGATCCGCGGTCGCATCCGGCAGGCGGGTATCCAGGACGTCGCCGTGGCGCAGTTCCACATTGGCCAGCCCCGCTTCCGAGGTATTGCGACGGGCGATGTTCAGCATCTGCTGCGAAAGGTCGAGGCCCAGGGACTGGGCGGCGCGAGGCCCCAGCAGCGTCAGCATCCGGCCCGTGCCGGAACCCAGATCAACCAACCGCCGGATTCGTCGTTCACCCGACGCGCAAAGAATGACATCTTCGACAGCGGAGTCAGACACGTAGAGGGATCTGATTTCATCCCAGTGCGTCGCGTGCTCGGCGAAATAGCTTTGCGCGGCGGCCGCGCGCTCGCCCTGGACAACGTCGAGCCGGCCCTGGTCTCTCGCCAGCACCGCGTCCTGCGGGTCCAGATGCAACAGAACCTGATCGATCATCGCCCGCGGGCGTCCCGAGCCCGCCAACCGATAGAACACCCACGCGCCATCCGGGAACCGCTCAACCAGCCCCGCCTCGGCCAGAAGCTTCAGGTGACGCGAGACGCGCGGCTGGCTCTGGTCCAGGACACGACAAAGCTCGAGCACCGCAAGCTCTTCCCGCGCCAGCAGCGCAAGGATGCGCAATCGGGAGGATTCACCCGCCGCCCGCAGCACCTCCACGATCTGTCCAGATGCCAGCTTCATCGTGACATAAAGATATCTTTATATGAATATTTCGTCAAGGGTTGGGCGCACGCGCCTGATCCCGTTCGACGCCCAAACCTAACGCCGACTGGCTAAGAAGCGTTGAATCCTGCGTCTGCCTGGAGCGCGCCGGTCAGCCGACGGTGATCCAGCCGTTGGGCAAGCTCGCCAATTGCACGTTCTGCAGGATCATCTGATTTCCCGCACCCATGTCGATCACGGTGTCGGCGCCAACCTGGCCGAGCGTGTAAATGGTGCCGGGATCAAGCCGCACCCGATCGCCCTCCGAGACGTTGAAGTCCGTCACCCGATCAGTCCCCGTCTCGGCAAACGAGATGAAGGTGTCGGCGCCCAGCCCGCCGCTCAGCGTGTCCGAGCCGCGATCGCCGGCGATGATGTCATTGCCGTCATCGCCGCGCACGACGTCGTCGCCCTGTCCGCCGCGCACCAGATCATTGCCGGTGCCGCCGCCGAGCGTGTCATTGCCGAGGTTACCGTAGACGATGTCGTCGCCAGCCTCGCCGAACACCGTGTCATCGTCCTTGCCGCCGACGGCCCAGTCCGTACCCGCACCGCCGAAGATGAAGTCGTTGCCCGTATTGCCGTTGATGTCGTCGAAACCGGACCCGCCGTTGATGGTGTCGGCGCCATCATCGCCGCGCAGATAGTTGCGCCCGTCGCCGCCGCTGATCGCATCATTGGCGGCGCCGCCGAAGATCTGGTCGTCGCCCTCGACCCCGGCCAGGGTATCGTTGCCTGACCCACCATTGACGGTATCATCGCCGCCGCCTGCGGAATAACTGTCCGCCCCATCGGCCAGTGTCCGCAGATCGTTCCCCGGTGACCCTAACTCCTGCAGGCCCGAGGGCGCCGACCCCAGCGTGCCCGTGGTGATGTTGAAGGACTGGATGTCGGCCCGGTTTGTATTCACCAAACGCACAGCCTGGCCGGTGCGAGGCGCGAAGACGATCACATCTGTGTTCAGTTGCACGACCACGTACTCGGCGCCCACCGAGAGATATAGGTCCTGAGCGATCGTGTAGGCCTGATCATAGTCGTCGGCTCTGGTGCTGCGAAAATTGCCGAACGCCAGGGCGTTGGCCCCGCTGAACAGTAGTCGGTCAGCCGGGCTCCAGCCCGAGATCGCATCCAGCAGTTCCGGCTTGTTGCCTAGTGCGCTCGCCGCCGAACTGTCGCTCGACCCGATCACATAGAGATCAAAACCGGCCCCGCCGGTCATGGAATCAGCTCCTAGCCCGCCCGTTATGGTGTCGGGCTCGGCCCCGCCCGTCAGCGTGTCAGCTGCACTCGTTCCATTGATGACAGGCATCGAAGCTCCTCAGCATTCAGGCAGGAGGCTGACGGCAGAGGCGCGCTGGGTCAATCCAGAGCGAAAATCCCGGCTCAGGCTCCAAAGATCCACGAACCCGTCAACGTCGTCATGGTTACGCCCACGAGGATCATCTGGCCGCCGCCCGTCATGTTGATGACCGTGTCGGCGCCCACCTGGCTGACCACGTACTGTGTGCCCGGGTCCACCTGCACGCGGTCGCCCTCCGCCAGGCTGAAGTCAGTCACCCGGTCGATGCCCGCGTCGCCAAAGGTATGGAAGATATCGGCTCCGGCTCCGCCGCTCATGGTGTCGGAGCCCTTGTCGCCCGAAACGAAATCCGCGCCCCGACCGCCGCTCACGACGTCATTGTCCTGACCGCCACGCAGAATATCGTCTCCGTCGCCGCCGTCGCAGGTGTCATTGCCGAGGTTGCCATAGACGAGATCCGCGTCGCCCAGGCCGGAGAGGCTGTCGTTGTCCTTGCCGCCAAGCACATAGTCCGCGCCATCCCCGCCGACGCAGGTGTCGTTGCCCATGTTGCCGTTGATGTCGTCGAATCCCGCCGCGCCAGTGATGGAGTCGTTACCGTCTTCGCCGCGCAGATAGGTCTGGCCTGTGCCGCCGGATGCGGTGTTGCCGGGCGCACCCAGCGCGAAGATGACATCGTCACCTGCCCCGCCGTTGATCGTGTCCCGGCCGCCAAGGCCCTGGATCGTATCGGTGTTCACCCCACCGACCAGGGCGTCGGACCCGGTGGTCCCTTGGATGTCCCGCGGCGATGTGGACGGCAGTAGCCCCGCTGGCGCGGCGATGAAGGTCAGGTGGTCGACGTCCGCCAGGCTTACGTTTTCCAGCGTGAACCGCGCACCGAGCCGGTTGTCGTTCAGGCTGTCAACAAACACAGCGATGGCGGTGTCAGAGATCTTCACCAGCACGAAATTGGCCGCGCCCGAAGTGATCCGGCTGGTCGCCAGATTGGTGGCGGTGCCGATGTCGAAGATCGTCTCCTCGATGTAGTCCAGCAGCGTCGGCGCCACACCGGCGATCGCGATCTTCTCGCCCGCCTTGAAGTCCACAATGGCGGCGCCCGTAACACCGTGGGGGATGACGAACAGATCGACGCCGTCGCCACCCGCCAACCGGTCTCCAGCGCCCGCGATCAGGGTATCATTGCCGGCGCCGGCGTAGAACGCCTCGGACCGCGAGGACGCCCCGTTGAAGGTCTCCGACGCCGCCGTGCCCGTGACGTAGGTGGAGCCGTTGACGATCGGGACCTGCCGAACCTGAGCGGTAAACCCGGCCCCCAGCGTCACCTCGCGCCCCAGGAACCCGAAGGTCAGGTTGGCGCCGCTCTGAACCACCGAGATATTGGTGAAGGTTGCGAACTGGCTGGTGAATGCAAAGGTGTCCGCGCCGGAAAAGGCCGTCGCCTGCTCAGGCGTGATCATTTCAAACGTGAAGTCCGGCATGGGCCCCTCAAGCGACAGTAACAACGGGCCGAAGGCCGACGCCATCCTGCGTCAGCCGCTCATCCTCGCCAGCCGGGCACAGCGCACACGACGCAAACCGCCCCGTACGCCGCATCGGCTTTCACGAGCAGTAGATCCGAAAACTCGGAAAACATGCTGAACGCACATGCTTAGCGAAAGCCTGACAGGTTCGGTGAGGCGCGGCCGAACCTGCCCCTTCAACCCTTACCGCGTAAACTTGTGGAACTTGATCCGGTGCGGGATCAAACTATCCGCCCCCAGCCTGCGCTTCTTGTCTTCCTCATAGGCTTCGAAGTTGCCTTCGAACCATTCCACGTGGCTGTCACCTTCGAAGGCCAGGATGTGGGTGGCCAGTCGGTCGAGGAACCAGCGGTCGTGGCTGATCACCACCGCGCAGCCTGCGAACTCCTCCAGGGCCTCCTCGAGATTCTGCAGGGTCTCGATGTCCAGATCGTTGGTGGGCTCATCGAGGAGGATGACGTTACCGCCGGTGGTCAGGGTCTTGGCCAGGTGGACGCGGTTTCGCTCACCGCCCGACAGCAGCCCAACCTTCTTCTGCTGGTCGCCGCCCCGGAAATTGAACGAACCCACGTAGGAGCGGGTGTTGATCTCGCGCTTGCCCACCGCCAGTACGTCGAGGCCCTGGGAAACCTCCTGCCAGACCGTCTTCGATGGATCCAGCGCGTCGCGGCTCTGATCGACATAGGCCAACTTCACCGTCTCGCCCACGCGGAAGGTGCCACCGTCAGGCTGTTCCTGGCCGGTGATGATCTTGAACAGGGTCGACTTGCCGGCGCCGTTCGGGCCGATCACGCCGACGATACCGTTGGGCGGCAGGGTGAAGCTCAGATCCTCGAACAGCACCTTGTCGCCATAGGACTTTGACAGCCCCTTGGCCTCCAGCACCAGGTTGCCCAGGCGCGGGCCCGGCGGGATCTGGATGGTGGCGGTGGTCTGGGCCTCGCGGCTGTTTTCCTGTTCGCGGACCATCTCGTCATAGGCCGCCAGACGCGCCTTGGACTTGGCCTGGCGCGCCTTGGCGCCCGAGCGTACCCACTCCAGTTCGCGGGTCATGGCGCGCTGGCGGGCGACGCTTTCGGACTGCTCCTGCACGACACGCTTGGTCTTCTGTTCCAGCCAGCCGGAGTAGTTGCCCTCGTAGGGGATGCCCTTTCCCCGATCGAGTTCGAGCGTCCACTTGGTCACCTGATCCAGGAAGTAGCGGTCGTGGGTGACCAGGATCACGCAGCCCGGGAAGGCTTCCAGATGGTGCTGCAGCCAGGCCACGCTTTCCGCGTCAAGGTGGTTGGTGGGCTCGTCCAGCAGCAGCATGTCGGGCTTTGACAGCAACAGGCGGGCGAGCGCGATCCGGCGCTTTTCCCCGCCGGACAGCTTGTCGACCTTCCACTCGTTGGGCGGGCACCGCAGCGCGTCGGTGGCCATCTCGATCTTGGAATCGATATCCCAGAGGTCGCCCGCGTCGATTTTCTCCTGGAGGGCAGTCATCTCCTCCATGAGTTCGTCGGTGTAATTCTCGCCCAGCTCGGCGGCGATGGCGTTGTAGCGGTCGAAGATCTTCTTCTCTTCGCACCAGCTGATGACGTTGCCCCAGACATCCAGGCTCTCGTCCAGGTGCGGCTCCTGCTCCAGGTAGCCCATCTTGACGCCGTCAGCGGCCTTGGCCTCGCCGTTAAACTCCTTGTCGATCCCGGCCATGATCTTGAGCAGGGTCGACTTGCCCGAGCCGTTAACGCCGACCACGCCGATCTTGGCGTCGGAGTAGAACGACAGCCAGATGTTCTCGAACACCTTCTTGCCGCCGGGATAGGCCTTGGTCAGGCCCTGCATCTGGAAAATGTATTGCTGCGCCATGGGGCGTCCGGCTCGCTCTCGAATGTGCTTGAGTTCGGCCGAGCAGATAGCGGCGCGAGGCCGCCGGCGCAACGCAAGGCGCGAAAAGAAGCAACAGCGGCGTGTTGCCGCACTCATGGTCTTGTGGGGTTGACGTTAAGGATTGCGACGCCATTTTGCGGGCTCCCGAAGACGGCCCGGAGGCTCAATGCCCAACCTCGTCCGCCGAAGAGACGTTCTGACCTTCGGGGCCGCGCTCGGCCTCACCGCCATCGCCGCGCCCGCCTGGGCCCGGCAACTGGACATCTGGGAACCGCGCCGCGCGATCCTGGACAACCTGCACACCGGCGAAGCCTTCAACGAAGTCTACTACGCCAACGGCAGCTATCTGCTCGACGCCCTGGCAGAGGCGACCCGGGTCATGCGCGACTGGCGTACCGGAGACGAGCGCTTCATCGACCCCACGCTGTTCGATGCCCTGCACGCCATCCGGGACAGGCTGGAAAGCCCCCGTCCCTTCCAGGTGATCTCCGGCTATCGCTCGCCAAAGACCAACGCCATGCTGAACCGCCGCAGCAACGGCGTGGCCGAAAACAGCCAGCATGTGCTGGGCAAGGCGATCGACCTGCGGATTGAAGGCGTGGAGCTGTCAAACCTGCGCAATGCCGCACTCGATCTAGCCGCCGGCGGCGTCGGCTACTATCCTCGCTCAAACTTCGTCCACGTGGACACAGGCCGGGTCCGCCAGTGGAGAGGATCTTAGCTCACTGATCAGTTTGAGGGCGGCGAAGGCTCCGGCTCTACCGTCGTCATGCCCGTGGCGGCGGCGTCTTCCTCGATCTGGACCTCTTCCGGCGTCCTGACCGGCGCAGCCTCAACCGGCGGCGGGGGTGGAGGTGCAACCACCGGCGGTGCGGCCGGTTCTTCGATGATCTGGGGCGCGGGCCTGGGCTCAGCGGGCGCATCGAACTGCAACCAGCGACTTACCGCCAGCGCCAGCAACACCGCCGCGCAGGCCGATGCGATCCAGAGTACGGTTTTCAGCATCTCGGCCTCCTACGCCTTGGCCGGGGGCGGCTTTGCCGGCGCGGACAGCACGCCTACACGCTGCAACAGGTCACGGTCCCAATTGTAGGGATCGGTCCGGAAGTGCATCTGGCCGTCGGCCCCCGCAAAGGTGGTCCAATAGAAGATAAACACCGGCACCTGCGCCGTCAGACGCGCGCGCACCGTCTTGTCGCCCAGCAACTGGGTGTCGATGGCGTCCGGCGTCCAGGTCGAGTTTCCCTCAAGCAGGGCCTCGGCCAGCGCACGGGGCTTTTCAAGCCGCACGCAACCGTGGCTGGCCTGACGCGCGAACAGGTCAAAGCCGCCCTTGGCCGGTGTGTCGTGCAGATAGACAGCGAAGGGGTTGTCGAAGTCGAACTTGAACCGTCCCAGCGCGCTCTCGTCGCCGGACGCCTGCTGCAGACGCGGCTTGCCGCCGGGAACGTCGATGATCCGGTAGCCGTTGCGCGCCAGATAGCCGGGACTGGCCTTTTCCTTGGGCCAGAGCTCCCGATCCGCGATGCTGTAGGGCACGTTCCACGGCGGATTGATCACCACGCTGTGGATCGACGAGGCCAGCATTGGCGTCTCGTCACCCGGGCGGCCCGAAACCGCCTTCATGGACATTACCGGCCTGTCGTCGCGGAACAGGGTGACCACCGCGGCGCCCGCGTTCACCTGCACCCGGGTGGCGGGCATGGTCGATGGCATCCAGCGCCAGCGTTCCATATTGGCGATGATCTGCAGCACCCGTTGGCCGACCGGCTGGTTCAGGTGAGACAGCAGGTCGCGCCCGACGACGCCATCGGGCTTCAGGCCAAACCGGCGCTGCGCCCGTTGCACAGCGTCCTGCAGGGGTTTGTCGAAGACGGCGGCGCCCACGGCCGGTGCTTGCGGGTCCTCGGTCGCCAGCCGCACCCGCAACGCGGCAACACGGGGGTCGGTGGATCCGAGCCCCATCGGCTTGCCGGCCGGCAAGGTCTGCCAGCCCCCGGAGACAGCGATGTCGCGATAGCGCGCCAGGCCACGTTTCAGCGCTGCATAGCCCGAGTAGCGCGGCGGCAGGCTGTCGAACCAGGCCTGCAGGCGATCCTCGCCCAGCGCCTGGGCCAGGTCGGCGGTGGGATCGTAGGCGGCCGGGCGGACGGCCCAGACATCCGGGAAATCTTCCGGCGCCATACGCCCGATCCGGACGTCCCGCGCATAGTCCAGCAACCCCTCGGTCAGCGCGCTTTGCTGGGCTGGCGAGAGTGCGCCGGAGACGCCGTCCGGCAAATAGGCCTTGGGCTGAAGCCCGTGGAGATCAGCCGCCTGCAGCACACGGATCGCGGTCTGCGCCTGGGCAGGCGTCAGGTCGGGAATGACAACGGGCGGCGGCGGCGGCGGCGGGACGACCGCCTGTGCAGCTGGAGCCGCTGCGGGCGGCGTTACGGGCTGCGCGACCGCAGGGCTGAGAACCACCAGATGCGCCAGTGCGGCCAGGGCAAGACCGCGCGCCACGCGTTCGCCTGCCAACCCACGCCCACCCATGATGTTTCCCGGCCCTCCTCGACAAAACCCGGCGACGCAACGCCTCGCAATATGGCTCTACGCACGCCGACGACTCGCGGATCCATATCTATCTGAGCTTACCCGCTGACAGTGTCGATATGGTCACACACCATAGACCCGGGAGCGTAGCATTCCCGCCACAGCACGCCCGTCAGGCAGGCGGATACCTGTGGGTCCGCCCCTTAGGATCTGTCACCCCTTCGGGGCCCAGGTAGCAGGGGCCGACCGGCGCCTTTCCGTGGCCTCCGGGAATGTCCAGGATATAGGTCGGCTGGCACAGGCCCGAGACCCGCCCGTTCAGATCTCGCATCAACGCCTGACCCGCCTCGAAGGTGGTCCGGAAGTGCCCGGTGCCTGGCGCGAGGTCGGGATGATGCAGGTAGTAGGGCTTGATCCTCAGCTCGACAAACCGCCGCATCAGGGCCTCGAGCGTCGCCGGATTGTCGTTCACGCCCTTGAGCAACACGGTCTGGCTGACCATGGGAATTCCCGCGTCGACAATGCGCGCGCAGGCGGCCGCCGCCGCCGGGGTCAGCTCATCCGGATGATTGGCGTGAAGCCCGACCCAGGTGGTCTTGCCCGACGACTTCAGCGCGGCGACCAGTTCGCCTGTGATGTTCTCTGGATCGACCGCCGGCACGCGGGTGTGAAACCGCACGATCCTGACGTGCGCGATCGCGGCCAACCGCTGCCCAAGGTCGCGCAGCCGCCGGGGTGAGAGGATAAGCGGGTCTCCGCCTGTGATGATCACCTCCCAGATTTCCGGGCGTCCCGCGATGTAGGCCATGGCCGCGTCCAGTTGTGCGGCGGACAAGGGTCGGATCCCGTCCGGCCCGACCATCTCCCTGCGGAAGCAGAACCGGCAATAGACCGCGCAGGCGTGGTTGGCCTTCAGCAGCACCCGGTCGGGATAGCGGTGCACGATCCCCTCGACCGGGCTGTGCGCGTCATCGCCGATGGGGTCTGCACGCTCTTCCCGCGTCTGGATGACTTCCGCCGCCGTGGGCACGAACTGGCGACGCATGGGACCGTCGTCCGGCTCGATCAGGCTGGCCATCGCCGGCGTAATCGCCACGGCGTAGCGCGCCGCGACCTGCGTCAGTTCGGGCAGGTTCGAATCGCTCACTATGCCGTGTGCGGCCAGATCCTCGACGGTCCTGAGAGTGCGCGTGGTCATGCGGCGCGCAGATATGCCGGATGGCGCACCGCGTCCATCACCCTGTGCCTGCAGCGCCGCCTCAAGCCACAGGAGTCCACAGCACCTGCTCAATCCGCTGCGCGCCGGCGGCCAGCATCACCAGCCGGTCAAAACCCATCGCCCCGCCGCTGGCCGGCGGCATGATCGCCAGCGCGGCCAGGAAGTCCTCATCGATGGGATAGCGCTCGCCGTAGAGCCGGGCCTTCTCGGCCATCTCGATCTCGAACCGGGCGCGCTGCTCGACAGCGTCCGTCAGCTCCCCGAAGCAGTTGGCCAGCTCCACCCCGCAGGCATAGAGCTCGAACCGCTCCGCCACCCGTGGGTCGCCGGGCTTGGGCCGGGCCAGCGCCGCCTCGGACAGCGGATACTCGCAAAGGATCGTCGCCCGGCCCTGGCCAAGATTCGGTTCGACCTTTTCCACCATGATCCGGCTGAACACGTCGGCCCAGGTGTCGTCCGTCGCCACCCGGATGCCCCGGATGCGCGCCTGCGCGGCCAGATCCTCACCGAACAAATTCACCCCGGCATGCCGTTCAAACGCCTGCGCCACGGTCAGCCGCTCCGGTTCGGCGAAAGGATCCGCCTCACGTTCGCGCCACCTCAACCGCCCTGTCCCCGCCGCCTCGGCCGCCACAGCCAGCAGCGTGGCGCAATCCTCCATCAGCACCTCATAGGCCGCGCCCGACCGGTACCACTCCAGCATCGTGAATTCGGGGTGATGCAGCGGCCCGCGCTCGCGGTTGCGCCACACCTTCGCCAGGGTGAAGATTTCGCGCTCACCCGAGGCCAACAGCTTCTTGCAGGCAAACTCCGGCGAGGTGTGTAGAAACATCGCCCGCCTCTCTCCCGCCGTGGTCAGCGCCTCGGTGGCGAATGCATGCAGATGGGCTTCGTTGCCCGGCGAGATCTGGAGCGCTGCGGTCTCCACCTCGGCAAAGCCCCGCCCGTCGAACCAGCCCCGCACCGCCCGGGTGATCCGGCCCCGTGCTTCCAGGAACGGCAGGCGGTCCGCGCGACGCTCCGGCGACCACCAGGGACTTTCAGCGATGTCGGACAAGGTTGCGGCTCGGCTGGGGGCTGGCGATTTCGGCTCCAGTCGCTATAGGGGCGCCACAAGAATTTCATCAGCGGAATCGCGCGGCCTTGTCCGCCGGCCCCGCCCCAGACTCTGAGGACCCATGGTCAAAGTCATCGCAAGCTCGCTGCGCAAGGGCTCCGTCGTCGACATGGAGGGCAAGCTCTACGTCGTTCTGACCGCCGAAAACATCCACCCGGGCAAGGGCACGCCCGTCACCCAGCTCAGCATGCGGCGCATCTCTGACGGCGTGAAGGTGTCGGAGCGGTGGCGGACGACCGAGCAGGTCGAGCGCGCCTTCGTCGACGACCGCAACTACAACTTTCTCTACAATGATGGCGAAGGCTATCACTTCATGAACCCGGAAAACTACGATCAGGTCGTGGTTCCGCCGGATGTGGTGGGAGACGCGGCGCCCTGGCTTCAGGACGGCATGACCGTGGTGCTCTCCACCCATGAAGGCACACCCATCGCCCTGGAACTGCCACGCCTGGTGACGGTGGAAATCGTCGAGACCGAGCCGGCGGTAAAGAACCAGACCGCCTCGTCCTCCTACAAGCCCGCGATCCTGGCCAACGGCGCCCGCATCATGGTGCCGCCCTATATCGCGGCGGGCACGCGGGTGGTGATCCTCACGGAAGACGGCTCCTACCAGGAACGCGCCAAGGACTAAGGCCGCCGCTGCTCTGGCGCTTGGCCAAGCCTGGCCCTAGTCTGGTCGGCGTGACGTCAAAGACCGCTACCAGCTTCCTTCGCTGTGGACTCCTCGTCCTGGCTGCCGTGACCCTGCTCGCCGCGCCGGCGTTCGCCGCCCCGCGCCCGACGCTGGCCGAGCCCTCGCTCTCGCCGGATGGCGCGGAGATTGCCTTCGTCTCCGGCGGCGACATCTGGACTGTGCCGGCAACTGGCGGCACGGCGGGCCTGCTGATCACCGATCCGGCCACCGAGGGCCGCCCGTTGTTCTCGCCGGACGGGCGCGGGTTGGCCTTCACGTCCAACCGCAACGGCGCGACCAACATCTATGTGATGGCCCTGGCCACGGGTCAGATCCGGCGGCTGACCACCTCTGACGCCAGTGAACGGCTCGACGCCTGGTCGCGGGACGGCAAGTGGATCTACTTCACCTCGGCCGCCAACGACATCGCCGCCCAGAGCGACATCTTCCGGGTCGCGGCCACGGGAGGCACGCCGCTGGAGATCAGCCGCGAGCGCTATCTCAACGAATTCAACGCTGCCCCCTCGCCGGATGGCGCAACCCTGGCCCTGATGGCCAAGGGCCGTTCCGGCGGCGAATGGTGGCGCAATGGTCACGCCCACATCGATGAGGCCGAGCTCTGGCTGAAGCCCGTCAGCGAGACCGGCGCCTATCGCAGGCTGCTGGGCGCATCATCCAAACGGCTCTGGCCGATGTGGAGCGCCGACGGCCAGACGCTGTTCTTCATGAGCGACGAAGGTGGCGTCGAAAATCTCTGGCGCCTCGGGCTCGAACCCGGCGCCCGCCCCCGGGCCATCACCACCTTCACGGACGGCCGCGTGCTGTTTCCGTCGATCAGCCTGGAAGGACGCGCCATCGTCTTCGAGCGCGAGTTCGAGATCTGGCGGCTGGATATGGCCACAGGCGCCGTCGCAAAAGTCCCGGTGGCGCTCCGCGGCGCCCCCGCCGCCGCCGGCGAGCGGCGCCTGAACGAGACCAGCTTCCAGGCCCTGGCCCTCTCGCCGGACGGCCGGAAAGTGGCCCTGATCACCCGCGGTGAGGTGTTTGCCGCCTCCACTCGGGACGGCGGCGCGGCCCAGCGGGTCACCGACACCCCCGGACCCGAGTCCAGCCCGGTCTGGTCGCCTGATAGCCGGCGGCTGGCCTATGTCTCGGAACGCGGCCTGGGCAGCCGGATCGTCGAGTATGACTTCGCCACTGGCACGGAGCGGTTCCTGACCGACGCCGCCGGCTATGACTGGGCGCCCGTCTATGCGCCGGATGGCAAGTCGCTGGCCTATGTGCGCGGCCGTGATGAGTTGCGCGTGATCAGCCTTGGCGGCGGCGACCCGCCACGGGCCGGGACACTGGTTTTCAAGGGCGCCCTGGGTCGACGGCAGGGATCGCGTCCCACCTGGTCTCCGGACTCAAAATGGCTGGCCTTCGCGGTGACCGACCGCAGGGCCTTCCGCAACATCTGGGTGGCGCCCGCCGGCGGCGGTGAGGCCCGACCCATCAGCTTCCTGGCCAACGGGACCACCAGCGACACCATCGCCTGGTCGCCGGACGGCCGCTTCATCCTGTTCGACACGGGCCAGCGCAATGAGGACAGCGGCATCGTCCGCATAGATCTGCTGCCCAACACGCCCAGATACCGGGAAGACACCTTCCGCGACCTGTTCAAGGGCCTTCCCACAGCGCCTGCGCCGCCGCCGACCGCCATGGTCGCCTCTCGCACCATCCTTGTCAGCCAGCCCACGCCGAAAACAGAGGGCGAAAAATCCAGAGTCGAGCCGATCCGGATCGCCTTCGAGGGTCTGAGAGAACGCGCGGGCTTCCTTCCGCTGGGCGCATCGGTCGATACGCCCGTGATCAGTCCGGATGGGAAGACCCTGGTCTACCGGTCCAACCGTAACCTGTTCGCCTACAGCCTGGACGAGCTAGCCCGCGATCCACCGGCGCCGGAGCAACTCACCGGCGGGCGGCGGTCCAAGGACGGCTACGTTTTCGATCCCGGCTCGAAGCAGATCTACTACCTCGACGGCGGGCGCCTCAGCGTCACCACGGTCGATAGCCCCAAGCCCCGGACCATCGACGTCAATGCGGAGATGACGGTCCGTTTCGACGCCGAGAAACAGGTGATCTTCGACCAGGCCTGGTCGACGCTCAACCGCGACTTCTACGACCCCGGCTTCCATGGCCGGGACTGGGCGGCGCTAAGGTCACGGTTTGAACCCTTCGCCCAGGGCGCGCGGACCCCCGACGAACTGCGGCGGGTGATCAACCTGATGGTCGGCGAACTGGACTCGTCCCATGTGGGGGTAAGCCGGCCAACCGAAGGCTTCGGTGCCGCACCAGCTTCCCGCGTGGGCGACCTCGGCCTGCGGTTCGACAGGCAGGCCCATGAAACTGGCCAGGGCCTGACGGTCCGCGAGATCGTGGCCCTGGGCCCTGCCGACATCGAGGGGTCGATCCGGGTCGGAGACCGGCTGCTGGCCGTGGATGGGCGCCCCCTCAGCGACGGCGCCAATCTGAACAGCTACCTGCTGGACCGGATCGGCAAACGCACGGCCCTGACCCTCTTGTCTGCCTCCGGAGCGCGGCGCGAAGCGGTTCTGCGCCCGGTGACCCTCGGCACGGCGTCCGGCCTCCTCTATCGCCAGTGGACGCGTGATCGCCGCGCCTATGTCGAGGCCGCCAGCGGCGGCCGGCTGGGCTATGTCCACATTGCCGGCATGAGCGCCGCCAGCGTGACCCAGCTAAACATCGACCTCGACGCGCAGAACCAGGGCCGCGAGGGTGTGGTCATCGACCTTCGCAACAATCAGGGCGGCTTTCTGAATGGCCAGATCCTGGACGTCTTCACGCGCCGGAATTTCCTGACCATGACCCCGCGCGGCCTGTTCGGCCTGCCCAGCCGCCAGAACCTGGGCCAACGCGCCCTGGACCGGCCCACGGTCGTCGTCACCAACGAATACACCCTGTCAGACGCCGAGAATTTCGTGGAGGGCTATCGCGGGCTGGGTCTCGGAAAGGTCGTCGGAACCCCCACCGCCGGCTGGCTGATCTACACCAGCGAGGTCAACCTGATCGACGGCTCGGTCTTCCGCGTCCCCTTCATCCGCGTCGACGACGCCGGCGGCAGGAACATGGAACGCAATCCCCGCCCGGTCGACATCCCCGTCGAGCGCGCCCTTGGAGACCCCCGCGACGCCCAGCTCGACGCTGCGGTAGCCGAGTTGCTGAAGGGGTTGGGACCGAGATGATGCGCCGGGTTTGCGCTCCACCAGTGGTGCTTGTCCGATCCATCAGGCCCGGTTCCGCGCTGGGCCGGGACATGATAAAAGCACCGTTGTGAAGCCCGAACCCAACCTCTTCGAAGACGTCGACCATGAGGCCGAGGCGGCAGCCGACGCCGAGGGCCTGGCCGACATCGAAGCCGGACGCGTGGTCCCCCACGATGAGGTCGCGCGCTGGCTCGACACCTGGGGTACGCCCGACGAAGCGCCGCCGCCCGCGTCGTGGTTCAGGTAGTCTGGTCCTTCCGCGCGCTGGCCGATCTGGCCGCGATCCAGGGGCACATCCACCAGTTTCGTCCGCTGGCGGCGCAACGCATGGCCCAACGGCTGAAACTCGCGGGCGATAGCCTCGCCGAGCATCCTGAGCGAGGTCGACCTGTAGGCGAGTTGCGAGAACTGGCGACAGTGTCGCCCTATCTGATCCGGTATCGGGTCAGGTTAGATGTCGTGCAAATCGTGCGGATTCGACATGGGGCGAGGCTGCGGTAGCGGATCGAACGGCGCGTCGCCCGGCAGGGCGCATGTAGGGGCAAGGTGTCGACGCAATCCCCTTTGGCCGCCTGCCTTGCCGCCACCAGATGAACGCATCACCCGTCCACCCCCAAAGCGCGTCATCCACCGGCCGCGCAGCGGACCGGGGGATGCCTGCCGACGCCGACCTGTGACGTGGCCCGCGCCCCTGTCAAACCGCAGAAAACGCAGAGCGGCGCAGAGGGCAGCGGTGAGGCGGCGCGGTGGGCGCGTTCCGGGCGGCCCTCTGCATGCCGCCAGGCGCCCTGCGGTTGTCTTCACCCGACCTCTGCCCATCCGGCCGTCGCCCGGGATGCCGTGCGGCGTCGGCGCAGCACGGGTTTGTCCACGAACCGACACGAACAGCACGAACAGGCGAGCGCGACGCCCCCGCCCCCTGCGGTCACCCCCGCGAACGCGGGGGCCCAGGTGTTTTTCCGGCGGTGGGAGCGGTCTAGAATGCGCTGATATGCCGCTCCTCCGCTTGCTTCGTGTCCCGCTTTCCTATGTCATCGATTTTCCTGCAAAACGTACCTGGATTTATTGTCTTCAGCCATTCCGTCTTCGCTAGAATATGAGCAACGACATCCGTCAATACCCGAGATTGATATACCTCCATTGCTGCACGTGGTATTGGAGACATAAATCTGACTAAAAATTATAGTCTTTCGCTTATAAAGTCTATTGTTGTCTATTGCTGATCTGATTTTTGACAACTTTACATGAAATTCTTCGCTGCACTTCATAGAATTAAATTTCATCACTGAAGATATTGTCTTGTCGTACCGATATTCTTTGTAAACAATCATATCAGTATTTGCATCCAGTTCTCTGCAATTACTTTGATTTGCGACCACAATGTCGTAGTAATTGGCAAATACGAACCAACGCATTCGATGACTCCAGCCGTCGCTTGCGCTGACACACTTTGTCCAAGCTGGCCTTTCCGGGAAATTCATTGAAAATGCCGCATCCAACGGCACGTCCGACTGGCGCGAATACACCAGTAGAATTGAAGTCGATGCTAGGATAACAATCCCTGCTCCGAAACCGATCCTGCGCGTCCTCTGATTCCCCACTTTAGATCAATCTACGAATTCAACACTGGACCCGCACTTGGCTGAGCTGGCCCCATAGTTTGGGCATGCCGCAGAAGATGTTTTGGGATCTTTGTGTTGTCTATAGCGCCCCGATAGTGGGCTCCCGGTCCATTGAGCATCTCTCCCGACTTGAGCGTTTGGACCCGGATCAATACCTTTTACAATGCGGGCACCGGCACCCAGCATCCCCTCCCGCGCGGCATCCACGCAACTGGCACCGATTAAACAATACGAACGACCATGCCAGGCATCAATGGCGGCAGCGCCGCCTGCCATGTCGTCTGCTTCTGGATGGTAAGAAGCAATGACATCGGCACGAGATTTTTCGGTGTCAGGATTAAGCTTCACGGACGCCCGAATAATCGATGACATGCTTTGAGGCGTGAGAATGCCCCTTCCATCAAATTTCGCCGTCACCGGGAGCCGGACCGCGTAAACATTGTTGGCCTTCTCCCGATCTCCTTGGCTAGATCCGTAGTCGGCATAAGTCGCGAAACCAGTTTTCTGATCCACGAAGACAACCGCTGCATGGCCAGCACCGTACGCTCCATCCGTGAAGGAAAGCCAGATTGCATCGGTTCCAGCTGGATCGATTCCATTCACTGGATCCCCCCGCACATAGGCATAGAGGTTCGGATCATCCGCCTGCCCGATCGGATCGGTCTGCAGGAACCGGCCCATGGCCGGGTCGTAGACGCGGGCCTTGTAGTGGTAGGCTTGGGCTTCGGGGAAGGCGGCCTGGCCGGTGTAGCGGAAGCGCGGGCCGGTCCAGTCGCTGGGCTCGCCCCAGGGGCCGTAGGCGTAGGGCGTGACCGCGCCCGCCCCGTTCGAGACCCCGATGATCGAGCCCTGACGATCTGCGTGCAGCCAGCGCCGGTCGGCCACGCCCGAGCCCTCGTACCAGACCAGCGGCTCATCCACCCCGGGGCCGTGGACATAGCGGCGAAGGGCCGGGGCATTCCTGCGGCGTCTCGCGCCGGTTCGCCCGCACGAATACGGCTTCATCTCCGGCTGAGGCGCGGCCCTGCCCATGAGCTGCATTGTAACTCCAGGCGGCACATTGCCAACCGGCAATCTGTGGTGGGCAACAAAGGATCGAAGCGAGCTCTCAAGCCGCCACCCGACCCACTGGCGCCCGGCCGCCTACGCGCTACAACGGCGCATCGTCCCACGGAGCGCGCCATGTTCAGACCTATCGCCCTCACCCTGGGGCTCACGCTGCTGTGCACTGGAGCCGACGCCCAGATGATCAGTCACTACGCCTCGGCGGGCGAACAGCAGGCGGCCATGACCGACGGCCAGGTCACGTCCGAGCAGCTGGCCCGCGCCTATCTGGAGCGGATCGAGCGGATCGATCGCGCGGGGCCAAAGCTGAATTCCGTGCTGGCGCTGAACAGCCGCGCTCTGGCCGACGCGCGCCGCCTCGACGCCGAACGCCGGGCGGGCAACCTTCGCGGTCCCCTTCACGGCGTCACCATCCTGCTGAAGGACAACATCGAAACCAACGACGGCACCGCCACCACTGCCGGCTCACTGGCGCTGGCGGGCAATATCACCGGCCGCGACGCGCCCATCGCCAAACGCCTCACCGAGGCGGGCGCTGTGGTGCTGGGCAAGGCCAATCTGTCGCAATGGGCCAATTTCCGCTCGACGCGGTCGATCAGCGGCTGGAGTTCGGTGGGCGGCCTGGTGCGCAACCCATACTCGCTGGACCGCACCGCCTGTGGCTCATCGGCGGGATCGGGCGCGGCGGTAGCGGCGGGGCTGGCGGCCTTCGCCATCGGTACCGAGACCGACGGCTCGGTCATCTGTCCGGCGGCGATGAACGGCATCGTCGGCCTCAAGCCCACCGTGGGCCTCGTCTCCCGCACCCACATCATCCCCATCTCCCCCGAGCAGGACACCGCCGGGCCGATGACCCGCACCGTGGCCGACGCCGCCGCCCTGCTGAACGTCATTGCCGGCAGCGACCCGGCTGACGCGGCCACGAAAGAAGCGGACGCCAGAAAGGTCGACTATCTGGCCGCCCTGAGGGGCGCCACGCTCAAGGGTGCCCGGATCGGTGTCTGGACACCCAACAAGGGCCGCTCGCCCGGGACCGACGCGGTGTTCGACGCTGCCGTGAAGGCGCTGGAAGCCCAGGGCGCCGTGCTGGTGGAGGTGAAGACCGACGCCGCCGTCATGGGCCAGATCGGCGCTCTCGAGGGCGAATGCCTGCGCACCGAGTTCAAGGCCGCGCTCGAAGCCTATCTGGCCACGACACCGCCCGCCGTCACCGCACGGACCCTGGAGGCCCTGATCGCCTTCAACAAGGCCGAGCCGCGCGAGATGCCGCTGTTCGCCCAGGAGATCTTCGAACAATCGGTCGCCAAGCCGCCGATCACCGATCCGGGCTATCTGGAAAAGCGCGCCCAGGCCCGCAGCCTCGCCCGCGGCATGCTGGACAGGATGCTGGCCGACAACAGGCTGGACGCCATCGTCTCGCCCAGCAACGGCCCGGCTTCCATCGTCGACCCGGTGAACGGCGGCGTCTCGTTCGGCTCACCCACCATGCTGCCGGCGGTGTCGGGCTATCCGCACCTTACCGTCCCGGCGGGCCAGATCACCGGCCTGCCGCTCGGGCTGTCCTTCATCGGCCCGGCCTGGTCCGAGGCCCGGCTGCTGAGCCTCGGCTTCGCCTTCGAGCAGGCCACCAGAGCCCGCCGCGAGCCCGCGTTCCTGCCAAACGTAGGCGCGAGGGCCGAGATCGGCCGGGCCTACGACCCGCGTTAGCGCCCCGTCGGCAGGTCCTTGAACGCCACGTCCTTGTCGACGCGGATGTCGCCGGGCAGGCCCAGCACGCGCTCGGCGATGATGTTGCGCAGGATCTCGTCCGTGCCGCCCGCGATCCGCAGGCCGGGCGACGACATCACCGAGGCGTGGAACGCGCCCCTGAGCGGCGCCAGCTCCGGATCGCTGATGATCCCGTACTGATCCAGCATCTCCAGCGCCTCATTGCCCAGATCCTGCATCTGGGTGGCGGCCACCACCTTGCCGATCGAGCTCTCGGGCCCGGGCGTCTGGCCCCGGCTGAGCGCGGTCATGGTGCGGTTGCGGGTGTGCTTGAGGCCCTCAGCCTGCACGTACCAGTCGGCCAGCTTTTCACGCAGCGCCTGATCCTTCAGCGCCGGTCGGCCATCCACGCCGGTGATCCCGCGCGCCGCCTCCATGAACTGCGACCAGCCCGCGCCGGACGCGCCGCCCACGGCCAGACGCTCGTTCATCAGGGTCACGAGACTGACCTTCCAGCCGTCGTTGACCGCCCCCAGCCGCTGGCTGTCCTTGACCCGCACGCCGGTGAAGAACACCTCGTTGAAGCCCGAGCCGCCCGACATCTGGTGGATCGGCCGCACCTCGATGCCCGGATCGCTCATGTCGACCCAGAACATGGTCATGCCCTTGTGCTTGGGCGCGTCCATGTCAGTGCGCGTGACCACGATGCCGAAGTTCGAGAACTGGGCCCCCGTCGTCCACACCTTCTGGCCGTCGATGATCCAGTCGCCGGAGCCGTCATCGACGCGCACCGCCTTGGTCCGCGCCGCCGCCACGTCTGAACCGCCGGAGGGTTCCGAGAACAGCTGGCACCAGATTTCCTCACCGCGCAGGGCGGGGCCGACGAACCGGGCCTTGGTCTCGGCGTCCGCAAACGTCGCGACCGTCGGCACGCACATGCCCAGCCCGATCGTGAACGGGTTGGGCGGAATCGGGTGATTGGCCTCCTCCTGATTGAAGATGACCTGCTGAAGCGGGTTGCCGCCCTGCCCGCCCCACTCCTTGGGCCAGGTGATGCAGGCATAGCCCGCCGCTGCCTTCTTCGCCTGCCAGGCCTTTGACGCGGCCATTGAGCCGCCGCCTTCGCCATCATCGACGACCGCCGATTTCGGCGCATTGGCCTCCAGCCAGGCGCGGACTTCCGCGCGGTAGGCAGCTTCTTCGGGGGTGTCGTTGAAATCCATCTGTCCGCTCCTTAGGCCGCGTTACGACGTTCGAGGTGGCTGATCAGCCGTTCCTTCCAGACCCGGGGCGCGCCGGCCACCAGGCTGAGCTGGCGCGAGCGCCGGTAAAAGAGGTGGGCGTCGATCTGCCAGGTGAAGCCGATGCCGCCGTGGGTCTGGATGTTTTCCTTGGACGCAAACCAGAAGGCCTCCGACGCCGCGATCCGCGCGGCGCTGGCCGCCACGGGCAGCTCCGGCGCATCGGTGTTGAGCGCCCAGGCGCCGTAATAGGCGTTGGATCGGGCCAGTTCGTTCTTGATGTAGATATCGGCCAGCTTGTGCTTGATCGCCTGGTACGATGCGATCACGCGGCCAAACGCATAGCGCTCCATGGCATAGGCCTTGGCCATTTCCAGACACCGGTCCGCGCCGCCGCACTGCTCAAAGGCCAGCAGCACGGCCGCCCGGTCCATGATCTGCTCCAGCAGGGCGAAGCCTTCTCCCGGGACGCCAAGACGTTCGGCGGTTGCGCCGGCGAAGGTGAGCCTTGCCGCATCACGGGTGGGATCAAGGGTCTGCAGCGCGTCGCGCGCCACGCCGGCGGACAGATCCACCAGAAACAACCCCGGCTGGCCGTTTTCCTTGGCGATCACCAGAGCATGGGTGGCAATGTCGCCGTCGGTCACCGGCAGCTTGACTGCGGTCAGCTTGCCGCCGGCGACGCTGGCCTGAAGGCCCGCGGCGTTCAGGACACCGGGGCCCTCGGAGGTGGCCACACAGCCGATCACCTCCCCCGCCGCGATCTTCGGCAGCAACGCGGCCTTCTGGGCGTCGGACCCGGCCAGCATCACCGCCTCGGCCAGGAAATAGACCGTCGACGCAAACGGGATCGGCGCCACCACGCGCCCCAGCTCCTCGGCGATGGCGCAAAGCTCCAGATGCCCCAGCCCCAGGCCGCCGTACTGCTCCGGGATCGCCGCGCCCAGCCACCCCTGCCCGGCGACCGCCGTCCAGAGGTCCGCGTCATAGGCGACCTTCTCGTTGTCCAGCACCTTGCGCACCTTGGCCGTGCCGCAGTTGGCGTCGAGGAACTTCCGCGCCTCGTTCTTGAGGAACTTCTGGTCGTCGGAGAAATCAAAATTCATCTGGGCCTCTTCGGCGGTCGGCTGTTCTTGCGTTTCCACAGACACCATCGCGCCGGACGGGGCACAAGAAAAGCGTGACCTCGCGTCAGCGCCTTGGCGCCGCCTCACTCCACCGCTTAGAATGCTCCATGCGCACAGACACAGCCAAACCGATCCAGCTCTCCGAGTATCGCCCGCCCGCATACCTGGTCGATGAGGTTCACCTCACCTTCGACCTGCAGCCCAACGCCACCCGCGTAAAGGCGCGCCTGAGCGTGCGGCGCAACGGCGACCACGCCGAGCCTCTGGCGTTCAACGGCGAGCACCTCAAGCCGATCTCCGTCACCATCGACGGGCGGGCGCTCTCCGCGGATGAGCACGCCATCGACGCGGAATTCCTCACCATCCACGCGCCCCCCGCAGCCTTCACTCTGGAAACCGAGGTCGAGATCGATCCGGAGAACAACACCGCGCTGGAAGGGCTCTACATGTCCGGCGGCCGGTTCTGCACCCAGTGCGAATCCGAGGGCTTCCGCAAGATTACCTTCTGGCCCGATCGGCCCGACGTGCTGGCGCGCTTCACCGTCCGGATCGAGGCCGACACCCGGTTCCACCACCTGCTGTGCAACGGCAATCTGATCGACAGGGGCGCCCTGCCCGGCGGTCGCCACTTCGCGGTCTGGAACGACCCCTTCCCCAAGCCCAGCTATCTGTTCGCCCTGGTCGGCGGCGAGCTGGACGTGCTGGAGGACAAGCTCGTCACCATGAGCGGGCGCACGGTGGACCTGCGCATCTATGTCGACCCGGGCATGGCGGGCCGTGCGGCCTATGCGATGGATTCCCTCAAGCGCTCGATGATCTGGGACGAGCAGGCCTATGGCCGAGAGTACGACCTGGATCTTTTCATGATCGTGGCCGTGCGCGACTTCAACTTCGGGGCCATGGAGAACAAGGGGCTGAATATCTTCAACTCCTCGCTCCTGCTGGCCGATCCCGCAACGGCGACCGACCTGGACTATGAGCGCATCGAGGCGGTCGTGGCGCACGAGTACTTCCATAACTGGACCGGCAACCGCATCACCTGTCGCGACTGGTTCCAGCTGTGCCTTAAGGAAGGACTGACCGTGTTCCGCGAGCAGGAATTCTGCATGGACATGCGCGGCGCCGCCGTGGGCCGCATCAAGGCGGTCAAGGCGCTGCGCACGCGCCAGTTCGCCGAGGATCAGGGACCGCTGGCCCACGCGGTGCGCCCCTCGGCCTATATGAAGATCGAAAACTTCTACACGGCCACAATCTACGAAAAGGGCTCCGAGGTCATCAGCATGCTCAAGACCCTGGTGGGCGACGCTGCATTCCGGGCCGGCATGGACATCTATTTCGAGCGCTGGGACGGCCACGCCACGACGGTCGAGGCGTTTATCCAGTGCTTCGTCGAGTCCTCGGGCCAGGACCTCACCGACTTCTTCCGCTGGTACGAACAGGCCGGGACACCGCGCGTGGCCCTGAGCGCGCGCTACGACGAGGCGTCGAAGTCGCTGGCCGTGACGCTCACCCAGACCAATCCACCCACGACAGGTCAGCCGGTGAAGCGCGATCTGCCGATCCCGGTGACCATCGGTCTGCTGGACACCGAAGGCCGCACCCTGGCGTTCGAGCGCGACGGCGTGGCGACGGACGAAACCGTCGTGGTGCTGAGCGGCGGCGAAACGACCGTCGCCCTGACCGGCGTCGACAGCCAGCCCGTGATCTCGGCCCTGCGCGGCTTCTCGGCGCCGGTGGTGCTGAAGACCGACGCGCCGGCCCGGGCGCGCTATCTGCAACTGGCCTCTGACCCCGACCTCTTCAACCGGTGGGAAGCCGGCCAGGATCTGGCCAGCGACCTGATCCTGTCGCGCGCCGAAGGCAAGCCCGACGAGGTGGGCGAGGAGCGCTATGCCGAGGCATTGGGCCGGGCGCTGAACGATCAGGCCTCCGACGAGGCCTTCAAGGCGCTGTTGCTGGCGCTGCCGGCCGAGAGTGACCTGGCGCTGATGCGCAGCCCGGTGGACCCGGCGGCCTTGCATGCCGCCCGCGACGCCCTGCGCCTGCGACTGGCGCTGCACCTCGACAGCGAACTGCGCCGCCTCCACACCGGCCTTCAGAACCTGGGAGAGTTCTCGCCGGATGCCGCCGGTGCCGGTCGCCGCGCCCTGCGCAATGCGGCGCTGGAGTTGATGGCCGCCAACCCGACGCGCACCGTCGCCGAGATCGCCAGCGGCCACTATCACGCCGCCGCCAACATGACCGACGCCATGGGCGGTCTGAACGCCCTGATGCACATCGGCGGGGCGGACTACGACGAGGCGCTGGGCGACTTCTACGCCAAATGGACGTCCGAGCCGCTGGTGATCGACAAGTGGTTCGCCATCCAGGGCCGCGATACGTCCGAAGAGGCGTTCGGCCGCATCCTGGCCCTGACCGCCCACCCGGCCTTCGACGCAAAGAATCCCAACCGCCTGCGCGCGCTGGTCTCAAGCTTCGCCAACTTCAATCCGGCGCGATTCCATGATCCGAGCGGCGCCGGGTATCGCTTCCTCGCCGACCAGATCATTGCAGTGGATCGGTTCAACCCCATGACGGCCGCGCGGCTGGTGGATCCGCTGGGCGGCTGGCGGCGGCTGAAGCCCGAGCTGGGCGAGTTGATGAAGGCCCAGCTGGAACGGATCCTCAAGGTCGAGGGCCTTTCGAAAAACGTCCACGAACTGGCGGCGCGGGCCCTGGCCTGAATTGTCGAGAACCCCGATGACCAAAGCCCCCGGATCAGCTTAGACTCTGCTTCGGTTCGGCGTTGCCGAACGCCGGACGCGGGGGATTGGCAGGCTTGGCCGAGGGCGGTGGACAGGGCTTGGCCGGGGTGACGCCGGAACGACGGGCGCGCCCGCGCACGTCGGCGCTCAGACGGCTGGTCCGCCCCTCCATTGCGGGCGTCCTTGTCCTTCTGGGCCTGTTCGCCGTCGCCGCACTGGTCCGGCTCCTGTCCGGCGGAGCTGGAGTCTACGAATTCGCTATCTGGTTCATGGTTCCCGTGGTCGCCGCCATCGCGCTCGGCGTCTTCTTGTTTCGCGAAACCCTCAGGGTAGACCGTATCCAGGCCGCCCGCAGTGATTCCGAGACCCGGTTCCGGATGGCCGTCGAGGCGGCGCGCTGCGGCATCTGGGAGTGGGATCTGGCGGACGACAAGATCTTCATGTCCGATGTCACCGCCTCGCTGTTCGGCTGGCGTAGCGGTGAGGTCGGCGGCCAGCAGGTGCTGGACCGGGTCGCCCCGGGTCATCGCGATGATATGCGCGAGGCGCTCTCCACGGCCGCGATCTATGGCGATTTCGATGTCTCCTTCCGGGTGCCGCCCCTGGCGGGCGCGCGGCCCGTCTGGATCGATTTCCGGGGTCGAGGCTTTGGCGAAAGCCCCGAGGGCGGGTTCGCCCGGATCATCGGGGTGGCATTGGACGTCACCGAGGAGCGCCTGGCCCAGGCTCGGGCCCAGTCCGCCGAAGGCCGTCTTCGGGACGCTATCGAGAGCACGTCCGAAGCCTTCGTGCTGTGGGACCGAAACGGCAGGTTGGTACTCTGCAACAAGAACTTCCTCGGCTTTTTCCGGCTTGACGCCGAACTGGCGAAAACCGGCGTGGGCCGCGAGACGGTGGCCCGGGCTACGCGGCGGGCCATTCGCCAGGAGTATCCAGCGGCCGGCGGCCGACGCGGCGTGCGTGAGGCCGAGCTTTCTGACGGTCGTTGGGTCCAGATCTCCGAACGCTCTACAGCCGAAGGCGGACTCGTCGTCACCGCCGCCGACATCACCGTGCTCAAAACCCAGGAAGAGGTACGGCGCATCAAGGAGGGGGAACTGCGCCGGGTCGTTGTGAACCTGGAGCAAAGCCAGGAACAACTCTCGGAACTGGCCCGCAAATATGAGGCCGAGAAAATCCGGGCTGAAGCCGCCAGCCAGGCCAAGAGCGATTTCCTGGCCAACATGAGCCACGAACTACGCACGCCGCTCAACGCGATCAACGGCTTCTCGGAGATCATGGCCGGGGAAATGTACGGCCCGGTCGGCGATGCCCGCTACCGGGACTATGCGCGCGACATCCTGAGCTCCGGCCAGCACCTTCTGGCGCTGATCAACGACATCCTCGACATGTCGAAGATTGAGGCAGGGAAGCTGCACCTGCGTTTCGAGCCTGTCTGCCTTGAGGAGTTGGCCGAGGAAGCGCTGAGGCTGGTGCGTAACCGGGCCGAAGCCGCCGGCCTGAGCCTGATCCTGGACTTCGTCGATCTACCTGAGGTGGAGGCCGACTATCGAGCCGTGAAACAGGTGCTGCTGAACCTGTTGTCGAACGCCATCAAATTCACGCCGCGCGGAGGCCGCATCAGCATTCGCGGTGAGCGGCGCGAGGATGCCCTGGGCGAACGGGTCCGGATCAGCATCCATGACACGGGCATCGGCATTCTGCCGCAGGATCTCGAGCGCCTAGCGCGACCGTTCGAGCAAGTGGAAAGCCAGCATTCCAAGACAACCCAGGGCACCGGCCTCGGCCTTGCCCTGACAAAATCCCTGGTCGAGATGCACGGCGGACTGCTGGACCTTCGCAGCACCCCGGGGCAAGGCACTGTGGCCTCATTCGCATTGCCGGTTCGGCAAAGCGAGGCCATGTCGGTTTCGACCGCCGCCGCCTGAGACAGCCAGCTCTATCGCGGCGGCCTGTCTCCTCGCGGCGCCCGCGGCCGGGCCAGGGCTTCGCCCAGACTGCTGCGATCGGCAGGCGAGAGGGTTACTGCAAACGCGATGAGCCGCCGGTCCATTTCCAGCCGGCTCTCGAATTCCAGCGCTCGTGCGCGCTCGAGATTTGCCCTTGCGACTTCCGGACTGAAAGCCGGGTCACCCAGACTGCGGAAAGCCGCCTGACTGAGGGTTCGGGCCTCCCGCATTTTCGGGGCGGCGCGCGTTGAGAATTCGAGCGACCCCGCGCGCCAGGCCGCTTGGGCCTCCGGCGACAGTTCGCGGATGGCTGCCCCCACGGGATTTCGGCTTCTGGGGTCAGGACCCTTGGCTGAGACCGGCATCCCTCGGGTCCCGTCCGACAACCTCGAGCCGACAAAGGCGCCGACGACGAAGACGTTCACTGCCAGCGAGACCGACAAGGCGACCCAGAGCGCTCGGGTACTCATCACACCTCCCCATCGAGGTCGAAATCAAAGTTCTGATCGCTCGCGGCCATCGTCACAGCCTCCGAGGGCTCAGCGGAGACTATCGCTGCAGAGAGGTGGGCGCCGACAAAAATCCCGGCGGCGCAGGCCGCCGCAAGCCCCGCGCCAAGACCCGCAGGCCAAAGAAATCCCATCCAGCGCCCACGAGCTGGCCGGGGCCCGGCAGCCACAATCCGATCCGCGAGGCCGACAGAAGCCTTGGGCGGCGCGTAGGCGTACAGCGCCGTGTCGACCTCACCGGCCACGGCCAGCACCGATTGCGCCCAGTCAGCCTGCGCGGCCATCAGCACCGCTGCCTCCTCTCGCTCAGCGACCGGCCAGCGGGCCACATCACCGCCAAAGGCTTCGGCCAGGGCTTCGAAACGTTCTGGGTTCATGGCCTCACCCCTTCATATCAGCCAGTGCGACGCGCAAAGCGCGTCGACCTCGCCCCAGCAGGCTCTCCAACGCCTCGACACTGACGCCCATCACGGCGGCGGCCTCGATGTTGCCGAGCTCCTGATAGTGACAGAGCACGATCGCCTCCCGCTGACGATCCGGCAACGACTGCAGCGCAGCCCCCACCCGCCGACCTGTATCTGCCGCCTGCAGGCCCCGGTCGGGGCCTGGTCCATCGTCCGCACGATCCGGCGGATCGGCAAAAGCAAGCTCGCGCCGCCGACGCAGTCGGTCGTAACACAGGTTCAGCGCCACCCGGTGCAGCCAGGTATCGAACCGCGCTTCGCCGGGCCGCCAGCGTGACGCCTGTTTCCAGATTCGCAGGAACACCTCCTGGGCAACGTCCTCCGCCTCGACGGCGTCGCCCAGCATGCGCCCGGCCAGCGACAGCAGGCGCGGCAGTTTGCGAGCGACCATAGCCCGCGTTGCCGCGGGATCGTCCACGGCAACGCGCGCCAGCAACTGGTCGTCGGAATCCCCCAAGCGCATTGGCTCCTGGAGTGCGCCTATCCGGGTCCGGGACCACCGCGCGCCCTCTGCCGGATCATGGCCGTCTCCTCCTTCGAGAGCCAGCCGTCCTTGTTGGCGTCGGCCATTTCGAACCGGCGCTGGGCCATGGCGCTGGCTTCAGCGGCGGTAACTGCGCCGTCCTTGTCCGCATCAAGGCGCATGATACCGCCCATCCGACGGCCGCGCCCGTTGCGTTCGCCCTGTTTGGCCACAGCGTCGAGCTCGGCCTGGGTGATCTTGTCGTCCTTGTTGGTGTCCAGTCGAGCAAACATGCGCCCCTGACGAACGGTCTCCACGGCCTTGAACTCGGACAGGGTCACCTTGCCATCATTGTCGGCATCAGGGTTCGGCGGCCCACCGCCCCGGCCCGGCTGGGCGTGGGCAGTCGCGACAGTCAGGGCCATGGCGGTTGTAAGCAGGATCAGTTTCATAGGTCCTCGGTGGTTCAGTTTCGCACCCCGAAAACTTGTACGGGCGATCATGCAGTTTCCGTCGTTCGCCAGAGCGGGTTGAGGAAAAGTGGGAACCGGTTTTCCGCCCGCAACCCACTCTAAACATATGAGGTCGATCACGTTTTTCGAGTTTGGATTGATCCAATCCAATCTCGACGTGATCTATACCTTGACCAACGCCAGGTGTGCGGCGCGCGCCGCTGAGCGCGCTCCGGTCAGGCGGCTGCGCAATGCTCTGTAGCTGCGAACGCCTCCCGCTCGTGCCAGTAACGCCTGAAAGGCCTTTGGCTCATCGTCCGGCTGCGGATCGTCACCCAGCGCCACCTTGAGCAATTGGATCAGGTCCTGCTGCAGCCGCCAGGCTGTCGAGAGCGCGTCCAGAGCCTGCGGATCGGCCAGTCCTGCGGCGCCAAGTGCGTCCAGTGCGGCTGAAGTATTTGGCGACAGCGGGCCGCCGCGATCAGCGTGGACCAGCTGCAGAAACTGAGCCGTGAACTCGATATCCACCAGCCCGCCGGGTGACAGCTTGAGATCCCAATCGCCCTTTGGGGGCCGTTCGGCCTCAAGCAAATCGCGCATCTCCCGCACATCGGCCGCTGTTCGGGAGGGGTCATGGTGTCTGCGCAAGGCGGCTTCGATGGCGCCTGCAGCCGCGTCGGCAAAGGCGTCGCTGCTCGCCCACACCACCCGCGCTCGGGTCAGTGCCAGCAACTCCCAGGTCTCGGCCTCACCCTGATAGTAGTCGGCAAAGGCCGCAAAACTCACCGCCACGGGTCCCTTGGTGCCTGACGGGCGAAGCTGCATGTCCACGTCATATAGCTGGCCCTCGGTGGTCGGGCTGGACAGGGCGGCGATCAACCTCTGGGTAAAGCGACTGTAGAAGCTTGATCCGTCCCAGCCCTTGAACGACGACGTCGCCGTCGGATCAGCCGCCCGATAGAGTGTCATTAGATCCAGGTCTGACGTTGCGCTCATCTCGCGCGAGCCGCACTTGCCCAGGGCGACCACAGCGACTTCTCCGGGAAAGTCGCCGCCGAGCCGCACGGCTTCGGCGAGGGCCACCGGCGCCAAGGCCTCGATGCACAGGTCAGCCAGTTCGGCGAAGGCCCGCCCGGCGGCCCCGGCGCTGGACGACCCGCTCATCACCTGCACGCCAATCCGGAAGGCCTGTTCGCGGTGGAGGCGACGCACCACGTCCATCGCCCCCTCAAAACTCCCGGTCGCCCGGACTTCGCGGGCCATGTGTTCGCGCTCGGGCGCGATGTCGACCTGATCAAAGAATTCGGGATCCAGCATGGCGTCGATCGCTGCGGGTCGTCGGGCGAGGGTGCTGGCCAGTCGTGGTGCGAAAGCCAGCACTTGCACCACCAGTTCGAACAGCCTGGGCTGCGCCAGAAACAGGGACTGGAGTTGAACGCCTGACGCCAGCCCCTCGAAGAAATCGCCGAACCGCCGGAAGGCGATCTCCGGCGCCCCCGTGGCATGGGCGGCTTCGAGCAGCCGCGGCGCCAGCCGCGTGAACAGCTCCCGGCCCCGTTCCGTCCGGGTCGCGGAGACGCGGCCGTGATGCCAGGCCCGGATGGTTTGCGAGACCCGCATCGGATCGGGAAACCCCATACGCGACAGGGTGGCCAGGGTCTCCGGATCATCGTCCACGCCAGTGAACACCAGACTGCCGAACCGGGACGACAGTTGCTCTGCCTCGGCGAACAACTCCCCGTAGCGGGCATTGACCGTTCTCAGGGTGCGCGTCACCGCCTGATCAAACCCGCGAAGCTGATCGTAACCCGCCAGGGCGGCGACCCGGCGTCGGTCTGTCGCAGACTCCGGCAGTCGATGGGTCTGCTCATCGGCGATCATCTGGATACGGTGCTCAACGGCGCGCAGCCAGATGTAGGCCTCGGACATCTGGCCCGCAGCGGCCGCGCTGACATGCCCTGCCGCCGCCAGGGCCCCCAGCGCGTCCAGCGTACGGTTGCTGCGCAGTTCCAGGTGGCGACCGCCCAGGATCAGTTGCTGGGTCTGGACGTAGAACTCGATCTCGCGAATCCCGCCGCGGCCCAGCTTGACGTCTACCCCGGCGGCCGAGACCCGTTCGTCCACCTTGTGGGCATGGATCTGGCGCTTGATCGCGTGAATGTCGGCGATGGCGGCGAAATCGAGGTTGCGCCGCCAGATGTAGGGGATCAGTTCGTCGAGGAACGCCTGGCCGGCGGCCAGGTCCCCGCCGCAGGCGCGGGCCTTGATGAAGGCGGCGCGCTCCCAGTTCTGGCCGACGGATTCATAGTATTCCAGCGCCGCCGGAACCGGGACGGCCAGGGGCGTGGAGGACGGGTCGGGCCGTAGCCGAAGGTCCACGCGAAACACATAGCCGTCGGCGGTCCGGGCCTGCATCAGGTCCGACACTCTTTGGGTCAGGCGAAGCGCCATCGTCAGCGGCTCCACGCCGGGCGCCGTCACACCCTGAAGCGCCTCGGGATCGAAGAAGATCGAAACATCGATGTCGCTGGAATAGTTCAGCTCATGGGCGCCCTGCTTGCCCATCGCGATGCAGAACCAGCCCGGGACGGGATTGTCGGGGTCCGCAATCCGGATGAGGCGACCCTCCGCCAGCTCTTGCCGGGCGACGACGGCCAGAGACGCCCCCAATGCGGCGTCGGCGAACCGGGTCAGGGCGCCGGTCACCTGATCCAGATCCCAGACCCCGCCCAGATCGGCCAGAGCAGTCAGCAGGTGCAGTTCCTGTTTGAGGCGGCGCAGGCCGCCTTCGGCCTCGCCGGGCAGTCCCCGGGAGACCGTCAGCGTGCGGGCCAGTAGATCCTCCAGCCGGGCGGTCGGATCGTCCGCCAGCAGGCTGCCCAGTCTGGCTGGATTGCGCCGGGCCAGCGAGGTCAGATAGGGCGAGGCGGCGAACACCGGATCCAGCGCGGCCCAGGTCGCCTCCGTGAGCCCCAGCCCCTCGCCGATCGCGACGCGCGCACGCGCCGCCGCCTTGGCGTCGATCACGGGGCCGCAGGGCTTGATGGCGTCGCCGAGTCTCATGGGCACAGGCTCTACGCCCTCGGCAGAATGAACGCCACGCGCAGGCCCGGACCCATTTCGCCGACCTTGCCGGGGCCTTCCGACAGCTCGAGCCGTCCGCCATGCGCCTCGGCCACGGCGGCGACGAGGGAAAGGCCAAGCCCGGCGCCGGCTTCCTTCCGGCTGTTCTCCAGTCGCACGAAGCGCTGGATCACCCGTTCACGGTCTTCGTCAGGAACGCCGGGGCCTGTGTCGGTGACGGAGAACTCCACCTCCCCAGACGACCTGCGTCGCACCCGCAGCATGATGGCGCCGCCGGCGGGCGTGTACTTCACGGCGTTGTCGAGCAGGTTGGCCAGGGCCTGCGCCAGGAATTCGCGATTCCCGCGCACCGTGAGACCGGCAGTGATCTCCGCGGCGTACTCCAGGCCCTTGTCCTCGCAGGAAGGTTCGTAGAGCTCGGAGATGTCAGCGGCGAGCTCCGCCGGATCGAAGATCACCGGGTTCGGCGCCTGACCGGCCGCCTGCAAGCGAGCAATCGACAGCACCGCGCCGAAGGTCTTGAGCACGCCGTCCGTGTCTTCCAGCGCCTGGGCCAGCGCCTCCTCGGCATTGCCCTTGCCGGCTTCCACGTCGATGTAGGCCGCCTCCAGACGCGCACGCAGCCGGGTCAGGGGCGAGCGCAGGTCGTGGGCGATCGCGTCGCCCGCATGGCGGTGCCCGGCCATGGAGCGCTCCAGCCGGTCCAGCATGTCATTGACGCCCTGGGCCAACTCGTCGAACTCGTCGCGTGCCCCGCGGACATGCGCCCGGACCCCGGTCTCGCCATTGCGCACCCGCTCGACCACGTCGATCAGGCTGACCATGCTGCGCGAGACATTGCGACTGACCAGCACGCCCACGCCCAGGCCCAGCACCAGCACCAGGAATCCCGCAGCCTGCAAGGCGCCGACAATGCTGGCGAGATAGGCCTCATCCTCGCCCGCATCGGCGCCGACAAACAGCACCTCGCCGCCCTTCAACCGTTCCTGCAGGCCACGGGCGGGATGTTTCACCGCGCGACCCTGGGCATTGATGTCGGTCACCTGGAAACTGGCCCAGGCGGGTTGGCCGGTGAAGTTTTCCACCGGCGACTGTTCGATCGACCCGGAGATGCGCCGGCCATCCTTGGTCAGCAGCAGATAGAGGAACGGCTTCTCGCTCGACGCCCGCTCTATCAGGGCCTGGTTGACCGCGTCCGGGCCGGCGCGGTCATAGACTCCGATCAGTGAGGTCATCTCGCGGCGGATATCGCGGTCCGTACGGCGCGTCGCCTCGCCTGCGGTGGCGATATAGATATAGGCCAGGAAGGCCGAGGCCGCGCTAGCGAACAGCGCCAGGATTAGTACCGTCAGGCGAAATGGCGTGGTCCGGAACAGGCGGGGCATCTTCATGCCGGACACACCAGAGGCGATGCTGCGGTCGAGCTAGGCATCCAGCCGGTAGCCGGCGCCCCGGACCGTCTGCAGCATGGCCCGATCAAACCCCTTGTCGATCTTGGAGCGCAGCCGGGAGATGTGCACATCGATGACGTTGGTCTGGGGGTCGAAGTGATAGTGCCAGACCTTCTCCAGCAGCATTGTGCGCGTCACCGACTGGCCGGCGTGGCGCATCATGAATTCCAGGAGCTGGAACTCACGGGGCTGAAGATCAATCGCCTTGCCCGCTCTGTGAACGGCGCGCGCGATCAGGTCCATCTCCAGTTCGCCCACCTTGAGCATCGTATGGACGGACCCAGTGTCGCGGCGGCGCGCCAGGGCTTCGATGCGGGCGATCAGTTCAGGGAAGGCATAGGGTTTGACCAGATAGTCATCGGCGCCGGCCTGAAGCCCGTCAACCCGGTCGCCCACCTCGCCCAACGCAGACAGGAACAGCACCGGCGTGCGGTCCCCTTCGCGGCGGAGGGTTTCCACCAGCTGGATGCCATCCATCTTCGGCATCATGCGGTCCACGACCATCACATCGAACGCCGCGCCCTGCGCCGCGGCCAAGCCTTCCTGACCGTCAGCGCCCCGGACACACTCGTGACCCGCCTCGGTCAGACCACGCGCCATGGCCTCGGCCGCCTCAAGGTCGTCCTCGACAATCAAGATCCGCATGTGATTCCCGCCCTTGTCAGGCCAGGAGACTACCCCGAAATCTTGATCGGCAGAAACGCGGTGCGACCGCTGCGCAGGACACCCACCAGGACACTGGTGCGCCCTGCCTTTTTGGCGGCGTCGACGGCGGCGGTCAGGTCGGCGGGAGTCACCACAGCGCGGTCATTGACCCGTGTGATCACGTCGCCCCGCCGAAGGCCCTTGGTTCCCGCGTCGGAACTCTGATCGACCGTTTCGACCAGCGCGCCGCGAACCTCCACAGGCAGGTTGAGCCGATTGCGTGCCGCGTCGTCCAGCGGACCAACTGTCATCCCGAGCACCGAGGCCTTGCCCGGCGCGCCCGGTACAACGCCACCGCCACCGGGACTGCCTGGCTCGTTGCTGTTGGCGTCTAGTTCGCGCTCGGACGGACGGACGCCGGAGCGGATGTCCACCATACGGCGCTTGCCTTCGCGGATGACTTCCAGACGCAGGAGATCGCCGGCGCGGACACGCGCCACCTGACGGGTAAGCTCCGACGAACTCTTGACCGCGGCGCCGTTCACCGAGACGACCACATCACCCACCTGAAGCCCGGCCTTCATGGACGGACCGCCCGGCGAGAGATCGGTGACGATCGCACCCTTCTGGTCGCCGAGGCCCAGGGCTTCGGCAGACTCCGGCGTGAAGTTCTGGATCGTGGCGCCGATGTAGCCGCGCTGGATCTTGCCGCCATTGATCAGTTGTTTGGTGACTGAGTCCGCAACGTCCGCCGGAATGGCGAACCCGATGCCGACCGAACCGCCCGACGGCGAGAAGATCGCCGTGTTGACCCCGATCACCCGACCGAAGACGTCAAAGGTTGGACCGCCCGAGTTACCCCGATTGATCGGGGCGTCGATCTGGATGAAGTCAACGAACGTCTCGCCGATGTCGCGGCCGTAGGCGGAGATGATGCCCGCCGTCGCGGTGCCACCCAGGCCAAAGGGATTGCCGACCGTGATCACCCAGTCGCCGACGCGCGGCTTGGCGGCATTCTCGAAATTCACAAACGGGAACGGGCCCCGACCGCCCTTGACCCGCAGCACCGCCAGATCAGTCGCCTCGTCGCGGCCGACAACTTCGGCTTCAAGCTCGCGTTCGTCCTTCAGGACCACCTTTATAGTCTCGGCATTCTCGATCACGTGATTGTTGGTGACGATGTAGCCATCTGCCGAGATGAAGAAGCCGGATCCCGCCGATTGCTGGGTCGGCCGGCGCGATGGGCCGGGTTGGCCATCACCGTCCTCGCCCTGTGGGCCCCCGCGCGGTGCGCCGCCGAAGGGCAGGCCAGGTAGGCCGGGGATCTGTCGTAGCGAGGGGGCTTCAGCCCGGCTGGTCACGTTGATCGACACCACCGCCGGCGATACGCGGTCGAAGATGTCGGCAAAGGTCATCGGCGCGCCGGGAGGCGGCGCGAAAATCGGTACAGTCGAGGCCTTGATCAGCCCTCCTGCGGGCATTTGCGCGTGCGCGGAGGGCAACTGGATGCCGGCGCCGGCCACCGCTGCGGCCATCACGCCAACACCTGCAACTGCGCCCAGGAGGTAACCCGTCTTCTTGGTCGTCATTCGTCTGATTTTCCCTCGACGCATCACATGAAGTCCGATGCGTTCCAACAACCTAGGCAGCTTGCGCCGAAGTGCAACGCCCGCGCCATGCTTTCGCAGACCCTGAACACCGCATCACGTCCAATATTGGGCGCAAACGTGTCAGCGTGTTTCATCCCGCTGCAGTTTCTTCAGTTGCGCGGCCTCTGCAGGGGTCAGCTCGGCCTCGGCAGGCCGGACCCTGAGTCGGACCAGTAGCAGCGCAGCCCCGGCCAGAACGACGAAGAAGGGCGCAAGCCAGAGCATCAGATTTCCAGACGAAAACTGCGGCGTGAGCAGGACGAACTCACCATATCGGTCGATCAGAAACGTCTTGACCTCGCTGTCGGTCTTGCCCGTCGCGACCTGCTCGCGGACGATCTTGCGCAGGTCCTTGGCCAGCTCGGCCTCGCTGTCATCAATGGACTCGTTCTGGCAGACGAGACAGCGCACGTCGCGGAAAATGGCGCGGGCCTGGGCCTCCTGGGCGGGGTCGGGGAGACGCTCGGCGGGATCGGACGCCGCAGCCAGGCACAGCAGGCCCGCAAACGCGGCGACGAGCGCGCGGCGCTTCATGCCACCCGCTCCCGACGTCGGCCCACGCCCAGGCGAAGACGGCGATCCGTCAGCGACACGAATCCGCCGAGCGCCATGATCACCGGCCCGATGAAGATCAGCGACGCCCAGGGGTTCCAGTAGGCCCGAACCAGCCACTTGGGCTTACCCTCGCCGTCGCGCCGCTCGCCCAGCACCAGATAGATGTGCGAGGCGCCGCGATAGCATAGTCCGACCTCGGAGGTGGTTTGGCCGCCGGTGGTGAACAGGCGCTGTTCTGGATGGGCCGTACAGACCGGCTGCCCGGCCCGCGTAACCGTCAGCGTTGCCCGGTCAGCGTCGAAGTTCGGCCCCTCGACCGGTCGAACATCATCCAGGGTCACGTGATAGGCGCCGATGTTGAGGTCGCCGCCAATCGGCAGGGCTTCGGCGGTCTCCAGTTTCCATGTGGTCTCGAACACGGCGCCGAGCACGAAAATGCCAAGCCCCATGTGCGCCAGCGTCATGCCCCAGGCGCCGCGTGGCAGACCCACAAACCGGCGCAGACTCTCGCGGGCTGTGGCCCGGAACAACCGGGTCCGCTCTGCGATTTCGACGAGCGCGCCAGCAACAAGCCACGCGCCGAGCGCGACACCCATGGCCCCGAGGGCCTTTTTCGGGCTGACGAGAGCGATGGCCAGCACGCCGGCGCCGCCCGCGATCAGGACGGCCAGCCACAGGCGCTGGATGACGCCCCGCGCATCGCCCCGCTTCCAGGCCAGCAACGGCCCCGCCGGCAGCAGGATCAGCAGCGCGGCCATCAAGGGCGTGAAGGTCAGGTTGAAGTAGGGCGGGCCGACCGAGATCGCCTCGCCGGTCATCGCGTCCCGGATCAACGGATAGAGCGTGCCCAGCAAAACCGTCACGGTCGCCGCCGCCAGCAGGATGTTGTTCAGGACCAGCGCGCTTTCCCGGCTGATGGGGGCGAAGAGGCCGCCGGGCCCCAGCTTTGGCGCGCGCCAGGCGAAGAGGGCGAAAGCCAGGCCCGAGGTCACACCCAGGATCATCAACAGGAGAACACCGCGCGTCGGATCCACCGCGAACGCATGAACCGAAGTCAGGACGCCGGAGCGCACCAGGAAGGCGCCCAGCATCGAGAACGTGAAGGCCGCCAGGGCCAGGAACAGGGTCCAGCCGGCCAGCGCGCCGCGTTTTTCCGTAACGATGGCGGAATGCAGGAGGGCGGTGGCCACCAGCCAGGGCATGAAGCTGGCGTTCTCCACAGGATCCCAGAACCACCATCCGCCCCAGCCCAGCTCATAGTAGGCCCAGAAGGATCCCAGCGTGATCCCGATGGTCAGAAAGCTCCAGGCCGCCAGCGTCCAGGGGCGGACCCATTTTGCCCATGCGGCGTCAATCTTGCCCTCGATCAGCGCGCCGACGGCCAGCGAGAAGACCACCGACATGCCCACATAGCCGAAGTACAGAAAAGGCGGATGGACCGCGAGCGCCGGGTCCTGAAGCAGGGGATTGAGCGATCGCCCCTCGGCCGGCGGCTGGGCCAGCCGCGTCAGCGGATTGGACGCAAAGACCGTATAGGCCAGGAACACCGTTCCCAGCACGCCCTGCGCCGCGACCGTCGAGGCGCGCAGGCCACGCGGCAGGCTCTGGCCCAGGCCCGCGGCCGCCGCGCCGAAGCCCGTAAGCGCCAGGCACCAGAGCAGCATAGAGCCCTCGTGGCTGCCCCAGGTCCCGGCCACACGGTACAGAAGCGGCTTCTGGGTGTGGGAATTGGCCGCGACGTTGGACACCGAGAAATCCGAGATCACAAAGGCATGCATCAGGGCGGCAAAGGCGATCGCCACAGCGACGAAGGCCGCCAGCGCCGCACCCTCGCCCGCACCGGCCAGCGCCGGAGACCGGCGCATCCGCCCTGCCGCCGACAGCACGACCTGCAGGATCGACAACGCCAGCGCCAGGATCAGCGCGAACGATCCGGCTTCTGCAATCACGTGGGGCCGCCCGTCGACTTCGCCGGTGCGTTGACCGTGGCCTCGTAGGCTGGCGGGGGAGCCCCTTTGCCGCGCCACTCACCCTGTTCCTTCAGCGCCTCGGCGATTTCCTTGGGCATGTACTTCTCATCGTGCTTGGCCAGCACCCGGGTCGCCTTGAAGACGCCATCAGACTGATAGGCGCCCTCGGCCACAATACCCTGACCCTCGCGGAACAGGTCCGGAAGATCGCCCTGATAGACCACCCGGTCAGCCGCCAGCTTGTCCTGAACGGTGAATTCCACGTGCCCATCGGTGTGCTTGACCACCGATCCCATGGCCACGAGGCCGCCAAGCTGGATCGCCTGACCAGGCTCGGGCTTGGCTTCGGCCGCCTGCGAGGGCGTGTAGAAGAACGAGATCGAGTCCCGCATGCCCCAGAGCGCCAGTCCGGCGGCCAGCGTCACCACAGGCGCGATGATCGATAGCAACAGGAGGCGCATCCGCGCCTTGCGGGATTTCGGAAGCAGGGTCATCGCATGGGCTCCGCGCGGACGGCCGCGTCCAGTTGTTGCAGTACGGCAGGCGTCTGCACGTATCGCGCTCGAGCGCTGGCATAGGCGGCGTCCCGCTGTGCGATGTCACCCAGCACGGCATAGGCCCGCACCAGACGCACCCACCCATCAGGGTCCTCCGGATTGGCTTTCAGCTTCGACGCCAGGCTGGACACCATGCCCTTGATCATCGCCAGTTCCTGCGGGTCGCCGGTCACCGGCGCAGGCTTGCCTTCAAGACTGGCGATCCGGGCCTGGACGGCCTCGCGGCCCTCGCTCCCCTGGGGCAGGTCGGCAAGCAGCGCGCGCATATACGCCAGGGCTTCGGTCGTTTTCCCGGCCTCCGCCTTGGCCTGCGCAAGATAAAACCGCGCCGCGGGATCGCCAGGCTCCAGCGCCAGAACGCGGGTAAAGGCCATGACAGCCTCGCCCTCCATCTTGCCGCCCGCCGCAGTGAAAGCTGCCTGCCCCAGCATCCGCCAGATATCCGCCCGCTCCGGCGCGAGCTCCGACGCCCGACGTAGCGCCTGCAACGCGGCGACAGGATTCTGCGAGGCATCTTCGGCCAGGCCGAGCAGGCGGTAGCCCTCGGCCTCTGAAGGACGCTCTTTCACAGCCTGCCGCAGAACGGCGGCGATTTCCGGCGGTGTCAGGGTATTGAGATCGGACTTGCGCCAGGCCTCAAGTCGGCCGGCATACGGCTGATCGCGCATGCCCGGCGCACCAAGCGCAAGATAAAGCCCGAGAGCCAGGGCCGGGGCAGCAGCAGCGGCCAGCAGCACCAGACTCCGTGCCCGAGGGCCCTCTGCCCAGGTCTCGGCCGGAGTCTCGGCGGCGGCCAGCAGTCGGCGGCCGGCCTCGGCGTGGGCGCCCTTGCGCTCGCCCTCGCCCATCAGGCCGCGATCAACCAGGTCATCGATCTCGGAAAGCTGTCGCCTGTAGAGGACCTGCGCCGGATCAGTAGTACTGGCCGGCGCCGCTGAATGCGCCGCGCGCAAAAGCATCAACCCCGCCGCTGCGGCGGCGAGGAACCCTGCCACGACCCAGAAAAGGAACATGACTGGCCGTGTAGCCGAAAGGCACGGCCGGTGCGAGGGGGCTAATCGGCGTTGACGGCGATTTGGGGCTCGTGGTGCCGGGCGGCCTGGGCGCGGCGGCGTACCAGTTCGCCCGCCTTCTGCCCTGCAACCAGATGACTGAACCGGGCCGCGACATCAAGGAATGCCTCTGAGCAGGCCGTCTCACCCGTCTGATCCAGACGGATTTGCCGGACAGTCTCGTCTACATAGAGGTCGAGAACAGTGCTGAGCTTTTCCACCAGCGCTCCCCAGGCGGCCAGGAAACCACCATGGTTCACAGCCGAACGCAGGCCCGCACTGAAGGATAACAGGGTCTCGGCGCGGCGAACGCAGGCGGCGTCGGGCTCGCAGGAGAGACGCGGCGCCGTGCGACGGATACCGTGCTGGTTGATCTCATGCATGGGCAACGCGGCCATGACGGCGAGATCTGCCTCACGAAGACGCGCTTCAACCGCGCTCGCCAGTTTCCGACGCTGTTTCTGTATCCGCCGACCCCAGCCGCGATCACGGTTTAGCGCGACATTGGTTTCCATTTCCATGATCTGCCGAACCGCCAGCTCCGCACGAACTGCGGCTGCATTTCCCGCCCCGGGACCAGCCTCCGGATCAAAGGTGGCGATCAGGGTCAGGGCCTCATCGACCTCTTCCATCAAGGCCTCGGCAAAACCCGCCAATTCGGCAACGTCCAGATAGCGTTCGGTGGGCTTTTCTATGACCGCCGAGATGATCCTGAGCACCATCCAACACTGCTCCAGCTGGGCGGAGATCATTTGAAAATAGTAAGGTCCGGCACTTTCACTGACAGCCAAAGCATCATTGTAGGCCGGACGTGCGGACAGTCTGCTCTCGCTGCCCGGGTGCGTTATCCACGTCGGCAGCACGAGGGCTGCGCGGCGAACCACGCCGGCTATGTGCATGCAGGCCAACAGTTCCGTCGCACCATCGGGGCGAGCCTGGTCACAAAGGTCGGCCGCGGCTGCAAACTCAGGGTTGATGCGTGCTCGCAATTCCGAAGCGGCGGTTTCGACCAGACGATCGTACCGTGCCGACAAACCGGGGTGCGGCGGGTCTGCATCCGCAATCCGCCGGATATCGTCCAGTTCGACTCCAGCGACACTTCGCAGTCCGCGCCAGATCAGTGGAAGAGCCGCCAGGGGAAACGTCAGCTTGCGACTGTCATTCCCTACGCCGACGAACATCGGCGTCAGTGGCTCCATCACGGCGTTGCGAAACTGGCGCTCGACGACTTCGGCCTCGACCAGCTTGCGGACGTCGCCCAGGGCGCTGTTATCGACCGTCTCGGCCAGCGCGCGGCTCAGATTCGACAGGACGCTGTCAGGCGATGTTTCGACAAGCCGTCCGACAATCGCAATCTTCTGCGCCGCGAGCGCTTGCATGGCGATCAAGACTCCCGGCGGCGCGCCACAATCAGGATGGCGCTCGCAGAGTTAAGATTGTGCGAAAACAAAGCGCTCAGGCTTGCGCGCGCGGCAGCTCGATCGCGACGGACAGACCGCCCAGCGCCGAAGCGCCCAGCGTCAATGATCCACGATAGGCGCGGGCCAGTTCGTCGATGATCGAAAGGCCTAGACCGGAGCCCGGCGCACTCTCATCCAGCCGCGCACCACGCTGGATGACTTCCTCGCGTTGATCAGGCGACAATCCCGGACCGTCATCCTCGATCACCAGCCGCAGTAATCCGACGCCAGCCCCATCGGCGCGGACCCGGACCCGGCGGCGTCCAAACTTGCCGGCGTTCTCCATGGCGTTTCCAGCGATCTCCAGTAGATCCTGCCGTTCGCCGGCAAACCAGAGGTCATCAGGCGCGTCCCAGTCGATGGTCACACCCTTGACCTGGAAGATGCGCTCCAGCGTGCGCGAGAGTTCATCCAGCACTTCGGCCACCGAGGTGCGTTCGCCTGGGCCCTGGGCGCGGGCGGCGGCGCGGGCGCGGCGAAGGTGATGGTCGACCTGCTGTCGCATGACTTCAGCCTGACGGGTCACCATCTCGGCCAGAGGGCCGGGCCGCTGGCCAGCCTCGGTCATCATTACGGAGATCGGGGTCTTCAGGGCATGGGCGAGGTTGCCGACGTGGGTGCGTTGTCGCTCCACCGTCTCCTGATTGTGCAGCACCAGCGCGTTCAGTTCCTGGGCCAGTGGCTGCAGCTCGGTTGGATAGGCTTCCTGCACGCGATCGGCCTTGCCACCCCGAACTGCCGCCACCTCGCCCTGCAGCCGGAAAAGAGGGCGAAGGCCGATCCGCACCTGGGCGAAGACAGCCAGGATCAATCCTCCGCCCAGAACCACGAACGACAGCGCAGTCGCCGCAACGAAGTTGCGCACGTCCCGGTCAATCGGCGCGCGATCCTCCGCCGCCAGAAACACAGACTCGTGGCCGTCGATCGTGGCGATCCGCGCAACCCCGCGCAGGCGCTCGCCCGGCTGTGGTCCGGCGGCATCGAAAGCCACCAGTCGTCCTGGATTGGCCCGTACCCGCTGAAGCAGATCCTCCGGCGGGCGAAGCTCGGCATCCCAGAGCGAGCGCGAGCGGGCGGGTGTCGCGGTCAGCAGACGACCTTCCTTCGTGGGTTCGGCGATGGTCCAGTAGAGCCCGGAATAGGCCCGGAGCGCCCGCGCGTCCGTGAACGCCGGCGCAACCAGTGCGCCACCTTCATAAATGGACCCCGCGATCAGATTGTCCACCAGAACGCCAAGCGTCTGTTCAAAGCGGCGCAGGGCCGCTTGCTGGAACAGCAGCGCCAGCACCACAGCCGTGACCACCAGGGCTGCAAAGCTCCAGCCGACCGCCAGCAACACCAGCCGCCGCGCAAGAGAAGGTCGGCCAAGGCCCCCCATCGTCACGTGCCGGCCGTCTCCGCGTCCGCCTCGCCGGCGGGACAGGTCAGGCGGTATCCCAGGCCCCGGACCGTCTCGATCCGGTCCGCGCCGATCTTCTTGCGGACCCGGCCGATGAACACCTCTATGGTATTGGAATCCCGGTCGAAATCCTGATCGTAGAGATGCTCCACCAACTCCGTCCGGCTGATCACCCGACCCTGATGCATCATCAGGTAGTGCAGTAACCGATACTCCAGTGACGTCAGCCGCAAGGGCTCACCATTGACACTGGCGCGTGCCGCGCGCGGGTCGAGCCGCAGGCCGCCGATCGAGAGGCTGGGCGTGGCGTGCCCGGCCGAGCGCCGCAGCAGGGCGCGCAGGCGGGCCAGCAGTTCCTCGGTGTGAAACGGCTTGGTCAGATAGTCGTCGGCGCCGGCGTCGAAGCCCGCCACCTTCTCGCTCCACGCGGCGCGGGCCGTCAGGATCAGTACGGGGCTCGTCATGTTCTCTCGCCGCCAGCGCTCCAGCACCGAGACGCCGTCCACCTTGGGCAGGCCCAGGTCCAGGATCACCGCATCATAGGGTTCAGTCTCGCCCAGAAACTGAGCTTCCTCGCCGTCGGGGGCGTGGTCGACCGCATAGCCGGCATCGCCCAGCGCCAGCTTCAGCTGGCGCGACAGGTCCGGATCGTCTTCGACTAGCAGGATGCGCAAGCAAGCGTCCCTTCCTTGGGTTGAACCGGGGTCTCAGCCGCCCTGGCGGCCGATGATCTGTCCGGACTCGGCGTCCACGACGAACACCACCACCCGGCCGTTCTCCATCTGCCACTGAACGTAGTAGGCGGGCCGGCCGCCGGCATCGCCCATCGAGGTGTTCAAATGACGACCAGGATAGCGCGCGCCGATCATCTGCAACACGCGCGACAGCGGCGCCTGGCGGCCTGAGCGGACCCCGTCGCGCGCTTGATCCTGTTCGCCTCGCCCGCCACCAAACGGCGGGCGGCCGTCCTGCGCCGCCACGGCCGGCGCGGCCGCAGCGATGGCGGCAAGCATCATGGCGATGGCGAAAACTGGCTTCATGACGGACCCGACCTACGCCGCCCGGACTGAACCCCGGCTGAACGCGACCTTAAGCAAGCCTTGGACTTAGCCTAAGTTCGGCGTCTGGGCGAATAGGGACGATCCCGGCGCTGCTGCTCGGCAAACGCCTCTAGCGCCGGGTCAGGGGCATCGGGCAGCATGACTACCAGACGGGCGAACAGGTCGCCGCGTTTACCCAGGGCGTCGACCAGGCCCCGTCCCTTCAATCGCAGGCGCGTTCCGGTGTTCGCCGATCGGGGGACCGTCAACGTCACGGCGCCGTCCGGCGTCGGGGCCTCGACCTTGCCGCCCAGTACCGCGTCATAGAAGGCGACCGGCAGGTCCATGACCAGATCGGCGCCCTCGCGTCGATAGATCGCATGCGGCTGGATCGTGATCTCGATGAACGCGTCGCCGGCGCCGCCGCGCCCCGGTCCGCCCTGCCCCTTGAGCCGCAGTGTCTGGCCGTCCTGGGCGCCCTTGGGAATGGTCACGTCGATGGTGCGGCCATCCGAGAACGCGATACGGCGCTTGCCGCCCCGGATCGCATCGACGAGATCGATCTCGATCTTCGCCCGGACATCCGCGCCCTTCTGGGCAAAGCCTCCAAACCCGCCGCCGGCGCCGGGGCGGCCGCCGCGCGCGCCGCCGAACATCTCGCCCAGAATGTCGCTGAGGTCTGCGCCTTCGAAGGTCTCGGCCCGCGATCCGCCGCCCCGCGCGCCCGGACGTCCGCCCCACGGGCTCTCGGCGCCGAACCCGCCCATACTTTCGCGGCCGTCAGCGTCGATCAGGCCGGCGTCAAACTTCTTGCGCTTCTCCACATCGCCAATGATGTCGAACGCGGCGCTGACCTTCTTGAAACGCTCCTCGGCCGCTGCATTGCCGGGATTGGTGTCAGGATGGTTCGCCTTCGCAAGCTTGTGGAAGGCCTTGCGGATTTCCGCGGCCGTCGCCGTCCGGGATACGCCCAGCTCCAGATAGGGGTCGCGCGCCAAACTGGTCAGAATCCTTCAATGATCATGATGTAGGGTGGCTTCTAGATTGGGTGAGCGGCGACGTCACGCAAGCCGCACTGTGGCGATTTTGCAACATCACTCTCACCCCTCCCGCTCGGCCATCAGATCCCAGGCGGCGAAGTCGAGCGCATCTTCCGCTTCGGCCAGCACCTCTTCGCTGATGGTCTGCCCGCGCACCGAGATACCCGCGCGATGGGGGCTCTCCGGATCGCCGGAGACCAGCGGATGCCAGTCCGCCAGATCACGACCCTCATGCAGGCGGCGATAGGCGCAACTGCCGGGCATCCATTCCAGCGCCTCGATGTTGTGCGGGGTCAGCTTGATGCAATCGGGAACGTGCCTGTGACGATCCGCATAGTTCGAGCACCGACAGGCCGCGGCATCAAACAGCTTGCAGTGGACCCGGGTCGGGATCACCTCGCCCGTCGTCTCATCCTCGAAACGGACAAGACAGCACAGACCACAGCCGTCGCAGAGGCTTTCCCACTCCGCCACCGTCATCTGCGCAAGGGTCTTTCGACGCCAGAAAGGTTCGCCAGCCATCTCCCCGGTTTAGTCCGACCGTAGCGCGCGATGAAGGGGGAACTTGCTTCGCCGCCCGGACCCTGTAGGACAGCGCGCCGATGAGAGCCCCCATCCTCGCCTTGAAAGCGGTTCGTCTCGCCGACGGACCGATGATGCTGTTCGACGGCGTGGACCTCGCCCTGGACGCGCGCAACCGCGCCTGTCTGGTGGGGCGCAATGGCGCCGGCAAGTCCACCTTGCTGCGGATTCTGGCCGGACAGATCGAGGCCGACGACGGCGACCGCACCATTACGCCCGGCACAACCGTCGCCTTCGTGCCGCAGGAGCCCGAGATCACCGGCGACACGGTGCTCGACCACGCCACGTCCGGCGGCGCGGCGTCCTATCTGGCGGAGGCGGCGCTGGACGCGTTCGGCATCAACCCCGGGAAGTCCACTCAAGGTCTCTCCGGCGGCGAGACCCGGCGGGCGGCGCTGGCCAGGGCCTTTGCCGAAGACCCCGACGTGATCCTGCTGGACGAGCCCACCAACCACCTGGACATCCTGGCCATCGAGACGCTGGAAGCCCAGATCGGCGCCAGCCGGGCTGCAGCCCTGATCGTCAGCCACGACCGCGCCTTCCTGGAACGGGTGACCCAACGGTGCTTCTGGTTGGAAC
>NZ_JBIKNZ010000083.1:0-13447 GCF_044358365.1 Phenylobacterium sp. | reverse complement strand
GGCTCGCGGCGGCAATCGGCGCCCTGCGCGGACTAGAGGCCGGGGGCGGGGTGCTGGTCGACGTGGCGCTGGCGCGAATGGCTGCCGTCGCCGCCCTGAGTATCCGTAGGGCAGCTTCGTGAGTTTGCTGATCCGCAATGTCGAGATTGGCCGTGGACCGCTGCAGGATGTCCGGATCGAAGACGGTCGCATCGTCGGGATCGGGCATGACCTCGCGCGCGCCGGGCAGGAGTTGGACGGGCGGTGCGGTGCACTGATCCCGGGGCTCTGTGATCACCACATCCACCTGTTCGGACTGGCGGCTCTGGCAGATGCCGTGGCGCTGGACGGCGTAAGCGGCCCGTCCAGCTTTCAGGCGCGGATATCGGCAGCGCTAGCCTTACGGGGCGTGGGCGCCTGGGTTCGGGTGACGGGCTATCATGAGGCCATGGCCGGCGACCTGAGCCGCGAGGATCTGGATCGGCTGGCGCCGCGACACCGCCTGCGCGTCCAGCATCAAACAGGGTCGCTCTGGATACTGAACAGCCTGGCTTTGGAGAGCGTTGGCGGTGGAGCATCTCCACCCGGACTTGAACTGGATGGCCAAGGCCGCCCCACCGGGCGCCTGTGGCGGGAGGACGCCTGGCTGCGGGCGCGCATCGGCGCGGAGCCGCCGCGCCTCGCGCCGATCGGCAAAATGCTTTCGGCCTATGGGATCACCTCTGTCACCGACGCCAGCGTAACGACCGACGCAGACGCCGCCGGCCGCCTTGCCCAGGCCCACCGGACCGGAGACCTGCCGCAGCGTCTGACCTTGATGAGCGGGGGCGAACTGACGGCGCCGACCGATGCCGCCTTCTCACTCGGGCCGGTCAAGGTGCTGCTGGACGATCACGCCTTGCCGGAGTTCGACGACTTTCTGAACCGGATCACCAGCGCCCGGTCCTGGGGCCGAAACGTCGCTGTCCATTGCGTAACCGCCGCCGAACTGGCGCTTAGCCTGGCGGCGTTCGAGGCGGCAGGTTCCTTGCCGGGGGATCGGATCGAGCACGGCAGTGTTGTTCCGCGCGCGGCGATTGATCAGTTGCTGGCCCTGAAGCTCACCGTCGTCACCCAGTCCGCCTTCATTCGGGAGCGTGGCGACCGCTATCTCAACGAGGTCGACCCTGTCGATTTCGACGATCTCTACCGCTGCGCCAGTCTGCTGGCGGCGGGCGTGCCCGTGGCCGGGAGTTCGGATGCCCCATATGCATCGCCCGACCCCTGGCTGGGTATGGCGGCGGCCATGGATCGTCGCAGCCAGGGTGGCCGGCAACTTGGGGCAGGCGAGGTCGTCACTGGCCCAGCGGCCCTGGCGCTCTATCTCAATGAACCCGGGCGTCCCGGACGGGGCGACCGAATCATAAGGGTGGGCGATGCCGCAGACCTCTGTCTGCTGAAGCGGCCCCTCCACGAGGTCATGAATGCGCCTCGGGCCGATGGCGTGCGGGCGACCATTATTGACGGCCGACTAGAACATCTAGCTGGAACGGCGTGATATCCGGGTCGAGCCGACACGGGGCAACGATTCCTTATGTTCCCGCATCGCAACATCAACGTGATGCACGACTGAAGATAGTGCGCGGATCCCGGGATCTGGCGGTCAAGTCGCCAACACTGTCTTGCGCGGTAAGGAATTCCGGAAAGGCGCGGGCCGCGCAGTCGAATTTCGCTCGAAAGTCGCATGGTCGTCACATTTATCGACCGAAACGACACGCTTCGGTCATTTGTACTCTCCGGCGATCTGGCGCGATATCGGCTCGCCACTGACAAACTATTTCAGAACCAGCGCATTTCGTGACTTGCGTGCAGTGCAGCAAAAGGGCATAACGACTTTGCCCATTTGGGCGTTTCCTCCCTAATGACTTGGCCGCACCTCCGGGTGCGGCCTTTTTTTTGGCCGCACCCCGGCTCCGTCACCTTGCCAGATGCGTCAATGGGTCGCTTCTTTTGCGAACGCGCGTTGCGGTTGCTTGCGTTGCGCCGCGCAATGGTCGAATTAAAATCAAAAGGGGACGCGATGATTCAAGACCCGGAGTACAGTAGACGCTTGGCTCAAAACCTTCTGGAGCTGTTGTCTCCTTACGAGGAAGAGCTGATCCAGCTTGAGCGGGATACCCCGGCTTTTGCGCCCTTGCGGCGTGCGGTCGGGATCGTGATCGCCGAGGCGTGCTACACCATATCAGACAGGCCGGTCGCGCCGGATAGCCTTGTACCGCCGGTGGACGATCAGGCCGAGCAGACCCGGTAGATTTGTCCAAAACTCAGGAGACCTGTACCACATGGCGAACAAACCCGAGACCGTAGCGGATCCCATCGACGTCGCCGTTGGCGCGCGGATCCGTTTGTTGCGGAAAGTGCGGGGATTGTCGCAGCAAGCCCTGGCGGAGGCTGCCGGCGTGACATTCCAGCAGATCCAGAAATACGAGCGCGGCGCCAACCGCGTCAGCGCCTCGATGCTGACCCGTATCGCCAGGACACTCGATGTCCCGGTGGCCGAGATGTTCGGGGAATCCACTGCAAACAGCGGCGCCGTGGATGAAGTGGCCGCATTGCTGGCCGAACCAGGCGCGCTGGAACTGCTGAAGGCCTATGCCGTACTGCCCAAGGGTGTTTCGCGTTCCGCGCTGGTGGAGTTTGTCCGAAGCCTCCGTAGCCAACCGATCTGACAGCCTTGGCCCATCGAGCGATTGCCGCAGCAGCCCTCGCCGCCGGGCTGCTGGCCGGGTCACCGGCTTTCGGCGCGCAGCCAACTGCGGCTGAACGCAAGATGATCGCGGCCGTTGACGCTGACAGCGCCCGCAATGTGCGGTTCCTCGAGCAACTCGTGCTCGTCAATTCCGGCACCATGAACCTAAAGGGCGTGGAGCAGGTTGGCCGCTTGATGCGGCCCGGGTTCGAGGCGTTGGGTTTTCAGGTCCGATGGGTCCCGATGGCCCACACTGGACGTGCGGGTCACCTGATCGCGATGCACAAGGGATCAGGTCGCGGCAAACGCATCCTGCTGATCGGACACCTCGATACGGTCTTTGAGCCCGACAGTCCGTTCCAGGGGTGGAAGCGCACTGGCGACATCGTCGAAGGCCCCGGGGTCAGCGACATGAAGGGCGGAAACGTCATCATCCTGGCTGCCCTGCGCGCCATGCAGGCCGCGGGCACGCTGAAAGCCGCCGACATCACCGTGGTCCTGACCGGAGATGAAGAAAATCCGGGCTCGCCTCTCTCCGAAGCGCGCGCCGATCTGATCGCAGCAGGTCGCGCCAGTGACGTGGCGCTGGACTTCGAAACGCTGGCGCGGCGCGGTGGGCAGGATATGGGCTCCATTGCACGCCGATCTTCCACCTCCTGGACGATCCGGACATCGGCCAAGTCCGGCCATTCCTCAGGCGTCTGCAAACCGGGCGTGGGATGTGGCGCAATCTACGAACTGAGCCGAATCCTCGAGGCATTCCGCCAGGAGCTTCCCGAGCCGAACCTCACCTACAATGTTGGTCTGGTTCTAGGGGGATCCAGCGCCACGCTGAATGCGGTCGATACCGGAGGACAGGCGACTGGAAAGCCCAATGTCATCGCTTCGGACGCCCTGGCCCGCGGTGATATCCGCACATTGTCGCCCGAACAGGAGTCGCGGGTTCGGGCTCGGATGCAGGCGATCGTCGACCGCCATCTTGACCTGACCGATGCCTCGCTGGCCTTCTCGGACGACGGCTATCCGCCCATGGCGCCCACTGAGGGCAACAGGGCGCTGCTGGCCAGGCTCAATTCGGTCAACGTCACTCTGGGACTTGCCGAGATGCCCGCCGGTGATCCGGCCAACCGCGGGGCGGGTGATATCTCCTTTGTCGCCTTCATTGACGGTTTGGTGGGCCTGGGCATGGCCGGCGAGGGCAGCCACGCGCCCGGTGAGACCGCCGACCTGACCAGCCTTGACTGGCAGGCGAAACGTGCGGCGCTGCTGATCAGCCGGCTGGCCCGGGAGCCGCGCTAGATCACGTCGAGATTGGATCGACTCAATCCAATCTCGAAAAACGTGATCGCCCTCACATGCTTGGATCGGGTTGCTGGCGGAAAACCGGTTCCCGCTTTTCCCCAACCCGCTCTAGGCGCCCACCCCCAGCGCCGCCAGCGCCTTGTCCTTGATCGCCTTGTAGTCGACCTTCCCGTTGGGCGCGCGGGCGATGCTCTCGATCACCACGAGTTCGCGAGGCGCCTTGTATCCCGCCAATTGGGTCCGGACGTGGTCGGCGAGGTCGCTGAGCGTCGGTGTCGCGCCGGCTTCAGGCTCCACGACGGCGCAGATGCGTTCGCCGAACCGGGCGTCCGGCACTCCGACCACAACCGCATCACGGACACTGGCGTGACGTTTCAGCGCCTCTTCGACCTCCTCGGGGAAGACCTTCTCCCCGCCGGTGTTGATGCACACCGAGCCGCGGCCAAGCAGTTTCAGGGTGCCATCGGCGTTGACCTCCGCCCAGTCGCCCGGCACCGACCAACGGATACCTTCCATGATCCGGAACGTCTTCGCGCTCTTTTCGGGGTCCTTGTAGTAGCCCTGCGGCAGGAAGCCGCTCACCGCCACCAGCCCGCGCTCCCCAGACCCGGGCTCGACGCGCTGTCCGTCTTCGGTGAAGACCACACAGTTGGGGCCCAGCATGAAGGCCGCCGTTTGAACCTCGGCTCCCGGCGCGGAGGACGACGCGCCCAAGCCCACGGCCTCGGACGAGCCGAAGCTGTCCATGATCACCGCAGAGGTCACATGGCTCAGCAGGCCGCGCTTGTTCTCCTGGCTCCACATGGACCCGGACGAACTCATGGCCAGAACAGAGGAAAGGTCCCATCGGCCGGGGTTGGCGTCCAACGCCTCCAGCATGGGTGTCGAGAAAGCCAGGCCGACGATCACGATATTGGTGGCGCGAAGGCGCTCGGCCTCGTTCCACAGTTCGACCGCGCTGAACTTGCGGGATGGCAGACACGCGACCGTGCCGCCGTTGTTGAAGTTGATAAAGGCCGAGAACTGTCCCGTGCCGTGCATCAGGGGCGCGGCAATCAACGAAATGGGCTTCACGTCACCAGCCGCAGCGTGGCGGGCGATCAACTCGTCGATGGATTGGGCGGGCGGGATGCCCAGCGCGGCGTTGCCGCCGGCGCCGATCACCTGGAACAGGTCGTCCTGACGCCACATCACCCCTTTGGGCATGCCTGTGGTGCCGCCGGTGTAGAGGAGCAACAGATCGTCGCCGGACCGGCCCCAGGTAGCTTTTACGGGCCGAACAGCGGGCGTGGTCGCGACGATGGCGTCGTAGTCATCGGACCAGGCAGGAACCGGATGGCCGGGCTCGGCGACGGCTACCCAGGTCTTCACTTTCGGCAAGCGTGGGCGGATGACCTCGACCGTGTCCGCGAAGCTGGCGTGAAACACAACGGCCTCGGCATCGGCGTTGTCGAACAGATAGACCAGCTCCTCGGGTCCATAACGGTAGTTGGTGTTGACGGGCTCGAACCCGCCCTTGAATGCGGCGAAGTAGCTCTCGAGGTACTCGGGCCCATTGTAGAGATATCCAGCCACCTTGGACCGGTGACTCATCCCCCGTGCAATGAAGTGGGCCGCCAGCGCATCGGCCCGGGCGTCAAACTGGCCCCAGCTGATGGTTCGCTCCCCCAGGACCACGGCGGGGCGATCCGGTTGGGCCCTGGCGATGGCTTCCCAAACATCCGCGAACATCCATGCCATGGCAGTTCAGGCCTCCCAGCCGAAATCTCGTTGTTGCCCCTGAGTTGGCGGCCTGCCGCTGCGTCTGTCAAACCGGAACGGCGGTGGTGGACTTGATCTGCTCCATCGCAAACGCCGATGAGACATCCGACAGCGGCACAGCGGCGATAAGCCGCCGATAGAAGACATCGTAGGCCGCGATATCGCGCACCAGAACCTTCAACAGATAGTCGGTGTCTCCGGACAGTCGATAGAACTCCACCACCTCGGGCATGGCCGAGGCGGCGCTGGCGAAGGTGTCCAGCCACTCCTGATCGTGGCGGTTGGTCTTGACCGAAACAAAGACCGCCAGGCCAAGATTGAGCCTTGTGCGATCCAGCAAGGCTACCTTGCCCAGGATCACGCCGACGTCGGTCAGCCGCTTGATCCTTTTCCAGCACGGTGTTTGCGACAGGCCGACGATCTGGGCCAGCTCGGCGATCGGCATGGTGGCGTCACGCTGCAACTCCCGGAGTAGTCGCCGGTCGATCGAATCGAGAACAACATCCATGCCATCAGCCTCCAATGGAGTGGTGGGTTCTACAGCGTGGTCGTTCGCCAGTCAGGTCTTTCGCCGTACCTGTAGGCCGCCAGGGTCTACGGGCATGCCGTAGACCTGCATGTTGTGGCTGTGCGCCAGCTGGTGAAGCGCAAAAGCCGTCTGCATGGCGCCCACGCGCCCCTGGGCGTCCTCTGCGGCGTTAACCGCCTCCTTGGCCATCCGCAGGGCGAACATCGGTTTCGCGGCGATCCGGATCGCCAAGGCCAGGGTGTACTCGGACAGCTGGGCTGCCGGCACGACCTGGTTGACCATCCCCAATGCGCGCGCCTCCTCGGCGTCTAGCCAGTCGGCGGTAAACAGGAGCTCCTTGGCCTTCCTCGGTCCCATCTCCCAGGGGTGGGCGAAGTACTCGACGCCCGCCACGCCCATCCCCACGGTGTTGTCGCAGAAGGCGGCGTCATCGGCTGCGACAATCAGGTCGCAGGGCCAGGCCAACATCAGGCCGCCGGCGATGCACTTGCCCTGTACCTGCGCGATTGTGGGCTTTGGGATGTTTCGCCATCTCTCGGACAGGCGAGGTAAATCTCCTTCTCGCGCGCCATCCTCCCCTCGGCGCCGGCGCAGCCAAATCCACACCACGTACCAACCGGATCGAAGGGCGCCATCTGCTCGGCAATGGTCCCGCCCTCGCGAAGGTCGTGGCCCGAAGAAAAGTGCGGCCCGGCCGCCGCCAGGACAATGACCTTCACGTCGTCGTCGCGAGCCGCCTGATCAAAGGCGTCATTCAACGCATAGAGCAGGGAGGTATCCTGCGCATTGCGTCTCTCCGGCCTGTTGAGGACGATCCGTGCAACGTGCGGCGCTGGCGTTTCGAACAGAATTCCAAGTGTATCCGTCATGGCGTCTCTCCCGTCGTACGAAGCCATATCGCCTGTTCCCGGTCGGCCTGTCACCCGGCTGCACGACCTCAGAGGGACGAGCGTGGCGGTTATCCGAAGGGTCTGCGCATATCGGGTGGCGCGGCGCGCGCTGAGAGGTAGGATACGCCAAGCGACTCGGTTTCAGCGGCGCCCGCTGCAACCTCGCGACAACATCCAACCGGGGGAGCCCATGGCCACTGAAAAAAAGACGAACGCCCTGCAGAAGCCCTTGACGCCTTCGGCAGAACTGGCCGCCGTAGTTGGCGCAGGCCAGCTCTCGCGTGGCGAGACGGTCTCGAAGATTTGGGAATACATCAAGAAAAACAACCTCCAGGATCCTGCTAACAAGCGCGATATCCTGGCTGACGCCAAACTGAAGGCTGTTTTTGACGGCAAGGACAAGGTCAGCATGTTCGAGATGAACAAGCACCTGGCCCGGCACCTGAAATAGCAGCTGCCGCGGCAATGTGCCGTGGTGATGCCAAGACATTCGATTGGGACCTCGCGGGCTGATGGCTCCGCGAGGTTTCTTCGTGTTTGAGGCCTTGCACTTCACATGGCCACTCGCAACGCACATATGCTGCCCTCCCGGGCCGGAGCCATGCTGACAGAAATGCCGTGAAGTCACCGAGCCGAGCCATCATCCTCGCCGCCGGTCAGGGAAAGCGCCTGCTGCCCCTGACCGAGTCGAGGCCGAAGTGCCTGATCGAGATCGCCGGGCGTTCACTGCTTTCCTGGCAGCTTCTGAGATTGCAGGCCGCCGGTGTCGAAGAAGCCGTCATCGTGACTGGCTTTCGCGCCGAGGCTGTCGAGGCCGAGGTCGCCTCACTGGGGCTGACCATGGCGATCAGGCTGGTCTTCAACCCCTTCTACACCGTCTCGGACAACACCGCGTCCTGCTGGATTGTGCGGCATGAGTTTGACCGTGATGTGCTGGTCCTGAATGGAGACACCCTTTTCGGTCCCGGCGTAGCCGAGCGTCTGATGGGGGCGCCTGAAGCGGAGATCACCGTCACCATTGACCGGAAATCCTCCTACGACGCCGACGACATGAAGGTGTTGACGGAGAAAGGAAGCCTGCGTGCCATTGGCAAGTCGATTGAAGCCTATGATGCAGAATCGATTGGCTTTCTCCGCTTCTCAAGTGTCGGTGCAGCCCGGTTTGTCGCCGGTATTGATCGTGTCCTTCGGTCGCCCGAGGGCCTGCGCCGCTGGTATCTCAGCGTCATCGACGAACTGGCCCATGGCGGGGTCGAGGTCCGGGTCTGTTCGATCCAGGACCTGGAGTGGGGCGAGATGGACTTCCTGCAGGACGTTCAATCCCTGAACCGGCTCGCGGCGGGGTGGACCACACCCTGAGGCAAGCTCAGTCGCCCACGATCTGTCGCACGAGATCCAGGTCGGCGGCCTTGTCCACGTCTACCGAGGCCAGCCCATAGGAGGTTTGCACAATGGCTGCCGATACCGCGGCCATTTCGCCCAGCCTCCTGGCGGCGTCGCCCAGTTCCAGTCGTCCGGAGAGATACCGCAGCAGCATCCCGACACCCAGGATCTGCGCCATCCGCCAGGGTCGTTTGCGCTCCGCCTCGACCTTGCGCCAGAAGTCCACGATGCGCAGGGCGCGGTCATTGGCCAGGTAAAACAGGTTGCAGCCAGACCAGTGCCCGTCGGCCAGCTTCAACCAGGTCCGCCGGGTCCCTGGCGCCGCCACCTCAACGGTCGGCCGGGCGGCGACCAGGGCTGCTACATCTATCCCGGCCGGCACATCGGCCAGAAACTGCCGGATCCAGACCGCATCTAGAAGGGCGTGGTCAGCGGTCGTCACCAGCAGCGGCGTTCCCAATTCCCCGGCGCCGGCTGCAACGCTCAGGCTGGGTCCGGCGGCTTCATCCAGCGCCTCGACGCCAAGCCGAGCCATCTCGATGCGTACGTCCGGATGACTGGAGATCACCGCGATCCGCCCGGCGCCGGCTGCGCGCAAGGCAGCGACTACCCGCGCCAGCAATGTATCGCCGCCCAGCACGATCAGCGCCTTGTGGCTCACGCCCGCATACGCGGCGACAGGGTCCGTTCCGCCGCGGGACCCTGCCAGCACCAACGCCCGAAAGCCGCTCAAACCAGCGCCTTCTGGTAGAGCCGGTAGGTCTTGTAGACCTTCGCTCCGCCCGCATCACAGATCCGGCGCATCGGCAAATTGTCCTCCAACACCCAGGACAACTCATAGCGTTCGTAGCCCAGTCGCCTTGCTGCCTGGGCGATGGCGTCAATCAACAGGAATGGAAGAAGCCGGCCACGGAGGGATCCTGCGGCCTTCCGCTTCACGCCCATCAAGGGCACGCGTCCCGACTTCAACCCTTTGAATTTTAGCCGCCAGATCAGCTTGGCCCAGCCGAACGGGAACAGCTTGCCCTTCAGGTCGGCGATAGCCTCATTGATGTTTGGAAGCAGGATCATAAAGCCCACAGTTTCGCCGTCCATTTCAGCGAACCAGGTGAGGCGCTTGTCGATCAGCAGTTTCAGGGTCGCGGCCAGCGCCTTTGTCTCGGCCTCGGTCGTCGGTGTGAAGCCCCAGTTGCCCGACCAGGCGTCGTTCAGAATACCCGTAAGGGTATCCACCTCAGCTTCAAATCGGCTCATGTCGAGCATGCGCAGGGTCACGCCCGGTGGCGGCCCTTTCCGGATCCGACGCAGGATCGGCGCTGGCAGATCATCGTTCACGCTGCAGATGTAGGCGAATATGTCCTTGGCCCTGGCGTAGCCCTGTTCTTCAATCCGATGGGGCGCATGCGCGGTATCGTGGCTCATCATGAACATCGGGGGATGTTCAGCCCCCTCGACCAGCAGCCCGACTTCTTCGTTGGTGGACAGGTTTACCGGTCCGAGTGCGGCGCGGCACCCGCGGCTTCGCAGCCAGGCCTCGGCGGCGCCGAACAGGGCCGCGAAGACGGCGGAATCATTCTCCGCGGCGATCATGCCGAAATTGCCAATTCCCTCGGCGGTCTGAGGGTTCAAGGCATCAATCTGTGCGCTGATGCGGCCGACATCGCGTCCTGCCTTCACAGCCAGCCAGAACTGCACCTCAGCGTGGGCAAAAAAGGGATTGCCCTTGGCCGTCAGGGATTCCTGGCGCTCGAATATGAGCGGCGCCACATAGTTGGGATCGCCGGCGCCCAGCCGCATTGGAACGCGGATGAAGCGATCCAGCTCAGCCGCCGTCGCGACAGGAATGACCCGGATGTCGTCGCGTTCCTCCCCCGACGCCATCACCCCTCCAGATAGATCAGAGCGGTAATCCCGAGCGCGGAGAACATTGCTGGCGCGGCCCACGCCGCAAGGATCGCGGGCGCCGCTCCGTTCTCACCCAAGGCGGTGAACGCGCCGTCAAACACCAGGAACAACAGCCCGCCTGCCAAGCACTGCACCAGCAACGTCGCCCCGCCACCCCTGAAATTGGCCATCGAAGCCGGAGCCGCCAGCAAAAGCATCACGATACAGGCGAATGGCGCCGCCCAGGCGCGCTGAAGCTGGGTTTCATAGTAGGTGCGCGGGCGCATCGAAAGTCCGCCCGCAAGCGCTCGGCTGGCCTCCTGTGGTGTAACCAGGGTCTGACCGGCCGCCATGGCCCGTACATCGGCGGGCTGCAGGTCTTGTGTCCAGTCCATCGTATTGGCGGACCCTTGCGAGACTGTCTTGATCCCCAGGGTCTCGAACCTGGGTTTGATCAGGGTCCAACGGCCTGCTTCCCAGACCGCCGTCGGCGCCGTTGTGCGCTCGACCAGGCGACCGGCCTGATCCCGGCGATAGATAATCACGGACTCAAGGCTACGGCCGTCGGGATCGCGTGGCAGGGCCACCACCACCTCATTGGCCAACCTGAATGTCACTGGGGTGATCTTCTTTGAAGCGTCTTGTGGCGCGCTGGCCTGCCACCAGGCGCTCAGCATCTGGTCGGTGCGAGGGGCTATCACCATCCCGATCGCCAGCTGTACAAGCGCCAGGGCAAGCACAGCCGGCAGGGCCATCAACGTGATCCTGTAAGCGGAGATACCGGTCGACCTCAAAGCGGTTACGGCGCTTTCGCCGGCCAGTTTTCCAAATGCGAACAAGCACCCCGCCAAAACCGCCAGTGGGGCCGCCTGTTCGATCAGGCGAGGCGCCCTCAGCATGGCGTAGTAGGCAACGCCGCCGGCTCCGAGGTTGCGATCCAGGATCTGCGTTGTGACCTCCAGAAGATCGATGATCTGGAGAACACCCGTCAGCACGGCCAGTGCCGCCAGCACCCGGGAGCCCATGAGTTTCAGAAGGTAGGTCGGGAGCGTCATGCTGCGCTCACGACGGTCGGTTTAGGTCGGAAGCGGCCGATCACGCTAGAGACATACTCCAGCGCCCGCCCGACCGGCGTATCCCCGGGTCGCTTGCGACTTGTTGCGAAGACGATGACGGCGATCACGGCGAATGCAAGAAAGGGTCCGCCAACCGCCAGTTCAGCAGAAATGCGACCCGTCGCCGCCAGACCCTGACCCAGCTGTACGGCGTGGAAGAACGCCAGCAACAGAACTCCCCCGACGATCATCCCGGGCGCCCGCCCGCTACGTTTGGCCGAAAGTCCAAGCGGTAGACCCAGAAGGGTCAGCAAGGGCAGAACCAGGGCCTTGGCAAGCCTCCCGTAGAGTTCACCCTTCAAGGCTTCGCGCGGAATTGTGGAATTGTCCGCCCTTGCCTGATCGGCCAACTCGAACAGCGTCAGTTCCCGTTCATCGCCTCCCCGCGCCCGCAAAAGGCGCGCCGGACCCGTCAATGGCAGTTGCATGGTGAAGCGCTTGAAACTCAGGACTTCGGGCTGTCCCGCCGAATTGAAGCGCAATTGCTGGCCATCGCTCAGGTCCAGACGGACTGTCTTGCCGTCGGCCATGCGACGAACCTCCGCCATGCTAGCGGTGGTGATTTCTTCCTGACCTTTTTCCGTGGTCCGCCGGATCAGGATATGGGTCAGTTTCTGGCCTGCTCCATCGGCGTCATCGGCAGTGACGGTCAGGCTCCTCGAAGGTGTCAGGATGGTCTCCGCAGGCACCAGTCCGTTCCAGCCCGCGTTTTGCGCCGAGTGCAGGACGGCGCGGTAGGCGTAACGGCTGTAGGGCTGCAGGAAGCCGAACACCACCAGGCTGACCGCCGCCAGCGCTGCTGCCAGGCAGAGGTAGGGGGCCGCAAGCCGCGTGAGTGAAACACCCGCCGCCAAGAGGGCGTCCACCTCAGAGGCCTGGTTCAACCGGTTCACCACCACAAGCAGGGCCAGAAAGAAGGCTGCCGGCAAGGTCAGACCGATGTAGTGGGGCACAAGATTGACCGCCAGCTGGGCGACAAACCCGAACCGGTCATTGGAAGCCGCCAGCATATCCAGGAGACGCAACGTCCGCTCGAGCAACAGCGCGATCATGGTTACGCCCATCGCCCCGATCATGGGCCAGAACGACATGCGCAGCAGGTAGCGGTCGATGAGACTCAAGCGGGGCCCCGGTTCGCGGCGATCATGACCGCCAGAGGGCGGAAAACTCTGCGGCCAGAGCCGCCGCTTCGTCCTCGCCCAGAGCGACGTGAGACGCAAGAGCCGGCGAACCGGGCCAACCTGCATCCACGAACGGACGCTCCTTGTAAATGCGCTCACCCTGATAGCGTGGCAACACATGGAAGTGGACGTCCGGATCAACCATCATCAGCATCAGGTAGTTGATGCGCTCGAAGGCGACAGTGTGACGAAGCAACGCCTCAATCCCGTCAACAGCTCGTTTCATATCGGCGAATGCGGCCACGCTCAGGTCAGAGAACACCTTGGCGTCTTCCTTGCAGACCAGCACCAAGGCGCCGTAGGTCGGCTGTTGGGGTCTTACCAGAACCAGCCAATGGTCGGTTTCGGCGACCCGAGTCCTGGGATAACCGAACTTGAAGGCCGTGGCGTTTGTCACGATATGTCCAGAGCCTCCAGCCCGTCCCGATTACGGATCATAGGGAACCCATCTTGAGCATGAAAGTCAGAACCGGCGCCGTCGCCCTCGCCGCCTGTCTGGGAATGGCTGCGCCAACCTATGCCGAGGAGGTATGTGAGGGGCCGCGCGGGTCCGCTACGACCAAGCTTTCGATCCAGACCACCGGGGTTCGCTCATCCAAGGGGGAGGTCGCTTTCACCGTTTACCCGGACGACAAGCGGCGATTTCTGGCCAAGGGCGGGAAGTACGCGCGGATCCGCGTCAAGGCCGTCCAGGC
>NZ_JBIKNZ010000082.1:0-13526 GCF_044358365.1 Phenylobacterium sp. | reverse complement strand
CAGAGGATGACCCATGCATGCCGGCCTCCTTCACCAGCATGCAGCTTGAATCACTCCATCACTGATTTGGGAATCCCTCCCGATTCACAGCGTAGGGAAACCGCTCTAGCCGACCTTCGCCGAGATCTCTGCCGCCAGCACCTTCAGCTCGTCCATATCCGCCATCCCCTGCGCATGGCGGCCCAGCGGCACGCCCTCCCATCGGGGAATGATATGGAAATGCAGGTGAAACACCGTTTGGCCCGCCGGGGCGCCGTTGAACTGGGTGATCACCAGGCCGTCGGGGTTGAGCGCCGCGCGCACCGCCCGCGCCACCCGCTGCACGCCCAGCATCAGCGGGCCGATCACGTCCGGCGCCTCCTCCAGGAAATTGCGCGCGCTCGACTGTTTCGGGATCACCAGGGTGTGGCCCTTAGCCTGCGGGAACACATCCATGAAGGCCAGGACGTGCTCGTCCTCATAGACCTTCACGGCGGGCATCTCGCCCCGCAGGATCTTCGCGAAGATGTTGCCCGCGTCGTAGCTGCCGTCCAGGCTCATGGTGCGCTCCCTGAAGTTGTCGCCGGGTCCGCCTTGAACGGCGAATACTCTTCCTCCAGCCACTCCATCTCCTGCTCCACCCCGACGCGTTCCTGCTCCAGGAACCGTTCCACGGGGCCCCGCAGCATCGGGTCGGCGATATAGTGGGCGGAATAGACGGGCCGGGGCAGATAGCCGCGGGCGATCTTGTGCTGGCCCTGCGCGCCCGCCTCGACCCGCGGCAGGCCGTGATCGATCGCCCATTCGATGGCCTGGTAGTAGCAGAGCTCGAAGTGCAGGAACGGCACCTCCTCCACGCAGCCCCAGTGGCGACCATAGAGACAGTCGCCGCCGATCAGGTTCAGCGCGCCGGCGATCCAGCGTCCCTCACGGCGGGCCAGGACCAGCAGCACCTGATCGGCCATGCGCTCGCCCAGCATCGAGAAGAAGGCCCGCGTGAGATAGGGCCGCCCCCACTTGCGCGCGCCGGTGTCCATGTAGAAGCCGAAGAAGGCGTCCCAGTGTTCCTCGGTGATGTCGGCGCCGGTCAGGCAGACGACCTCGGCCTGGCCTTGCGCCTCGCGGCGCTCGCGGCGGATGGTCTTGCGGCGGCCGGACGACAGGGCGCCCAGGAAGCCCTCGAAGTCGGCGTAGCCCCGGTTCTCCCAGTGATACTGCTGCCCCTCCCGCAGGCCCATGCCGTGGACGCCGGCCCACCGCCACTCGGCCTCGGTCAGGAAGTTGATGTTGAGGCCAGAGGCGCCATAGCGCTCGCACAGCGTCAGCGCCCCGCCCAGCAGCAGCGCCCTCGCCTCGCCCGCATCCACATCAGGCCGCACCAGCAGCCGCGCGCCCGTGGCCGGCACAAACGGCGCCGCCGACAGCAGCTTGGGATAATAGCGCCCGCCCGCCCGCTCATAGGCGTCGGCCCAGGCGTGGTCGAAGATGTACTCCCCCTGGCTGTGGGACTTGAGGTACAGCGGCATGACGGCGGCGACCCGGCCCGCATCGTCCTCGACGCTGATGTGCTGCGGCCCCCAGCCGGTGCGCTCGACCGCGCAGTTGGCCTCCTCCAGGGCATTCAGGAAATCAAAGCGGATGAAGGGGTTGGCGGCATAGTCGGGGTTGCCCGCGCAGGCGTCCCAGGCCTCCCGCCCGATCTCGGCGATGCGGCGGGATACCTTGACCGCCGGCTTCAGGCTCACGCGGCGAAGCCTTCGAAGATCAGGTTGTCACAGTGATCCTTCACCGCGTCCCACTGCTCGGGCTTTCGCACGGTCCAGGCCACCACCGGCATCCCCTGCGCCCGGAGTTCCTGCGCCCGCGGGTGCGGCAGGACATCGAGGCCGAGCGCCAGGAAGTGCGGCCGGGCCAGCTCAACCTGCTCCAGCTGCGCATAGGCCTTGCGCTGGCTCTCGGCCATGCTCGCCGGCCGCTCCCACGACCAGCTGTCCAGCCCGCGCAGCACGCCCGGATAATGGTCGGCGTACCAGGCGTGGGAATAGGGATTGAACCCGATGACGCACAGCGGCCCTGCGTGGTCGGCGATGATCTCGTGGACCCGCGTCTCCAGCGGCCCGACCTCGCCAAAGGCCGTCTTCAACTCCACATGCACCATGGCCCGGCGGCCGATCAGCGCCAGGGTTTCGAGCAGCGTCGGGATCTTCTCGTCGGAGCCCGCCAGCCGGATCTCCGCCAGCTCGGCGACCGTGCGGTCCCGGATACGGCCCTCCAGGCCGGTCATCCGCTTCAGCGTGTCGTCATGGAAGACCACCGCCTCGCCGTCGGACGACAGGTGGACGTCCAGCTCGATGCCATAGCCTGCGGCGCAGGCGGCATGGAACGCCCCCAGGGAATTCTCCGGCGGTCCGTCCGGACTCCAGAGCCCGCGGTGCGCCACCGGCGGGTGAAACAGCAGGTCCCAGGCGTCGCCGAAGCGGTCCCTCACGATAGCGCCACCACCGCATCAACCTCGACGGCGAAGTTCATGGGCAGCCGGTAGACCCCCACCGCCGAGCGGGCATGGCGCCCGGCATCGCCGAACACGTCCACCATCAAATCGGAGCAACCATTCACCACCTTGGGAATCTCGAAGAAGTCCGGCCCCGCCTGGACGAAGCCACCTAGCTTCACGACGCGGGCCACCCGGCTCAGGTCTCCGTCGCAGGCCGCGCGCATCTGGGCGAGCAGGCTGAGGCCGCAGAGCCGGGCGGCGCGGACGGCCGTCTCCAGATCTACATCCTCGCCCACCACTCCGCGAATGCCGCCGGCCGCATCCAGCGACACCTGCCCGGAGATGTGCAGCAGCTCGCCCACCCTGACGAAAGGCACATAGTTAGCCACGGGGGCGTTGGGTTTCGGGAGCTCGATCCCGAGTTCGATGAGGCGGGCTTCTGCGTTTGACATGGCCACAGCTCTACCCGGCGCGGCCTCAAGAAAAAAGGGCCGACCCTCGCGGATCGGCCCCTTATCTGTACTCGATACGCTTACTGACCGACGTCTGTGGCGCTCACCGCGCCGACACCGGCCTTTCCGTTACCCGGAAAGGTCTAGCGGACGGCCTGGAACTTCTCGACCGTGGCCGTGACGCGCTCGTGGATCGGCTTCATGGATTCCTTCATCGACGCCGAGAAGGTCTCCGACATCTTGCCGAACTCGGACATGTAGGTTTCGAGGGTCGACTTGGCGAAGGCGTTCTGCAGCTCGACCACTTCCTGAAGGCTCTTCGCCCCCGAGAGCGACTTGGCAGCGGACACCTGGGCGTCGAACATGGTCTTGGAGAAGGCCATCGCCTGGGCGCCCATCGCTTCGGCGCCCTTGGCCGAAGCCGTCGCCGAAGCCACGATGGCTTCCAGGTTCTTCTTGGACTGGGCGTTCATGTCGTTCATCGCGGCGAGGCTCTTTTCCACGCCATCCTTGAAAGCGACGCTGGAGGCGGCGGTGAACTGGTCGACAGTCTTCTTCGCAATATCGGCGGCGGCCATCGGGCGGGCTCCTGAATGAGAACGGGGGGACGAACTGCGGGGCGTCAAGCCCCGGATCACGTCACCTCGTATTTCATGCTGCACTGCAACAGTCAATCGGTTTTGTGCAGTGCAACATTTCTATGTCAGCTTATTTTGCAGGCGCCGCGACAAATCCCCACGTTCAAACCTTGTTTACCCTCCTGCAAGGGTACGGCTGTCATGCTAGAAGCCTTCCGGGTGGTAAATTCGCCGCCTCAACGTTTTGATTCGACGGACGAAGCATGATCCAGCACGCTCGCCGCCTGTTGCTTTCCCTCGGTATGGCCTCGGCCATGGCCCTCGGGGCGGCTGCACCCTCCGCTTCGGCCCAGGCGCCCTACTTCCAACTCGTCCCGCAGAACTCCTCAAAATACGCCTCGATCGTGGTGGACGCGAAAACCGGCGAGGTGCTCTATGCGTCGCGCGCCGACAGCCCCCGCTACCCCGCCTCGATCACCAAGGTGATGACGCTCTACCTGGCGTTCGAAGCCCTGGCCTCGGGCAAGATCCAGCTGGATGACCCGGTGCTGTTCTCGCCGCGCGCCGCAGCCCAGTCTCCCACCAAGCTTGGCATCCGCGCCGGGGACTCGATCACCGTTTCAGAGGCCATGCAGGGCATGGTCACGCGATCAGCTAATGACGCGGCCGTGGCGCTCGCGGAGAAACTGGGCGGCACCGAACAGCGCTTCGCCACACTCATGACCCTGCGGGCGCAGGAGCTGGGCATGGTCAGCAGCCATTTCGCAAACGCTTCGGGCCTGCCTGACAGCCGTCAGATCACCACGGCGCGCGATATCGCCATCCTTTCGCGGGCGGTGATGCGTGACTATCCGCAGTATTACCGGCTCTTCTCGACCAAGGACTTTCAGTTCCGCGGCCAGAGCATTCGCAATCACAATGGTCTGCTCTACCGGATGGATGGCGTGGACGGCCTGAAGACCGGTTTCACCAACGCGTCGGGTTTCAACCTCGCCGTCTCGGCGGTGCGGGATAACCGTCGCCTCATCGCCGTTGTCATGGGCGGGCCCACAACCGCCACCCGGGACAAGATCGCCGAAGGGCTCCTGCTCACGGGATTTGATGTGATGACCCGCCGCGCTCAAGGCGAACAGATCACCGTCGCCCAGAATTTCTTTGAACCGCCGCCCCTGGTCGCCGCTCCGACCCCATCCATGACCCAGGGCGACAGAGACGCAGGGATGCGGATTGTGATGGCCTCGAGCACGCCGCCGACGCGAACATCCAAGATCCAGATCGTCGAGCCCAAGACGGTTCCGAAGCTGAACGGCAAGGAAAAGGCGCAGGCCGGTGGTCGCTGGACGGTTCAGGTCGGTACATTCAGCAACCGCTCGGATGCCCGCGAGCAACTGGCCATCGTCGAGAAAAAGTACGGCAAGCACTTTGATGATGCGCGCGCCCTGGCCGAGAAGGACGATGGCAAGTTCCGCGCACGTTTCGCGGGCATGAGCGAGGCAGATGCCAAGGACGCTTGCAAGGCCCTTAAGGCCAGGAAACAACCCTGCCTCGTGATGGCTCCCAGCCGCGGCTGACGTATACGGGGCGTCGTGCCGTACTACCGTTTCAACAGTCGATCCCGTGCGGCGTTGAGCTGCGCCGCCAGCCCGGCTGTCCCACCCTTGTCCGGGTGTACCGCGCGCATCAGGCGGGTGTAGGCCTCCTGGACATCCTTTCGGCTGGCCGCAGCCTCCACCCCGAGGATCCGGCGGGCCTCGTCAAGACTCATGGCCTCGGTAGGCGGCGCGGCGCCCGGCATCGCCGTTTTCCGGGCTGAAGAGGCCAGACCCAACCCCGCCACGGCCAACACAATCCCCGCGCCCCAGCCGCCGCGAACACTCACAAACACGGCGGCGGTAAAGCACGCCACCGCCAGCGCAGCCGTAAGCACCCGCCATTCCCGACGCTTTATGATGGGTACCCTGCGCTTGCTCGCCCAGAGATAGAGCACCAGGGCCGCTCCGCCCAGGAGGAGATACAGCATGCGGCTATTCCGCCGCGATCCGCTCGCTCTCGTCCAGTCCGTTAAACCCCAGCGCGATCATCAGCGCGCGAAGTTCCTGCCGCGCGGCTACATGCTGCAGACTCATAGCCACCGGGCGAATGGTCGGCGACAGGTCGGCTACGGTCAGGCCAAACGGGAACAATTCACGATAGATCACCCGGTCACGCAGGCCCGGCCCCACCCTGAACCCCACCTTGCGCGACAGAGCCTGGACCCGCTCATTCAGGCGCTTGCGATTGCGCGCCTCCGTGGGGGCCAGTCGATTGCGCAAGACCACCCAGTCGATCTGCTTGCGTTCAGTGGTCGCGCGCTGCTTCCGGCTGGCCCAGACGGTCTCTGCGTAGAGGCTGTGCCGTTTGAGATCCAGGGTGCCCGGATCCACCACGCCCAACATGTCGAAGTCGACGAAGCTATCGTTCATCGGGGTGACGATCAGGTCAGCCCGCACGTGCGCGGCGCGCATGATCGCGGTGTCGGCGCCTGGGGTATCGATCAGGACAAAATCGGCCTCACCCACCACCTCCTTGAAGGCAGCCGCGAAGCGGGCGAGTTGCTCGGCATCCGGCGCCTTGGCCAGGGCGTCGCCGGCACTGCTGATAGGGTGCTCGATGGGCATGGGCGCCACCGCGCCATTCGCCGCGAGCCAGGCGGCTCGATTTGCGAAGAAGTGGCCCATGGTCTGTTGGCGCAGGTCGAGATCCAGCACCGCCACCTGTGCTCCGCCGTGCAGCAGGGCCGTCACGATGTGTATCGCGAGTGTGGACTTCCCCGCCCCACCCTTCTCGTTGCCGACCACAATGACGCTGGCCTGGCCCATGGTTGTCCGCTCCTCTGAAGTCGGCATTCTGACCGACTCGCTTGGCCGCTAAATGACAGCGCCGGATGGGGGCCCGTCAACGCGTTGATCGCACACCCTGTGGATGGACTTGGCGTCGCGGCATCGCCATATGCCGCGACATGTCCGAAACACTCCCGATTGTCCGTACCGTGGCCGAACTGCGCGCGCAGGTCGCCGCCTGGCGCCGCGCCGGCTTGCGCGTGGGATTTGTGCCAACCATGGGCGCATTGCACGAGGGCCATCTGTCCCTGGTCAGATTGGCGGGCGCACGGGCTGACCGGGTAGTTGCCAGCATTTTCGTCAATCCGACCCAGTTCGGACCGGGCGAGGACTTCACCACCTATCCACGAGACGAGCCCGCGGACGCGGCCATGCTGGCGCGGGCAGGCTGTGATCTGCTCTACGCGCCAGGCGTAGCCGAAATGTATCCAGAAGGCGCTGCGACAACCGTAACCGTCACGGGGGTGTCGGAGCCTCTGGACGGACTGGCGCGGCCTGGTCACTTCGCAGGGGTCGCTACGGTCGTCACCAAACTCCTGAACCAGTGCACGCCCGATCTGGCCGTCTTCGGCGAGAAGGATTTCCAGCAGTTGCAGGTGATCCGGAGGCTGGTTCGGGACCTCGATATCCCTGTGGGGATCGTGGGCGGTCCCATAGTCCGAGCCGGGGATGGTCTCGCTCTGTCATCGCGCAACGCCTACCTGACCGCTAGCGAACGTCCTGTTGCGGGGAGCCTCAATCGCGTGCTGACAGAGAGCCTCCAACGCCTGCGGGCGCGCGCGCCGGTCAAATCAGTCGAAGATTGGGCGATCGAGGCGCTTCTCTCGGCCGGCTTCCATTCTGTGGACTATGTGGAGGCGCGCACGCCAGAGACGCTTGCTCGGCTGGGGCCCGGTCAGGCCGAAGGTCCTGTCCGATTGCTCGCCGCCGCGCGCCTCGGCAAAACACGGCTGATCGACAACATGGGCGACTGAGGTAGCACGCCTCCGAGGGCGGTCGGGACAGCGGGTCTTACCTCACCAGGCGCCGGCCTCTCTCAGCTGCCGCGCCAGGTCTGCCGGCACATCACCGAACGCCTCGGTATCCAGATCAGGCGGCGCATCCTTGGCCTTGAGATAACGCCATCCCTGAAAGGCCCGACGCGGTGTTGGAGCAACGCGCACGACCTGATCACTGAGCGTCACTTCGCAGCGTGCAGTGACACCCTCTCCCACTGTGTTCACCGCCAGGATGGCCTGTCGACAAAGGATCACACCCTTGAACACCCGGTAGAGCGAACCGCCGTCCAAAAGCTCTCCGGCTCTCTTGGGCGTCATCCGGGTGGACATCAACCAGGGTTGGCCGACACCGCGATGAGTGGCGTGCCAGGCCAGCATGTCCTCGACGGCGGCGGCCCCGACGGCCAGTTTGATCATGTGAAGCGCCATGGCCTTCGCTTACGGCCACGCACTGGGCTTGGAAAGGCTACATTGAGCGTCGCACCAGTCGGGACTAGGCTCTTCGCCGTGCCCAAGCTCCCTGACATTCCACCTGATTCGGTGCTGGCGCGACTGTTCAAGCACCCACGAATTCAGGCCGAGACCATCTGGTTCTCCGTGCCGGGCGGCCAGAAGCTGTTCAGCCACGGCGACGCTTCTGATGAACTGTTTATCGTGCGCACTGGTCGACTGGGAGCGTTCCGTCGGGAAGATGGGCAGGAACCAAGCTTTCTGGGCATTATCCGGCCGGGCGAACCCGCTGGTGAGATGGCGTTGATCGCCGGGATTCCACATTCCGCAGACGTCTATGCCCTGCGTGATTCGGAAGTCTTCGCAGTGCCGAAGGCAGTGTTTTTCGAGGCCTGCGACGCCGACGCGGCAGTGATGACCGAGCTGGCGCGCCTGATGATTCTTCGCAGCCGCCAGACCGCCCGGCGCGGCCCGGTGGGCGACCCTTCTGTCTTCGGCTTCGTGGCGGTTGGCCGACCGGGCCCGATCCGCCCGCTTGTCGAGCGGCTGGAGCGGGAAATCGCAGCCCTGGGCTACAAGGTGACGACTGTGGGCGTCGAGGCCGTCACTGCCCCTACAGAGTGGTTCTCGGAGGTCGAGCGAGTCCACGACTATGTCCTTTATGTAGCCGAACGGGATGAGACCACCTGGGCGCCCTTCGTGCCCCGACTGGTGGATCGACTGTTTCAGGTGGCCCGAGGCGATCGCCCGCCGCAGGTTGAGGGTAGTCTGCCGATGGCAACGACCTTGCGCGAGCAGGGTCTGGTTGACCTGCTGCTGATTCAGCCACCCGAGCTCGAGCGTCCTTCCGGCTCGGATGCCTGGCTGGACGCCACCGGCGCGGCCCGGGTCTTCCACCTGAGGCGTGGTCATTCGCTGGACTTCGAGCGGATCGCCCGGGTGCTCACTGGCCAGTCGGTGGGTCTGGTGCTCTCCGGCGGCGGCGCGCGAGCCTATGCCCATGTGGGCGCGATCAAGGCGCTCAGGGAGCGAGGCGTGCCCATAGATTTCGTGGGCGGATCCTCAATGGGCGGTATCGTTGGCGCAGGTCTTGCCATGGGTTGGGATCAGGTCGAGATGGATCGCCGCCTGCGCAAGGCCTTTGTCGAAACCAGCCCGCTCGATGATATCGCCCTGCCCCTGCTGGCGATGACCCATGGGATCAAGGTGGGCGACCGCCTGCGCACCCACTTTGGCGAGACGCAGATCGCAGATCTCTGGCTCCCGTTCTTCTGCCTGTCATCCAACCTGACCACCGGCGCCTATCAACTCCACCGGCGAGGCTCGTTACGCCATGCGCTGCGCGCCACCATTGCCCTGCCCGGCGTGATGCCCCCGGCTACCGACGGTCAGAACGTGCTGGTGGATGGCGCGGTCATGAAGAATTTCCCTGCCGACATCATGCGCGCCGCCCAGGCTGGCCCCATCGTCGGCGTCGACGTGACCACCGCACGCAGCATCACGGCGGACGACGTGGCGCGACCGGCATCCGTGTGGCGTTGGATCTGGTCCGGTCAGTGGCGTCTGGGCCCGCCGATCGTGTCGCTGTTGATGCGGGCTGCCACGGTATCGACCGGCCGCGATCTGGCTGCGGCGCGTGAGGCCACCGACGTGCTGATCCAGCCAGATGTGTCCCGCATCGAAATCCGCGATTGGGCCGCCTACGACCCCGGCGTTGAGGCGGGTTACGTCGCCACGCTGGCGGCCCTTGACAAGGTGAGCCGTCCCATCCCGCAATTGCGCCGCCGCCAGAGTCTGCACGAGCAGGAGGCGGCTGGCGCCGTCATGACGCCCTTCATGGCCTCCACGAGAACCACCGTTGAATGAGGCCTTTTCAATCGCGCCGAACGGGTTCCATACTCCGTGCGTGTTCAACCATTGAAAGGAGGTGAGTCAGTGTCTCATAGCAAAGGCTGCAAAGCCGCGAACGTGACCTGGACCTCCGCTTGGGGGGTCTGCGCCTAGCCCAAGGTCGGGCGTGGTCGCGAGCCGCTATGCGGTCAGACTATGGAAGGGCCGCCCCGGCAACGGGGCGGCCCTTTGCTATTGGGGTGACGAGGGCGTAGCCGGTGTGGACTGCGCGGTTTCGTAGCGCAGGGGAACCCGGATTGTCGCGCCCACCGTGGGCAATCCTTCTGCGGTCCAGGTCGACACCTTGAAGCGCGGAGCAAGGGCTAGGCCCGCGGCGCCGACACCTGATCCCGCAGGGGATTCACTATCCACCTTGCAGCCGCCGAGTCCGCCGCCAGGCTGAACAGTGCATTCCAACATGACCCGAATTGTGCCGGGAACCTTGAGCTTCTCGAACTCGGCCTGCATGTCTGCAAGTTGTGGAATACGAGACCACGACGGTTTACCCACTACAGGCGGTGCCTGGCTCAGCATGGATTGATCGAAGGTGAAAGGCAGGTGGACGACTACGGATCGCGCAGCCTTGATGTCCTCCGGGGTCTCGAGCTGCAGGCGGAACTGGCGAGCCAGAGCCTTGGCCGCGGTGTCAAAGCCATAGCCAATCGGCTCTGACCTGATCGTCGAGCAGAAGGCCAGACGACCCTCCCGTGTCATCTCACATCCGATTGTAGCCCGACCGCCGATCCGCTCCGCCGCCGCCTTTCTGGGATAGGCAGAGACAACTTCAGCGTAGCTCGGAGCCTCGGCCCACGCCAGGTTGGCGGGCGCCACCTTCTTGGCGGCCGTCACGTCGGCAACCCGACCATTGGTCTGAAACCGTATCGGGACCCTTATAACGATCGGCGCCGGGGCTCCATTGAGAGACGCCGGGCGCATCGTGAATTGGGGTGTCAGTGCGATCGCCGCGCCGCCAAAGCCCTCTCCGGCGGGCGTTTCTTCAATAGTGATGCATTCTGTAAGGGCGCCCTGAACAGTCACAATGCAACTGATCAAGGCGGCACCGCTGATCCCGCGTTTCATGGCGGCGCTGGGCCAAACCGCAAGGATGTCTTCTGCTCTGGGCTTGCGCGCCCAGTCCGGACCCTTGTCGATAGGATACTGGTCAAAGAGGATATTGACCATGCGCAGGTCATCTTTTCCCGGTGGCTTACGCTGGTATCTCGGTACAAGCGACAACGCAGCGGCCCCAAAGGCGCCGCCGACTGGCGACTCAAAAGCAATCCGGCACTGAGACAGGACGCCACTGTCTTCGACGGCGCATCGAACCGCTGCCCTCCCCGTGACCAGAGGCCCGATCCGAAAGCGCGCAAGCGTCTCGGCCCTGTCCGCTTGCGAGGGCATCTTCGCCCAATTCTCGGTGAAGGGGTCGGACCTATCCGCAGCGCGACTGTGGGCAGGTACACAAAGGGCTGTTGCTATGGTCATGGCGACCAAGACCTGGCGTTTCACCCGACGATCCCCACAATTGTTGGAACTCTACCTTGCAGCGTCTCCCGCTCCGGAGCAATCCTCACGTGCGCAAGTTGACGTCGTGACGCCACGAGGCCGACAACAGGTTCCAATCCGGCTTCCGCTCCGCCGGGTAAAGGCGGCTAGGCAGAGGCGCTTCATACCCAAATCCATCCCGGACCGCCCTATGACCGACCACATCTTCGCCATCGACGGTGATCGCGCGATCCCCACCGCCTGGGCCGCCGGGCCGTGGAGCCAGGAAATGATGCATGGCGGCGCACCGGCCGGGCTGGTCGTCTGGGCGGCCGAGCGTGAGCCCAGCCCGGCGCCGATGCGGGTGGCCCGCCTCACCCTTGAAATGATGCGGCCGGCCCCGCTGGTCGATCTGACGATCGAGACCGAGATCCTGCGCCAGGGCCGCAAGATCCAGCTTTGCCTGGTGCGCCTGAAGGCGGCCGGCGCGGTCGTCTGTCAGGGGCAGGTGCTGCGTATCCGCGAGGCCGACCTTGCAGACGCCGAACGACTGGTTCCATTGGACGTCCCTCTACCCGACGCCTGCGAACCATCAGCCACGCGCGAGAATTCCACCAACAACTTCGGCGCCGGCTACGAAATGCGCCGGGCCTATGGCGGCTTTGGCGAAATCGGCCCGGGCGCGTGGTGGTTCCATCAGAAGCGAGCCATGATCGCCGGCGCGACCTCCAGCCCCGCGATGCTGGCGGCCTCGGCGGCGGACTTCGTCAACGGGGTCGGTTCAGCCCTGCCCTTCGATAGGTGGACGTTCCTGAACGCTGACCTGACGGTGAACTTCGCCCGCGCACCGCGTGGCGAATGGATCCTCAACAAGGCGGAAAGCTGGATCTCGGCGGACGGCGCGGGCGTGGCCATGGCCAGGCTGGCCGATTGTGACGGCTATTTCGGAACCGCCACCCAAAGCCTTGTCATCGAGCCGCGCTGACGGCTACCCGCCGATCAATTCCCGCCCGATCAGGAAACGGCGGATCTCGTTGGTGCCCGCGCCGATGTCATACAGCTTGGCGTCGCGCAGCAGGCGCTCCACCGGATAGTCCTTGGTGTAGCCGGCCCCGCCCAGCGCCTGGATCGCCTCCAGCGACACCTTCACGGCGTTCTCGCTGGCCATCAGGATCGCCCCCGCCGCATCGAACCGGGTGGTCATGCCCGCGTCGCAGGCCCTGGCCACGGCATAGACGTAGGCCCGGGCGGAATTCAGGGCCACGTACATGTCGGCGATCTTGCCCTGCATCAGCTGGAACGAGCCGATGGCCTGGCCGAACTGCCTGCGCTCACGCACATAAGGCAGCGTCACATCCAGGCAGGCCTGCATGATCCCCAATGGGCCCGCTGCCAGCACGGCGCGCTCGTAGTCGAGCCCACTCATCAGGACGCCGACACCGCCATTCTCCGGGCCCATGATGTTCTCTTCGGGCACTTCGCAATCCTCGAACACCAGTTCACCGGTGTCGGAGCCGCGCATGCCCATCTTGTCGAGCTTCTGCGAGACGTGGAAACCCTTGAAGCCCTTCTCGATGATGAAGGCGGTAATCCCCTTGGACGAGGCCTCCGGCGCGGTCTTGGCATAGACAATCAGGGTGTCCGCGTGGGGCGCGTTGGTGATCCAGAATTTGGTCCCGTTTAGCACGTAGCGGTCGCCGTGTTTCTCGGCCTTGAGTCTCATGGAGACAACGTCCGATCCGGAGCCCGCCTCGCTCATCGCAAGGGCGCCGACATGCTTGCCGCTGATCAGCTTGCCGAGATAGCGCTGCTTCTGATCCGGGCTGCCCCAGCGACGAAGCTGGTTTACGCACAGGTTGGAATGCGCCCCATAGCTCAGCCCTACAGAAGCCGAGGCGCGGGACACCTCCTCCATGGCCACGACGTGCTCAAGATAGCCCAGGCCCAGCCCGCCGAACTCCTCTTCCACAGTGATGCCATGCAGGCCCAGTTCGCCCATCTGCGGCCAGAGATCGCGCGGGAACTCATTGTCGGCGTCGATCCGGGCAGCGCGCGGCGCAATGCAATCTGCCGCAAAGCGCGCGGTTGTTTCCCGGATCGCATCGGCGGCTTCGCCGAGGTTGAATTCGAGATTAGGTCCATGGTTCGGGATCATGGCGCACGGTTATCACGGCTCACCGGACGGCGCGAGATCAGCTAGGCTCAGGACTCATTGATCATAGCCAGAAGATGACGGTGGCAGCGAGAGCGATGGCGGACATGAAGGTGTGTGCGCATCGGTCGTATCGGGTGTGGATGCGCCGCCAGTCCTTGAGGCGTCC
>NZ_JBIKNZ010000081.1:0-13630 GCF_044358365.1 Phenylobacterium sp. | reverse complement strand
GGGATTGGCCGCCAGTTCACGCCCCTTCGCGCTTTCCAAGTTTGTAAAGAATACAAAGCCGTCTGCATCGTATCCCTTGAGCAGCACCATTCGCACGTCGGGCATGCCAGACGCGTCAACGGTGGCGAGCGCCATGGCGTTGGCATCGTTAAGCTCCTTGACTCTGGCCTCGGCAAACCACTCGCCAAACAGGACGAACGGGTCGGTTTCGGTCAGCAACGCAGGTGGCTCCGCGGCGATAACCTGGCGGACGTATTCGTCTTCGGTGGGCGAGGGGGGAATGAGGGTCTTGTCGTTCACAAGCGCTCTATAAACTGACCTGTAGGGACGTTGCGAGGCTTAACGCTGCGTTGACCGGATTTACCATAACCTCCCGGCTCATGAATCGGGCCGCAGCCGACCTGACCCTGAAGATGGCGCGCGAGGTGCTGGGCGTGAGTTCAGTAGCGACGCCCGCCGAAGTGCGCCGCGCGTTTCGCGAGGCCGCGAAGCGCGCTCATCCCGATACTGGAGGCGATGAGCGCGCCTTTCGCCAGGTGGTCGAAGCCTACGAGCGGCTGCAAGATCCATTGGACGAGCGTCATGTCCAAACCCCTGCCCGCCGTCGCCCTGCGCCAGAAACCGAACTGGAAATCTCCCCGCAGATCGCGATGGAGGGCGGTGAGGTTGATCATCGAATGCCTGACGGGCGGCTGATCCGGATCGATCTGCCTGCCGGTCTGCGGCCTGGTGACAAGGTGCGCGCCGGCGGTGGAGAGCTTTGTGTTTATATCCGCGCACAAGACGGTGTGATCGTACGCGGTGACGATGTCTGGATGAGCGTGAAGGTCTCGCCGGCCACGATGAAACGTGGAGGTCGGGTCGCCGTCGAGACGCCGTTTGGTCGACGCATCGTCTGGATTGATCGCAAGGCGGGCGAGCGGGGTCTTGTCCGGCTGGAAGGCCAGGGTTTGCCTGCGCGCGGCAAACGGCTGCGGGGCCACATGTTCCTTCGGCTTGCCGCGGCCGCCAACGTTGCCGATAGCGCGGCACTGGCGCTGCTCAGGCGTTTTGCAGCCGCGTGGGCGGCTTGATTTGGCAGGGGTTTGGTCGAGCGCACACTTCAGCTAGAGAACTTGCGCCATGAGCCACAACACCTTCGGCCATCTTTTCCGCGTGACCACCTGGGGCGAAAGCCATGGACCGGCGCTGGGCTGCGTCGTTGACGGGTGCCCGCCCGGTATTCCGCTGACCGAAGCCGACATCCAGCCCTGGCTGGACAGGCGCCGGCCGGGCCAGGGCAAGTTCGTCACCCAACGGCAAGAACCTGACACGGTCCGTATTCTGTCGGGGGTGTTTGAAGATGAGCAGACCGGCGGGCAGGTGACCACTGGCACGCCGATCTCGATGATCATCGACAATGTCGATCAGCGTAGTCGTGACTACTCCGAGATCGCTACGGCGTTTCGGCCCGGCCACGCCGACTATGCCTATTTCGCCAAGTACGGCGTGCGCGACTATCGCGGGGGTGGGCGACAGTCGGCGCGTGAGACGGCGGCACGGGTAGCGGCGGGAGCCATAGCGCGCAAGATCCTGGCCGGGGTGAACATTCGTGGCGCGGTGGTGCAGATCGGCCCTCACGCCGTTGAGCCGGACCGGATCGACTTTTCAGTCACCGGCGACAACGAATTCTGGGCGCCTGACCCGGCCATTGTGCCGGTCTGGACCGAGCATCTTGAGACAATACGCAAGGCCGGTTCCTCCACCGGCGCCATAGTAGCTGTTGAGGCGACGGGGGTCGCGGCCGGCTGGGGCGCGCCGATCTATGGCAAGCTGGACGCCGAACTCGCAGCGGCTCTGATGTCGATCAACGCGGCGAAGGGCGTAGAAATCGGCGCGGGTTTCGCCGTAGCCGCTCTCACCGGAGAGCAAAACGCTGACGAGATGCGGATGGGTAATGAAGGACCGATGTTCCTCTCCAACAAGGCCGGCGGTGTCCTGGGCGGGATATCCACTGGTGCGCCCTTGACCGCGCGCGTGGCCTTCAAACCCACATCATCTATCCTAAGCCGTCGCGGCAGCATCAATGAAGCGGGCGAGGAAATCGAGCTCCGCACCAAGGGGCGGCATGACCCTTGCGTGGGCATCCGTGGTGTTCCAGTCGTAGAGGCAATGGTGGCCTGTGTCCTGGCGGACGCTTGGCTAAGGCATCGCGCCCAGACGGGCGGTGTTACCTTTAATGTCGGCCGGCCACCCGGCAGTTGAATTTTCAGGGCCAGACAACCTGATCTGGCGCCACGCATTTGACCTGAATGACAATTTTGGCGCCTAGCCTTAACATCTGTTTGACCAATGCGCACGGGGTGCCTTACGCACCGCTCGCCGGCAGCGGCTGCCGGTCTCAATATTGCACCGTCCGGGCAGTATGGCCGGCAAAAGGGATTATCGTGCGCTACGACCTGCTGAAAATTCTGCTGGTTGATGACAACCAAAACATGCGGCTGCTGCTGGCTGAGATCCTGCGGGCCATCGGGGTTACCCGAATCTTCGAAGCGAAGGACGGCGCTGAAGGGCTGAAGATGATGCGGGACTACCCCATCGACGTGGTCATGACAGATCTCTCGATGCAGCCGATGGACGGTATCGAGTTCGTCAGACTGCTGCGCAATTCCCCTGACAGCTCAAACCGGATGGCGCCGGTGGTGATGATCACCGGCCATTCCACCTACGTCAGGGTTAGTGAGGCGCGCGACGCCGGCGTGACCGAGTTTTTGGCCAAGCCTCTCACTGCCCGCGGCGTCGTGGAGCGTTTACACCAGGCTATCGAAAACAAGCGCCCGTTCATAAGGTCGAAGAGCTATTTTGGCCCTGATCGAAGGCGCCGGACCGACCCCAATTTCCCAGGGCCGTGGCGGCGCGAGAACGACATCGAAAACGCGAACCAGAACGTCGAAATTTAACCCTCTAACCGAGGTTCAGCGCGCAGCTCTCGCTGATAGTCGGACGAGACACGACAATCCGTGACAGGCCCGGAAACGCAGGGCGCAGGCGCTCAGCGAAATACAGACACAGATGTTCAAGCGTGGGGCGCTCCAGGCCCGGCTTCTCATTCAGCAAACCGTGATCCAGTTGCCCGGCGACTGCCTTCAGGGCGGCATCAAGATCGGCAAGGTCGGCAACCCAGCCAACCGTTTCATCAGCCTCGCCCTTCACAGTCGCCTCCACACGGAACGAATGGCCATGCAGGTTCGAGTAAGGCCGGTGGATCGGCCCCTCGGCGAAGAAGTGGGCGGCGTCAAACGTCGCAGCCTTGGTGATTTCGAAGATGGGTGGGGTCATGGCTACTGCAATGGGGCGACTTGGACCGCCGATGGGCCTAGGCGATGCCGAGATACTTGTGGGTTTGCACGCTTAAACGCCAGCGAGGGTGCGCGAGGCAATAGGCGATCGCAGCTTCTGTGTTGTCGAGGCGCCCCGGCCCGTCCATGGGCTGGAGCAGGAACCGCTCGAAATCCAGAGCCTCGAAGCGAGCCGGGTCGACGCCTGGCTGAGGATACACAAGCTTCAGCTCCTGCCCCTGCTGCTGAACAACGGCGGCCTGAGCCTTGGGACTGACGCAGATCCAGTCGATCCCGGCTGGCGCTGCAAGGGTGCCATTGGTTTCCAACGCAATGCTGAATCCACGGGCGTGAAGAGCCTCGACCAGCGCTTCGTCGACCTGAAGCAGTGGCTCACCTCCGGTAAGGACCGTCAGGCGATCCGACCGGCCGCCCTGCCAGGCAGCCTCGACCGCGGCCGCCAGTGATTCAGCATTCAGGAAGCGTCCGCCACCCGGCCCATCCAGGCCGACAAAATCCGTGTCGCAGAAGTTGCAGACAGCCGTTGCCCGGTCCTGTTCCCGGCCTGACCAGAGATTGCACCCCGCGAACCGGCAAAACACCGCCGGCCGGCCTGCCTGGCCGCCCTCCCCTTGCAGGGTCAGGAATATCTCCTTGACCGCATAGCTCATGCGGCGAACTCCGGGCGTTCCTGACCGTCCCAGGCCTCGTAGCCAGCGCGGCGCAGGTCGCAGGCCGGACAGGCGCCACATCCATAACCCCAGGTGTGTAACGCGCCGCGCTCGCCGAGATAGCAGGTGTGGCTTTCCTCCACCGTAACTGCGACCAACGGTTCGCCCCCGAGCGCCTTGGCCAATCCCCAGGTCTGCGCTTTGGTGAGGTGCATCAGCGGGGTCTCGACACGAAAGCCCCGATCCATCCCCAGGTTCAGCGCACGCTCGGTGGCGTCAAGCGTATCGCGCCGACAGTCAGGATAGCCGGAGAAATCCGTCTCACACATACCGCCAACCAAAGCCGTAAGGCCGCGCCGGTCCGCGAGCGCCGCCGCATAGACCAGAAAGACGAGATTGCGGCCAGGCACAAAGGTTGATGGCAATCCCCTTGCGGTGGTTTCGATGGCGCGGTCCGTGGTCATCGCCGTGTCCGCGATGGAGCCGAAACTGCGAATGTCGAGGACATGATCCTCGCCAAGCCGGCCTCGCCAAGCCGTGAACTCCCGCGAGATGCGCGAGCGGATCGCCAGGCGCGCTTCAAGTTCCACGCTGTGGCGTTGGCCATAGTCAAAACCGACAGTTTCCACACGGGCATAGCGGTCGAGCGCCCAGGCCAGACAGGCCGTGGAATCCTGGCCGCCGGAAAACAGGACAAGTGCGCTATCGCTCATGGGCTTCATATGGGCCTCAACGCTGCGGCTGGGAAGCGCAACACTGCGAGGAAGACACTTGCCGCTCGGGTTCTTCGGTCATCTAAAGTGCGCTTAACACTCGGGAAATCGCCCACGTATATAGTGAATTTGCCAAGTCTGTTTTCGCCCTGCGTGCAATGTCGCTTCCCGACTTCCTCTTCGACCGTGTGACCGCCGACGTTCGCCAGCACATGGAGGGCGTACGCGCTCTTGCCGAACAGTTGATGCGGCAACGGCTCGCGCCCGACGGTGAAGCCTGCGTCGCTAGCGTCTCGGAGGCCGCCTCGGCGGTTACCCGTCTTCTCGACACTGCGGCTGATCTACGGGGCGTGGCGCGCGGCGAACTTACACTCCAGCTCGAACCCGTGCGGTTGTACAACCTCATGGATGAGATCCAGAATCTGTGGCAAGCGCGTGCCGCAGCCACTGGCGTTACCTTGCTGGTGTCTTACGACGGTGATCCAGAGGCGGCCGCTCTGGCTGATCGTCGCCGGTTGCTTCAGATTTTCGATGGATTCATCGGCGAAGCTGTCGCCGGCCAGGGTCGAGGCGCCGTCGAAGCCGGTCTGCATGTTTACTGCGAAACGGCCGGTGTTCGGCTTGAGGGTCGTGTCCGGGGTCCGCGCGACACAGCCTGGGATGCCGAAGATCCTGAGACCCGCGTACGCATCATCGAAGAGCGGCTGGGTCTGGAAATCGCGCTGGGCGCAATGTTGGCCAACAGCGTTCTCGGGAAAATGGGCGGCGTACTGCGCAAGGAAAGCAGCGCCGGCGCCTCTGAAACCGTAAGCTTCGAGATTGTGCTGGCGCATGTGCCCGACGAAGTCAGCGCGCCGACAGACGCGCCGGGCCGTGCCGCTCACATTCTGGTGGTCGATGACAACGCCACCAATCGCATGGTGGCCCAATCGCTGGTGGAAATGTTTGACTGCACCAGCGAGACCGCCGAGGACGGCGAAGAGGCCGTTGAGACCGCCCGTTCGGGACGTTTTGACCTCATCCTGATGGACATCAGGATGCCGCGGATGGATGGCATCGCCGCTACCCGCGCGATCAGGGCGCTTTCTGGGCCTGCCGGAGCCGTGCCGATCATCGCTTTGACTGCCAATGCGGACCCTGAAGATGCCGCAGGCTATATGGCTGCCGGGATGAACGGCGTGGTCGAAAAGCCGATGAAGCCGGAACAACTGCTGGCGGCCCTGCAAGATGCGCTCAACTCCCAGGGCGACGCGGCCGCAGCCTGAACTCACAGATACAGTTTCACGCGCAACTTTTTGGCCAGTCGACCCTCTATTGCGCACAACTCCGCAATGCCATAGGTCGCGATCCAGGGTTCTGAGGAAGTTCTATGTCCGAGGGGAAAACGGACGCAGCGCCGTCGCTTGATGCGGTGCGCCAGCGCATCGACGCCCTTGATACAGAGTTGCTGCGGCTGATCGATGAACGCGCATCCCTGGCTCGGGTGGTGGTGGCGGCGAAGCGGGCGGCAGGCGACGGCGGCAAGTTCGGACTGCGCCCCGGTCGTGAGGCCGCGATTCTACGGCGGCTGATCTCCAGCGAGCGCAAGGCCGCAGATGCCGGCCTCATCGTGGGCGTCTGGCAGGAATTAATCGGCGACAGTCTGGCGGGACAGGGACCATTCCATATCTCTGTTTGGGGCGGGCGCGATCCCGGACGCGGTGTCGAGCTAGCCCGGCAGCGCTTTGGCGGCGCGCCCCCATTGCGCCAGGCAGCAAGACCGGAAGACGCTTTGGCGGCGGCTCGCACCTCCGGCGGGGTGGCGGTCTGCAGCCTGACGCCCGACAACGCCTGGTGGGGTCGGCTGCTGGCCGAACCGTCGCTCAAGGTCTTCGCGGCCCTGCCCTGCCTGGCCGCCTGGGGTCCAATGTCGGCTCTGGCGGTGGCGGCGATCGAAGTTGAGCCGACCGGTGGCGACAGCACATTCTGGGTCACGGATGCGCCCGGCGCGCCGTCAACTATCATCGAAGCTCTGGGTCGCGACGGCGTGGCGGCGGATATCCTGGCATCGACCGGGGGCTTGAAGCTGTTCCAGTTCGCCGGGTTCTATCAGCGCGACGACGAACGACTGGCCAGGGCGCCGGGACGCCTGAGCGGTGTCATTGGGGCTGCGCCAACGCAGCTGGACGTGTAAGAGGCCGTTTACCCGCCGCCCGTCCCAACACCGGCAGACACCATGTCCGATCCTCGCGACCTAACAGACCGCGCGCACGCGCCGAAGCCCGTTCCCAAACCGGGAATCATGGACATCCACGCCTATGTGCCCGGCAAGGCCAAGGCGGACGGCGTTGCGACCCCTATCAAGCTCTCGGCCAACGAGAATGTTCTGGGTGTGAGTCCCAAGGCCCGGGCGGCCTATGCCGAGGCCGCCGATCTGCTGCATATGTACCCCGACAGTCGGACCACGATCCTGCGCGACGCCATCGCCTCGACCTTCCGGCTGGAGCCCGAACGCCTGATTTTCGGATGCGGATCAGACGAGGTGTTTCAGCTTCTGAATCAGGCATTCTTGGAGCCGGGGGACAACATTGTTCAGGGCGAGTACGGCTTTGCAGCCTACGCCATCGGCGCCCACGCCTGTCAGGCCCAGGTGAAACTGGCGCGGGAGCCTGATTACCGGATCGATGTGGACGAAATCCTGAAGGTCGTGGATGAACGCACGCGGCTGGTTTTTCTGGCCAACCCCGGCAATCCGACAGGCACCTGGATCGCCTTCTCCGAGATCGAGCGTCTGCATGCCGCTTTGCCGCCGAGCGTCGTTCTGGTGCTGGACGCAGCCTACGGCGAGTTCGCGCTGGACGACCGGTTCAGTGATGGCCTGGATTTCGCCCGTGGTTCCGACAATGTGGTGGTGACCCACACTTTCTCGAAGCTCTACGGCCTGGCCGCGCTCAGGTTGGGCTGGGGCTATGCGCCCTTGGCCATCGCCGAGGCCGTCGACCGTATCCGGCTGCCGTTCAACACCTCCATCCCCGGGCAAATGGCTGGCGTCGCAGCGCTTGGGGACAAGGATTTCCAGGACCGCTCCATCGCTCACGTCGAGCAGTGGCGGCCCTGGCTGACCCAGCAACTCGGCGGCCTGGGCCTAGAGATCGTAGGGCCGTCGGCCACCAACTTTCTGCTCATCGGGTTTTCGAACCAACCGGGCAAGACGGCCGCCGACGCCGACGCTTTCCTGAGCGCCAGGGGTCTTCTGACTCGGAGGGTCCTGAACTACGGCCTGCCGAACCACCTGCGGATCACCATCGGGCTCGAGGAACACAACCGCGCGGTCGTCGCGGCCCTGGCAGATTTCATGCGGGCTTAGGGCCGTTTGGCTGCGACCTGATCCAGCAGGCTCTGCGCCTCGCCGACGAACCTCTCGACCACTTCGGCGGCGAAGGGGTTCTGGGTCTGTATCGCTGTGAATAGTTCGAAGGTATCGGCGCCGATCAAGGCGCATAGCTCAAGCAGGTGCTGGTAGGACGCCGTCTTCAACTGCTCGTCGGGGATCCCCAGATTGACCAGCGAGCGACCGATCAGGTGGGTGAGCGCCTGAACATAGGCCATCTCCCGGTCATGCTCCTCCGGCGTGGTGACGGTGACGGTCAGGCCGAGTGCGCGGCCGAAGGCCACGACCTTTTCAGAACGCTCGCCCCGGATCGGACACACCACCAGACGCAGGCCATCAAGCCCGGTCCTGGCGCTCTGCGGACCGAACAGGGGGTGGGTCGCCACGAGGTCGACATGCCTGGGCAGAATCTCGGTCATCCAGCGCGCCGGCAGCATCTTCACCGAGCCGACATCGATGACCAGGGCGCCTGGCGTGAGGTGCGGGGCGGCGGCGCGGAACACCGCCTCCATCGCAACGACAGGCACAGCGAAGATGACGATCTCACGGGCCGCGACCGCCGCCAGGGTTTCAACATCCACGCCGAGCTCGCCGGCCAGCGCTGCGGTGGCGGGCGCCGGATCACAAACGGCAACCTCGAAGTGCGCCTTCAGGGTCTGGGCCGCCAGCTGTCCGAATTGTCCGAAGCCGATGAGGCCGACGCGTTTCATCGCGGCTCACTAGCCTGCCCCGCCAGCCGGCGCAAACGGGCGAAAGCGCTTGGAACGGCCACAATCTTGCAATATCCAGGCAGCAGACGGGGTGAACTCGAACGGCATTTTCAGGGAGAGCGGCATGCGCACACTCATCATCACCACGGTGGCCGTGGCCATGCTGGCGGCAGCCGGGGCGGCTTCGGCGCAGATGCCGGCGCCGGCCGACATGATCAAGGCCTGGGACAAGAACAGCGACGGTGGCGTCAGCAAGGACGAGTGGGTCGCCGCCGGCCGGCCGGCCGAGCGCTTCGAGATGGTCGACGCCAACAAGGACGGCAAGGTCGTCGCCACAGAGCTGGAGGCCGCGATGGCCGCAATGCGCCAGAGCAACGGAGGCTGAGATGACGCGAGCCAGCTTCGAAGCCGCGACCGCCCGGGCCGACGGTGACGCCTTTGCACTGGCGGCAGATCTGCGCCGGGAGGCGACGACGGGAGGGCTGCAGGGGCTGGCAGCCCTATGGATGTCGGCAGCCATTTCACAACCTGAACGATTGTCCGAGATCTACGACCGCTCGGCGGAAGGCTGGCGTGGTGAGGCGGTCAAGGCTGCGGCGCTTGCGGGGGCCCCGGCTCTACCCGAGCCCATCCCACCCGAATTCTGGACCGCCTTCTGGGCGCTGATCGACACGCCGCCCGGCACGCTGGGCGCAGGTGGCGTGACGCAGCGCACAGCGGCGCTGCTGGGTCATCTGTCTCCGGGGATGACGGCGCGTGTGGCCCGCACGGCCCTGGCCTATCCTGGCTGCGCGGAAGCGGCGGCCCAGGGCTATCCGGCAAAGTTCACCATGGCGTCGCTGGCGGTGTGTCCGAAGGTGTCACTGGGCGGCGAGTTTCACAGCCTGATCGTCGATAACGGCTTCGACCTGGAGGTGCTGGACCGCGAGACCCTGGGTCTGGCCGACCTGCCCGCGCCGCTGGACTATCTCAACGCGCGTATCCTCCAGTGCCATGACCTCTGGCACCTGGCCGCCGGCTACCAGACCACCGGACTGCATGAGGTGGCGATCTCGGGCTTTCAGCTGGGCCAGTTCGGACACAGCTATTCGGCGATGTTCCTGGCCATGGTGCTGACCCGCGCCGCGTTCGATCGACCCGAGGCGGCGACCCTGCTGCTGGACACCATTCTCGGGGGCTGGGTCCACGGCCGCGAGAGCCCGCCTCTGCTGGGCGTGGCCTGGGAGGCGATCTGGGACCAGCCGATGGACGCCGTGCGGGCGGGCCTCGGGTTAAAGCCCTATACCTCGGCCTGGCCGGCGGATCTGTTCGAACAGCTGGCGGTGGCGGCCTAGGCCCCCTCAGTCAGCTTCGCTGACAGCTCCCCCACCGGGGGGAGCATCTGGGTTGGTTTCGAGAGTCACAGATCCTCCCCCTCTGGGGGAGGTGGCGGCGCAGCCGACGGAGGGGGTCAGTCCAGGGGTTCGGGAAGGTCCAGAAACCCCCGGATCATGCGCACCGCATCGTCGACGTCATGCAGAACGAGCTCGGCGGACATCCTCAGGGTGCGGATGCCCTGCGCGGCCAGCCGGGCGTCGCGGATGTCGTCGCGCAGGGGACGATCGCCCAGGCCATGGCTGGCGCCGTCGACCTCGAGGCAGAGGCGGAATTCCGGGCAGTAGAAATCGAGCACATAGGAGTCGAAAGGGTGCTGGCGACGGAAGCGCAGGCCGTTGACCTTTCGCGACCGGATCGCCTGCCAGAGGATAACTTCGGGTAGCGACATCGCGCCGCGGAGCTGGCGGGCGAAGGTGCGGGTGCGGCGTGGGGCGTCCATGGTGGGAGGCCCCCTCAGTCAGCTTCGCTGACAGCTCCCCCACCGGGGGGAGCATCTGGGTTGGTTTTGAGAGTCACAGACCCTCCCCCTCTGGGGGAGGTGGCGGCGCAGCCGACGGAGGGGGCAGGAAGGCCTCCACCAGTTCGATGGCCTCCACGAGGGTCATGCGCTGCACCTCGACGCCGGGGGGCAAGCCGGCGAAGAGGCGGGTGGGGGCGGCGGCGTCCAGCATGACGAAGACGCCCTTGTCGTCGGCGCGGCGGATCAGGCGGCCGAAGGCCTGGGCGATGCGGGCGCGTGCGATGCCGTCGTCGTAGCCCTTGCCGCCGAAGCGGATGCGGCGGGCCTTGTGCAGGATATCGGGGCGCGGCCAGGGGACCCGGTCAAAGACCAGCAGGCGCAAGGACCGGCCGGGCACATCCATGCCGTCGCGCACCGCATCGGTGCCCAGGAGGCAGGCGTCCTGTTCGGCGCGGAAGATGTCCACCAGGGCGCCCACCTCCAGCGGGTCGACGTGCTGGGCGTAGAGGGCCAGGCCCTTGTCGGCCAGGGGGGAGGCGATCCGCTCATGCACCGCGCGCAGGCGCCGGATGGCGGTGAAGAGGCCGACGCCTCCGCCGCCGGCGGCCAGGAACAGCTCGCGCAGGGCCGCCGAGACCTGGCGGGCGTCCTCCTTGTTGACGTCGGTGATCACCAGGCAGCGGGCGTGGGCGGCGTAGTCGAAGGGCGAGGCCAGCTTCAGCGTCTTCGGCCGGTCGGGCAGGCGGGCGGCGCCGGTGCGCATCTCGGCGAGTGCGAAGGGGTCGTCGAGGGTGGGGTCCGACAGGGTGGCCGAGGTCACCAGCACCCCGTGGGCGGGCTTGATCACCGCATTGGTGAGCGGCTCGGTGGGATCGACCCAGTGGCGGCGACAGGCGGCGTCGACGACGCGGCCATACAGGAAGGTGGCGTCGAACCAGTCCACGAAGTCCGGGTCGTCGTCGGCGTTCTCGTCGATGGCCTGGAGCATGGAGCGCCAGGCGGGCAGCTGCATGCGGGCGCGTCGATCTAGCCCCCTCAAAGCGCCTTCAATTCTCGCACGCTCGGAGCCGCCGAGGCTGGCGGCCTCGTCGTCCATGAGGGTCTCGAGCGCGCGGGCCAGGGCCAGGAGGGGGGCCTCGATGCGAGCGAGCGCGCGGGCGGCCTCGCGGGCGGTGGAGCGGACCAGGTCCAGGGCCGGGCGGGCGGCGCATTCCATGCCCACCTCGGAGGGGGCGGCGCGGGCGCGAAGCTGCTCGATCAGGGCCACCAGGAAAGCCTCGACCGGGCCGATGGGATTGACCTCGCCGTTGGGCGGGGCGATGCGGCCGGACCAGCCCTCGCCCGGCAGGGCGGCGGCGGCGTGCAGCACGTCGGTGAGCTGGGTGCGGGCCTCCTCGCTGTCGCCCAGCATGTCGAGCAGGCGCGCCTCAAGGCCCCTGCCCCGTCGACCGCGCCCCTCGGGCCCACGCAGCCAGCGGCGCATCTCGGCGGCCTCCTGGCCCGAGAGCGCGGCGGAGAAGGCGCTGTCGGCGGCATCGAACAGGTGGTGGCCCTCGTCGAAGACGATGCGCTTCAGGAGCGTGGTCTCGGCGTCGCCCCTGGAGCCCCGCGCCGCCCGGGCGCCGTCGAAGGCGGCCTGGGTCATGACCAGGGCGTGGTTGGCGATGACCAGGTCAGCCTTGCGCGAGCCGCGGATCGCCTTCTCCACGAAGCAGGCGCGGTAGTGCTGGCACCCCGCGTGGACGCATTCGCCGCGCCGGTCGACGAGGTTGGCGGGACTGGCCTGGGCGGCGACCGGCACGGCGAAGAGGGTGGACAGCCAGGCCGGGAAGTCGCCCCCGGTCATGTCGCCGTCGCGGGTGGCGCGGGCCCAGCGGGCGGCCAGCCCGAGGCCCACCAGGTCGCCGTTGCCCAGTTGGGCGGCGTTGGCCATGTCCTGAAAATTGAGCAAACACAGATAGTTCTCGCGGCCCTTGCGCACCACGGCCTTCTTCGCGCGCACGGCCTCATCGGCGTAGAGGGCGCGGCTCTCGCGCTCGATCTGGCGCTGCAGGGCGCGGGTGTAGGTGGAGATCCAGACCGCCGGGCCATTGGCCTCGGCCCACAGCGAGGCGGGGGCGAGATAGCCCAGCGTCTTGCCGACGCCGGTGCCCGCCTCGGCCAGCATCATGCGCGGCTCGCCCTCGCGTTCGCGGGGCTGGAAGACGTGAGCGGCTTCGGCGGCGTACTGGCTCTGGGTGGGCCGGGCCTCGTCCAGCCCGGCGCGGGCCAGGACCTCCACCAGCCGGGCGGCGGCGGCGTCAGACTCGATCGGCTTCGAGCCGGGCTCGCCGGGGGGCGCCTCGGCCTCCCACTCGGCCATGCGCGCCCAGACATCGAGGCCCGAGGTGCGGAACATGTTGCCCGGGAGCTGGCTGCGCAGCGCCCCGATGACGGCGGCGCCCCAGGCCCAGCCGCCGCGCGCCAGGGTCTCGGCGATGGCCAGCGCCTCCTCGCGCGACGGGGTGGGGGTATGGGCCAGTTCGGCCAGCAGGGCGGTGACGGCGGCGCGCAGGGTTGTGGCCTGTTCCCCGGCGGTCTTCGGCTCCGGCAGGCCCAGCGCCTGGGCGAGGCCCGCGGCGCTGGGGGCGGTGAAGCGAGCGGGGCGGACGAAGGCGTAGAGTTCGAGGGCGTCGAAGATGCGGGGGGATCGGGGCGGTGGGGGGATGTTGAGGCGCCGGGCCGTCATGGCGGCGTGGGCGACGAGGACGGGGGCGGTCTCGAACAGGTCGCGGGCGGCGGGGGGGCGGATGGGCTGGGCGGTGGTGGCGTCGGAGGGGTTGGAGCCGGGGTGGCCGTCGGCGGGGCCGGAGGCCGCGTCGAGGGTCGCGCCGGGCCCGGCCACGGCGCAGCGGGGCCCGGGCAGGACCACGAGGGCGGGGGCGAGGGTGAGGGCGGGCGGGGTGCTGGTCACGCCGGGGAGCTTAGCGCAGAGTCGCGGCGGAACGGAGAGGGAACTTTGGGGCACCTCGG
>NZ_JBIKNZ010000130.1:0-4004 GCF_044358365.1 Phenylobacterium sp. | reverse complement strand
CAATGGCCAATATCGTGGCCTGCGATATTCACCCGCTGAACAACACCCGGGTGGGCGCGCGCCTGAAAACGCTGGGGGTCGGCGACGAGGCGCTGGTGCGCGAATGGATCCAGCCCTGGATCCGCGAAGGCTTCGACGCCCTTGAGCCGATGGTCGCCCGGCATGCGGGCATGTTCGCCTTTGGTGACAGTCCGACGATCGCCGACTGCTGCATCGTCCCGCAGGTCTATTCCGCCAACCGCTTCCAGGTGGACATGACGCCCTGGCCCGCCATCGCCGGAGTTGCCGAGCGGACCGCCATGCACCCGGCCTTTGCCGCCGCTCACCCCAGTCGCCAGCCGGACGCCAAGGCCTGATGCCAAAGACCCTAGAAGACCTCAAGGCCAAGAACCGCGTCTGGGCGGCCGACAAGACCGCCGTCGACCCGGGCTTCTTCAAACGACTGGAGGGCCAGCAGGCGCCGGAGTACCTGTGGATCGGCTGCGCCGACAGTCGCGTGCCGGCCAATGAGATCGTGGGGCTGGATCCCGGCGAGCTGTTCGTGCATCGCAATGTCGCGAATCTGGCCCCGCCGCAGGATGCGAACTACCTGTCGGTGCTGCAGTTCGCCGTCGACGTGATCAAGGTGAAGCACATCCTGGTGGTCGGCCACTATGGCTGTAGCGGCGTCGCCGCCGCGGTCGACGGCAAGCGCCGGGGCCTTGTCGACCACTGGCTGCACCCGATCCGCGAGACGCACCACGACCACCGCCATGAACTGGACGCCCTGCCGGGCGAGCGGGCGAGGTGGGACCGGCTGGTGGAGCTGAACGTGATCCGTCAGGTGAAGAACGTCGCTTCAGACGTCTTCCTGCGTGAAGCCTGGGCGCGGGGCCAGGCCGTGTCGGTGCACGGCTGGGTCTACACGCTGGGCAACGGGCTGGTGACGGATCTGGGGGTTTCTGTCAGCGGGCCGGAGGAGCTGGCGCAGTTGATGGATCGCTCGGTGCTACCGCATCAGGTCTGACGATCAGGCCAGTTTGATCTCCCGCAACCGCTCCTGAAGGTACTCATCCGCCGTGATCGGAGTGGGGTAGCGGTCCGGATGGGCGGCATCCACGCAGTTCGGCAGTGTCTCGATGCGGTAGTCAGAATTGAAGTGCAGGAAGAATGGGGTGGAGTAGCGCGGGAAGCCGCGGCGCTCGGGCGACGGGTTGACCACCTGGTGGGTGGTTGACGGCAGGCGGTGGTTGCAGAGCCGCTGCAGCATGTCGCCGATGTTGCAGACGAGGCTGCCGGGCGGCGGATTGATGTCGATCCAGCGACCGTCGTGATCCTTGACCTGCAGGCCCGCCTCGTCGGCGCCCAGCAGCAGGGTGATGACATTGATGTCCTCGTGGGCGCCGGCGCGGATGTGCGGGCCATCCTTCGGAACGGGCGGATAGCGCAGCAGCCGCAGGATCGAATTGCCGAAGTCCACGGTGGGATCGAAGAAGTGTCGGTCGAGGCCCAGATAGGCGGCCACCGCCTCCAGCACCTTCAGCCCCATGGAATCCAGCGCGCCGTAGAGCCAGCCAACCCGGGCCTGGAAGTCCGGCAGCTCGGCGTCAGGCCAGACGTTGTCCGGCATGTGATCACGGAACCGGTGGCCAGCCGGCAGGTCCCGGCCCACGTGCCAGAATTCCTTGAGATCGTAGTGGGTGTGGCCCTTGGCGGTCTCGACGCCGAAGGGCGTGTAGCCGCGCTGGCCCTGCACCGGCAGCCTGTACTTCAGCTTGGCCGCCTCGGGCAGGGCGAAGAAGGCCCGGGTTTCCTCAAGGGCGGCGTCGACCCTGGACTGGGGCATGCCGTGATCCGAGATCACCGCGAAGCCCCAGCGAGCGAAACTATCACCCAGGGCCCGGGTGAAGGCGGCGAAATCCTTCGCATAGAGTTCGAAGGAGACGGGGACGATGCTGTCCTGCGGCGCGGGGGACTGGCTCATTCCGATCCTTTACACCGGCGTTCAGCCGGCCTCCAGTCGCCGGCGCTGTTCGGTGGCCGTGTCGTTGTCGGCGTCCTCGGCCTCCTCCTTGGAGAGGCGCTGCATCTCCGCGCGCAGCAGCGTCTCCATGGTGGCGCGGCTGTCACGGGTAGCCATGATGTAGCCGTCGCCGGACCCGAAGGACGGAGCCAGAGACGTGAACAATGCGATGTCCATCTCGCGGAACAGATTAACCGCCTTGGCCGAGCGTCGGTCTGACAGGCCCAGTCGCGTCAGAGCCTTGCGGCCGAAGTTCAACGCGCTTTCAAAGGTTTCCCGCTCGACCCCGTCAACGCCGGCCTCCAGCAGCTCATAGGCGTGACGACGGTCGTAGGCGCGACCGAGAATGGTCAGATTCGGGAAGTACTCCGTCGCGGCGCGCACCAGTTCGACCGCCTTGTCTCTCTCATCGATGGCCACCAGCAACAGCTTGGCCTTGTCGGCGCCGGCGGCGCGCAGCAGGTCCAGGCGCGTGGCGTCGCCATAGTGCACCGGCCAGCCGAAACGACGGATCAGGTCGATCTGCTCTATGGAGCTGTCCAGCAGCACCACCTTGAAATCGTTGGCCGTAAGCAGGCGGGTGGCGATCTGGCCGAAGCGACCGAAGCCGGCCACGATTACGTCGGGCGCACCGTCGTCGAACTCCAGCCGTTCGGGTTCATCCGACAGTTGGACGCGGTTCAGGACCAGCCGCTCATAGAGCATGAAGGCGATGGGCGTCAGCGCCATGGAGAGCGCCACGACCACGGTGGCGATCCCGGCCTGCTCGGCGCTCATCACCCGTCCTGCCTGCACGAAGCCCAGCAGGACGAAGGCGAACTCGCCGCCCTGGGCCAGTGAGACGGCGATGGTGGCGGCGTCGCGGCGGCAGCGCCCGAAGGCCAGGCCCACGCCCCACATGGTCAGGAATTTCAGCACCATCAGGCCGACGGCCAGGGAGATGATCAGCACCGGCGCGCTGGCGACCAGGGCGAAATTCAGGCCCGCGCCCACAGTGATGAAGAACAGGCCCAGCAGCAGACCCCGGAACGGCTCGATGTCGGTTTCCAGCTCGCGCCGGAACTCGCTCTCGGCCAGGACCACGCCGGCCAGGAAGGCGCCCAGCGCCGGCGACAGCCCCACCAGCTCCATCAGCGCCGCAACCGCCACCACGATCAGTAGGGCCGAGGCGGTAAAGATCTCGCGCAGGCGGGCGGCAGCTATGAAGCGGAAGATAGGCCGGATCAGATAGCGTCCGCCAAACACCACCCCGGCCACGGCGGCCAGGCTGGCCAGCACCCGCATCCAGGCCGGAAGTGCGCCCAGCACGCCCTCGTGCCCCGAGGCGACGCTGGCGGCCCCGACCGCCAACAGAGGCAACAGCGCGAACAGCGGGATCACCGCCAGATCCTGGAACAGCAGGACGCCGAACGCCGCCTGACCGATTGGTCCCTGCCTCAGGCCCTTCTCTTCCAGATTCTGGAGCACGATGGCCGTCGAGGAGAGCGCCAGGATCAGTCCCGCCGCCAGCGCGACCCGCCAGTCGGCGCCCAGCATCAGCACCACGGCGCCGATGGCCGCGCCGCTCACCGCCAGCTGCGCCGTGCCCAGCCCGAAGATCGAGGTTCGCATCTGCCAGAGCAATGCAGGCCGCACCTCCAGACCGATCAGGAACAGCAGGATCACGACGCCGAACTCGGCGAAGTGCATCACATCCTCTGCCTCGCCCACCAGGTTCAGCAGGTAGGGGCCCACCAGGGCGCCGGCGATCAGATAGCCCAGTACGGAGCCCAGCCCGAGGCGCTTGGCGATCGGCACCGAAACCACGCCGGCGGTCAGATAGACCAGCGCCTGGATCATCAGAGTGTCGGCGTGCATTTGAACTCCGATGGTGAAGGCCTAGGCTCAGGACTCATTGATCATAGCCAGAAGATGACGGTGGCAGCGAGAGCGATGGCGGACATGAAGGTGTGTGCGCATCGGTCGTATCGGGTGTGGATGCGCCGCCAGTCCTTGAGGCGTC
>NZ_JBIKNZ010000029.1:0-39345 GCF_044358365.1 Phenylobacterium sp. | reverse complement strand
GTTCTTGTTGGGGAAACGCGAAGAGGCAGAGGGCCTGCAGACGTCGCCTGTCGCGGACGTCGGATGGTCTCTCTCACGCGATCGCAAAGGGGCGTCTGAATTATGAGTTCTGTTCTACCGTTGGTCATAGTGGCCGGGGTCCTGGCGGTGCTTTACGGCATCCTCCAGACCGTTCTGCTGCTGCGCGCCTCACCGGGCAACGCCCGGATGCAGGAAATCGCAGCCGCGATCCAGGAAGGGGCCGAGGCCTATCTGAAGCGTCAGTACACCGCGATCGGGATCGTGGGTGCGGTGGTGCTGGTCGCATTGTTCCTGCTCCTCGGCGGCTATGCGGCCGCAGGGTTCCTGATCGGCGCCGTGCTGTCCGGGGCTGCGGGCTTCGCCGGGATGCTGATTTCGGTCCGCGCCAATGTGCGCACGGCCCAGGCGGCGTCTGAAAGTCTGGCGAAGGGTTTGAAGCTGGCCTTCACCTCGGGCGCCATCACGGGTCTGCTGGTGGCGGGCTTCGCCCTCATCGGCGTGGCGGGGTACTACGCCTTCCTGACCGGTCCCCAGGGTCTGGCGCCGTCAGATCGCCACGTGATCGACGGTCTGGTCTCGCTCGGCTTCGGCGCCTCGCTGATCTCGATCTTCGCCCGTCTGGGCGGCGGCATCTTCACCAAGGGCGCTGACGTCGGCGGCGACATGGTCGGCAAGGTCGAAGCCGGTATCCCCGAGGATGACCCGCGCAACGCGGCGACCATCGCCGACAACGTGGGCGACAACGTCGGCGACTGCGCCGGCATGGCCGCCGACCTGTTCGAAACCTATGCGGTGACCACGGTCGCCACCATGGTGCTGGCCGCCATCTTCTTCGCGGGCTCGGCCATGTTGGGGAATGTCATGTTGCTGCCGCTGGCCATCTGCGGCGTCTGCATCGTCACCTCGATCATCGGCACGTTCGCCGTGCGTCTGGGCAAGAGCGGCTCGATCATGGGCGCGCTTTACCAGGGCCTGATCGTCACCGGCGTGCTGTCGGCGATTGCGCTCTACTTCCTGATCCCGTCGCTGGTCACCGAAACGCTGACCGTCAACGCAGGCACCCCCCTCGAGAAGAGCTTCGACGCCATGTCGCTGTTCTGGTGTTCGATGGCGGGCCTGGTGATCACGGCGCTGATCGTGATGATCACCGAGTACTACACCGGCACCAATTTCCGGCCGGTGAAGTCGGTCGCGCAAGCCTCGGTCTCGGGTCACGGCACGAACGTCATCCAGGGCCTGGCGATGAGCCTGGAAGCCTGCGCGGCGCCGGCCATCGTGATCATCGTGGGCATCATCGTGACCTACAACCTGGCGGGCCTCTTCGGCATCGCCATCGCCACGACAGCCATGTTGTCGCTGGCGGGTTTCGTGGTTGCACTCGACGCCTTTGGTCCGGTCACCGACAATGCCGGTGGCATCGCCGAAATGGCCGGGCTGCCGCCTGAAGTTCGCGTCACGACAGACGCGCTCGACGCGGTGGGCAACACCACCAAGGCCGTGACCAAGGGTTACGCCATCGGTTCGGCCGGCCTGGGCGCGCTTGTGCTCTTCGCTGCCTATACCGAGGATCTGAAGTACTTCGCGGCCAATGCGTCGCCGGGGTCCTTCTTCGACGGAATGGGCCCGGTGGCCTTCGATCTCTCCAACCCCTACGTCGTGGTGGGACTGCTGTTCGGCGGTCTGCTGCCGTTCCTGTTCGGTGGCATGTCGATGACGGCCGTCGGGCGCGCGGCGCAGTCCGTGGTCGTGGAAGTTCGTCGTCAGTTCCGGGAAAACCCCGGGATCATGACCGGCGAGGTCAAGCCCGAGTATGGTCGCGCGGTCGACATCCTGACGAAGGCGGCGATCCGGGAAATGATTGTCCCGTCGCTTCTGCCGGTCGCATCGCCGATCGTGCTGTTCTTCGTGATCAACGCGATCGCCGGGAAGGTGGATGCCTTTGCCTGCGTCGGCGCCATGTTGATGGGCGTGATCGTCACCGGCCTGTTCGTCGCCATCTCGATGACCTCGGGCGGCGGCGCCTGGGACAACGCCAAGAAGGTGATCGAAGAAGGCTTCACCGACAGTGACGGCGTCGTTCACGGCAAGGGTTCCGAAGCCCACAAGGCCGCAGTTACCGGCGACACCGTCGGCGACCCCTACAAGGATACCTCGGGTCCCGCAGTGAACCCGATGATCAAGATTACCAACATCGTGGCCCTTCTGTTGCTGGCGGTTCTCGCCGCCCAGTGACCGGAAGCTCACGCAAGATCGAAGCGCCCCGGAGAGCGATCTCCGGGGCATTTTTGTTGCCGACAATGATCACGGATGGAGCCGAAGCGACGATGATGATCCTTCGCTCAGCATGCGAGACGGACGCCTCAAGCCTTCGCGCGATCCTCTACAAAACGTTCGAGAGCACCTGGCTTCCGCAGATCAGCCGCGCAGCGGCTGAGGCGTTCCGGCAGGAAGATCGGCCGGCGCACTACGTCGCAGCACGCGGCCTGCGTTTCCATGTCGCGGTGCGGGACGATCAGATTGCGGGCTTTGTGGACTGGGAAGACGACTTCGTGAACGCTCTACACGTGCACTCGAGCTACACCCGGACCGGGGTAGGTGCGCGCCTGATGGATCTGGCCGAACGCGAAATCGGAAGTTCAGGCCACGCCCTCGCACGACTGGAGACGGATACCTTCAACCTCGGGAGCCAGGCCTTCTATGCCGCCCGGGGTTACAGGGAGGCTGACCGATATCCCGATCTGGAATGGAACAGTGGCCTGACCACGCTACTGTTGGTCAAGCCTCTTCGGTGAGCGTGGCTATACGATCTGGCCTTGTCAGCGCCGGTCGCCGGGCCGGGACCCCGGCACGCCCTGATCATCCTGCGGCAACAGACCGCCCTGGCCGACGCTGCCCAGCAACTGCTCGAGGATGGTCATCTCGCGACCGCGAGTCGGTGTCTCGCGGTTGTTGAACGCAATGACCTTGCCGTCCTTGAGCGTGTAGGTATTCACCGTGTCGACCAGTTCGCTGTCCTTGTTGAACGCGATGGCGGTCACGTTGCGCGCCGTGACCTTTGGCTTGCTGAACGCGACACGCTGCTTGACCTGGTTCACGTAGAACCAGACGTTCGGGTCAAAGGTCGATGTGGCCGAGGGCGAGCCCAGCTTGGCGCGTACGGTGGACTTGGTGTCCGTACCCACCTGGACGTCTTTCGGATCCGAATCGATCGCCTGGAACCCCGAATAGCTGGTGATCGGGGCGCAGGCAGTGATACCCGTGGTCGCCAGCAATGCGGCGGCGAGGGCGGCGGTGGCGGCGCGTCGGAACATTGCGACTTTCTGCGAGGTTGGCTCGTGACCGGGTATAGAGGCTTTGACCTATCCTTGGCGGCCCCTTAGTTCAATGCAGCCCTATATAGAGCGCTCGGGGCGAAATCGAGGCCACCCATGATAAACCGACTGTTCAAGGCACGCCCTGCAAAACTGGCCGGCGAGGCGCTGTATCCTCTCGTGGTGGCGCAGGCCCGCTCTCCGGGCCTCTACGCCGAGCTTGGGGCTCCCGATACCCGGGAAGGGCGATTCGAGCTCTACAGCCTGCATGTGTACCTGATCCTCGAGCGCCTGAAGTCCCAGGGCGAGCAGGCGAGCGAAACGGCGCAGGCGCTATTCGATGCCTATCTCTCCGCGCTGGACAACACCCTTCGGGAAATGGGTGTGGGCGATATGAGCATCAGCAAGCGGATGCGGAAACTGGGCGAGGCGTTCTACGGCCGGATCGGCCTCTATGAGGCTGGCCTGGCAGCCTTGCCGGACACCGGCCCTCTGGAAGCCATGCTGGCCAGAACCGTCTACGCCGACGTGGATCCGGGCAAGGCGCCGCAACTTGCGGCCTACCTCCTGGTGCAGCGGACGGCGCTCGCCGGGCAACCGCTCGAGGTCTTCTATGCGGGCGAGATCCGTTGGGCGAACCTGTGAGCGACCCATGGAACCGGATCGTGAAGCTTCACGAGGTGAGTCGTGGCCCCCTGAAGCTCACGCTTGAAGCCGGTGGCGCCGAGCGCGCGGATATCGCCCGGCGGCTGGATCTGGAAAGTCTGTCCTCGTTTCGAGCCGAGATTGTAGCCGCGCCCTGGCTGGACGGGCTAGAGCTGTCAGGGCGATTCGACGCCACGGTTGAACAGATCTGCGGCGTCAGTCTCGAGCCGTTCGAAGCCTCGGTCACCGGCGACATCGCGGTGCGCATCGTGCCCGCCGGGAGCGCCCATGCGCCGCCCCCGGAAGAGGGTGACCTCGAATTTGACGCCGACAGTCCGGACGCGCCGGATGTTATCGCCGACGACGCCGTGAATATCGCGGAGTATCTGGTCGAGCATCTTTCTCTGGAACTCGATCCCTTCCCGCGCAAGCCGGGCGTGACGTTCGACTACGCGCCGCCGACCGAGGGGCTCTCGCCCTTTGCGGCGCTCAGAAAGCTGGTAGAGCCAAAGGCATAGTTTCCACTCGGCAATGTGCCGGGGTATGATCGCGCCGATTCCGGCATCCGGCCGCGATCTTTCCCACTCGATACTGACCGCAGATCGAGACGGGGAGGGGTCCGAAGCAAAGGCTGCGCTATCGGTCCTGAATCGATGGCGTGGAGGGGGACGAAGGCGCCGATTTGACTGAACCTCTCGTGATATCTGTCGATGCCATGGGTGGGGACCACGGACCGTCCGTGGTGATCCCCGCCTGTGTCCAGGCCCTGGGTGCGATGCCGAAGCTGCGACTGCTGCTGCACGGTGACGAGGCGATGATCCGCGCCGAGCTCGGCCGCCACGCCGGCCATGCTGACCGCATCGAGGTCCGTCACGCCGACCGCGTCATCGCCATGGACGAGAAGCCTGCGCAAGCCATGCGTCGCGGCAAGGGCACCTCGATGTGGGGCGCTGTTGAAGCGATCCGTGAGGGCCGTGCAGCTGCTGCCATTTCGGCCGGCAACACCGGGGCGCTGATGGCGATCTCGAAACTGATCCTGCGCATGAGCGCCGAACTGGATCGACCAGCCCTTGTGGCAAGTATTCCCAATGCCCGGGGGCAGACCACGTTCCTTGATGTCGGGGCGAACGTGGACTGCAACGCCGCGCGCCTGGTTGAGTTTGCAATCATGGGCGTGGCCTATCATCGGGCGGCGCATGGCGTTGATCGACCCACCGTGGGTCTGTTGAATGTCGGCTCGGAGGAGATGAAGGGCCACGAGGAGGTCCGTGAAGCTAACCGCATTCTGCGCGAGGGCCAGCTCGACCTGGATTATCGCGGTTTTGTCGAGGGTGACGACATCACCGCCGGCACCGTCGAGGTCGTGGTGACCGACGGCTTTACCGGAAATGTCGCCCTGAAGGCGATGGAGGGGGCTGCGCGGTTCATGTATGACGAGTTGCGCGATGCGCTGACATCCGGCCCGGTCACCAGCCTGGGCGCTTTGCTCGCGCGCCCGTCACTTCGGAAGTTCCGCGACAAGATGACCCCGTCGCCGGCGGCGCCCCTGCTGGGGCTCAACGGTCTTGTCCTGAAATGTCATGGCGGGGCGGATGTCCGGGACTTCGCCAAAGCTATCCAGGCCGCCTGTGACGTGGCCCAGAGCGGCTTTGCCGCCGAAATCGAGCAGAACATGAAGCGCTTGCCCGAGGCCCTGGTGGGCATTGCGTCCGCCGCCGCCGATGGAGTTGCCTGAGATGGCGGGGATTGTCCGCAGTGTGGTGACAGGCGTTGGCGGATATCTGCCGGAGAGGGTCGTCACCAACGCCGAGCTCTCGACCCGGGTCGACACCACCGACGAATGGATCCGCGAGCGCACGGGCATTCATCAACGCCATCAGGCGGCGGACGACCAGCCGGTCTCCGATCTGGCGGTCGAAGCTGCGCGCCGGGCGCTCGAGGCTGCGGGCCGTACGCCAGCCGACGTCGATCTGATCATAGTCGCCACCACCACGCCGGACCTGACCTTCCCGGCGGTAGCGGCCATCGTGCAGCGAAAGCTCGGATGCCCGATCGGGATCGCCTTCGATGTGCAGGCGGTCTGCTCGGGGTTTGTTTATGCCCTCTCGGTGGCGGATGGGTTCGTGGCGCGCAACCGGGCGAAGTGCGCGCTGGTGATCGGGGCCGAAACTATGACCCGGTTGATGGACTGGACCGACCGCACCACCTGCGTGCTGTTCGGTGATGGCGCTGGCGCTGTGGTTCTGGAACCGGGCGAGGGGCAGGGGACGACGGCGGATCGTGGGCTGCTGGGCCTGGCGCTCCGGGCGGACGGCACCAAACAGGACCTGCTCTATGTGGACGGCGGTGTCTCCACCAATCGCCAGACCGGCTATCTGCGGATGCTCGGCAATCAGGTGTTCCGCCACGCTGTCGTGAATATCTCCGAGGCGGTGACCGCAGCTGCGGCGGATGCCGGGGTCGAGGTCTCGGATGTCGACTGGTTCATCCCGCACCAGGCCAATCAGCGCATCCTGGAAGGCGTGGCCAAGCGGCTGGGGATCGATGAGACCAAGGTGATCTCCACCGTGGCCATCCATGCCAATACGTCGGCCGCCTCGATTCCGCTTGCGCTGGATCATGGCATCAAGGATGGCCGCATCAAGCCGGGGCAGCTTCTGCTGCTGGAAGCCATGGGCGGCGGGCTGACCTGGGGCGCCTGCGTTCTGCGCCTTTAGGCAACAGCCGCGTCAAAGTACGCCGCGCGACTTGAAGTCTTTGTCGCAATGGGACAATCAGGAAGAACGAGTAAATTGAGAACGGGGTCAGAGCGGTCATGAAAGGTGCGACGGTCACGCGGGCGGATCTCTGTGAATCCGTCCACGAACAGGTGGGCCTGACCCGGCAGGACTCGTCAGAGCTGGTCGAACGCGTGCTGGAACTGATGTGCGTGGCGCTGGAAGACGGCAAGCAGGTCAAGCTCTCGGGCTTTGGCGTGTTTCAGGTGCGGGCCAAACGCGCCCGGATGGGCCGTAATCCCAAGACCGGTGAGCCCGCGGCAATCGAACCCCGCCGCGTGATCGGTTTCCGTGCCTCGCAGGTGATGAAGGCCCGCGTCGACCGCGCGCTGTCGCGGTAGGGACGGGATCGCCCCGTGGCCAAGGGCCCCGACGCCTTCCGGACGATCTCCGAAGCTGCGGAAGAGCTCAGCGTGCCGCAACATGTCCTGCGGTTCTGGGAAACCAGGTTCGGCTTCATCAAGCCGATGAAGCGCGCCGGCGGTCGCCGGTTCTATCGTCCGGTGGATATACAGGTGCTGGCCGGCGTGCGCCGCCTGCTCCACGACGAAGGCTACACCATCAAGGGCGTCCAGAAACTGCACCGCGAGCAGGGCATCAAGGTGTTGATGGCTGCGGGTGCGGGGGAGGGCGCCGTGGCTGCCAGCCCGCCGCCGCCGCCGCGTGCTGCACAGGCGACCGGCGTATCGCCGCTGCTGCTGGCCCTTCGCGATCTGGAAACCGCCAAAGCCCGCCTGGACGGGCTGCTTCGGGCCTGAAAGAAGAATCTCGCCGCCGGCCGCTGGTCGGAGCGACAGGATTTGAACCTGCGACCCCTTGACCCCCAGTCAAGTGCGCTACCAAGCTGCGCCACGCTCCGAAGGGCCCGGCGGCGAGGCGCGTCTTCTAGCGGATGGGCAGATGAGAGCAACGACAAAGTTGGTGATGGCTGTGGCGGCGCTTTCGGCAGCGCCAGCTTTCGCCCAATCGGCGCCAGAGCCGATGTGGTCGAGAACACCCTCTCCAAGCCAAGTGCTCGAGGCCTATCCGGCCGAAGCCCGCGACCTTTCAGGCGGATTGGCCAAGATCAAGTGTTTGCCCAGTCCCGCCGGCAACCTGATCAACTGCACGGTCGTGAGCGAAGATCCAGCGGGGGTCGGGTTTGGTCGGGCGGCGGTCACCCTCGCGGCCGGGTTTCGTCTGACCAGAAAAGCCGCGAAGCAAAATCCTGAGGGTATTGTTCTGCCAATCCGCTTTACACGTCCGGAGCCAGCTCCGCCGTGGCGGGAGGCGAAATTCAAGAGCTCGAGGGACTACCGCGAGCTCGGCGTAGCGGGCCCCTACTATCCCGAACGTGCATTTCGGATGGGCTATGGCGGAGAGGTGATTCTTGATTGCCGAGTTGCCGATAGTGATCTCCTAAGGGACTGCAAAACCGTCGATGTTCGACCGCAGGACTACGGCTTCGAAGAGGCTGTCAGTCGGATGATCCAACAGGGTTGGATGAGCGCGGGTCCGGCGCCGGCAGCTGAGGCACACCCCGCTGATGGCATCTGGCGTTTCAAAGTCCAGTTCAGCGACACCAAGGGGCGCTTCACAAGGTAGGCTAACCCTTGCACATCACCTCCCCCGCGCAGCGGCGGGAGGGGGACCGCCCGCTGAAAAGCGGGGGGTGGAGGGGGAAAGCCGGATCTGGGGCCCGGGTTGGTCGGCGAAAACGCTGAGTTCGGGGCTTGCCCCCTCCACCCCCGGCTCTTTGGCCTTCGGCCTCGGCCGGGGGTCCCCCTCCCGCCATCGCGAGCGATGGGGGAGGTAGGCGATTCAACTCCCAGGCTCGCGCTCCATCCAGCGGAACAGGGGAAACAGCGGCACGCCCCACAGGGTGCCGGCTATGGCGTAGTAGACCAGTTGGGCCGCCCAGTGTCTGGGCACGTGATCCCCGACCGACGAAACCACCACGACATATAACAGCAGGAACGCCAGGATGGCGACCAGACCGACCAGTTTTCGAAGGCGCATTGGCATATGCGCCTCATAGCGGGCTGGAGGCTCCGGGGTAAGCCCGCTATAGGGAAATCCCGATTCAATTGTGGAAGTGCGCGAGCCGCGCTGATGACCTCGTTCCTGCGTTCCGACCGTTCCCGACCTGTCGCGATCTGGCTGCTTGTAGTGGCCCTGCTGGTATTGGGAATGGTGATCGTCGGCGGCGCGACCCGACTGACCGACTCCGGGCTCTCGATCACCCAATGGAAGCCGGTCACCGGCGCCTTGCCCCCGCTGTCGCTGGCCGACTGGCTGGCCGAGTTCGCGCTCTACAAACAGATCCCCCAGTACAGCCAACTGAACGCCGGCATGAGCCTGGAGGAGTTCAAGGTCATCTACTGGTGGGAGTGGTCCCACCGGGCGCTGGGGCGGTTTGTGGGCGTGGTGTTTGCGCTTCCCTTCGCCTGGTTTGCGATCCGGCGCGAGATCCCCCGGCGGCTGTTTTGGCGGATCGGCGGAATCTTTGTTCTGGGCGGCCTGCAGGGCGCGGTCGGCTGGTGGATGGTGGCCAGCGGGCTTTCGGAGCGGGTCTCCGTCGCGCCGGAGCGGCTGATGGTTCATCTGGGGCTGGCGTTCGCCCTGCTGGGGTTGCTGGTCTGGACCGCGCTGGACGCCTGGGCCGGGGCGCCGCGCTCGAAGCCCAACGATGGCTGGAGCCGGGCATCGGCGTTGATGATCGGGCTGATCTACCTTCAGATCCTGCTCGGGGCCCTGGTGGCGGGCAATGACGCGGGTTTCGTCTACAACGACTGGCCGATGATGAACGGCGCGCTGATCCCGGATGACTATCCCGGCGCGACCCTGTGGGCGACCGTGGCGCATACGCAAGGGCCGGTGCAACTTCATCACCGGCTGTTGGCCTACGTGCTGGCGCTGATGGCGATCGGCATGGGCATTGCCGCGATGCGATCGCGCAGTTTGTCTTCGGGCGAGAAACTGCTCGGCATGGGTCTGGCCGGGGCTGTGATCCTGCAGGGCGTGCTTGGGATCGTCACCCTGATGGCCGGTGCGCCAGTCGGCCTGGGGATCGCCCATCAACTGGCGGCGGCGTTCCTCTTGATCCTGGCGGTGGCCTTCGCCTGGCGGGTTCGTCGCAGCTGATCCGTGAGGGTCGCAGGAAATACATCCGGTATTATAATACCGCATCAAATATGCTGCATAATTTCAATGAGATAAGGCGCAATCGGCGTTTCGTTGCGGGTTGACAGCGAGCCTTCCACCCGGCATATGCCCCGGCTCACGTCGGGTGCGCACCCAGCACGCCCGAACAGGTTCTATGGACACACCCTCATGCTGAAGAGCACTACGGCTTCGCTGAAGCCTGCCGAGGTCGAGAAGAAGTGGATCGTTGTCGACGCTCAGGACGCCGTTGTCGGTCGTCTGGCCTCGTTCATCGCCATGCGTCTTCGCGGCAAGCACCGGCCCGACTACACGCCGCACGTCGATTGCGGTGACTTCGTTGTCGTCGTCAACGCCGACAAGGTGAAGATGACCGGCAAGAAGCTGGCCGACAAGATCTACTACTGGCACACGGGCCACCCCGGCGGCGTCAAGAAGCGCACCGCGGGCCAGCTGCTGGCGGGCAAGTACCCCGAGCGGGTGCTGGAGAAGGCCGTCGAGCGCATGCTGCCCAAGGAAAGCCCCCTGGCGCGCAAGCAACTCACCCATCTGCGCATCTACAATGCCGGCGAGCATCCGCACGCGGCGCAGAACCCCGAGACCATCGCGTTCGCCGATCTGAACGCCAAGAACGTGCGGAGCGCCTGATGTCGGAAGCCACCACGACCGAAGCTACCGGCTTTGACGCCCTGAAGGGTATGGGTACGCAGGCTGAGCCCGTTGTTCATGTCCAGAAGCTGGACGCCCATGGCCGCGCCTATGCGACCGGCAAGCGCAAGAATGCCGTGGCCCGCGTCTGGCTCAAGCCTGGCAAGGGCAAGATCACCATTCACGGCAGCGAAGACACCAAGCATAAGGACGGCCGCGACCAGACGGTCTATTTCGCCCGTCCGGTGCTGCGGATGATGATCGCCCAGCCGTTCCAGGTCACCGACCGGGTCGGCCAGTTCGACGTGGACATCACGGTCACCGGTTCGGGCCTCTCGGGCCAGGCCGGCGCGATCCGCCACGCCATCTCCAAGGCGCTTACCTACTATGAGCCCGGCCTGCGCGCCGTGCTGAAGCCGCATGGCTTCCTGACCCGCGACAGCCGCGTGGTCGAGCGGAAGAAGTACGGCAAGGCGAAAGCCCGACGCAGCTTCCAGTTCTCGAAGCGCTAACCGCGCGCGATGACAACTCGCGTTTACGGATCGGGGCGCTTCGGGAAACCGGAGCGCCCTTTTTCTTTGGCTGGACACCGACCTTATGACCCACACGATCTTCATCGACGGCGAAGCTGGCACCACGGGGCTCCAGATCCGTGAGCGACTGGCGGGACGCAGCGACCTGCAGGTGGTCTCCATCGATCCGGCGCGGCGCAAGGACGCCGATGCCCGCGCCGAACTGCTGAATGGCGTGGACGCCGTGGTGCTTTGCCTGCCTGATGATGCGTCCCGGGAGGCCGTGGGGCTGATCACGTCCAGCACCGTCAAGGTCGTGGATGCGTCGACGGCCTACAGGACGGCGCCGGACTGGGCCTACGGCTTTGCCGAGATGTCACCGACCCAGCGCCAGACGATCGGCAAGGCGACGCGGGTGTCGAACCCCGGCTGCTATCCCACCGGCTTCATCGCCCTGGTCCGGCCGCTGGTCGCCGCGGGCCTGATTCCGGCGGACTTCCCGCTGACGGTGAACGCGATCTCCGGCTATTCCGGCGGCGGAAAGGGCCTTATCGCCGAATTCGAGAGCCAGACGCCGCCGGTCGGAACCGACGACGCCTTCCGGTCCTACGGCCTGACGCTTGCGCACAAGCACTTGCCCGAGATGCAGATTCATAGCGGACTGGCCCATCCGCCGGTGTTCGCCCCGTCCGTGGGGCGCTTTGCCCAGGGCATGCTGGTCGAGGTGCCGTTGCAACTCTGGGCCATGCCAGGCGCACCTTCGCCCAGGGACCTGCACGACGCTCTCTCGAGCGCGTATGCCGGCGAACGCTTTGTGGAGTTGGCGAGCCTGGATGAGACCGTGGAACTGCAATCGGCGCGGGCCGGCGCTGCACGCTATGTGGCCGCCTTTGATCCCCAGTCCCTGAACGGAAGCAACCGGATGCGGCTGTTCGTCTTCGGCAACGCGGCCGGAACGCAGGCCCGGCTGGTGGCGATCCTCGACAATCTGGGGAAGGGGGCCTCCGGCGCGGCGGTGCAGAACCTCAATCTGATGCTGGGTCTGCCGGAGGAAGCTGGTCTGTGATTCTGCGAGCGGCCGAGATGCGCGACGCTCGTGCAATGGGGACGCTGCACATACTGGCGATGCGAACCCTGGCGTTTTTGCCGCAATTGCACACCATCGACGAGGCGGTCGCGTGGATGGGCGGCGAGATCCTGCCGAAAGACCCGGCCTGGGTGGCGGAGGCCGATGGCGTGGTCGCAGGCTACGTCGTGTTCACCGACGATTGGATCAACCAGCTTTACGTTCATCCGGACCGGCACGGGCAGGGGCTCGGCGCCGCGTTGCTGGCGCATGTCCTGGCCTCCGGATCGCCGAAGCAGCTCTGGACCTTCCAGCAGAACGAACGCGCACGCCGGTTCTATGAGGCCCGCGACTTCCGGGCCGTCGAGTTCACCGATGGTGAGGCCAACGAGGAAAAGACACCCGATGTGCGCTATGAATGGCGCCCTTCATCCGTGTAACCTTCCGCCCACTTCGGACGTATGAGTGAACATGAGACACCTTTGCCCTGACCGCCGGACCTTGCTGATCGCCACCGCTTGTGCGCTGCTCAGTCCCTCCCTGGCCACGGCCGCCACGAAAGCGGCAGACCCCTTCGCGAACTCGCCCTTCCGCAGGCTGAGCGATGCGGAGTGGCGCAAACGGTTACCGGTCGCCAGCTATCTTGTGCTCCGTCAGGAGGACACCGAGCGGGCCGGAACCAGTCCGTTGAACCGCGAGAAGCGCAAGGGCACGTTCGTCTGCCTCGGCTGCGACCTGCCGCTGTTCAATTCTGACACCAAGTACGAGAGCGGCACTGGCTGGCCCAGCTTCTTCCGCGCCTTGCCCGGCGCAGTGGCCGAAAAGATCGACTACAAGATCGGCGTGCCGCGCACAGAGTATCATTGCGCACGGTGCCTGGGGCATCAGGGTCACGTGTTTCCGGACGGTCCACGGCCCACCGGCCTGCGTTACTGCAACAACGGCGTGGCCTTGAAGTTCGTCCCGGCCTGAGTCGATAACATCAGGTCTTCGTGCCGCCCGCTGGACGAGGCGCCACAGGCGGGGCCGGGGCAGGAGCCGCCGGTGCGCCCTGGGTGACCCGGCCGGCGCCCGAGATGTCCGTTTCCAGTGACTTGGGGTTGGTGAGCAAACGCACATCTCCCGAACCGGATATTTCCAGTCGCGCGCTTTCCGTAGGCGCGATGGTGGCGTCCGCAGACCCTGAAACCTCCAAGCGCGCAGACCTTGACTTCAGAGCGCCCAGGTTGGCGTCGCCGGCGTCGGACATATCGAGGATCACTTCATCGGTTGTGCCCGTCGCGGTCACTTCGGCGGATCCGGAAACACTGATGCTCAGCCGGGGTTGATTGTACCCCTCAATGGACAGGGTGTTGCGACCCGACAGGTCAAACTCGGAAATCGCGGGCGCCCGGATCACCACCTTCAGCGTGGGGTAGCCGTGATGGCCGTGGCGGGCGCCGCGCTGGTAACGCAGGCTGTCGCCCTCGACGACAACCTCGTTCACGGCTTTCTCCGGACCGGTGATGACCACGCTCGAGGGACCGGCGGACTGGATGTATTGAATGTCGGCCGCCAGATCGACATCGAGCCGATCAGCGCCAGACCAGGGCAGGGTCCGCGTAGCTTGTGGTCCCAGGTCACGCTGGTGCATGGAACCGTCATCGTCGTCCCAGCCCAGATGTTTGCCCCTCCAGGACCCGCCCTCGGCCCAGTGCCAACCCCCTCGGGTGAAGGCGTCGGGGCCACCGATGGCGACCGCGGCGGAAAGTGAGCCCAGCGACAGCACGAAGCCGACGACGGCGATCATGATGAGAACGCGGATCATGTTCTGAACCTCCCGGACTTCAGGACTGGAGCGCCGGCTTCAGAAGCCGGTAGTGAAGCCGCCCGTACCAGACGAGGGCATTGATGATTCCGATCGACGCGAGGCTGAGGACCGCGCCGCCCGACGCGGCCCCGGCCATCAGGCCGATACCGCCCAGCAGGGCTGCAGCTGGGCCGCCCGGCAGGTCCATGAACGGGCCGGCGGCAAAGACCACGCCACCCGCGAAGAAGACCGCGATCACCGCGATGATCAGTCCGAACAGTGTGGCGCCCACGGTCATGAGGATCGGCAGCAGGATGAGAATGTCGATCGCGCCCAGGCCCAGCACGGCGAAGACCGCTGCGGCCGCAGAGGAGGGGCTGCGCTCCTCCTTCCAGCGGGTCAGCGTGCTCTCCGCGTGGAGTTCGCGGGCCAGCCGGGCGGGATCGCCGAGGGCCTCGGCGACCTCCGCCTCGGTTCGGCCGGCGGCGGCGCCGTCGGCGAAGTGGGTGTCATAGTCGGCGACGATGTCGGCGATGGCTTGCGGCGGCAGGCCGCGCAGACCTTCCCGCAATCTGGCGATGAACGCCTGACGAGTCATTTGGCCCCTCCAAGAATGTTTTCCACGGCCCCGGAGAACGAGCTCCAGGCGGCCTGTTGGCTGATGAAGCTGCGTTTGCCCGCCTCACTCAGCTTGTAGTATTTGCGCGGCGGACCGGTCGGGCTCTCGACCAGATAGGTCTCGACCAGTCCGTCGGTCTGCAGCCGCCGCATCAGCGGATAGATGGTGCCTTCCCCCATGCCGATGGCGTCGGCCAGGCGGGCGGCGATCTCGTAGGCGTAGTTGTCTTGTCGATGAAGGAGGGCGAGCACACATAACTCGAGCGCTCCCTTCTTCAGCTGGATCTCAATGGCTTCTGGCACGTCCGCGCCTCCTTGGATGACCAATCAGGTACCGCAAGGTATTGGGCGACGCAAGGTACTGCGCATTAAACGTTAGTAATCTGAGTCACGGGAAGCCACCGGCGTATCCGATCCGGTTCGACGCACTCAGGGCTGCCCGGTCATCACCTCAGCTCTTGACCTTCACATACTCTCCCGGCGCATCACCCAGCGGCTTTAGCGGCCCCTTGCCGGGATCGCGGGCCGGGACCATCCCGCCGGACCGCTCACCAAGCCATGCGGCCCAGTGCGGCCACCAGGATCCGGGGTGCTCCACGGCGCCGGCCTGCCATTCCTCGAGAGAATCGGGCAGGGCGGGGTTGATCCAGTGCTGGTACTTGCGGGCGACGGGCGCGTTGATCACACCGGCGATGTGGCCGGAGCCCGCCATGGTGAAGGTCGTCGGCCCCCCGAAGAGTTTGGCCCCTTTGAAGACCGAGCGAGCGGGCGCGATGTGGTCTTCCTTGGACGACTGCACATAGATGGGCGTCTTCACCTGGCTGAGATCGATGCGGACGTTGTCCAACATCAGTTCACCCTTGGCCATGGCGTTCTCGCCGTAGAACTTGCGCAGATAGAAGGTGTGCAGCGTCTTTGGCATTCGGGTCTGGTCGGAATTCCAGAACAGCAGGTCGAAGGGCTTTGGCTCCTTGCCGAGCAGGTAGTTGTTGACGAAGAACGACCAGATCAGGTCGTTGCCGCGCAGGGCGTTGAAGGTGTCGGCCATGGTCGCGCCGGACAGCACGCCGCCACCCTCGTCCATCTTGGCTTCCAGGTCCTTCAACCAGTCCTCGTTGGTGAACAGCAGTAGATCACCGGCCTCGGAGAAATCCTGCTGGGCCGCAAAGAAGGTGGCCGAGCCGATGGAGGTGTCGCCCTTCACCGCCATATGAGCGAGCGTCGCGGAGAGAAGAGTGCCGCCGATGCAATATCCGACGGTGTTCACACGTTCGACCCCCGCCTGCTTCAGGACTGCGCCGACGCCCTCATAGATCCCCTGGCGCATGTAGTCTTCGAAGGTCTTGGTCGCCAGGGAGGCGTCGGGGTTCACCCATGAAGCGACGAACACGGTAATGCCCTGGCTGGCCAGCCAGCGGATCAACGAATTCTCGGGCCTCAGATCCATGATGTAGAACTTGTTGATCCACGGCGGGAAGATCAGCAGCGGGATCTCATAGACCTGCTCCGTCGATGGAGAAAACTGCAACAACTCAATGATTTCATTTCGGAAAACGACTTTCCCCGGCGCCGTTGCGACATTCTCGCCGATCTTAAACATCTCGTAGTCGGTCTGGGCGATGGAAAGCGCGCCGCCGCCGCGGTTCAGGTCTGCCTGGAAATTTTCCATGCCCTTGAGCAGGCTCTGGCCACCGGTGGCCATGACCTCGCGCAGCGCGGTCGGATTGGAGGCTAGGAAGTTCGACGGGGCGAAGGCGTCAGTCAGCATCCGCATGAAGAACTCGACGCGCCGCTTCTCCAGTGGGTCGACGCCCTCGACGTCCGAGACCATGTCGTTCAGGAAATTGGCCGTCAGCAGGTACGACTGCTTGATTGCGTCGAACACAGGGTTGTCGGACCAGTCGGGATCCAGGAAGCGCTTGTCACCCTTGGCCGGCGCCACGACCGGGTCGGCAGCATCGCCCGTCGCCCGCCGGGCGGTCGTCTGCCAGAGGTCGAGGTACTTGGAGAACAGATCGGCCTGCGCCCGCATCATGCGGTCAGGTTGCGCCGCCAGCCGCCCCATAACCTGGGTCAGGGCGGGGGCCACGTGGAAGGGGTCCGGAGACAGCGCGGCGGGCCTTTCAGCCTGACGCAGGGCCATTTCGGCGATGGCGCCCTGCGCTGTTAGCGCCGCCCGGGCCAGGTTCATGGACAAGGCCTCGATCTGCGCCCGCTGCTCGGGATTGAAGGCTGCGCTCTCGAACACTGGCGGCGCCTGTGGCGAGGGCTTCGGTTGGGGCGCGGCTTCGGAAGCGCCGGCCTCGACCCTGGCCGCCCCAGCCTTCTTCACGCCCTTCGAGCCCGCCTTCTTGCCCCCTTTGCGCGGAGCCTCCGAAGTCTGCTCTTTCATCCTGTCGTCCTCCAGAACGGCGCGTATATCGGTCGCGCTCTTTCGCGTGATGCAATCATCGCATAAGACCGGCGTCGAAATGAATGCGTCGCGCCCGTTTTTTCCGAAAGTCGCTAGCCTGACCCGGCCGCTGGCGCTCGTCGCCGTTTGCGCGGTGCTGAGCGCCTGCGTCTCGACGCCCTTTCGGGAAGCTGTCATCGATCCGAAATCCGCCGTCGCCGGCGATGTGGAGCGTCTGACGCGGGGTGAAGGCACGTTCCCAACCTTTGCCGACATTCCAAAGACGCCCCAGGATGTTCGACCGCTCGCCCAGTTCGGGGTAGCGGCCCGTAGCCTGACCGCCGCGGGCGATGACCTGTTGCGCGCAACGGCGCCGGAGACCTGGACCCTGCAGGCCACAGAAGCCTTTGTAGAAAAGGCGCGTCGTGATGCCGGCCCTGAAATTGAACCGCCCAAGCCCGGTGAGGCAGAGGCTTTTGCGCGCGAACTCCGGGAGCGAGCTACCCCGCCTCCGCCACGGTGAGCGCGGCGAGAGGCAAAAAAACCCTGAACCGGCTTGGCTGACTTCCGCCCGGAGTCTATCCAACGCTTCATATCAGCTCGCAGACCGGCCGCACGGACGCTTGCGGCGAAAGAGCTTTAGCAATGACACCTGAATTCCACCGTATCCGCAGACTTCCGCCCTACGTCCTCGAAGAGGTCAATCGCATCAAGGCGCGCCTGCGCGCCGAGGGCGTGGACATCATCGATTTCGGCATGGGCAATCCCGACATGCCGACGCCGAAGCACATCGTCGAAAAGATGATCGAGACGGCGCGTGACCCCAAGGCCGGCCGCTACTCCGCCTCCAAGGGTATTGTCGGCCTGCGCCGCGCGATGGCGAGCTACTATGACCGCCGGTTTGGCGTGAAGCTGAACCCGGACACCGAGGTGATCGCCACCCTAGGCTCCAAGGAAGGCTTCGCCAACCTGGCCCAGGCGCTGACGGCGCCCGGCGATGTGATCATCTGCCCGAACCCCGCCTATCCGATCCATGCCTACGGCTTCATCATGGCCGGCGGGGTTATCCGCCATGTGCCGGCGCTGTCGCCCGAGGAGTATCTGGCCGGGGTCAGCCGGGCCGTGAAACACTCTGCGCCGCCCCCCACAGTGTTGATTCTGTCTTACCCGTCGAACCCGACGGCCCAGTGCGTCGACCTTGATTTCTACCGCGACGCTATCGCCCTGGCCCGCAAGCACGACATGCTGGTGATCTCGGACATCGCCTATTCGGAGATCTATTTCGACGACAACCCACCGCCATCCGTGCTGCAGATCGACGGCGCCAAGGACATCGCCGTGGAGGTGAACTCATTGTCGAAGACCTTCGCCATGGCTGGCTGGCGCGTCGGCATGGTGGTGGGCAACGCCCGCATCTGTTCGGCCCTGGCGCGGGTTAAGTCCTATCTCGACTACGGCGCCTACACGCCGATCCAGGTGGCCGCCGCCGCGGCGCTGAACGGGCCAACCGATTGCATCGAGGAAATCCGGGGCATCTACAAGGCGCGCCGCGACACCCTGATTGATTCCATGCGCCGCGCGGGTTGGGACATTCCGGCTCCCCCGGCGTCCATGTTCGCTTGGGCGCCGGTGCCCGAGCAGTTCAAGGAAGCCGGTTCGTTGCTGTTCTCCAAGCTGCTGATCGAGGAGGCGGGCGTGGCTGTGGCGCCTGGCGTTGGCTTCGGCGAGTATGGTGAGGGTTATGTCCGGGTTGGGCTGGTCGAAAACGAACACCGCATCCGTCAGGCAGCTCGTAACGTGAAGAAGTTCTTGTCCAACGCCGACGAAATCCTGGGTCGCTCCCACAACGCCTTGGCCGCCCAATGACGGTCGCCAGGGCCTGGAGGATCGGCGTTGCGGGCCTCGGCACCGTCGGCGCAGCGCTGCTGGATCTGATCGACACGCGTAAGGGTTTTGCGCCCATCGACGGTGTTGTTTCCGTGTCAGCAGTCTCGGCGAGGTCCCGCAGCCGCTCCCGATCCTGCGATATCTCCGACAAGATCTGGTACGATGATCCGGTGGCGCTGGCGTCGTCGTCGGACTGCGACATCTTTGTCGAGTTGATCGGCGGCTCTGACGGCCCGGCCAAGGCCGCGGTCGAGGCGGCTCTCAAATCCGGCAAGCCGGTGATCACAGCCAACAAGGCGCTGATCGCGGTGCATGGCGCCGAACTCGCCGCTCTGGCCGAAGAGGTCGGCGTGCCGTTGCTGTTCGAAGCCGCGGTCATGGGCGGCGTGCCGGCGGTCAAGGTGGTCCGTGAGGCGCTGGTCGGAGACGATATCCAGTCCATCGTCGGAATCCTGAACGGGACCTGCAACTACATCTTGACCGAGATGGAGGCGACGGGCCGTTCGTTCGCCGATGTCCTGGCTGAGGCCCAGCGTCTGGGCTATGCAGAGGCGGACCCCACTACCGATGTCGGCGGCTTCGATGCGGCTCACAAGATCAGTATCCTGGCGGCCCTGGCCTTCAACTGCACCCCCAATTTCGACGCGACCGAGGTCGAGGGTATTGAACAGGTCGAGCTGCTCGATATCCGGATGGCCAAGGACCTGGGCTATCGCATCAAGCTGATTGCCTCGGCTGAGCGGGTGGAGGGCAGCGCCCTGGTCCGGGTCCATCCGTCGCTGACTCCGCTTGGCCATCCACTGGCCCAGGCCGGCGGCGCGCTGAACGCGCTCTTCATCGAAAGCACGCGGCTTGGCCGGATCTATCTGCAGGGCCCCGGCGCCGGAGCCGGCCCGACCGCAGTGGCCGTGGCGGCGGACATCGCTGACGCGCTGTTGGCCACACGCCGTCCGGTGTTCCAGGGGGCGGCCCGCACGCTTCCGCAAATTCAGGCTGTAGACCCGTCGCGCCTGATGTGCCGGGCCTATCTGCGGTTCCTCGTAAAGGATGAGCCAGGCGTGATCGCCGCAGTCTCGGAGACCCTGGCTGAGGCGGGCGTGTCGATCGAGAGCTTCCTGCAGAAGCCGGTGGAGGGCGCAGCTGGCGTGCCCATCGTGCTGACCACCCATTCTGTGGCGGAATCGGTCCTCATGGCTGCGGTGGAGAGGATCGCCGCCCTGTCGGCAGTGCTGGATCGACCCCGCATGTTCCGTATCGCACGTATCTGAGACTTTAAGACATTCGTGCTGTAAGGCGCGGTTCAAAGGGTTGGAAATTCACAATGAGCTCTGAAGTTCTGGATCGCAGCCTTGTTCTGGACGCCGTGCGCGTCTGCGAGATTGCGGCGATTGCGGCCTGGACGATGGTCGGGCGCGGCGACGAGAAGGAGGCCGATCAGGCCGCCGTTGACGCCATGCGCACAGCGCTGAACGATCTGGAGATCGACGGCGAGATCGTCATCGGCGAAGGCGAGCGCGACGAGGCGCCGATGCTCTATATCGGCGAAAAGGTCGGCAAAGGCGGCAAGCACAAGATCGATATCGCGCTTGATCCGCTGGAAGGCACCACGCTGACCGCCAAGGCCATGGCCAACGCACTGGCGGTGATGGCCTGGGCGCCAAAGGGCACCATGCTGAACGCGCCGGACACCTACATGGACAAGATCGCCTGTGGCCCGGGCTATCCGGCAGGGGTCATCGACCTGGACAAGAGCCCGGCGGATAACGTCAGGGCGTTGGCGGCGGCCAAGGGTGTCGAGGCCTCCGAGATCACCGTGTGTGTGCTGGATCGCCCTCGTCACGCCGAAATCATCGCCGGACTGCGCGAGGTTGGCGCCCGCGTCTACCTGATCACCGATGGTGACGTGGCCGGTGTGATGAATACCGCCGATCCGGAAACGGGTGTGGACCTCTACCTTGGCTCGGGCGGCGCGCCGGAAGGCGTTCTGGCCTGCGCGGCGCTGAAATGCGTGGGCGGACAGTTCCAGGGCAGACTGGTGTTCCGCAACGCCGATGAGCGCACCCGCGCCGCCCGGGTGGGAATCACCGACCTGGACAAGAAGTACGACCTTCACGAGATGGTCCGGGCTGATGCGATCTTCTGCGCGACGGGCGTCACCAAGGGCGCGCTGCTCGACGGGGTCACGGTGAAGGACGGCTTCGTCCATACCCACACCCTGGTGATGAATTCGGCAACCCGTACGGTCCGGGAAGTGCGGATGAAGCGGCCGGTCTGACGCTTCGACTGGCGACTCGCGTCAGCAGGGCCGATACTCGCGCTTTGAGAACGGCCTGAGTGGATGGAACACGGCGACATGGCCGACGGTAGCGCGCACCCCGAGGGATATCTGGGTGTCTCCCGTTCCCTGTCGGGACGGCTGTGGCGCGAGCGGCCTGCGAATTCTGAAACCACGCGCCGGCATCAGCTGACGCATGGCCTTTCCGAGCCGCTGGCGCGGGCGCTGGCGTCGCGTGGCGTCTCGGCCGAGCAGGGCGGCGATTTCCTCAATCCGACCCTGAAGGCGCTGTTTCCCGATCCCTCGTCCTTTGCGGATATGGATCGCGCAGCCGGCCTGCTGGTCGATGCGCTGGTCGCCCGGCGCAAGGTGGCGGTATTTGCCGACTATGACGTCGACGGCGCCTCGTCCGCAGCCCAACTGGTGCGCTGGTTCCGGGCCATGGGTCTGGAGATTTCCATCTATGTGCCCGACCGGATCCTCGAGGGCTATGGCCCGTCCCCGGCGGCGTTCCGGCGTCTCAAGGATGAGGGCGCGGATCTCGTCATTACCGTGGATTGCGGGGCTGCGGCCCACGACGCCCTGGCGTTTGCGGCGAGTATCGAGCTGCCCGTGGTGGTGGTCGACCATCACCTCATGCGCCCCGGCGAGATCCCCGCGGTGGCGGCGCTCGTCAATCCGAATAGGCCGGACTGTCGATCGGGGCAGGGGCACCTGGCCGCCGCCGGGGTGGTGTTCGTCCTGTTGGCGGCGCTTAACCGTGAAGCCCGTCGGCGCGGACTGTTTGAGGCTGTTGCTGAACCCGATATCCGCGCCTGGCTGGATCTCGCCGCCATGGGCGCCATCTGCGACGTGACGCAGCTCAGCGGGTTCAATCGCGCCCTGGCGAGCCAGGGGCTGAAGGTCATGTCCGGCTGGGGCAATCCCGGACTGAAGGCGTTGAAGGATGTTTCCAAGGCCGAGGGTCCGGCTTCGGTGTTCCATGTGGGCTTCCTGCTGGGCCCGCGAATCAATGCCGGAGGCCGAATCGGCCGTGCCGACCTGGGCGCCCGCCTGCTCTCGACCGATGATCCGCAGGAGGCCGTGGCGCTGGCGGCAGAGCTCGATGAACTCAACGGTTCGCGCAAGACGGTCGAGCAGGAGGTTCAGGAGGCTGCCGTTCGCCACATCGAACGGGCCAGTAACCAGGCCGACGCCCCTTGCCTTGTGGTGGCCGAGGACGGCTGGCATCCCGGCGTGATCGGCATAGTGGCCGGACGCCTCCGGGAACGCTATCGCAAGCCGGTGATCGTGATCGGCATCGACCGACCCGGCAACGTGGGCAAGGGCTCTGGTCGGTCCCAGCCCGGCGTAAACCTCGGCCGGGCGGTGCAGGCGGCCTATGAGCAGGGATTGCTGCTGTCCGGCGGCGGGCACGCCATGGCGGCGGGTCTGTCGGTGCGCCCCGACACTATCCCCGAACTGCGGGCCTTCCTCTGCGAGATGATGGCGGGAGAGTGCGAGATCGCTGCATCCGAGGACGCGCTGGAGTTTGACGCCCTGATCACGACGCGGGGGGCGGATCGAACCCTGTGGACCGACTTTCAGCGCCTGGCCCCCTTCGGACCGGGCAATCCCGAGCCCCTGTTCGCGCTGGCGGACGCCCGTGTTGAGCGACCGATGGCGCTTCGCGGCGGGCATGTCCGGTGCACGCTCGTGGATCGGACCGGCGGCCGCCTCAAGGCTATCGCCTGGCGCTGCGAGGACACTGATCTCGGCCGTCGCCTGCTCTCCGAGGGGGGGCACATTCATGTGGCCGGGCGCCTCAAGCCCGACGACTGGCAAGGCCGCGAAGGCGTCCAGCTGGAGATCGAGGACGTGGCTGACCCCCGACAGCTCTGAGGCTGCGGGCCTCGGCTTGCGCCTCAATTCGAAGGCGTCTATAGAGCGCGCCTCGCGCCGAGTGGTCCCTTCGTCTATCGGTTAGGACGCCAGGTTTTCAACCTGGAGAGAGGGGTTCGACTCCCCTAGGGACTGCCACGCGAGCTCACCTCCGGGTTGTTTTCTCTTGACTTGTAGAGAGAGCCTCCCCGCGAATTCCATTGACGCCCCCCAACTATCGGGAACACTCTCGTCAACGACGCCTGCAAAAGGCGCCGAAGGTAGCGGGCCGGGGGACGCATGGCTGGTTACGAGATCGAGCAGGACGACGGGTCGCCGCCTGTGCGAATTTGCGGGCGGGTCAAATGGTTCGACGCCGGCAAGGGGTATGGGTTCATCGTGCCGGATGATCCCAGTCAGACAGATCTCAAGGACGTTTTGCTCCACGTCACCAGCCTGCGGCCGTCCGGACGCGAGAGCTGTCCCGAGGGCGCAACCATTACCTGCGATGTCGTCCGCCGGTCCAAGGGCTGGCAGGTGGCGGAGGTCGTGCTGGTGGATGAATCCTCTGTCCAGCTCAGTGAGCGGCACGCCGATGACCCTATGAGACTTCGTCCTGAGGGCTACATTGCACGATCGTCACGCCCGACGATCGAGGCCAGCGGCCCGATGGAGGAAGCCCGGGTCAAGTGGTTCAACAGGGCCAAGGGCTATGGCTTTGTGGTGCGTGACAACGAGCCCGGCGATATCTTTGTTCACATCGAAACGCTGCGGCGTTCGGGGATCGAGGACCTGTTGCCGGGTGAGCGGGTGATGGTCCAGTTCGCCGACGGCCCGAAGGGGCTGGTGGTGGCCGCAATCGAGGCCGCCAGCCTCTGATCCACCGCTTGCGCGGGCCGGGCATTGGTCCCAAACACGGCGACGGACCGGATCGGGAGCCTCCCTTGCCGTTGCATCATCACCTGAGAGCGTGGGTCGCGCTCGTCGTCGCCTGTCTGGCGCTGCTGACCGGCGGCCCCGCCGCAGCCGCCCTGCCGGTGTTCGGGGTGACCATCAAGGCGACCTATCCCCACGACCCCCGCGCCTATACGCAAGGGCTGCTCTTTCTGGATGGCGCGCTCTACGAAAGCACGGGCCAGATCGGCCAGTCCAACATCCGGCGAGTGCGCCTGTCCGACGGCGCGGTGCTGCAGTCGCAGGCCATTTCGCCCACCATGTTCGGGGAGGGCATGGTCAACTGGGGCGGAGAACTGATCAGCGTCACCTGGCGCGACCAGGTCGGGTTCCGCTGGGATCGCAAGACCTTCGCCTTGAAGTCGACCTTCAGATATCCGGGCGAGGGCTGGGGCCTGACGCAGGATGGCAAGCATCTGATTCTCAGCGACGGCACCCCGGTCCTGCGGTTTCTCGATCCCATGACCTTTCGCGAGGTGCGCCGGGTCCGGGTCACCGCCGAGGGCCGGCCGCTGCGGAACCTGAACGAGATCGAGTGGGTGAAGGGCGAGGTCTACGCCAATGTCTGGCAAACCAACCTGATCGCCCGGATCGATCCGAAAACCGGCGTCGTCAGGAGCGTGATCGACCTTTCCGAACTGCCCGAGGCCGCGCGGCGCCGCGACGCCGACGCCGTACCCAACGGGATCGCCTATGACGCCAGACAGGACCGCTTGTTCGTCACGGGCAAGAACTGGCCCCGACTCTACGAGATCAGCCTGAAACCCAGAGCCGCCACCCGATGACCGACGAAGACGATGTTATCCCCGAGCCCCCTGAGGGCTTTGTCCGCTCGAACGGCCGCGGTGCGTTCTCCACCCGCAACGGCCCTTATTTCCACCGGCTGGGCGAGGGGCGTTCCGTCGAACAGGCGTTCTTCGCCCTGCCGCGCCACACCAACGGCATCGGCATCGTTCACGGCGGCATGCTGTCGGCGTTTGCGGATGGGCTTCTGGCCGGCGCTGTGGGCCGCGGCTCGGGCAAGATCGCCGTGACCATCCACCTGTCCCTCGACTACCTGCACATGGCCCGCAAGGGCGACTGGGTCATCGGAGAGGCCACCATGAGCCGCGCCACCCGCGATGTCGCCTTCGCGGACGGGCGCCTGCATGTGCGCGGCGTGGACATCGTTCGCTGCTCGGGCGTGTTCAAACTTATGGATCGATCCACATAATCGGCGAGTTAGGTTTGCGGAAATTGTGAAACGCCCATAATGCAGGGCTCCAACGCAATCGGGGCGTAGCGCAGCCTGGTAGCGCATCTGGTTTGGGATAAGAACGCGGTGTTGGCGGTCCCAACAATATCAGTCAGTTAGCGCGGCGCGACCGGGCGGGAACGGGCCTTGGCGGGCGTGAAAAGACGTTCAAGTCTCACGGATGTTCACCCAGGGCGCGCGCCATCATGGCGCGCCAGATGCCGGCCGCGTCGTCGGCGCGGTGAAAATCAAAATAGCTGCCGTCGTTTGGCCAGTAGTCGGCTTCGGGGTCTTTCAGCATTGCAATCTGCTCGGGTGTGAGCCTCGGATAGGCCATTTCATCAGTGGGTTCGCGCATGGCATGGAGTACGGCCCGGCAGATGCTGGTCTGGCGCTCCGGAAGCATGAAACCCCAGCCCGCCTCCATATCCCGGTCGAAGCTGATCGCCGCCTCGATGGCGCGTCGCACGCGCTCAAGCATTTCCGTCACAGCCTGATCCCTCCCGCCGCCAGATAGTCGTTGAGCTTTTTGGCGCCGGCGTTGGCGATGTCCTGGCCCAGCTCGGTGTAGTGTTTGTCCAGCACGTCGGCGATGCGCTTCATGGAGTGGAGCGAGCGGGTGGCGATCTCCTCGTTGGAGAGGCCGGCGGCCTTGCCGACGGTGATGGCGGTGTCGCGGAGGTCGAGATCCAGCAGGGTGGCGACGCTGGGCACCGCCTTGGCGGCTTGCGTGCGCACCTCGTCGAACTTCTGGCGGTAGTAGCGGGCCGACCATGGCTTGCCGGTCAGGTCGCAGAGGATCACGTGGGTGGGCGTGACGTTGGGGCCGAAGCGTTCGGCCTGGCGGGCGCGGATCTGCTGCAGGCGCGGGACGCCCAGGGTGGCCAGCAGCGGCGTCTCGCCCTTCCGCCCGGTCTTCTGGCGCGTGCCCTTGACGGTGTTGTCGGCGCTGATCTGGCCCCAGGTGAGCTTGAGACGGTCGGTCTGGGACCACGAAAGATCGACGCCCAGGATGATGCTGTCGGCGATCGAGGGCAGGCCCATCGCCTCGGCGGCGCTGATCAGGGCGCGCAGCTCGGGCCATGTGCCGACGCGGATGCGGCCGGGCGGGGTTTCGCGGTCGACCAGCTTGGCCCAGTTCTGGCGCAGGGCGCGGCGCTTGACGCACCATTCGAGGAAGGCGGAGGTATCGCCCAGCACGCCGTGGGCCATGTTGCGGCCGACCTTCTCATGCAGGGTCCAGTAGGCGTCATAGAGCGGCCCCTGAGCCTGGGACAGATCCGGGGTGTCCTCGAAGGCCGGCGGCTCCAGCACGTCGATGGAGAAGCTGCGCACGCGGGCGCGGGCGGCCTGGTAGCGGGGCAGATCGGCGGCGGCCGTGGGCTTCAGCGGATAGCCCGCCAGCACGTCCAGCAGGCGCGAGAGCTTGGAGCGGCGGTCCGGCTTGTTGCGGATGGCCTCGAATTCGCGGCTGGGGGCGATGGCGCGCTCGGGTGCGCCCAGATAGGCGTCGAGCAGGGCGCCCAGGCTGCGGCGATCCTCGGCGGCGACGGGCAGGCCTGCGCCGGGCGTCTGGCCCGCGCCGGAGGGGGCGCTGGCGGCCAGGGCGGGCGGCACCAGCCCGCCCGCCTTCCACGTCGCCACAGCGGCCACGAGGGCCTGCGCCGCATCAATGCTGGCCCCGCGCGCCAGCCAGCGGCCGGCGGCGTCCTTGAGGTCGCGACCCTTCCAGCCGGCGCGGCGCAGGGTGGGCGAGGGTATCCATCTCGGTTTTGCGTCCCTCCAATGCCAACCGCTCGGGACCCCTTTACGCTGGTTCATCTGACGTCTCCGAAATTGAGGATGGCGAATTCACCGAAGGCGGCGCGGGCCGCTGCGTCGTAAGCCCGCGCGGCGTCCTCGGGCGTAGCAAAATAGCCGAGTAGGATTAGCTGACCGCGCACCTTGATCTGCGCGCGCCATCGGTTGGCCCGGACGTGCACGCCCCGCCATCTCGTGGCATCCTGCGGGATGCGGTTTGCAGCATTTTGAGAGGCGTCACATAGGCGAAGATTGGCCCGTTGGCAGTCCAAGGTGTCGCGGTTGATATGATCAACAAGAGCGCCGCGCGGTGCATTCAAGAGAAAGCGGTGGAGGCGGATGCGCGTAGCCCTGCGGGAGCCATCAGTGCGAGAACCAGCGGAGCCGGTTCTCGTCGCGTACGGCCGGACGCCGCGACCGTACGCGGCGTGCCAATGCCAGCGATCGACGAGATCAAAGTCCTCGTCATCGACCAGCGCGACGAGTGTGGAGTTGGTGAGGGGGATAAGCATTACCATCGGCTGCGGCTCCTTCCAAAGAGACGCCGTGGGCGACCTTGCGCGGCCACCCACAGCAGATCAAGCCATCAAGTGCGAGCGTCCAGCACGTCGAGATCGAAGTCGGCGCTGAGCGCGGTTTCCAGCTCGCCCACTACAATGAAGGCAAGCTGGGCCAATCCCCTGACCTGCGGCTGGGCCAGGGATCCCCAGCGTTCGAGATCGACACAGTTGAGCAGGGCGCAATACGCCCGGGCGGCCAGAAGCGCCTGCACGACAGGCAGGGGGGCGTCGTTGTTGGTTGTGGTCATGGTCGTTCCTATGCGTCGTGATGGACACAGCTCGACCGTGTTGAAGCGGCGCCGCATCCAGGGTTTCAACACGTGGCATAGGTCACGCCCCGACGCCTTTAGGCTCGCGCCTTGGACATGCGCGCCGGGACCCTGGACTTGAAGCGGGGTGCGGAAGTTCGTCCGCAACGCGCCTATGCACACGGGGTGTTGATGCCCCGCGACAGAAAAGGCGCTGTTTGGGTGATGTGTCAAGGGCGCTAGAACAGGCCGTAGATATCGCCGATCTCGACAGCGATGGGGTTGTAGTCGCCCAGCGCGCCGGTGACGCTGGATGGCGGGGCCGGGATATCGGCGGCGATGGCGGTCTTCACGGCCTGGGCGGCGACGATCCCCTCCAGCAGGGTGCGCACATTGGCACTGGTGATCGCGGCGTCGGCGACGGTGGCGATGTCGGCCATGCCCAGCTTATCGCGGATCAGCGGCTGATCGTAGAGGGCGGCCTGCAGGCGACCGCGCAGGGCAAGGATGGCGTCGTCGATGGCGCTCATGGGGTGGTCTTGACAGCCGTGGCGTCTGTCCAGCCGATCACCTCGCGGACGATCAGGCCGCCCGCGTCTGGCTCCCCCTGTTCGGCGTGCCAGCGGACCAGATCGGCCCAGGTGGTGAAGCCGTCGACGGCGGCGAAGATCTCAAGGTAGGCCCGGGCCTGGGGCGCGCCGCAGCGGGCGCACTGGAACATGCGGTCGATGGCCGCGCCGGCCACGCCCAGCGCCTCGACGTTGGCGATGTTCATCAGGCCGTGGTCGGAGAGCGTGACGGTGGCGCGATAGACGCATTCGCCGATGGCGAACTTGGGCTTGGCGCGGCCGGGCAGGAACTGGATCTCCTCGCTGATCTTCGCGTGGCGCTTCTTCTGTGAGGCGCGCAGGGTGAAGGGTTTGGAGCCGTCAAGGATGGCGTCGTGGTGGCGGGGTTCGAACTGGTAGGCGACCATTGCGGGCTATCTCCTTAGCCGTTGGGGTTGACGTCGGTGAGGGTGTCGGCGGCCACGAAGGTCTGGCGCGGGCCGTCGGGAGTGGTCCATTCCACCAGCACCATCCCGCCGCCGTCGTTCTCGATGACGGTGAGCGGCAGGGCGGGGTCGGCGGGGATCTGCCAGACGATATCGCCGGGGTTCAGGGGTGGGCCGGTCATTCCATGCGCTCCATGATGCGGGCCAGCTCGGCGCGTAGGCGCAGAACGGCGGGTGTGAGGGCGCTGGCGGCCTTCTGGCGGCTGACGTGGACGCCGCGCGGCTGGATGTGGGCGGCGCCGAACGCCCGCTCACGATGCAGCTTCCACTCGGCCACGGCGCTGCGCCGCCAGCCATAGGTTCCGCGCTGGCCCGGCGGCGGATAGCGGCAGGGCGCGGGAAACTGGCAGAAGGCGGGGTGGGCCGGATCGGACCAGGCCCGCCACTGTTTGCGGAAGGTGTCATAGCAGACGCCGGCCTCGGCGGCGGCGGCGTGGGTGTCGAGAATGTCGGGTGTGTCGCTCAAGAGGTGACCTCCAGCGATTGCAGGATCAGCAGGACCCAGCCGTAGCCGATGGCGCCCACGGTGAAGGCCGACAGGGCGACGAGGATGAGGACTTCGCAGAGGCGGCGCATCAGGCGTTGCCCGGGCGGCGGCGTGTGAGGCCTGCGCAGTTGTTGACGGCCTGCGCGACAGCCTCGGCAATCGCCAGCACGCAGCCGTCGGATTGCTCGGAGTTTGGATCGACGACCAGAACACACTGCCGGTTCGCGGCGTGGATCTCGCCATCCTCGCCCGCCACCCAGGGGGCCGGGCGACCATTGTCAGCCAGCAAGCGCGCAAAGGCTTCAGGTCCGAGGTCCGGGAAGATTTGCAGGTCCGCCATCACGCCACCGCCCTGAGCGGATCGAGCCGGTAGAGCGCGCCGTCCAGCAGTTCGAGCTGGCGGGCGCGGACGTATTCGGGCGCACCGATCACGGCGTAGCCCAGGGTTCCGGCGGCCTCGTCGGCGTAGCGCACGATCAGGGCCTGGCCGGAGAAGGCCTCCGAGGTGACGATGGCCGGGACGATCTCGATGGGCCGCCCGGCGCGCAGGGTGTGGATGTGATCGGCGAGGAAGGCCACGGCGGCGAAGTCGCGCGGCGGGGTGGTGGCGTCGAGCCAGAACTTGCAGGGATGCTGCATCAGACCGCCCCCGCCTTGGCCAGGACGATCACGACCGTGGCGAGGAAGATGGCGGCCCAGATCAGGCCGCGCAGGGCGGAGGCGATGCGCCGATCCGGCTGGACCGGGGCAAAAACACCGCCGGGATCGACGGTGCGCTGGGTGTTGGGTGGCATGGTTTAGGTTCCGTGCGTTTCACGGGAAACACTAAAACGGTGTGTTTGTTGGTGCCGTCAACACCAAAGTAGTGGCCCACTATGGTGTTTCACCGCCGCGAGGGATTGTGCGACAGTGGATGATGATCGGAATTTTACTCGCAGCGGTAGCAGCGATCACCACTCCCCCGGCGGCCAAGCCGACCCAGGCAGAGCGCGCAGAAGCCTGCAGGCAGATGACACTGATGCTGATCAGGGCGGAGGATAGTGGCGATGATGTGGATGGCGCGATATCCAGGATCCGCGAAGGTATCGATCTGGATCGCCGATACGCAACGACCCAAGCGAATGGCGAACTGCGCGACTGGACCCTCAGCAGGGTTGGCCAGCGGGTGGCTGAGGTCCAACTTGTCGCCCGCGCCCAGGCCTACAGGCAGCGAAATATCCGGGACGCCTACGAATTGAGCCGGGTTGCCTGCGGGCATTAGCCGCCGCGGATCACCACGGCGTGGAGCCCGCGAACCTCGGCCAGATCGAAGCGGAGTTCCTTTTCTTTTGGATGCAGCTCAGTGACATAGAGAGTGCCGCCGACTGTGCGGTCGTAGAGCTTGATGTAGTAGTCGCCGGAGGTGGTTTCGACGACGCAACCCTCGCCGCGCCTGGGCGGCTGGCCGATATTGTAGGCGACAAAACTCCCGGGAAAAACGTAGGGCACCATGCTCTCGCCGGCGACCTGCATGATCCGTGTAGAGCGCCCGAATAGATGGGAAATATCCATCGTGCCGGGCTCCCCTTCATCAAAGATGTGCAACCCCTGAGGGCTAGCCCGAACTCGCCCGGGCATGGGAAACTCAAAATCGCCCATTGAGCGGTTAGCGCGTGGCGCGGCTTCGGTCAGCCGATCAACCTCCAGAAGAAAGTCACCGTGGGAGGCGCCAATGGCCTCCGCAAGGCGGCGCTGGAGTGTGGTCTTGAGTAGGGCATTGTTCTCCGCCGCTTCATAGCGCTGCCAAGACTGTTGATGAGTGTTGGCGAGTTCGGCGGCGGCCAACTGGGAAAGCCCCCTCGCCTGCCGGAGGCGACGCAACGCCGTTCCGTAGATCTGGGCTTCGCTAGGGCGGGAACGCTGTCGGTCGGTCATCTCGTGACGAAACACCGAACGCGCTCTGTGTTCGACGGCAAACATGGTGTGAATGATACACACAAAAAGGGTTGTCATTAACACCAAATCACACACCGATCCGGTCGAGACGTTTTCAGGACCTCGCCGAAATGAGCAAATGCCCGCCAGATCCTCGCCCCCGCTGCCGGTTTGCCCACTACCTGTTCGAACGGCGTCTCGGCCCGCGCGACGTGGCCCCCCTGCTGGGATGCAGCCACGAGCAGGTGCGCCGGGTGTGCCTGCCGTTCGATGATCCGGACTGGCGCAGGCCATCGGAGAAACTGAAGCAGAAGGTGGCCGCTTGGACCGGCGGGGCGGTGTCGGCGAGCGATTGGCTAGAGCGCGAACGGGTCTCCACATGAGCCCTTTCGTTCTGATCAGGCTCCCATCCGGCCTGCACACCCTGATTGACGCGGTCGATCTGGAGCGCGTGCAGGCGCTCTACTGGAACTCAGTGCGGGGAACGTGTCGGCATCATCGGATTAACCACTACGTCCAGGGCCGCGTCGACGGCGCATCCATCCAGCTCCACCGCTGGCTGATGGCCCCGGTGCCGGCAGATATGCACGTCGACCACATCAATGGCGACGGTCTGGACAACCGGCGCTCCGTGAACCTGCGGGAGGTCACCCGTTCGGAGAACATGAAGAACAGGATCTATCGAGATAGCCCGCTGTCGCTGGGCTGGACGCCCCGGAGCGTGCCGATCGTGCCGCTGCGGCTGGCCCATCGCGCCAAGGGGCCGCAGCGCCGCATGCGGCGGCTACCGGTGGCGCGAATGTCGCATCGCGACGCGCTCAAAAGTGTCTGGATGGGGGCGCGCCCATGACCCGCCGCACCGCCGCCGACGTCGCCCGCTGGGTCGAGCTGGCCACGCAGGTGGCGCTGGCCATCCGCACTCCGACCCGCCCGATGCACCCGCTGGAGCGGGCCTGCGCGCGGGCTCACAAGGCGGTGATGCCGTGCGAACCCTACAGCGCGGCCAATCCCTGGCTGGCCTGCCTGAAGCTGGCGACGCGGTTTGCCGGCGAGACGGCGCTGGTGCGGTCGGATCTGGCCGGCGAGCTGGAGGCGGCGCTGGCCCGGGCGCAGGCCCATGCCTCGCTGAGCGATCCGCCGACCCGCGCGGCGCGGCCCGCCCCTGCATCGCCCGGGCCGTTGCGGCCCTACTATCTGGACGAGGATTGAGCATGGGCGAGATCCTGATCAGGCCCGGATATGCCCAGCGGCGGCTGAACACCGATGCGGCGCAGGCGCGGGCGGCCTGGCTGATGGCCTGCGATCTGGCGGCCACGGAATTTGGCGGCGACGTGCGCAAGGTGCTGCAGGGCAACGGCCGGCGCGGGCGCACGGTGGACGACCTGACGGCGCGATGCCGCAAGGTGGCCTGCTATCTGGTGACCGTGGTGGCCAACGCCTCGCCCGAACGGGTGGCGGAGGCGACGGGGCTTAACCGCTCGACGATCCACAAGCATGCCGCGTGGGTGGAAGACCGCCGCGACGATGGCGGCGCGTTCGACGCCCAGATCGAGCGGCTGGAAATGGCCCTGGTGCTGATGTGCGCCCGGGTGGTGCTGGCCCGGCTGGGGGTGACGGGCGCGGATGGGGTGGCGGCGTGAGCGGCGCCCTCGACCTCGCCCGCGAGGCCCATGACTACGCCGCCCTGGGCTTGGCGGTGTTTCCGCTGCAGCCGGGGCAGAAGAAACCCTATGGCTTCACGACCGGCCTGAAGGCGGCGAGCGACGATCCGGCGCTGGCGGCGGCGCGGTGGGCGGGGCGCGCCTCGCTGCCGATGCGGGAGAAGAAGTCGGCGGACGAGCGGATGCCGCGCGGAGTGGTGGCGCAGCCGACGTCCAACATCGGCATGGCGACGGGGGCGGCCAGCCGGTGCTGGGTGCTGGACGTGGACGGGCCGGAGGGGATCGAGAGCCTGCTGGCGCTGGCGGCGGCGAACGGACGACTGCCCGCGACGGTGCGCCAGCATACCGGCGGCGGCGGGGGGCAGTTGTTCTATCGCTGGCCGGGCACGCTGCCCTGGGGCGTGGAGATCCGCAACGGGGTCAGCAAGTTTGCGGCGCACCTGGATGTGCGCGGGGCGGGCGGATACGTGGTGCTGCCGCCGTCGCTGCATCCCAGCGGGCGGCGGTATGAGTGGGCCGAGGGGTGCGCGCCGTGGGAGATCGAGCCCGCGCCCGCGCCCTGGTGGCTGCTGCGGATCGTGGCGCCGCCGGTGGAACGGCCGCCGGCGCCGGCGGTGTATCGCGACGGGCCGCGCGGGACGGGCGGCGGCTATGGGCAGGGCGCGCTGGACGCGGCCCGCGCCGAGGTGGCCCACGCGCCGGCCGGCAAGCAGAACGAGACGCTGCATCGCAACGCCTACGGGATCGGGCGGCTGGTGGCCGGCGGCGAGCTGGACCGGGGCGAGGCCCTGCGCGGGCTGGTTTCGGCGGGGCTGTCGATGGCGACGGGCGACCCGCGCCGCCCCTGGACCGAACGCGACGTGAGCGACGTGGTGGAGCGTGCGTTCCAGCGCGCGCAGGGCGACCCGAAACGGGCGCCGGAGGGGGGAAGATCATGAGATCGCTGAATTGCACCATGTCCGCGCCGGGTTCGCCCTGGTCGGAGAGTTACCTTGCGTTCGCCCTGACATTGGCGCCGGAGGATGTCGTTCGCCCCGGGGGCGACAGTGACAGCGGTATCTCCAAGGCAAGTCGGCGCGAGTGGGCCTGGGTCCAGACCGCCCAGCGACTGGTCGAGTGTCACGGCCACGCGGGCGCGCTGGCGCGGCTGAACGGGTACGGCCATGAGTAGCGCCATCCACCTGACCAAGGCCGCGCGCCTGCAGGTCGAGGCCATCCGCGAGGTGCTGGCGCCGTGGGGGTTGGCGTCGGCGCTGGCGAACGAGGGCCCGCACATGTGCCTGAAGGTGACCGGGCCGCGCGGCGGGGTGTGGCGGCTGGTGATCGCCGGCACGCCGCGCGACGCGGACGCGGCTGTCGTGATGGCGCGCGGCAAGGCGCGCCGCCTGGTGCGCCAGATCAACGGGCGGGCCGGGTATTGAACGCGCCCTGGAGACCGCCGCTCAGGTACATGGGCGGAAAATGGCGGCTGGCGCCGTGGGTGATCCGGCACATGCCGCCGCATCGGACCTATGTCGAGCCGTTCGGTGGCGCGGCGGGCGTGCTGCTGCGCAAGGCGCCATCCTATGCGGAGATCTACAACGATCTGGACGGTGAGGTGGTGAACCTGTTTCGGGTGCTGCGTGACCCGGATCATGCGCTCGAGCTCTCCCGCCGGATCTCGCTCACGCCTTTTGCGCGCGATGAATTTGAGGCGACCTATCAGGTTGCGCCGGATCCCATCGAGAACGCCCGCCTGCTGGTCGCGCGCTCCTTTATGGGCTTCGGATCGACCGCCGTCGCGTTGCGCCGGCGCACCGGGTTTCGGGCTGACAGCAATCGGAGCGGCAAGCATCCGGCCAAGGACTGGACGGGGATGCCGGCGGCCTTGCTGGCCATCACGGAACGCCTGCAGGGCGTGGTGATCGAAAACCGGCCCGCGATGGGGATCATGGCGCGGTTTGATGGGCCGGATACCTGCCTCTATGTGGACCCGCCCTATCTGCATGACACCCGATCCAAGAAGCGGACGCATGGGTCGCTTGAGCACGCCTACAAGCATGAAATGGACGACGCGCAGCACGGCGAGCTGTTGGCCTGGCTGAACGCCTGCCAGAGCATGGTGATGCTGTCGGGATACCCATCGGAGATCTATTCGGACGCGCTGCCTGGGTGGCGGAGGATCGATATTGAGGCGCTGGCCGATGGGGCGCGCAAGCGGACGGAAAGCCTGTGGCTGAACCCGGCGGCGATGGCGGCGACACGGGGGCTGTTTGAGTGACGCGTAAACGAGAAGATGACCCCATCGCAGGGGCGCTGGCGATCGAGGGCGAGGAGCTGGAGAGCCTGCTGGAGGCGTCGAAGGCCGACCCGATGCCGGGCGACGAGATGCCGGTGACCGACGGCTATGGCCGGGTGCTGGATCTGGTGGCGCCGGGGGCCTGGCTGAGTTTCGCCGATCCCCTGACCCGGTTGCCGCCCAACTGCCCGGTCACGCCGCTGGGCAAGAATGAGGACGTCTATTTCTTCCTGAACACCCTGGGCGCCATCGAGGCGTTCAAGTCGAATTCATCGGGGAAGGGGCCGCTGGGCTCGATCTTCGCCGGACGGTCGCGGTATCTGGAATGGGCCTGGCCACGGTTCGGCAAGGGCACGCGAGGCGGGCCGCCGCCGGTGACCGGCTGGGACGCGGACGATGCGCGCCAGGCGTTGCAGGACGCGTGCGCCTTTGTGGGTGTTTTCGATGACGGCGACCGGGTGCGCGGGCGCGGGGCCTGGCAGGACGAGCGCGGGGCGCTGATCTATCACGCGGGCGACCGGGTGCTGTATCACGGCCGCTGGCTGCCGCCGGGGCGGCATGGCGAGTGGGTGTTTCCGGCGCGTCCGCCCCTGCCCAGACCCGCGCCGGATCGCGTGCCGGCCGGAAGCCAGGGCCCGGCGGCGGAGCTGCTGACCCTGCTGGAAACCTGGACCTGGCGGCGGCCCGAAACCGACCCGCGCCTGCTGATCGGCTGGCTGTGCATGGCGATGATGAGCGGGGCGCTGGAGTGGCGCGCGGCGGTCTATCTGACCGGCGAGCGGGGGAGCGGCAAGAGCCGCCTGCAGGAGGTGCTGGGCCACGTGCTGGGCCGGGCGCTGATGAAGTCGGTGAATACCTCGGGGCCGGGCATTTATCAGAAGCTGCGCCACGATTGCACGCCGGTCTGGGTGGACGAGCTGGAAGCCCAGAGCGAAGGCAATACGAACAAGGTGATGGCGATCATCGAGCTGATCCGCACCGCCAGCTCGGGCGGGTCGATCAACCGGGGCAGTCAGGACGGGGTGAGCCGGGAATACCAGTGCCGAAGCCCGTTCATCTGTTCGAGCATCAATATCCCGCCGATGCGGGGGCAGGACCAGAGCCGGTTCGCGGTGCTGCAGCTCCAGCCGTTTCCGGATCTCCCGGAGGGCGCGGAGGTGCGCGACCTGGAGTTTGACGCCACGGCGCTGTTGAGGATCGGCGGCGAGCTGTTGCGGCGGATGATCGACGGCTGGCCACGCTGGCCGCGCGTGCTGAAGGCGTTTCGGCATGCGCTGATCAAGGCGGGGCACGATCCGCGCGGGGCCGACCAGTTCGGCGCCCTGATCGCGGCGGAGCATATGGCGCTGTCGGACACGGACCCGACGCAGGCGGAGCTGGACTTCTGGGCCGACGCGCTGAAGCCGTCGGACCGCTCGGAGACGGCCAACCGCACGGAGGACTGGCGCGATTGCCTCAAACACCCGCTGGACGTGGCGCCGGAGGCCCTGAAGCATCGCAAGGGCGGGTTTACGACCGTCGGCGGCGTGCTGGCGGCGATGCGCGCCAATGGCGACATCGGGAGCGTGGACGCGGAGGAGGCGTGCGCGGCGGTGGGGCTGGCCCTGACCTGGCCGAAGGGCGCCCTGAAAAACTGGGAAAACGCGCGGCTTTTCTTCCCGGGCTCACATCCGGAGGTGCGCAAGCTCTACGCCGGCACGACGTGGAGCGGGGTATCTGGCGCGACGGGCGTGTGGGCGACCACATTGCAGCGCGCGCCGCCAGAGATCGCCCAGGCGGGCGTCTGCGGCAAGGGGCTGGACAAAAAGCGATGGGGCGTCTTCGTGCGCCTGGCGGCGGCGTTCCCGGACGACGGGGGCGACGCGGACGACTAGCGGCGGGCGTGGGGGGCCAGTTGGTCCAGCACGGCCGTCAAGGCCTCGTGCAGGGCCGCCAGCACCCCGCGCGCGGCGGGATACTCGCGGCCCTCGCGCGCGGCGGCGCGAATGCGGCTCATGGTGCGCTGATTGATCCCGGTGAGGCGGGCAAGCGCCGCGCCCCACTCCGGACCGGCCAGGGCCTCGCCATAGCGGGCGACCAGCTCGGAGGCGTGGGGCGGGCGGTCAGTCATGGTCAGGTTCTCCACGCTTGGCCAGCTCGTCTCGCATGATCGCGATTGAAAACTGGGTGCCCTCGATGCTGGCCAGTTGATCGGCGATGCGCTGCCTGATCTGCGCCGTTGGCCAGGTTGCGATCTTTCGGCGATCTTCCTTCACGCGCTTGGGGTCGTGCCACCATTTGCTCATACCTAATGAGTTTCAAATCAAGCGCGGCGGCGCTCCCGACCATCTGGGCCAGCGCCTGCGACGGCACCGCCAGCACCGCGCCTAGGCTCGAATAACGCTGAAGGAGGGCCTTCGCATGGTTGCCCGCCAGCTTGGGCGCCGTGCGGGACAGCAGCAGCTCCAGCGCCTCGAAGTCGGCCAGTGTCTGGCATCCGAAGCGCGCGGCGCGTTCCTGCAGGCCTGAAGGCTGGTAAGTCGGCGCGCGCGGCGCCGTGCGGGCGGAGAGCGTGAGGGTTTCGGCGAACAGATCAAGAGCGCTCATCGTGCGGGCGCCTGTTGTACTTCACAGGCCAACGGGCAGATTTCTACGCAGTCCAGCAGAAAGATCAGGTGCGCGGCCCATTCTTCCGCGAGCGCGTGATTTCCGGCCTGCTTGTGTGCGATGGCCTTAGCTAGAGCTTTGGCGATGGCTGAACGATCCAGCATGGTTTCGGTCCCTTCCGAAGCGCGCCCGGCCCGTTGCCGTGGTGCGTAATGTCTGATTAGCGGACACTTGGCAGGCTGTCAACACCCATCGAACGGCGCCAGCCGTTCGGCATGGTCTGCGAGGCGCAGCGCCCCGCTTGGGGCGCGGTGCGCGCCTCGCGCCGCTTGAGGGTTCGGGTTCTGACCCGGACCCGCGCGGGCCTCCCTACTATCGCCTCTTATGCAAACCCTGACCCTTCCCGGCTTAACCTGCAGGGTGGGCGCGCAGCGTTCTGCGCGGCGGGTCTGGGGTTTCCAGACATTCCAGCGGCCTTCCATCTGAAGTTGCGAAAGATCAACGGCTTAACCGCGTGGAAGGCGTGGAAGGCGTGGAAACCGCTTGGCCCTGTTACGTGAGAGATCAGGAGCCGAAAACGTCGCGCAACATGAAACACCCACCTTCCACGCCTTCCAGAACTTCCAAGGTATCCACCCCTCAGAAATTGTTCGGATAATCGTAGAAACCGGCTTGGAAGGCGTGGAAGGTGATTAAACAAGGGGATTTAATGTCGGGGGGGTCGGTGGCTCCGGCGAAGCGGGGCAGGCCCAAGGGGTCGACCAATCGACGGGCGAAGGATCTGCAGGGGTTCATCGCGGCGAAGTATGGGGCCAGCGCGGCGCAACAGTCGGCGGCGCTGTGCATGGTGACGCCGGCGGAGCTGAAGGCGGCCGGCGGATCGATGGCGAAGGCGCGGGTGAACAAGGCTCTGGAGCTGGTCCAGCACGTGCGCAAGGCGCAGGAGGGTCGCGACGACTGGCTGAGACAGGTCGTGCGCGAGGAGCTGCGCGGCCTGGCTGGGGAATTGCCGGACGATCTGGCCCGGGCCATCGAGCGATCGATCAAGCGGATCGGCGAGGCGGCGGCGGGGTTCGGCCTGAAGGATGCGCTGAAGATGATCGGCGACGAGCTGGCGGATCTCCTGCCCTACACGGATCAGCGCCAGCCGCTGGCCATGGAGGTCAAGGGCGAAGGCGTGGCGCCGTCGGTCGTGGTCCAGATCGAGGGGTATGCGCAGGCCATGCCCTCCGAGGCGACCGACGCTGAATTCATTGAGGTTTTCAGCGTGGGCGAGGGGCAAGTCGCACAATCCAAGTCGCACGAAGGGCAACAGGCCCTTGAATTCGTTGACGAACCAGACGCCAGCGCCGCTGATTGAAAATCAGAGGCGGGGTCCGCGCCGTCGACCCCCCTTGGGGTCGACCCACCCCCACCCCCGAAATTCCCGCGCCCGGTTTGCCCCTGGGGGGGCCTTTCCGGCGGGCAACCGCCTGCAGGCCGATCTTATGCAACGGTTCGTCGCCCGGAACAAACTCAGCGCTGAAAAGGGTCGGGGTAGGGGAATGAGCCGGTGAATGTGAAAAAGTCGACGGCCTGGAAACCGGCTGGAGCCAAGGCGCAAGCCTATGGTCAGAGCCGGGCGGAT
>NZ_JBIKNZ010000129.1:0-4146 GCF_044358365.1 Phenylobacterium sp. | reverse complement strand
CATCGAACCGCCGAGCTGCCTGTCTGGCTACACCGCTACAACTGGCATCGGCCACACGGCGGGATTAAGTCCCAGACACCCATCAGCCGACTCGGCCTCGACGCGGACAACCTATTGAGGCTCCACAACTAGCGCGCGATCATTGCGGCTGTCTCGCTGGCGCTTGCGACGCTCCAGACGCCGACCTCCAGGCCCGGGTCATGAGCCCCGGCGACCCGATGCGGCGCGACCTCCTGGATGTGCGGCGATCACTCCCGCCCGCCGTGCGCCCGGATGGCGCGGGCCCGGCACCCGCATCCAGCAGCGGCGCCCGGGGATCCGCGGATCCCCGGTAGTCGGCCGGATCGGTCTTGATCTCGACGAAGGTGCGGCGCTGCGGGCCCGCCCCACACAGGGAGGTGGCCGGCCAGACGCCGTAGCCGGTAGCGCCGGCGATGATAAGGGGATCGCGCATGGGGCTCTCCGAAGCCCTCGACCTGTCTTACCCTAGCCGGGCGTGCGAGATGTGACAGCCGGCTCTGGGGTCAGCGCCGCGGCGGTCCGGTGGCCTGGCGAGATTGCGGGGCCGCGCGCAGGCCGGGCGCCTGCGCCGGGGCCGTGGTCGAGGCGGTGAGCCGTGTTCGAAGGTCGCCTCTCGGGCGTCTCGCGGCGGCAGGCCCCGGGGCTGCGCCGATCCCGACCAGAATTTCGGTCAGGGCGGGCAGCGCCGCGGGCGGCGGGCCCGGCAGGGCCTGGGCGTCGACGACGACCGAATTCAGGGTCTTGAGCAGCACCGGCAGGCTGGCGGGTTCTGTCTCGCGGTCGCGCTCCCGGTCGCGCTCTGGCGCGAGATAGTCGGACCGCTCGCGGGAATCGTCGGCCTCGCGTTCGGTCGCCTCGGCGTGTTCGCGACCTGACGCCCGGTCCTCGCGCCGCAGCCGAAGCTGCAGCCCGATGGCCACGCGCACCGAGAAGAAGCAGCGGTCGTAAAGATTGAACGCGTCGATCCGCGCCTGTCCCCCCGTCCGCTCGGCCTCGGCGCCGAACGCCATGCCCAGCCGATAGGCGCACTCGGTGAGCCCGGCGAGCATTTCGGTGTTGGACGGGGCGGCGCCGGTCATTTGGAACAAAACTAGAACACGAAGGAGTGGGCGTCAAGGTTCGACCCGCTTTTGTCCCTCAACTTCCCTGCCGCACCCCAGCGGTTCACTGCAGGTCCCCCAACTCCCGATCCGCCACTCGGTGGGGAGGGGATTCAGAGCCTGGCCAGCGCCGCCTCGAGCTTGGCCCTGGCGGCTTCGGCTTCGGCGAGGCGGTCGCGGTTTTCCTCGACCACTTCCTCGGGCGCGCGGGCGACGAAGTCGGCATTGCCCAGTTTGCCGGTGATCCTGGCGATCTCGGCCCCCAAGACCCCGACCTCCTTGGTCAGGCGGGCGCGTTCGACGGCCAGGTCGATGAACTCGGCCACCGGCAGGGCGAAGGTGGCGCCCTCCACGACGAACGGGATCGAGCCTTCCGGCGCGGCGGCGATGGATTCGACGCCGGAGACGCGCAGCATCTGGGCGATCTGGGCTGCGTTGGCGGCAAGCGTCGCGCGCTGGGCGTCGGTAGCCTCGATGACCAGCAGCGGCGGCTTGGCGGACAGCGGCACGTTCAGGCCCGAGCGGACCGAGCGGCCCTCGGAGATCGCCTCGATCACCAGGCCGATCTCGGCGTCGGCGGCGGGGTCGATCAGGCTGGACGGAAGGTCGGGCCAGCGGGCGGTCATCAGAAAGCCCGAGTGGGCGCGCGGGGAGCCGAGGTCCTGAGTCTGGACCCACAGCTCCTCGGTGATGAACGGCATCACCGGGTGGAGGAGTTGCAGGATGACATCCAGCACCCAGGCGGCCGTGGCCTGGATTTCGGCCTTGGCGGCCGCGTCGTCGCCGGTGAGCAGCGGCTTGGCCAGCTCCACGTACCAGTCGCAGTACTGGTTCCAGATGAAGCGATAGAGGGTCTCGGTCGCCTCACCGAAGCCGCAGTCGGCCAGGGACGCCGTGACCGCCTGGGCGGTGCGGGTGGTCTCGCCCACGATCCAGCGGTTGAGGGCAGCCTTGACCGCGGCCGGATCGAAGCCCTCGGCGCGGGCGCAGCCGTTCATCTGGGTGAAGCGGGTGGCATTCCACAGCTTGGTGCCGAAGTTACGATAACCTTCTATGCGTTGACGGCTGAGCTTGATGTCCCTCGCCTGCCCCGACATGGCGGTGAGCGTGAACCGGAGCGCGTCGGCGCCGTAGTCGTCGACCAGTTCCAGCGGGTCCATGACGTTGCCCTTTGACTTGGACATCTTGGCGCCGGTGGCGTCGCGGACCAGGGCGTTGATGAAGATCCGCTTGAAGGGAACCTCACCGGTGAAGTGGATCCCCTGCATCATCATCCGGGCGACCCAGAAGAAGATGATGTCGAAGCCCGTGATGAGCGTGTGGGTGGGATAGAACCGCGCCAGATCGGACGTCTTTTCCGGCCAGCCCATGGTGGAGAAGGGCCACAGCCCGGAGGAGAACCAGGTGTCGAGGACGTCCTCGTCCTGACGCAGCGGGGTCGGGCGACCGTAGTGCTCGTCGGCCTTGCGTTGCGCCTCGGCCTCGGTTTCCTCCACGAAGGCGCGCCCGTCGGGGCCGTACCAGGCCGGGATGCGGTGGCCCCACCAGAGCTGGCGGCTGATGCACCAGGGCTCGATGTTGCGCATCCACTCGAAGTAGGTCTTTTCCCAATTCTTCGGCACGAAGACGGTGTCGCCGTTCTCGATGGCGGCGATGGCGGGTTTGGCCAGAACGTCGGCGGCCACGTACCACTGGTCGGTCAGATAGGGCTCGACCACCACGCCGGAACGGTCGCCGTGAGGCACGCTGTGGCGGGTCTTCTCGATCTCGCGCAGCAGGCCAAGGGCCTCGAACGCCTCGACGACCTTCTTGCGGGCGACGAAGCGATCCAGGCCGCGATACTCGGGCGGCGCATTGTCGTTGATACGGCCGAAGTCATCGAGAATGTTGATCATCGGCAGGTTGTGGCGCTTGCCGACCTGAAAATCGTTGAAGTCGTGGGCCGGGGTGATCTTCACAGCGCCGGAGCCCTTTTCCGGGTCGGCATAGTCGTCGGCAATGATGGGCACGGGGCGGTTCACGATCGGCAGGCGCACGGCGCGACCGATAAGGGCCTGGTAGCGCTCGTCGGCGCCGTTCACGGCGACGGCGGTGTCGCCCAGCATCGTCTCAGGCCGCGTGGTGGCGACGACGATCTCACCGGAGCCGTCCTCAAGCGGATAGGCGAAGTGCCAGTAGTGGCCGTCGACCTCACGCTGCTCGACCTCGAGGTCCGAGATGGCGGTCTGGAACTGCGGATCCCAGTTCACCAGCCGCTTGTCGCGGTAGATGAGCTTTTCCTTGTGGAGCTGGACGAACACCTTGCGGACGGCGGCCGAGAGGCCCTCGTCCAGGGTGAACCGCTCGCGCGACCAGTCGCAGGAGGCGCCGAGCCGGCGCAGCTGGTTGACGATAGTCCCGCCGGATTCCGCCTTCCATTCCCAGACCTTGGCCACGAACTCGTCGCGGCCCATGTCGCGCCGGCTGCGGTTGCCTGAGGCGGCCAGTTGCCGCTCCACCACCATCTGGGTGGCGATGCCTGCGTGGTCAGTGCCGGGCAGCCAGAGCGCGGCCTTGCCGCGCATGCGCTCGAAGCGGATCAGCACATCCTGGAGGGTGTTGTTGAGCGCGTGGCCGATGTGCAGCGAGCCGGTCACGTTGGGCGGCGGTATCACGATGGAGAACGGCTCGGCGGCCGGATCGTCGATGGGCGCAAAGCCGCCCGAGGCCTCCCAGGCGGCGTAGAGGCGCGGCTCAGCGGTTTTGGAGTCGAAGTTCTTGTCGAGCATGGTCGGGGGTCTTGGCGGTTAGAGGGCGCATGTCAACACCCGCTCTTTCCAGCGAAGGCCGGCGCCCAGATGGAAAGGCTCATGAAACCGCTTCATTGGTTCAATACCCGTCCGACAGACAGGGTGACCTACGATCTGGGTCCCCTGAGTTCTCAAACGAAGTGCAACACTCTGGCGAGGGAGTGTTGCCATGGGATGCCGCTACCAGCAGCTCGATCTGGAAGAGAGATGTACGATTGCCCGCCTTCGCGAAGGCG
>NZ_JBIKNZ010000080.1:0-14177 GCF_044358365.1 Phenylobacterium sp. | reverse complement strand
TCATTGGCCAGTTGCAGTCGGTAGCCGAGGTCGACATCCTCGCAATAGCAGAAGAAGTCCTCGTCGAAGCCGCCGAGTTCCTGGAACAACGCCCTGTCGATCATCATCGCCGCGCCGCAAGGGGAGAAGACCTCGCCCTCCCACGCCTGGCCCACATCACGGCTGAGGTAGCCGCCGCGATAGGGAATACCGAAGATGCTCATGACGTCGCCAAGGCCATCCAGATAGCCCGGTTGATCCTCGGCCAGTTGCACCGACGTGAAGGACCGAACCGTCGGGTGGCGTTCCGACGCCGCCACCAGTTCGGCCAGCCAGTCGGGCCGGGCGAAAGCGTCAGGGTTCAGCAGAACGTACCACCTGCCGCGCGCCAACCGTGCAGCCTGGTTGCCGGCGCCGGAGAAGCCCACGTTCTCTGCGTTGCGGATCAGCCGGACAAAGGGAAAGCTTGCGGCGATTTCGGCGTCGCCGGGGTCCGGCGAGGCGTTGTCGATCACCAGGGTTTCAAAGTCCCGGAAGGTCTGGGCGGCCAGGTGTTCAAGGCAGGTGCGCAGCGTCGGGCCGGAATTGTAGGCGAAGATGCAGACACTCAGTCGCGGCGCTTGCGTCTTGTCATCCTGCGCCGACTGGGCCATGCGACAGCTTCACTCGCTCAAACGGTAACCCATGACGATCACGCCGCTCGCCATTCCAGACGTCCTGCTTATCACGCCCAAGCGCCATGGCGATGCGCGCGGCTGGTTCTCCGAGACCTGGAGCCAGAAGGCCCTGGCCGGCACGGTGGCTGACACCGCTTTCGTGCAGGACAACCAGGCCTTCAGCGCGGCAAAGGGCACACTGCGCGGCCTGCATTTCCAGCTGGCGCCGCACGCCCAGGGCAAGCTGATCCGGGCGCTGAAGGGCGCGATCTTCGACGTCGCGGTGGATATCCGAGCAGGCTCTCCCACCTACGGCCAGTTTGTCAGCGCCGAATTGACCGCAGAGGGCGGCGAACAACTGTGGGTGCCGCGCGGCTTCGCCCACGGCTACTGCACGATCACTGACGACTGCGAGATCTTTTACAAGGTCGATGGCCAGTACGCGCCGGACCGTGAGGGCGGGATCATGTGGAATGACCCGGACCTGGCGATCCCCTGGCCTCTGGACGGCGAGCCAATTCTTTCCGGCAAGGATCAGGTGTTGCCGCGCCTGAAGGACCTGGGCCCGGTTCAGTTCTGAGCCCACTCAGCGCGGACATGCGCGTCCCGCTCGGTCGCCAGACGGCTGGTGCGTAGGTCCGCAAAAACCTCGGGCGCCAACCGGGACAGCGCCCAAACCGCCGCGCCACGGACCACGGGCGCCGGATCATCAAGCAGTTGCTGGGCTTCAGTCGCGAGTGTCGCATCCCCTGAATTGCCGATGGCGTAGAGCACGTTGCGGACGAAACGTTCGCGGCCAATGCGTTTCACCGGGTTCTTCGCGAACAGGCCGCGAAAGGCCGCGTCATCCAACCGGACCAGGTCGACGAGCGTCGGCGCTTTCAAGACCTCCCGCGCCGCCAGCTTCTGGTCCCGCGCCATGCTGGCGAACTTGTTCCAGGGGCAGACGGCCAGGCAGTCGTCGCAGCCGTAGATCCGATTGCCCAACGCCTCGCGGAATTCGACCGGGATCGGACCCTTGAGCTCGATGGTGAGGTAGGAAATGCAGCGCCTGGCGTCGAGCTGGTAGGGCTCCGGGAATGCTCCGGTCGGGCAGACATCCAGACAGGCGCGACATGAACCGCAGGTGGTTGGGTCGACGGCGTCGGGCGAGAGCTCGAGGGTAGTCAGGATTGACCCCAGGAACAGCCAGGAGCCGAATTCGCGGCTCACCAGATTGGTGTGCTTGCCCTGCCAGCCCAGACCAGCACGCTCGGCCAGCGGCTTTTCCAGCAGGGGCGCGGTGTCGACGAACACCTTCAGTTCACCGCCGAAACGGGCGACCAGCCAGCGGGCGAGGGCCTTCAGGCGCGCCTTGATCACCTCGTGGTAGTCATCGCCCTGCGCGTAGACGCTGATGGCGGCAAGGTTCGGCTGGCCCAGGACCAGCAGTGGATCGTGGTCCGGGCCATAGTTGACCCCGAGCACAATGGCCGATCGAGCTCCTGACCACATGGCGCGCGGATGTTTGCGGCGCTCGGCGGTGTCGGCCATCCACTCCATCTCGCCGTGTCGGCCCGCCGCGACAAAGGCTTCCAGACGCGCCGCCGCCGGCCAGGTCTCGTCGATGTCCGTGAAGCGGCAGATGTCGAAGCCGAGCCCTAGCGCCTCGCTACGGATCAGGTCGTGGTCAGGCTCAGAAATCGAGGTCGTCATAGTGTCCGGCCGGGTGCAGGCCCGGCCAGCGATCGTTGAGCAAAGGTCGGAAACATGGCCGGGACTTCAGCTTCATGTACCAGGTCTTGCAGGCCGGAAAGTCGCGCCACGGCATGTCGCCGAAATAGTCGATGATCGACAGATGGGCAGCGGCGACGAAATCGGCCAGTGAAAGGCGCTTTCCCGCCAGCCACTCGCGGCCCTGCAGCAGCTCGTCGAAAACGAAGAGGTGTTTCTTCAACCCCTCGCGGCCCTGTCGAAGGTTCGGAATGTCCGGGGAACCCAGGCCCAGCAACCGCTTCTCGATCTTCTCGTGCAGGATGTAGCCGCTGGCTTCGAATTCGAACTTCCGCTCAAACCAGGTGAGCAGGCGCCGCGCCTCGGCCCGTTCAGCGGGGTCTGCAGCAAAAAGGGGCGGGTCCGGATAGGCTTCTTCCAGGTGATCGAGGATCGCGCGTCCCTCGCACAGGATGAGCGGCGGCTGGCCCTCGGTGGTTTCGACCAGGACCGGGATCATGCCGGAGGGATTCAACTTGTTCAGCTCACGCGGACGCTCCCAGTAGCGCACCGAGTTTTCGACGAACGGCAGCCGCTTCTCGCCCAGCACCAGTCGTACCTGGCGAGACACGGGATCGAGCGGAAAATGGTGGAGGGTGCGTTCGACACTCATGGGGCTTCTGCCGCGTCCTGGGCGAATCGGAATCCACTCAACAGACACCCGGGGTCTTAAGGTCTCGTTTACTGCGCCGCGCTGGTTTCTGCGAACGCTCCGCCGTGTGGCTCGGCCCGACCGCGGGGGTCCGGGTGGATCAGGATGTCGGCTGACGGAAACACCTCGAGAATCCGGTTCTCCGCCGCCACAACCGCGCGGTGCGCCGCTTCCAGAGTCATGTCAGGGTCAAGGTCCACATGCATCTGCATATGGATGAAAGGTCCGGAGGCGCGCGTGCGCAGCTGATGGACATTGGCAAGGCGACCATCCGCAGTCACCAGTCGCACGATGTCTGCGCGCGCCTCGTCGGACAGCTCGTGATCCATCAACTGACTGGCAGCCTCGCGAAACACACCGATGGCGCTCCATAGCAGGAGGGCTGCCACCGCCAGGGCCGCGAGCGCGTCCAGCCCATTCAGGCCCAGCCAGGCCGACAGGGCGATCCCGATAAGGGCCGCGATGTTCGAGGCCAGGTCCGATGCATAGTGCGCGCGGTCGCCGGACACCGCCACGGACGCTGTCTGGCGTAGCACCATGGTCTGTGCCCTGAGCAGCAATAGTGTCAGGGCGATCGAGACGGCCATCACGGCGACGGCCCACCCTTCCTGCTGCAAGGGATGCGGCGCCATCAGGTCGCCGATGGCTTCGCGGGCGATCAGGGCTGCAGACGCAAACACCAGCCCGGCCTGCACCAGACTGGCGAAGGCCTCGGCCTTGCCATGGCCGAAACGATGCTCGGCGTCCGGCGGCTCGGCGGCGTAGCGTACGGCGAAGAACGTGACGAGCGACGCCACCAGATCCAGGCCGGAGTCCGCCAGCGATGCCAGCATGGCGGTGGAATCCGAAGCAATCCACGCGGCCGCCTTGATCGTGACCAGGACAGCAGCCGTCGCGACAGACATCAGCGTCACCCGCCGGGTGAGGGCGAGGGTCGCGTCGGAGGTCATGCCGTGGTTGGCGCTCATGACCTCCTAACTAGCGCCAATGAGAAAGGTCGCCAACGCAAACGACTCGCAAGCTCTATGCCGCCTTCTTCGGCATCGGCCCCACATAGACACTGGCGGGCCTGATCAGGCGTCCGCCAGCCAGCTGCTCTCGGGCGTGGGCGAGCCACCCGGCGACGCGACCCATGGCGAAAACGCAGGTGAAGGCCGAGGGCGGGAAATCCAGGGCCTCCAGCAGCAGCGCCGTATAGAACTCGACATTGGTCTGCAGAGATCGTTCGGGCTTGTGCTCACGCAATATGGCCAGCGCTGCCGCTTCCACGGCTTCGGCGAACTCGAGCCGCCCCTGACGCGCATCCAGCCAGCGCACCGCGCCCTTCAGGGCATCGGCGCGTGGGTCGCGAACCTTGTAGATGCGATGTCCGAAGCCCATCAGCCGGTCGCCGCGCGCCAGAGCGCTCTCGATCCAGGCCCGGGCGTTGGCCGGTTCCCCGATCTCGTCCAGCATCTCGATGACCGGACCTGGCGCCCCGCCGTGGAGAGGGCCCTTCAGAGCGCTGATTCCAGCCAGAATGGCTGAGCCCAGGCCCGCCCGTGTCGACGCCACAACACGCGCTGCAAAGGTCGAGGCATTGAGGCCGTGGTCAGCGACCGTGACCAGATAGGTATCCAGCGCGTCGGCCTCGGCCTTGCTGCCGGGCTTGCCGCGCAACATCCGCAGGATGTCGGCGGAATGGCCAAGCGTTGGGTCGGGCGCCACCGGCGCCTCGCCGGACTGGGCGCGCACCACAGCGGCTGTGAATACCGCCGGCGCCGCCAGCAGCCGGAACGCGACCGCGATATCATCGCCGTCTGCCAGCCGGGCGGTGAGCGCGCGCATGGCCTCGATTGGTGTGCGGTCCAGCAGACCGGTGTCCAGCGCTGACACTTCGGCGAATACTTCGGCGCGGGCTCTGCCCAGGGCTGCCGGGACATCGGCGGGCAGGTCCGGGTAGAAGCCCTCGAACAACAGGGCCACCACATCCTCATAACGTGCGTGCCCCGCCAGTTCGTCCAGCGACCGACCCCTGATGATCAGGACGCCGGCGGCGCCGTCTACCTCGGACAGGACGGTCTCGGCGGCGACAACGCCTTCCAATCCATCTGACATGACAATCTCCTTCTCTCTTGTGAGCGCAGGAAAACGCCGCCAGTATAGTCCCGTCAATCTTGATCAATGTGATCAATATAAATGTCTGTCGCTGACTGGATCTCCGCTGAAGCCGCCTGTGATCGCCTGGGGGTGCGCTCCCAGACCCTCTACGCCTATGTCAGCCGTGGCCGTGTGCAGGTGCGACCCGATCCGGGTGACAGCCGCCGCAGCCTCTATCGCGCCGCCGACATCGCCGCGCTGACCGAACGCAAGTCCCGCAGCCGCAAGGTCTCGGAAGTGGCGACCGGGGCCATAAACTGGGGCGAGCCGGTCTTGTCGTCCGCCATCACCACCGTCAGCGGCGGCCGGCTGTTCTATCGCGGCCGCGACGCCATTCGCCTGGCCGAGACAGAGACTCTGGAGTCGGTTGCCCGATTGCTACGTGGTGGTCACGGCGTAGCGCTGAAGCGAACCGAACGACCCAGACCTCCCGCAGGGTCTGATATGCGCGCCCGCGCATTTGCAGCCCTGGCCGCGCGCGCGGCGGGTGATCCCCCGGCTCGTGGTCGCGCGGCGCTGGCATTGGCTGTGGAGGCGGCCACCCTACTGGACGTTCTGACTGACGCCATTGCCGGCGAGGTCGGCGGCGGCGCCATCCATAACCGTCTGGCTTTCGCGTGGGGACTTGGTCCCGGCAGTCCCGGCGCCGACCTGATCCGGCGCATCTTGGTTCTTGTGGCGGACCACGAACTGAACGCCTCGGCGTTTGCCGCGCGGGTTTCGGCATCTACTGGCGCGTCGCTGGCAGCTTCGGCCCTGGCGGGGCTCGCGACGCTGTCCGGACCCCGTCACGGTGGAGCCACGGCCGCGGTTCAGAAGTTTGCCGCGGAGGCGGCACAACTGGGTCCGCGAGAGGCCATCGCCGGGCGACTGACCGATGACCGCGCCCTGCCGGGATTTGGTCACAACCTCTATCCGGAAGCAGACCCGCGCGCCGCCGCCCTGCTGGCACGATTTTCGCCTACGCCGGAGTTGGCAGGACTACAGGACGCTGTCTGGTCTGTGACCGGCCTGGCTCCTAACGTCGACTTTGCCTTGATCGCCGCCTGCGAGGCGCTGAAACTTCCGAAGGACGCGCCGTTCGCCTTGTTCGCCGTCGCCCGCTGCGCCGGCTGGATTGCGCATGCCATCGAGCAAGGGCAGGCTGACACTCTGATCCGCCCGAGGGCGCGGTATATCGGGCCGGAGCCAGAGGGAACCTGAGCGCCGAAGCCCCAAAATCAACAGAATGTTCACGCTGATCCGCGACCTCTGGGCCGCGCCGTTTGAGGCAGGAGCATCGCTGTGCCGGACTGGGTCTACGCTATCATTCTGGCGGTCATTGAAGGTCTGACCGAGTTTATCCCGGTCTCGTCCACCGGCATGATGCTGCTGGCCAAGAAGGCCATGGGCCTGCCTGACGGGTTCTGGGACACCTTTGCAGTGATGATCCAGCTGGGCGCGATCCTGGCGGTGGTCGCGCTCTACTTCACCAAGCTCTGGAAACAGGTGGTGAGCCTGCCGACCGACCCCCAGGCGCGTCAGTTCGCGCTGACGGTGATCGTGGCCTTCGCGCCCTCGGTCGTCCTGGGGCTCATCTTCCACGACTTCATCAAGGCCGTGCTGTTCGCGAGCGCGGAGGTCCAGTGCATCTCGCTGATCCTTGGCGGCATAGTGCTGCTGTTCGTTGATCGCATCGCGCCAAGGCCGGTTGTGGACGACCCGTTCAAGTTGCCCTGGCAAAAGGCGCTTGTGATCGGTCTGTTCCAGGTGCTGGCGATGGTGCCGGGTGTTTCGCGGTCCGGCGCCACCATCGTAGGCGGGATGCTGTTCGGCGTTGAGAAGCGCGCAGCGGCCGAGTTCACCTTCTTCCTGGCCATTCCGACCATGCTGGGCGCCTTCATCCTCGACGCCTGGGAGAGCCGCGCTCAGCTGACGGGCGAAACAATGCCGCTGATCGCCATTGGATTTGTGGTGGCCTTTCTCGTCGCCATCGTGGTCATCCGGGCCATGCTGGCCATCCTGACCAGCCGGGGCCTGGCGCCCTTCGGTTGGTTTCGGATCGTGGTTGGCGTCGTCGGACTGGGGCTACTGACCTGGGCCTAGGTCCTCGTCTCAGCCCTGCGGATGCACCGCCATAACCCGGTCTTCCTGATCGGCGTACTGCCCGCCCTTGCGATAGCGGTAGAGGTAGGTCGGCAGAATGGCTTCCAGGGTCGACGGGGTGATCCCCAGCTCGTCGAGACCGGGGTAGACGCCGCTGACCACGTTATCGGTCTTCAGCAGTTCGACCTGATCGGAGGTCACCGGCGGCGGCAACAGAGCCGCCGTGAGATCGCCTACTTTGCCCAGAAGTCCCGCCACCGGGAACGGAATGGGCGCCAGCAGGCGGCGCTGGTCGATCTGTACCAGCAGCATCTCCATCAATTCGCGGAAGGTGAAGACGCCGGGCCCGCCGAGCTCATAGGTCTGGCCGGGATTGTCAACGTCACCGACGATGCGGGCCAGCGCCTGACCGACGTCGCCCACAAACACCGGCTGGAACCGCGTCGCGCCGCCGCCGATCAGCGGCAGAACCGGGCTCAACTGCGCCATGGCGGCGAAGCGGTTGAAGAACCCGTCGCCCTGACCGAACACGACGGACGGGCGCACCATGGCGGCGTCTGGATAGACCGCCCGGACCTCGATCTCGGCCTCGGCCTTGGTACGGGCGTACTTTGCGGATGAGTTTTCGTCGGCCCCGAGCGCCGACATCTGAACCAGACGCTCGACGCCCATGGCGCGGCTGACCTCGGCGACATTCCGCGCGCCCATTACGTGGACCGCCTGGAAGCCCTGTCGCCCGGTCTCGTAGAGCAGGCCCACCAGGTTGAGCGTTGCGGTGGCGCCCTCAAGCGCGCGTTCCAGCGACGGCCGGTCACGCAGGTTGGCCTGCACCACGTCAATCTGGCCAACGTCGCCCAGCAGGCGCATGCGGTAGGCGAGGTTCGGGTTGCGCACGGCGACCCGGATCCGCCACCCGGCCTTGGCCAGATATCGCACGGCTTGCGTGCCCACGAAGCCGGATCCGCCGAAGACTGTGACGAGGTTTTGCATCCTCGCGAATTAGACGATGACGCCTCGTCGGGCAATGCGAATGCCGAGGGCTTTGAAAAGCCGTCGTTGACCGCGTGAAGGCGGCGCCATATGTAGCCGCCTCCCGATCCGACGGACCGGGCCCAGGTGGCGGAATTGGTAGACGCGCTGGCTTCAGGTGCCAGTGGCTTAACGGCCGTGAAGGTTCGAGTCCTTTCCTGGGCACCACCCCTCAGATACTAAGGAGGGTGGCGTCGGTTTCGGAGATCTTTTGCCAGGTGACGACTTTCGTTCATGAGGGGGACCTCCCCGACGGGGCCCTGGCCGGTGCGACCCTGGTCGCCATCGATTCGGAAACCATGGGGCTGCGCCTCGGGCGGGATCCGCTGTGCGTTGTGCAGCTGTCGGACGGCGCGGGCGATGCGCATCTGGTGAAGCTGGACCGGGCGACCTACGACGCGCCCAACCTCAAGAGGTTACTGGCAAATCCGGCGGTCACCAAAATTTTTCACTTCGGGCGCTTTGATATCGCCATGTTCTGGCTGCATCTGGGCGTGGTGACCGCGCCCGTCTACTGCACCAAGATCGCCTCGAAGCTGGCCCGCACCTACACCGACCGTCATGGCCTGAAGGACGTGACGAAGGAACTGATGGGCGTGGATCTGTCGAAGGCCCAGCAGAGCTCCGACTGGGGGGCGGCGAAGCTGTCGCCGGACCAGATCGCCTACGCCGCCTCGGACGTGGCGCACCTGCACGCCCTGCGGGTTCGCCTGGACGAGATGCTGGTCCGGGAGGGCCGCGACCACCTGGCGCGCGCCTGTTTCGAGTTCCTGCCGCACCGCGCCGTACTTGATGTCGCCGGATGGGAAGATGTCGACATCTTCGCTCACAGCTGAGGGCGCGAGATGACGACTACCGATCCTGCAATGGCTGAAGCGCTCCCGCCGCAGCACCGCCGCGCAGACTTCGAGCGCTGGCGGCGGCGTTCGCGCCTGATCCGCACGCTGAGGATCGCCCTGCCGGCGCTGATCGTCCTGATCTTCCTGGGGCTGGCCGGCAGCGTGGCCTGGTCGACCTTCAATTCGGCGCCCAAGGTCGCCGTCGGCGCCGGCGACGAGCCGATCCGCCTGCTGACGCCCAGGTTTGTGGGCCGCGACACCAAGGGCCGCGCCTTTGTGCTGACCGCCGAGTCGGCCACGCGGGACCGGCTGGACTATCAGCGAGTGATCCTGAAGAAGCCCACCCTGGTGCTGGACGAGAACGGCCCGGACCTGCTGCGCATGACCGGCGCCGACGGGATCTTCCACGAGCAGGACGGCAAGCTGGAACTCACCAATGGTGTCAGCGTCGCCGACGCCAGGAACACATTCGAGACGGCATCGTCGCTGTTTGACACCAAATCCGGCGAGGTTATCGGTTCCGGGCCCATTCAGGGCGCGGGAGGTCTTGGAGAAATCCGCGCAGAGTCCTATGGCGTTTACAGCAAGGGCGAACGCATGGTCTTCAAGGGCGGCGTCCGCACGCGCCTGGAGACGAAAAAATGATCCGGGCGGAATATAGGGCCATCATGACGTCGCTGACCGCCAACGCCGTACTCGCTGTCGCCATCGCCCTCATGTCGGGCGCGCCGGCGCTCGCCCAGGGGCTGGGCCCCAATTCCGACGGGCCGCTGGACATCACCGCCGACGAACTGGAAGTGCAGAACAAGACCTGCATCTCGGTCTGGCGCGGCCGCGCCGAGGCGCTGCAGGGTCAATCGCGGCTGCGCGCCGACGTGCTGCGCGCGGTCTTCGAGCCGACCCCGGGCCAGGCCGGGACCAGCGGCATCGGCGCCAACGCCTGCGGCGCCCTGATCCGGCTGGAGGCCGAAGGGTCGGTCTTCTACGTGACCGGCAAGGAGCAGCGGGTGCGCGGCGACGCGGGCGCCTATGACGTGGGTTCCGAGACCGTCACCCTCACCGGCGACGTGATCGCCGTTCAGGGCCAGAACGTGCTGCGCGGCAGCCGCATGGTGTTCAATACCGAGACCGGCGAAGGCCGCATGATGGGCGCCTCCACGGGCCGGAACCAGGGCGCGCGGCCACGCGGCGTCTTCTATCCCGCCAAGAAGAAGGCCGACGCCCCGTCATGAACGCGCCGCACCGGATAGACGCCAGCGACGCCATCCCCTCCGAAGGCCTGGTGGTCGACAATATCGGCAAGTCCTTCCGCGGCCGTCCCGTGGTCAAGGGCGTGAGCCTGAGGCTGTGTCGCGGCGAGGTGGCCGGCCTGCTGGGCCCCAACGGCGCGGGCAAGACCACCTGCTTCTACATGATCACCGGCCTGATCCCGGTCGACTACGGCGCGATCTATCTGGACGGCGAGAACATCACCGCCCAGCCGATGTATCAGCGCGCCCGCATGGGCGTGGGCTACCTGCCGCAGGAAACCTCGATCTTCCGCGGCATGAGCGTCTGGGAAAACGTGATGGCGGTGGTGGAGCTGCGCCAGCGCGACCACCAGAAGGCCCGGGCCACGGTCACCCAGCTGCTGGAAGAACTGCACATCGAGCGCCTGCGCGACTCGCCGGCGATCGCGCTGTCGGGCGGGGAACGCCGCCGGGTGGAAATCGCACGCGCCCTGGCCTCCGAGCCGTCGTTCATGCTGCTGGACGAACCGTTCGCCGGCATCGACCCGCTGGCCATCGCTGACATCCGCGAGGTGATCAGCTATCTCAAGACCCGCGGCATCGGCATCCTGATCACCGACCACAATGTCCGCGAAACCCTGGACATCATCGACCGCGCCTCGATCATCCACGCGGGCGAGGTGCTGTTTGAAGGCAGCCCCGACGAGATCGTCGACGATCCGGAAGTGCGCCGGGTCTATCTGGGCGACCGGTTCACCTGACCGCGGCTGCGCCGGAAGGGTTGGCCGCAGAAAACGCAGACAAGCGCAGACGTGCATTAATCCCGGGACACTGGACACCAATCCAGGACGACCTGGAGCGGTTCACTCAAACCTGGAATCTGCGCCGAAATTCGGTGGAAAAATGCTCTGGTGCGGCGACACTGTCCGCTTCATTCCGGTTCGCAGGAGCAATGCAGGTGAGCAGAGAGCATACCCTAGCGATCCCGGCGGACGGTTCTGACCCCGAGGACCGGCCCGTCTCGCAGGCCGCCCTTGAACGGGCGCAGATGGGCCGGCGTATCCGCCGCCTGCGCACCGCGCTTGGCCTCAGCCAGACCGCGTTCGCCGAGCGTTACGGGATCCCGGTCGCCAATATCCGCCAGTACGAAATCGGCCGCACCATGCCCCCGCCCGCGGTGCAGTCGTTCCTGAAGGTGATCGCCGCAGAGCCGGAACGGGCTGCGGCGGCGCTGGTGGGGTGAGAGGGCGGGGTGGGTCCTGGCCTGCTGTGGCTCGTCGGGCAGAAGTGGGTTCGCGCCCGGCTTTTCCGGTGATGGTGTTATCGCGTGTCTTGCCGATTCCGTTGTCCTTCTTGCATCAAAGACAACCTAAGGTCCCGGCGCGTCCAGCTTGCCAGCAGCGGGCTAGGCGCCGGACCCCAAAGGCGCCAATTTCCGGCACATGGTAGAGCCGGCTCCGCCCAAAACTCTGAGGATGTCTGCAAGGGTAGCGGAACGCCTTGTTGCTGAACTGGATTCCTTCCTTGCGGATGTGGTGTCTGCGGACAACGCAATTTCCTCCGCATCGTCATTTCTCCCTCAGGACGTGCTGGAATGGTCCGCCTCCGTTCTGACAATGAAGCAAGGCCTCTCCTATCGAGACGGCCTCTTTATTCAATTGGCGTGGGGATTGGAGGCACCTGGCGCGGACCACACGCAAAAGGGGGAGGGTGGACGGAGTGCCGCCAGCCGTTTCGCCACCGCGCTGGCTGAACGACACGTTCCTGTGGTCAAGGACGCCTATCAAAACATTGGCAAAAACAACCCCAACCTCGCGAGGGGCAATGTTCCGGCCTTCGACAGGCTTCTTCGTTGGATGAACGGTGCCCGAGCGGAAGAGCGCGTAGCGCTCTTGACCTTCCTTTTGGCCACGGTTTCGAAGACGGCCCGCCCCGTTTTGCCAATGCCGGTTCTTGCCCGGGCAGATCTGACGTTCATCAATGTCGTGGACTTCCTCGAAGATCTGCTGAGTACGCCCAGCGGTGGCGCACACGAGCAGTTCGCAGTGGCTGCGTTCCTGGAAGCTCTGCTTGACGAGTTCGGCGTGAAGGATCTTTGGGTAAAGACGAAGAACATCAATGCTTCGGATGCCAGCGCCGGGACCGCCGCTGACGTGCAGATCGTGCGCGGCAACAAGATCGAAGAAGCCTTCGAGGTGTCGGCATCCGATTGGCGGACCAAGGTGACGCAGGCGCTTCAAACCGCCAAAGGCGCGGACCTGCAGCGGGTTAACGTGCTGGCTTATGGCGACGACCTCGTTGGACTACGCGAGGCGCTGCAGGGCGCCACTGCGGACGTCTCGGTGATGGATGTCAGAAGTCTCCTGCGACTGATCGCCGGGATACTGAGAAAGCCGGCGCGGGAGGTCGCATTGCGCCGCCTATATGAACTGCTGGAGCGAAATCAGCCCGATATCGAACGAGTGAACGCTATGGTCCGCTTGCTACGCCGCCACTCGCTTACGGCGTGATCGACCAAGCACCTGCCCCATGAGTTCCTCAGCTATCGCCTGCGCCAACTTCGGCGGCACGGCGTTTCCAACCTGAGTGTACTGAGAGCTTATTCGCCCTGCGAATGTTACGCCATCGGGGAAGGATTGCAGCGCGGCGCTTTCCTGCACGGTAATCCGGCGAGCGCCTATCAACTCGCCATCGAACGGAGAGCCGCCTCGACGCAGGTGCTGGTAGTATGCAGGGATGCGGTTCTCAAGGTCCAAAAAGTGGGTCTTATTGCCCCCTGCGGCCGCCAAGATCGTGGGCGATGGCTTGTCCAGTTCGATGGCGCGGCCTCCACCGTTGAACAGGTGCCCATGATAGGGGTTCGGACGAAGGTCGGGGCGCTTTGCAAATACGACCTTAGACAGGTTGGGCTCACCCTTGGGCCGTTCAGTTAGAACCAGGCCCGCCGGCATCCTCATGTGAGGGTTTCCGGACGGAAGACGAAATTGCACTCCGTCGGCCCTTCCCACGATCACCAGGCGCCGACGGGACTGCGGAACGCCGTAATCCGCAGCATTCAGCACCTTGGGCTCGCTGATCGAATATAGATCAAAGAGCGGCGCAAGAACGGACCGGAGGTAAGGACCGAAGGAAATCAGGCCGGGCACATTCTCCATCACGAACGCGCGCGGCCGAACTTCCAATACAGCTCGAACGAACTCGGGGAGGAAGTCGCGATCATCTTCCTGGCCCTTCCGCAGTCCCCCACTCGAGAACGGCTGACAGGGCGGTCCACCTGCTACAACGTCCACGCCCGAGTACCGCTTGAAACTGACAGCGCGGATGTCGCCATGGTACACATCGGCACCCGGAAACGCGCGCCGATAGGTCGCCACAGCGTCGTCCACGATTTCGACGGCGAACACGCTTTCAATTCCGGCAGCCTCAAGCCCGAGGCTCAGGCCCCCGGCACCAGCAAAAAGGTCGATGGCTGTTACCGTCACGAATTGCCGACCGGTTGGCTCCCTGCTCTGCCAAGGCGAGTGGACACGTTGAACCTTGTTGCGCCTAGACAGAACATTAGCGGAACTCAATCGATTTGTGAAGGCGCGCCGCTTATCAGAACATGTCGCGCGGGAGCGGTGGCCTGAGGCTCGGGCAGAGTAGGGAAATGGTCGACATTCTAGCGGAAAAATCGAGGACCGGAGCACCATTCCGTCAGAACGGAACTAGGAATTATGGTGACATCGCGTAATTGAGGTAGGCCCATCCAGACCTGAAGATACGAAGTCGGAGCGAGTGGATCGCGCTGCTTCAAACAGGAGGATGGACCCAATGG
>NZ_JBIKNZ010000028.1:0-40633 GCF_044358365.1 Phenylobacterium sp. | reverse complement strand
GGCCCGGCCAGGACGGTGCATTCCACATGATCGGAATGGTCTCGATGGCTCCCGGAGCAGGACTCGAACCTGCGACAAGTCGGTTAACAGCCGACTGCTCTACCAGCTGAGCTATCCGGGATCAGGCCGTCGAGGGGCGGGGCTATACGCTGCCGCGCCGGAGCGCGCAAGCCGTCGCATGGCCTGTCTCCGCTCTCAAAAAAGAGCCCGACGCGAACGCCGGGCCAAAATCAAGTTGGTGATGATGGGGTGTCTTCACAGAAGACAACGGCAGACTCGGCTTTCATGATTAAGGGCAGGTTAACGCCAGCTGCCGGCTCTGGACGCGCGGGGCGGATCGGTCGATCAACAGCCCTGAGATCGCGAAGGAGCTGGCCGCATGCGCATCCATTTCACCGGCATAGCGGGCGCGGGCATGGCGGCAGCGGCGCTGATGATGCGCGAAGCCGGCCACATGGTCAGCGGCTCCGACGCCGACGTCTTCCCGCCCATGTCCACCTATGTGGAGGGGCTGGGCTTCCGAATCAGCTGGGCCTTCGATCCGGCCAATCTTGATGACGACCTGGACCTGCTGGTGCTGGGCGCCAGCGCCAAGCTGGGTGGCGAGGCCAATATCGAGGTCCAGGCAGCCCGGCGGCGTGGTATCCGCATCACTACCTTTCCGGAACTGGTGGGCGAGGCAACCGCAACCCGCCAGAACATTGTGGTGGCCGGATCCTTCGGCAAGTCGACGTGCTCAGCCCTGATGGCCCACATCCTGCGCGAGGCGGGGGTCGACGCGGGCTGGATGATCGGGGCGATCTCACCCTCACTGCCTGACACCGGCCACTGGGGCGCCGCCGCCGAGGTCGTGCTGGAGGGCGATGAATACATCGTCGGGCCCACCGACCGCCGATCCAAGTTCGTGCTCTACCATCCCCGCGACGTGCTGCTGACCAGCCTGGTCCACGACCACGTGAACGTGTTTCCCACCTTCGCCGAATACAAGGCGCCGTTTCGCGATCTGCTGCGTCTGATCCCGGCGGACGGCCTGCTGATGGCCCGGGCCAGCGACCCGATCCGCGCCGTCGCCGGCGAGGCGGCCTGCCGGATCGTCTGGTACGACACCGACCCCTGCGACGGCTGGCATGCGGAAGACATCCGCTTCGGCGATGTCTCGCGTTTCACCCTGGTGGGGCCCGGCGGACGGCGCGTGGCGCTGGCTACGAGCCTGCTGGGTGCCCACAACATCGAGAACATCGTCGGCGTCTGCGGCTATGTACTGGAGCGCGGGCTGGTGGGGGAGGAGGCCCTGACCCGCGCCGTGGCCAGCTTTGCCGGCATCCGCCGTCGTCTCGACCGGCTCACCACCCGCTCGGCCGTGCCGGTGATCGAAGGCTTCGGCTCATCCTACGAAAAGGCCCGCTCGGCCATTGAGGCCATGCTGCTGCACTATCCCGACCGGCCGCTGACGGTGGTGTTCGAGCCCCACACCTTCTCCTGGCGCTCGCGCGATGCGCTGCAGTGGTATGACACGGTGTTTGAAGGCGCCGCCCGCGTCCTGATCGTCCCGCCGCCCCACCACGGCGAGACCAGCCATAGCCAGTCGAGTTTCGGGGAGATCCTGGCGCGTGTAGCGGCCACGGGCATCACAGTAGAAGGCGTCGAAACGGCTGACGCCGCCACCGCCGCGCTCAGTCGGCTGAAGGGCGACGAAGTGGTGCTCCTGCTGTCCTCCGGGCCCCTGCTGGGCCTGCCCGACAGCCTGCCGCGCGTGTTCGACGCGAGGTATGGCGCGCGGGAAGCCGCCGCCTGATCCTCTTTACTCTCGCCGCCACGCGGGGGGAGGTGAGGTTCAGGGTCTGGGCGGGATCGGCTGGACGTATTCCTGTTTCGCCGCCTTTTCCGCGGCGTTGAGTTCCTTGAACTCTTCCCGCTTGGGACCGAGATAGCCGAACAGATAGGCGGCCACCTTGCGGATCTGGATCTCTTCCGAGCCCTCGGTGATCCGGTAGCGGCGGTGGTGGCGGTAGATGTGCTCGAAGGGCGTGTGGCGGGAATATCCCATGCCGCCATGCACCTGCATCGCCCGGTCCGAAGCCTCGCAGACCAGCCGGTTGCCCCAGTAGTTGCACATCGAAACCTTGTCGGAGATCGTGCGCTCGATCTCCTTGTGATCCATCTTGTCCATCTGCCAAGCGGTCTTGCGGATCAGCAGGCGCAGCATCTCGCACTGGGTCTGGAGTTCCACCAACGGCCACTGGATAGCCTGGTTGTCGGACAGGGGTTTGCCGAATGGCTTGCGCTTGCGCGCGTACTTGACCGCCTCATTGATGCAGAACTGCGCCGCGCCCAGCGACGAGGCGGCCTGGCGGATACGGTTCTGGTGGACGAAGCTCTGGCCCAGCCCCAGACCCCGGTCGATCTGGCCCCAGTAGCTGTCCTCCGGGATCCAGACGTTGGTGAAGCTGACCCGCGGATGGTCCGTGGGCATGTTGAACGTCCACATATACTCTTCGATCTTCACCCCGGGGGTGTCGGCCGGCACGATGAAGCAGGTGATGCCCGTGGCGTCGCCGTCCTTGCCGGACGTGCGGGCGAAGACCATCACGTGGGTGGCGACGTGCATGCCCGTCGTCCACATTTTTTCACCGTTGATCAGCCAGCCGGGCTTGCCGTCCTTTTCGTGCGGGACGCCGGTGGTTTCCATGAAGGTGGCGTCCGAGCCGTGGTTGGGCTCGGTCAGGCCAAAGCCCGTGCGCATCTTTCCGCCCAGCAGCTTGTCGGCGTCGCGCTCGTACTGGGCGTTGGTGGCGAACTCCTTGAACATCAGGATGAAGGGGTTGTTGCCGACGATCGAGTGTTCGGTCTGCAGGTCGTTGAACAGGCCCAGCCCCTTGGCGGCCAGATGCTCGCGGATCACCGCCATGGCCAGCTGGGTGCCGCCCTTGCCGCCCATCTCCGGGGGCCAGGCGTAGCGCAGGTGTCCGGCCTCGTCGGCCAGCTTGCGCGCCTTGGCCAGCAGCTCTTCCCAGTCCTTGCGGGGCAGGCCCTGGTTGTCCCAGTCGGTGCGGGCGTGCTCGCGGCGGTGGTCGAAGAACCGCTCGTTGTCGTCCTGCGCCTGAAGCGGCTTGATCTTGTCCTCGATGAACCGGTCCAGTACGGCCAGATAGTCCACGAGGTCCTTGGGCAGGTCGAAGTCCATGGCGTATTCCTCTTGCAGGGGCGGACTTGACGTTGGGGAGGCGTTTACAAGCCGACCATTCGCCCGCCAGATCAGATTGAGACTAGATCAAGCCAGAGGTTCCGTCGGGTCATGGAATTGGATGTTCGCGCGCAGCTGGCGCGCCTGGCTCAGCGGTTGGGCGGGGCGGGGGCCACGCTTACCGAAGCCCAGCGGCTTTCGGGCGGCGCCAGCATGGAAACCTGGGCCTTCGGGGTCGAGGGACGGGAGGGGCCGGAGCGCCTGATCCTGCGGCGTCGGAGTGCGCCGTTCGACGAGGAAACTGCGCGCTCTATCAGCCTTGCGACCGAGGCCGCCCTCATCCGCGCGACGGGCGCCAACGGCGCCGTCGTCCCCCAGGTCCGCCACCTCTGTGATGAGGCCGACGGGCTGGGCGAGGCCTATGTGATGGTGCGGGTCGACGGCGAAACCCTTGGCAAGCGGATCACCAGTGATGCGCGCTTCGACGCTATCCGCCCGGTGCTGGCGCGCCAGTGCGGCGCCGCGCTGGCGCCGATCCACGCCACGCCCCCGCCGCCGGGCCTGAAGCTCAAGACGGTCGACGCCGCCTTCGAACTGGACCGCTACGAGGAGGTCTATCGCGCCACCGGCGCCGAGCGGCCGATCCTGGAACTGGCTTTCCAGTACCTGCGCAAGCATCAGCCGGAGCCGGTGGAACCGGTTTTGCTGCACGGCGATTTCCGCAATGGCAACATCATGTTCGACCCCGAACGTGGCGTAGCGGCTGTCCTCGACTGGGAGTTGGCCCACATCGGTGATCCGGCCGAAGACATGGGCTGGATCTGCACCAACTCCTGGCGCTTCGGGCGGCCCGACCGCCCGGTGGGCGGCTTCGGCGACTATGCGGACCTGCTGGCTGGCTACGCGGCGGCGGGCGGTCGTCCCATAGACCTCAGTCGCGTCCGATTCTGGCAGATGCTGGGCTCGCTGCGCTGGGGCGTCATGTGCCTGACCATGTATCTGAGCTGGCGCGACGGCGCCGAGAAGTCGGTCGAGCGGCCAATGATAGGCCGCCGCGTCTCCGAAACCGAGGCCGATCTGGTCGTCCTGCTGGAGCAAGGTCTGTGATCACCCATCCCCGCACCGAGGAACTGGCCCAGTCGGTGGCGCTCTGGATCGAGCAGATCCGGCCCAGTCTTGACCCCCGCAACGCCTTCCTGGCCCGCGTCGCCGCCAACGCCATGGCCACGATTGGCCGCGAGATCACCCAGGGTCCCGCCGCCGAGGTCGAGGCTGTCCGGCTGATGGGTGAGGTGCTGGGCCGGACGGGCGCCCACGCCGAACTGAACACTGAGCTCTGCGCGCGGATACTATCAGGCGAACTGACCGTGGAAACGCCCGGCTTGCTGGCCGCCTTGACGGTGATGGCCCGTAACCAGATCGCCATAGACCAGCCCGGCTACAAGGCAGAGGGGTCGTTTTAGGCCCTATGGTCCGGGCGGACGCGGTACAGCGCTGGCTTAGGGCGCGGCCGGCGCGGCGGGCTTGATGTCCAGGAAGTCCGGCATCACCGCATTGTACTCAGCGGTGTAGCCAAGATCGTCGACCACCTGCTGATGTCCCTGCCACATCATGTGCAGCGCCACGTAGAGCACGATGATCAGGCCGACGAAGCCGATCCAGCGATAGCGATGCAGCAGGTTGGCGATCCAGCTCGCGGCTACGCCCATTAACGCGATTGACATCAGCAGGCCGAACACAAGGATCCCCGGGTGTTCGCGGGCGGCGCCGGCCACCGCCAACACGTTGTCCAGCGACATGGAAATGTCGGCGATGAGGATCTGGGTGAAGGCGGCGCGGAAGGACTTTGCGGGTTTGACCTGCGGAACCGTGGTGGGGTCGTCGTCCATCGCAGCGGCGGCGGCGACTTCGTCGGCAACGCCCTGCTCATGCAGCTCGCGCCACATCTTCCAGCAGACCCAGAGCAACAGCACCCCGCCCGCGAACAGGAGGCCTATAACCCCCAGCAGCTGGGTCGTTATCAGGGCAAAGCCGATCCGGATGATGACCGCTGCGGCCAGGCCCCAGATAATCGCCTTCTTGCGCTGGGCTTCGGGCAGGCCGCCGGCCGCCAGACCCACGGCGACGGCGTTGTCGCCGGCCAGAACGAGGTCGATCATCAGCACCTGGAAAAGGGCGGACAGGGCGGCGGGGCTCAGAAGATCTGCAAACATCAGCCCTTCAATGCGTCACGGCGCGAAAGGCTGCAACCGTGCAGGTGATCGCTAGGTGAAACAGGGGAGGGGCTGCGCGCCAGGGTTGGCTGTGTAAGGCCCCTAGCGCCGTAATCGCGACGCCTCATAGAGCGAGATCGCCGCGGCTGCCGAGACGTTCAGGCTCTCGAAGCCGCCAGGCATGCTGATCCTGGCCAGTTCGTCGCAGTGCTCGGCGACGAGCCGACGAATGCCATCGCCTTCCGAGCCAAGCACAAGCACGGTGGCTGCCCCGTCCAGCACTTCGTGCAAACCCCGCTCCGCGTCGCCATCAAGACCTACCGCGCGCCAGCCGCCCTGGGCCAGTTCCTCCAGCGCCCGCGACAGATTGACCACGCGTGCGACCCGCACCCGATCCACCGCGCCGGCGGCGGCCTTGGCCAGCGCGCCAGAGAGCTTGGGCGCGTTGCGATCCTGCAGCACCACCCCGGTCGCCCCGAACGCAGCGGCGGAGCGCAAGATGGCGCCGACGTTCTGGGGGTCGGTGACCTGATCCAGCATCAGGATCACTGCACCGGGACGAGCCTCAAACTCGGCAAGGTCTACGTCCTCTAGCGGGGCAGGGCGCAGGGCCACGCCCTGATGCACGGCGCCCTGTGGCAGCTTCTGGCCGACAGCGTGATTGTCCACGGTTTCCAGTGCAGCGATCTGGCCGAAGGCCGCCCGGATCTGTTTGGTGCGTTCGGGTGTGGCCAGCAGGTGCAGTGGTTCGCCGCGATGCGGGTTTGCAAGGGCCGCCTCCACAGCGTGCCAGCCCCAGATCCAGTCATCTGACGCGGCTGGCGGGCGCCCGCCCGGGCGGCCCTGCGGCCGGAATTTCCGGCCCTTTCGGGCGTCGTTGCGTTCGGAGTTCGAGGCCACTATAAGACGCGCTCCGATTTGGGACCCGCCGCAAGGGCGACCGCTTCTGGACTGTGAGACGGGCCGCTTTAAGCCCCTCGGGTCCTTTGGCGGAAGCCTTTTCTGAAAGGTCCCGGAACGGCTCGCGCGCGCTGGGGGAATGTCCCGAGTGGCAAAGGGGGGGGACTGTAAATCCCCTGCTGTAATGGCTTCGTAGGTTCGAGTCCTACTTCCCCCACCACGCGTACGAGCCTGAACTTGAGGAGATTTGGGCGGCGACGCCCAGCCTATCTGGCGGGTATAGCACAATGGTAGTGCAGCAGCCTTCCAAGCTGAATATGCGGGTTCGATTCCCGCTACCCGCTCCAACGTCTTTCACCGCTTGACCGCACAACGCCCGCAGGATCCCGATGGCCAAAGAGAAATTCGAACGTACCAAGCCGCATTGCAACATTGGAACGATTGGTCACGTTGACCATGGGAAGACGACGTTGACGGCGGCGATTACGATGACGCTGGCGAAGGCGGGTGGCGCGAAGGCGATGGCCTACGCGGACATTGATGCGGCGCCGGAGGAGAAGGCGCGCGGGATCACGATCAACACGGCGCACGTGGAGTATGAGACGGCGAACCGTCACTACGCGCACGTGGATTGCCCGGGGCACGCGGACTACGTGAAGAACATGATCACGGGTGCGGCGCAGATGGATGGCGCGATCCTGGTGGTTAGTGCGGCGGATGGTCCGATGCCGCAGACGCGGGAGCACATTCTGCTGGCGCGTCAGGTGGGCGTGCCGGCGCTGGTGGTTTACATGAACAAGGTGGACCTTGTTGATGACGAGGAGTTGCTGGAGCTGGTGGAGATGGAGGTGCGCGAGCTCCTCAGCTCCTATGAGTTCCCGGGAGACGACATTCCGATCACCAAGGGTTCGGCGAAGGTTGCGCTGGATGGTGGTGATCCGAAGATCGGTGAGGAGTCGATCCTGGCGCTGATGGCGTCGGTGGATGAGTACATTCCGCAGCCGGCGCGTCCGCTGGATCTGCCGTTCCTGATGCCGGTGGAAGATGTGTTCTCGATCTCGGGTCGCGGCACGGTGGTGACGGGTCGTATCGAGAAGGGGATTGTGAAGGTCGGTGAGGAAGTTGAGATCGTCGGTATCCGCGACGTTCAGAAGACGACCTGCACGGGCGTTGAGATGTTCCGCAAGCTGCTGGACCAGGGTCAGGCGGGTGACAACGTGGGTGTGCTGCTGCGCGGCACCAAGCGTGAGGACGTGGAGCGGGGCCAGGTGCTCTGCAAGCCGGGTTCGATCACGCCGCACACGGAGTTCATGGCGGAGGCCTACATCCTGACGAAGGAGGAGGGTGGCCGTCACACGCCGTTCTTCACCAACTATCGTCCGCAGTTCTATTTCCGCACGACGGACGTGACGGGGATCATCAAGCTGAAGGAAGGCGTGGAGATGGTCATGCCGGGGGACAACACGGAGCTCCTGGTGGAACTGATCACGCCGATCGCGATGGATCCGGGTCTGCGCTTCGCCATCCGTGAGGGAGGCCGTACGGTCGGCTCCGGCGTGGTGAGCAAGATCATCAAGTGATCGGGAGCGCCGCTGGGCGCTCCGGGTCATCCCCGCGCAGGCGGGGATCCAGACAAGGGCCGCCAGGGGAAACCCCGGCGGCCTTTTTCATGACCGCGAATTAAGCTGTGAATACGGGCGGCGCCGCATAGGTTCTCCGCACAACGGTCTTCAGGAGACATTGATGCGAATGCACGCCGGATATCTGGCTGTTGCCCTGGCGCTTGCGGGCGGCGCGGCCAATGCCGCGACACTGGAGATCAAGGACGCCGTGGCGCGGGTCACTGTGATCCCTGAGGCCCGTAGCGACATCAAGGTGGAGGTCACGCGCGCCAACGCTGCCACGCCGCTCACCATCCGCACCCTGGGCGACCGCACGATTCTTGACGGCAATCTGAACCGACGGATCGGGTCCTGCCGTGGACGCGGCGAAAACGTCGTTGTGAACCTCCGGGGCGGGCGTAACCTTGCCTGGAGCGAGATCACCCAGGTGGTCATCCGAACCCCCCGCGACGTGAAGTTGGAGGCTGGCGGCGCGGTGTTCGGCGTGGTCGGCCGGTCTGGCACGCTCAACCTAGACAATGCCGGCTGCGGGGACTGGACAATCGCCAACGTTGATGGCGCCGCACGGATCAATCAGGCGGGTTCCGGCGACAGCCGGATGGGCACAAGCGGGTCCCTTCGCGTGCGCGCCGCCGGCTCCGGCGATGTTGCGGCGGCGGCGGTGAAGGGCGGCCTCGACATTGACATCGCAGGCTCCGGATCCACCCTGGTGTCATCCATCAACGGCCCGCTCGAGATCAATGTGGCCGGCTCCGGCGATGTCATGATTGGAGGCGGTCGAGCCACTACCATGAACGTTTCCATCGCCGGTTCCGGGGATGTCGAGTTCCGGGGCGCTGCAGACAGCGTGCGCGCCCGCATAGCCGGCTCAGGCAGCGTGCACGTCAACGCGGTCAAGGGTGAGATCTCCCGCTCCATCATGGGCTCAGGCAAGGTTCGTGTCGGACAGTAGTGACGCAATCCACAGGGCGGGCCGGTCATCGCCGCTCTGCCCCTTGACGGAACCGAGTCGCGCCGGTAATACCGCGCCTCCTGTTGGACCGGCTGTGCCTTCCGTAGTGATTTGGAATGCAGACGCGGCCCGCAGAACGACCTGAGACAGTGCTCAACTGAGCGTTTTGGGACTGGCCCTCGCGGGTTCGCGTGGGCCTAATTCGTTTGTGCGGACTTTCGCGTACGGACTCTTCTTCGAGTTCGGGCTGGTCTTTGAAATGGTCGAGATCACGCGGGCGGGCCGCCGTCTGTAAGGAAATGTAAGAGCGATATGGATCGTCAGAACATCCGCATTCGGCTCAAGGCCTTCGATCACCGCGTGCTGGACCATTCCACACGCGAGATCGTGAACACGGCCAAGAGAACCGGCGCGGCCGTGCGTGGGCCGATCCCGCTGCCGACGCGTATTGAAAAATTCACCGTCAACCGTTCGCCGCACATCGATAAGAAGTCGCGCGAGCAGTTCGAGATCCGCACGCACAAGCGCGTGCTCGATATCGTCGACCCCACCCCGCAGACTGTGGACGCGCTCATGAAGCTCGACCTGTCCGCCGGCGTGGACGTCGAGATCAAGCTCTAAGGGGATTGATCTGATGCGAACCGGCGTACTTGCCAAGAAACTCGGTATGGCCCGCTTCTTCGATGAAGCCGGGACCCACGTACCGGTGACCGTCCTAAGCCTCGAGGGCTGTCAGGTCGTCTCCCAGCGCACCCAGGAACGGGACGGCTACGTCGCCCTCCAGTTGGGCGCGGGCTCCAAGAAGCCCAAGAACACCTCCAAGGCCATGCGCGGTCACTTCGCCAAGGGCGAAGTTGAGCCGAAGCACCGTCTGGTGGAGTTCCGGGTCTCCGAGGAAAACCTCATCGACGTCGGCGCGGAAATCACCGCCGACCATTTCGTCCCCGGCCAGAAGATCGACGTCACCGCAATGACGGTCGGCAAGGGTTTCGCTGGCGCCATGAAGCGCTGGAACTTCGGCGGGCTTCGCGCCACGCACGGTGTTTCGGTCTCTCACCGCTCGCACGGTTCCACCGGTCAGCGGCAGGATCCGGGTCGTACCTTCAAGGGCAAGAAGATGGCCGGCCACCTCGGCCAGGAAGTCGTCACCACCCTTAATGTCACCGTCTGGCGTGTTGATATCGAGCGCGGTCTGATCCTGGTGAAGGGCGCTGTGCCCGGCACTGAGGGGACCTATGTCAAGGTGCGCGACGCCATCAAATCCGCCCGCCATGCCGATGCGCCTCTTCCGGGCGCCTTCCGCAAGAGCGGCCAGCCTGCGGCGGTGGAAGCTGTAGCCGACACCGCGTCGGTCGCCGATGCGCCGGCTGAAGCGCCCGCAGCTGGGGATGAAGCGTAATGAAACTCGACGTCATCAAACTGGACGGCGGGAAGGGCGGCTCGATCGAGCTTCCTGACGATATCTTCGGCATCGAAGAGATCCGAGCCGATATCCTGCAGCGCTGCGTCACCTGGCAACTCGCCAAGCGTCGCGCTGGCACGCACAAGGTGCAGGTCCGCAACGAGGTCTCCCGCACCTCGAAGAAGATGTACAAGCAAAAGGGCACCGGCGGCGCCCGTCACGGCTCGCGCCGGGCGGCGCAGTTCGTCGGCGGCGCCCGGGCCCACGGCCCGGTTGTCCGCAGCCACGCCTTTGATCTGCCGAAGAAGGTCCGCGCCCTCGCGCTGCGCCATGCGCTGTCGTCCAAGGCTCGCGATGGTTCGCTGATCATCGTCGACAATGTGGCGCTGAAGGATCCCAAGACGGCCGCGCTTCGCGACCAACTGGGCAAGATCGGCATCACCCACGCCCTCGTCATCGCCGGCGTTGACGTCGATACCAACTTCAAGCTCGCCGCCCGGAACATTCCGAACGTCGACGTGCTGCCGAATGCTGGCCTGAACGTCTATGACGTGCTGCGCCGTCGCACCCTGGTCCTGACCACGGATGCGGTTCAGGCGATCCAGGCGCGCTTCCAGCCTGAGGAGGCCGCGTAATGGCCGTCGAACCCACCGTCCGTCACTACGACACCATTCTGGCGCCGATCATCACGGAAAAGGCCACTCTGCTTTCCGAGCAGAACAAGGTCGTGTTCCGCGTGGCCGGTGACGCCAGCAAGGACGAAATCGCCGCCGCAGTCGAAGCGCTGTTCAAGGTCAACGTCACGAAGGTCAACACGATCAACGTGAAGGGCAAGACCAAGCGTTTCCGTGGCATCATCGGCCGTCGCGCCGACGTCAAGAAAGCGATCGTGACGCTGGCTGAAGGCCAGTCGATCGACATTACGACGGGGCTCTGATCCGATGGCCTTGAAACACTTCAATCCGACGTCGCCGGGTCGCCGCCAGCTGGTGCTGGTGGACCGTTCCGAGCTACACAAGGGCGGCCCCGAAAAGTCGCTCGTGCAGGGCCTGACCAAGTCCGGCGGCCGTGGCGGCAACGGTCGCATCGCGGTCCGGTTCCGCGGCGGCGGCGCCAAGCGCCTCTATCGCGTCGTGGACTTCAAGCGTCGCAAGTTCGACGTGGCTGCGACCGTCGAGCGTCTCGAGTACGACCCGAACCGTTCCGCCTTCATCGCCTTGGTGAAGTATGACGACGGCGAGCTCAGCTACATTCTGGCCCCGCAACGCCTGAAGGTTGGCGATCAGGTGATCGCGGCCGAAAAGGCCGACGTGAAGCCAGGCAACGCGATGCCGCTGCGCGGCATGCCGATCGGCACCATCATCCACAATGTGGAGATGAAGCCGGGCAAGGGCGGGCAGATTGCACGCTCCGCCGGCGGCTATGCCCAACTCGTCGGACGTGACGCCGGCTACGCCCAGATCCGCCTGAACTCGGGCGAGCTGCGGATGGTCCAGGACAGCTGCATCGCTACTGTCGGCGCGGTTTCCAACCCTGACCACATGAACGAGAACCTCGGCAAGGCCGGCCGTTCGCGTCACATGGGTCGTCGGCCCCACGTTCGCGGCGTGGCCATGAACCCGATCGACCACCCGCATGGCGGCGGTGAAGGCCGCACCTCGGGCGGTCGCCACCCGGTTACCCCCTGGGGCAAGCCGACCAAGGGCCGCAAGACCCGCAAGAACAAGGCGACGGACAAGTTCATCATCCGCTCGCGTCACGCACGGAAGGCTCGCTAAGCCATGACCCGTTCAGTCTGGAAGGGTCCGTTTGTTGACGGATACCTGCTCAAGAAGGCCGAAACCGTCCAAAGCTCCGGCCGCAAGGATGTGATCAAGACCTGGTCGCGTCGTTCGACGATCATGCCCCAGTTCGTGGGCCTGACGTTTGGCGTTCACAACGGTCAGAAGCACGTTCCCGTGCTCGTCTCGGAAGACATGGTCGGCATGAAGCTCGGTGAGTTTGCGCCGACCCGCTTCTTCCCTGGCCACGCGGCCGACAAGAAGGCCAAGAGGAAGTAGAGATGAGCAAGCAAGCCAAGGCTCGCCGGTTTACGGCCGCCGAAGCGGTGGCAAAGGTGCGGACGATCCGCATCAGCCCCCGCAAGCTCAACCTCGTGGCCCAGTCGATCCGGGGTCTGAAGGTGCAACGCGCCCTCAACGAGCTCGAGTTCAGCCACAAGCGTATCGCGGGCGACGTCCGCAAGGCGCTGTACTCGGCGATCTCTAATGCCGAGAATAACCACAACCTCGATATCGACAGTCTCGTCGTCGCCGAGGCCTTCGTGGGCAAGAACCTCGTAATGAAGCGCTTCCATGCCCGCGCCCGCGGTCGTGCGTCGCGCGTCGAGAAACCGTTCAGCGAGATCACGATCGTGGTCCGCGAAGTGGGTGAGGCCGCCTAATGGGTCAGAAGATCAATCCCGTCGGGCTTCGCCTCGGCATCAACCGCACCTGGGACAGCCGCTGGTTCGCCGACGGTCCCGAGTATGGGCGCCTGCTTCACGAAGACATCAAGGTCCGCCGGCAGCTGAAGAAGCGGCTGTATCAGGCCGGGGTGTCGCGCATCATCATCGAGCGTCCGCACAAGAAGTGCCGCATCACCATCTATGCCGCGCGCCCTGGCGTGATCATCGGCAAGAAGGGTGCGGACATTGAGAAGCTGCGTTCGGACGTGGTCGCCATCACCGGCGGCGAAGTCCACCTGAACATCGTCGAGATCCGCAAGCCGGAAACCGACGCTCAGCTGATCGCCGAGAACATCGCCCAGCAGCTGGAGCGCCGGATCGCGTTCCGCCGCGCCATGAAGCGTTCGCTGCAGAGCGGCATGCGTCTGGGCGCCAAGGGCATGCGCATCGAGGTCTCGGGTCGTCTGGGCGGCGCGGAAATCGCCCGTTCGGAGTCATACCACGAGGGTCGCGTGCCGCGTCACACCCTGCGGGCCGACATCGACTACGGGATCACCGAGGCCAGGACGACCTACGGGATCATCGGTGTGAAGGTGTGGGTCTTCAAGGGCGAGGTGCTCGACCACGACCCGATGGCCCTTGACAAGCGTCTGGCCAGCGAAAGCGGTCCGGCTGGTGAAGGCGGTGGCCGTGAACGTGGCGATCGTCCTGACCGTCCGCGCCGCGACCGTCGCGAACCGGCGAACGCCTAAGGATCTGCGATGCTGTCTCCAAAGAAAACCAAGTACCGCAAGCAGTTCAAGGGCCGTATCCACGGCCTGGCTAAGGGCGGCTTTACGCTGAATTTCGGGTCCTACGGCCTGAAGACAGTGGAGCCCGAGCGCATCACGGCGCGTCAGATCGAAGCGGCTCGCCGCGCTATCACGCGTCAGATGAAGCGTCAGGGTCGGGTGTGGATCCGGATCTATCCGGACGTGCCCGTCACCGGGAAGCCGGCCGAAGTCCGGATGGGCAAGGGCAAGGGCGCCGTCGATTATTGGGCGGCCCGCGTTCACCCTGGCCGGATCATGTTCGAAATTGACGGCGTGCCGGATGATGTGGCCCGTGAAGCCCTGCGCCTCGGCGCGGCCAAGCTTCCCGTGCGCACCCGCATCGTGACCCGCATCGACGCCCCCACCGCGGAGCATGCGTGATGAAGATTGATGAAGTCCGGGGGCTCACCCCCGATCAACTGGCCGACCAACTCGTTTCCCTGAAGAAGGAGCAGTTCAACCTGCGCTTCCAGAAGGCGACCGGCCAGATCGAAAAGACCCACCGCGTGGACCAGGTGCGCAAGGATATCGCGCGCATCAAGACGGTCCTGCGCGGCAAGCAGGCTCAGGCCTGAGGAGCGACGACAGATGCCGAAACGAATTCTAGAGGGCGAAGTCGTCTCCGATAAGGGCGACAAGACGATTGTGGTGAAGGTCGAGCGGACCTTCCTGCATCCGGTGCTGAAGAAGACCGTCCGTCGGTCGAAGAAGTACCACGCCCATGACGAAGCCAATGCCTGCAAGGTCGGAGAAAAGGTTCGCATTGTTGAATGCGCACCGAAATCAAAGACGAAAACCTGGGAAGTGCTGCCTGTCGGCGGCGCGGCCCAAGCGTAAGGATCGACCCCTATGATCCAGATGCAAACTAACCTGGACGTCGCTGACAATTCTGGCGCCCGCCGGGTCATGTGCATCAAGGTGCTGGGCGGCGCAAAGCGCCGTTATGCCGGCGTCGGTGACAAGATCGTCGTCTCTGTAAAGGAGGCGATCCCGCGCGGCCGCGTGAAGAAGGGTGATGTGCTGCAAGCCATCGTCGTTCGGACCAGCTCGGCCATCAAGCGCAAGGATGGATCGGTCATCCGCTTCGACAAGAACGCGGCCGTGATCGTCAACAAGCAATCCGAGCCGATCGGCACGCGGATTTTTGGCCCGGTTCCCCGCGAACTGCGCGCCAAGAACCACATGAAGATTATCTCGCTCGCCCCTGAGGTGCTGTAATGGCAGCCAAGATCAAGAAGGGGGACCGCGTCGTGGTCCTCACGGGCAAGGATAAGGGCCGCCAGGGCGCTGTCCTGAAGATCCTGCCCAAGGATAACCGCGTCGTTGTGGAAGGCCTGAACATGGTTCAGCGTCACACCCGTCCTTCGCAGGCTGATCCGCAAGGGGGCATCAAGCACAAGGAAGCGTCGCTCCACCTGTCGAACGTGGCGATCGTCGATTCCAACGGCAAGGCCACCCGCGTCGGCTTCCGCGTGGACGGCGACAAGAAGGTCCGCGTCGCCAAGACGACCGGCGAGGTGATCCATGGCTGAGCAAGCTTATGAACCGCGGCTGAAGTCCGAGTATCGCCAGCGTATCCGCGCGGCGATGAAGGAGCAGTTCGGCTACACCAACGAGATGCAGATCCCCAAGCTGGACAAGATCGTCATCAACATGGGCGTGGGCGAGGCCGTCGCGGACTCAAAGAAGATCAACTCGGCGATGGGCGACCTGGCGAGGATCGCCGGACAGAAGCCGATCGCGACCAAGGCCCGTACGTCCATCGCCGGCTTCAAGCTGCGCGAAGGCATGACGGTGGGTTGCAAGGTCACGCTCCGCAAGGATCAGATGTACGAGTTCCTCGATCGCCTGATCACCATCGCTTTGCCACGCGTGAAGGACTTCCGGGGTTTGAAGCCCACGTCCTTTGATGGCCGCGGCAACTACGCCATGGGTCTGAAGGAGCACATCGTGTTCCCGGAGATCAACTACGACCAGATCGACCAGATCTGGGGCATGGACATCATCGTCACCACCACTGCGAAGACCGATGACGAAGCCCGCGCGCTTCTCAAGGAATTCCAGTTCCCGTTCGTTCAGCAGCAGCAATAGCGGCGGGAAGGAAAAGCACATGGCCAAGAAAAGCGCCGTCAACCGCAATGAGCGGGTCAAGGGTCTGGTCAAGCAATACGCTGCAAAGCGTGTGGCCTTGAAGAAGATCGCCAACGACGAGAACCTGCCGCTGGAGGAGCGTTTCGACGCCCGCCTCAAGCTGGCCGAGCTCCCGCGCAACTCGTCAAAGACGCGGATTCGCAACCGTTGCGAAGTCACCGGCCGCCCGCGCGGCTATTATCGCAAGCTTCGTATGAGCCGGATTTCGCTGCGTGACCTTGGGTCCGCGGGTCTGATCCCCGGCCTCGTCAAGTCGAGCTGGTAAGGGAGGTTCCAGATGGTCAATGATCCCATCGGCGATCTCATCGCCCGCATCAAGAACGCAGCCGCTCGCGGCCGCTCGAAAGTCCTTACACCGGCCTCGAAGATGCGCGCGCGCCTCCTCGATGTGCTGGCCGATGAGGGCTACATCCGCGGCTACCAACTGGTGCAGAAGCCAGGCGCGTTCCCGGAGTTCGAGGTTGAGCTGAAGTACTTCGATGGCGCGCCTGTCATCGTGGAAATCGCTCGTATCTCCAAGCCCGGTCGCCGCGTCTATTCGTCGATCAAGGATCTGAAGCCCGTCAAGAACGGGCTCGGGATCTCGATCCTGTCGACGCCGAAGGGCGTTATGTCGGACACGGCCGCGCGGGACGCGAACGTGGGCGGCGAAGTCCTCTGCCGGGTCTACTAAGATGTCGCGTATTGGAAAGAAGGCAGTCGCCGTCCCCGCCGGGGTCACGGTGACCATTGACGGGCAGACAGTTACCGTGAAGGGCGCCAGGGGGGAGCTTTCGTGGACGGTCGCCGAAGAAATCGAGGTCAGGCAGGAAGGCGGGGAACTCACCCTCTCCAAGCGCCAGGACACCACGCGCGCTCAGGCGATGTGGGGTCTCTCCCGTACCCTGGTGGCCAACATGGTCCACGGCGTCACCGAAGGGTTCGAGCGTACGCTTGAACTGGTTGGCGTCGGCTATCGTGCTGCGATGAAGGGCACTGCGCTCTCCATGCAGCTTGGCTTCAGCCACGACGTGGACATCCAGGCGCCGAACGGCGTCACGTTCGCCGTGCCGAAGCAGACTGAAGTCAAGATCTCGGGCATCGACAAGCAGGTCGTTGGCGAGATCGCCGCACAGATTCGCCGCATCCGTCCGCCGGAGCCCTACAAGGGCAAGGGCGTCCGCTATCAAGGCGAGACGGTGCGTCGCAAGGAAGGCAAGAAGAAGTAGGCTATGGCGCTCTCTCCTCGTGACTCCACACTCCGCCGCGCGTCGCGCGTTCGTAACCGCCTCAAGAAGGTGGCTAACGGGCGTCCGCGTCTGTCGATCTTCCGTTCGGCGAAGAACATCTATGCCCAGGTTATTGACGACGTTCAGGGTGTGACCCTGGCGGCGGCCTCGTCGCTGGAAGGCGGCAAGGCGGACAAGGCCAAGGGTTCCGACAAGGACGCCGCCGCGCGCGTCGGCGCTCTTGTGGCGCAACGTGCGATGGAAAAGGGCGTCAAGGACGTCGTTTTCGATCGTGGCGGCTATCTCTACCATGGCCGGGTCAAGGCCGTGGCCGACGCCGCGCGCGAAGCCGGCCTGAATTTCTAAGGAAAAGATCATGGCTCGCAGAGACGAACAGCGTGGCGGCGGTCGCAATCGCCAAGAAGAAGAGCGCGACAGCGACATCGTCGAGAAGCTGGTGCATATCAACCGTGTCGCCGCGACCGTCAAAGGTGGCCGTCGCTTCTCGTTCGCCGCCTTGATGGTGGTGGGCGATCAGAAGGGCCGCGTCGGTTACGGGCATGGCAAGGCTCGCGAAGTGCCGGAAGCTATCCGCAAGGCGACCGAAGAAGCCAAGAAGACGATGATCCGGGTTCCGCTCCGCGAAAGCCGGACCCTGCATCACGACGGCAACGGCCGTTGGGGCGCAGGCAAGGTAATGGTCCGTTCGGCGCCTCCGGGTACCGGCGTCATCGCCGGCGGTCCGATGCGCGCGGTTCTGGAAACCTTGGGCGTCCAGGACGTGGTCGGCAAGTCGGTCGGCTCGTCCAATCCCTACAATATGGTGCGCGCCACCTTTGAAGCCCTGAAGGCCCAATCCTCGCCTCGCCAGATTGCGGCGAAGCGCGGCAAGAAAGTCTCGGACGTTCTGGGTCGCCGCGCCGACGCCGCTGCGGCTCAGGCCGCGGATGTGGAAGGTTAGTAACATGGCCCAGATCACCGTTCGTCAGACCGGCAGCCCGATCCGCCGTACCAAGGACCAGCGCGCGACGCTGGCAGGGCTTGGCCTGAACAAGGTCGGTCGCGTCTCGACCCTGGAAGACACCCCGTCGGTTCGCGGCATGGTGGCCAAGGTCGCGCACCTGCTGGAGGTTGTGGAGGGCTAGCCTCCATGATCCGGGCCCGGCGGGGCCCATCGGCCTTTGAGGGCCAACTTCTTTCAAGCCGAGTCGGAAACGTTTCCGGCGCCAGATCTCCAAGGAGAGGCACATGACAAAACTGAACGATCTCGCCCCGCGCGAGGGCTCCACCAAAAACCGTATGCGCGTCGGCCGTGGCCCGGGTTCGGGCAAGGGCAAGACCGCCGGTCGTGGTGTGAAGGGCCAGAAGGCGCGCTCGGGCGTGTCCATCCATGGCTTCGAAGGCGGCCAGATGCCGCTGCACATGCGCATGCCCAAGCGCGGCTTCACCAATCGCAATCGTCTGGACTTCGCCGAGGTCAACCTGTGGCGGCTGGAGCAGGCGATCGCCGCTGGCAAACTCGACGGCAAGGCCCCCATCGACGCTGACGTCCTGGTGAAGGCCGGCGTCATTCGCCGCGTCAAAGACGGCGTAAAGCTGCTGGCCAAGGGCGAGTTGACTTCAAAGCTTACCCTGACGGTCTATTCTGCTACTGCGGCTGCTCGCGCTGCTGTAGAAAAGGCTGGCGGCACGCTTACCACCACCAAGGTGGAAGCTGTTGAAGAGGCCGCGGCCTAGGTAAAGTGGGGGCGGGCTCGCTATCGGGCCCGACGCACCTTATCTGATCGTCTCAAGAAGGCTTACGGTCCGCAGGATCGAAGCGTTGTGAGCGGCGAGGGCGGACATTCATCCCGTCCCGGCGCTTCAGATGCCAGGGGAATTGCTGAATGGCTTCGGCCGCAGAACAGCTCGCCGCAAACATGAATTTCGGGTCCTTCGCGAAGGCCACCGAGCTTCACAAGCGCATCTGGTTCACGCTGATGGCGATGGTCGTCTATCGCCTGGGCACCTACATCCCGATCCCGGGTATCGACCCGGTGGCCTTCCAGGCCGCGTTTTCGGGCCAGGCCAAGGGCATCCTTGGCATGTTCAACATGTTCTCCGGCGGCGCCGTGGAGCGCATGGCCATCTTCGCCCTGAACGTAATGCCCTACATATCGGCCTCGATCATCGTCCAGCTGATGGGCTCGGTCTATCCGCCGTGGGAAAAGCTACGCAAGGAGGGCGGGGAGGCTGGGCGGAAGACGCTTAACCAATACACCCGCTATCTTACCGTGGTGCTGGCCGTGATGCAGAGCTTCGGTATCGCCGTCAGCTTGTCGCAGAGCCCGGGCCTGGTGGAAAATCCCGGCCTGTTCTTCATCGTCGCAACGGTCGTGACGCTCACCGGCGGCACTATGTTCCTGATGTGGCTGGGCGAACAGATCACCAGCCGGGGTGTCGGCAACGGCATCTCGCTGATCATCTTCGCCGGTATCGTAGCGGTCCTGCCGCAGTATGTTTTTCAGTCCCTGGAACTGACCCGGACCGGCGCCATGAACGTGGGCGCTCTGTTCCTGATCGTTGTGCTGGTGGTCGTTGTGACGGTCGCTATCGTCTTCATGGAGCGCTCGCAGCGCCGTTTGCTGGTGCAGTATCCAAAGCGCCAGCAGGGCAACCGGATGGTGGGTGGCGATACCTCGTTCCTGCCGCTGAAGATCAACACCTCGGGCGTGATCCCGCCGATTTTCGCCTCGTCGCTCCTGTTGCTCCCGGCCACCGTCATGGGTTTTGCCGCGACGGCGGATCTGCCGGAATGGCTGCAGTGGATGCCAGGGATGGTCGGGCAGCTTCAACACGGCCAGCCGCTGTTCATGGTGCTGTACGGCGCGCTGATCGTCTTCTTCTGCTTCTTCTACACCTCCGTGGTGTTCAATCCCGATGATACGGCTGAGAATCTTCGCAAGTACGGCGGCTTCCTGCCTGGCATTCGTCCCGGCAAGCGCACGGCGGAGTATCTCGATTTTGTGCTGACGCGACTGACGGTGATTGGCGCAGCCTACATCACCCTGGTCTGCCTGTTGCCCGAAGCCATGATCGGTTTCATGAATATCCAGTTCTACATGGGCGGTACGTCTCTGCTGATCGTGGTCAGCGTAACGATGGACACCGTGGCACAGATCCAGTCGCACCTACTGGCGCACCAGTATGAGGGACTGATCAAGAAGTCGAAGTTGAGGGGCGGGCGCCGCTGAAGCCCAACTCTTGGGTGACGTTGCGGGACGGCGCCATCAAGAGCGTCGCGATGGGGAGCAAACCGATGAACCTGATTCTGTTCGGGCCGCCTGCAGCGGGGAAGGGCACCCAGGCCAAGCGTCTGGTCGAGCGCCGCAATATGGTTCAGCTGTCAACCGGCGACATGCTGCGCGCGGCCATCGCTTCGGGCTCTGAACTGGGCCAGCGGGTATCCGGCATCATGGAGCGCGGTGAACTGGTCTCCGACGCCATCGTGATTGAACTCATAGAGCAACGCCTGCCAGAGGCGGAGGCGGCCGGTGGCGCGATCTTCGACGGCTTTCCCCGTACGCTTCCTCAGGCGGAGGCGCTGGACCGGATGCTGGCTGGTCGTGGACGCAAGATCGACCTGGTGCTTCGGTTGAAAGTGGATGACGACGCATTGAAGGCCCGCATCGCCGGCCGCTTCGCCGAATCGGGCCGTCCCGACGACAATCCGGAAAGCTTCGTCGTGCGGCTCAACGCCTATAACCAACAGACCGCGCCGCTGCTGCCGTATTACAAGGCTCAGGGCAAGCTGGTTGAGTTGGACGGGATGGGCGCAATCGACAACGTCGCTGCTGCAATCGATGGCGCGCTGGACAGCTGATTCGAGCCGTTCTCTTCGGTGATTGCGATTCGCTTGAACTCATGCTTTCCTTTGGCACCTGCGGCGCACAGCGTCGGCAGGTCCTGCACACGCACGGGGCCCCATGGGTCCGCGGGTGGTGCATTTCGTTCACATTTGGCTGTTTCCGCCATTGACGGAGACGCGCCGATCCCTATAACGGAGCGCTTCCGCGAAAGAGCGCGAGGGACGTGTCGGCCTATGCCTTCGGGCTTCTGGGGTCGTCGCGCCGTTCGCGCTTCTCTTGCGTGATCAGGAGAACTACCCACGTGGCTCGTATTGCTGGCGTTAACATACCTACAAACAAGCGCGTTGTGATCGCGCTGCAGTATATTCATGGCATCGGTCAGGCGAAAGCCCGTGAGATCGTCGCCAAGGTCGGCATCGATGACGCGCGTCGCGTCAACCAACTGTCGGACCAGGAAGTCCTGCAAATCCGCGAGACCATTGACCGCGATTATATGGTCGAGGGCGACCTGCGTCGCGACACCTCGGTCAATATCAAGCGGCTGATGGATCTGGCCTGCTATCGCGGCCTGCGTCACCGTAAGGGCCTGCCGGTTCGCGGTCAGCGCACACACACCAACGCCCGCACCCGCAAGGGCCCCGCCAAGCCGATCGCCGGCAAGAAGAAGTAAGAGAGCGTATCTCCGATGGCCAAGGAACCGGCGCGCGTCAAACGTCGCGAGCGAAAGAACATTACGTCGGGCGTGGCGCATGTGAACGCCTCGTTCAACAACACGATGATCACCATCACCGACGCTCAGGGGAACGCGATCTCCTGGTCCAGCGCCGGCCTGATGGGTTTCAAGGGGTCGCGTAAGTCGACGCCCTATGCCGCCCAGATGGCGGCCGAGGACGCCGGTCGTAAGGCCGCCGAGCACGGTGTGCGCACGCTGGAAGTCAACGTCTCGGGCCCCGGCTCAGGTCGTGAATCCGCGCTGCGGGCTCTGCAATCGGTGGGCATGACGATCACTACTATCCGGGATGTGACCCCCATCCCGCACAACGGCTGCCGCCCGCCCAAGCGCCGGCGCGTCTAGTCGTCCGAACTACAATCCCTGACGCCGGTTCGCGGTAATGCGGCCGGCGATCCTGCGTTCTCGAGGGACACACGTGATCGAAAGAAACTGGAACGAGCTTATCCGTCCCGAGAAGCCGCAAATCGAGCTCGGCGCTGATGCTGCCCGCAAGGCGCGTCTGGTGGCCGAACCACTCGAGCGCGGGTTCGGCGTGACCCTGGGCAATAGCCTGCGGCGCGTGCTTCTCTCCTCGCTGCAAGGCGCGGCTGTGACCGCGGTGCAGATCGACGGCGTGGTCCACGAGTTCTCCTCGCTGGAAGGCGTGCGGGAAGACGTGGTCGACATCGTGCTCAACATCAAGCAACTGGCGCTGCGCATGCACGCCGAGGGTCCGAAGCGGATGACGCTGCGCGCCAACGGCCCGGGCGCCGTGACGGCCGGCCAGATTGATGCGCCGTCGGATATCGAGATCCTCAACCCCGACCACGTGCTGTGCACGCTGGACGAGGGCGCGCAGGTCCGCATGGAGTTTACGGTCCAGACCGGCAAGGGCTACGTCCCCGCCGAGATGAACCGCCCGGAGGACGCACCGATCGGTCTGATCGCCGTGGATGCACTCTATTCTCCGGTGCGCCGTGTGGCCTATCGCGTTGAGCCGACCCGTCAGGGACAGAGCCTCGACTATGACAAGCTGATCATGGATCTGGAAACCAACGGCGCGGTAAGCCCGGTGGACGCTGTGGCCTACGCTGCGCGTATCCTTCAGGATCAGCTTCAGATCTTCATCACCTTCGAAGAGCCGAAGAAGAAGGTCGAAGGCGAGGCCAAGCCGGAATTGCCGTTCAACCCGGCGCTGCTGAAGAAGGTGGACGAACTCGAGCTCTCCGTCCGTTCGGCCAACTGCCTGAAGAACGACAACATCGTCTACATCGGCGACCTGATCCAGAAGACCGAGGCGGAGATGCTCCGCACCCCGAACTTCGGACGCAAGTCACTGAACGAGATCAAGGAAGTTCTCGCCGGGATGGGGCTCCACCTCGGCATGGACGTGCCTAACTGGCCGCCCGAGAACATCGAAGAGCTGGCGAAGAAGTTCGAAGACCAGATGTAGGAAGCTTTCTCGCCGGTTCCGGGCCGCATCATGCGGCCTGGGTCTGTTGAAGCCGCAATAGCGGTGGAGGACCCCGGCGGTTCGTATTGACCCAGGCAGGAGCAGGCTGGGACTTGGTTAGGCAGGGCGTTTTCCGGAATATCGGGGGCGTCCCATGGGTCCAGGTGGCCCGGGAGATATGAGATGCGTCACGGTAAAGCCCACCGCAAACTGGGGCGTACATCCGCCCACCGCACGGCCATGTTCGCGAACATGTCGGCGAGCCTGATCAAGCACGAGCAGATCGTCACCACCCTGCCGAAAGCCAAGGAGCTTCGCCCCTTCGTCGAGAAGCTGATTACGCTCGGTAAGCGCGGTGATCTGCATGCACGCCGGCAGGCCATCAGCCAGGTGCGCGACGTGGAACAGGTGGGCAAGCTGTTCGCCGTTCTGGGTCCGCGCTACGCGGAGCGTAACGGCGGCTACATTCGGGTGCTGAAAGCCGGCTTCCGTCACGGCGACAACGCGGCCATGGCCGTGATCGAACTTGTCGACCGTGATCCGTCCGAAAAGGGCAAGGATAGCGGCCCGACCGCCGAGGCCGGCTTCGGTGGCGACGCGTAGATTTCAGACCCATCACTGATCTGACAAACCCCGGAAGCGTGCTTCCGGGGTTTTTGATTTGCACGCCTGTCATGGAGTGCGGCTAAACCTAACCTATGCTTCGCTTGGTTCAGTTTGGCTGGATGTTCCTGTTGCTCGCGGCCTGCGCCACGACGGCCTCCGTGGCGACGTCGCCGCGACCGGTGACGGTGCTGATCTCTATCGATGGATTCCGGGCCGACTATCTGGACCGGGGTGTGACGCCCGTGCTTTCCGGAATGGCGGCGGACGGCGCGCGAGGCTCAATGCGCCCGGCATTCCCCGTCAAGACGTTCCCCAACCACTACACCCTTGTCACCGGTCTCTATCCAGATCAGCACGGCGTGGTCGACAATAAGATGGAGGACCCCGCCATGCCGGGGGTCACCTTCCGGATGAGCAACGCCTCAGCGGTTCGTGACGGACGCTGGTGGGGTGGCGCTGAGCCGATCTGGGTTACCGCAGAGCGCGCGGGGATAAAGACCGGCACGATGTTCTGGCCCGGCTCCGAGGCGGAAATCAGGGGCGGCCGTCCATCCTATGTGATGCCGTTCAATCAGGCGATGCCGTCGACGGCCCGGGCGGATCAGGTTCTGGCCTGGCTGGACCTGCCGCGGGATCGGCGACCGGGGTTTGTCACGCTCTATTTCGACGTGGTCGATACGGCAGGTCACAACTTCGGGCTGGACGCGCCCGAGACCAACGCCGCTCTGGGCGAGGTCGACGCCGCGCTGGGGCGGTTCATGGCAGGCCTGAAGGCAAGGGGTCTGGCCGCGAACGTGATCGTGGTGGCGGATCACGGCATGACGGCGGTTTCCCCGGACCGCCGTGCCAATCTTGATGATCTGATCGACCGTTCAGCCTTTCGCGTACTGTCCGGCGGTGCGTTCGTGACGGTTGTGCCGGTTGCGGGACGAGAGGCAGAGGTGTCCCGCGCCATGGTGCGGCGCCATCCCCACGCGACCTGTTGGGCCAGCCGGGATATGCCGGCCAGATTCAGATATGGCCGGAACCCGCGCGTGGCGCCGATCGTCTGCCTGCCGGATGCCGGATGGACGTTGAGCACGCGGGACTTTCGCCCGGCCAGACCCGAGAAGGGCGCCCACGGTTTCGACCCCTCTGAACCCGACATGACGGCGATTTTCGTGGCCAAAGGTCCGGCGTTTCGTCGGGGTGTGAATCTGGGCCGGTTCGAGATTGTGGATGTCTATCCACTGTTGGCCCGGCTGGTCGGCGCGCCGGCGCAGCCCAACGAGGGCCGTCTTCGGCGCCTCGGCCCGGCGCTGGCGCCTTGATCTGATTTTGGGCACGCTCGGGTTATGACTGCGGATCCCGAGCTCGAAACCTTCATCGTCAGGTTCAATGTCGCAGACGCCGACGCCGCGCAGATCCGGGCGCTGGGCAGTCGGGTCGACTGACACGGTTGTGCCCATCCGGGATGTGTTTCAGAAGGGCCGCGGGGGAGACACCATGACGGACGATCCATCGGCCTCCACGGCTCGGAAACCTGGTCGCCAGGCGGGCTTCGGCTTCATCTTTGCCCTTGCCCTGATGAACTCCATCTCGTTCGGCATCATGATCCCGATCCTGCCCAATCTGGTGAAGGAGTTCACGGGTGGGGATACGGCGGCGGCTTCCGAGTGGGGTGTGCTGTTCGGCGTCACCTGGGGGCTGATGCAGTTTGTCTGCGGGCCGATCCTGGGTCTGATGTCCGATCGATGGGGACGCCGGCCGGTGCTGCTGATCTCATTGTTCGGTCTGGCGGTGGACTTCCTGTTCATGGCCTTCGCGCCGGGCCTATGGTGGTTGTTCCTGGGGCGGATTCTGAACGGCTTGACGGCCGCCAGCTTCTCGACCGCCAACGCTTACCTGGCCGATGTCACGGCGCCAGAGGATCGCGCCAAGACGTTCGGCTGGATGAGTTCGGCTTTCTCCTTCGGGTTCATCTTCGGTCCCGCTATTGGTGGGACGCTGGGTGAAATTGATCTGAGGGTTCCATTTCTGGCCGCTGCGGCGCTGACGTCCATCAACTGGCTCTACGGTTACTTCGTACTGCCCGAGAGCCTGCCGCCGGAGCGGCGCGCCACCACCTTCAACTGGGCCAAGGCCAACCCCCTGGGGTCGCTGAAGCTGCTCAGGTCAAAGCCCGGGCTCCTGGGGCTGGCGGGGGTGGGCTTCCTGTTCCAGTTTTCCCACACGGTCCTGCCGTCAATTTTCGTCCTCTATGCGGGCTATCGCTACGGGTGGACAACCTCGACCCTGGGCTACACGTTCCTGGCGACGGGCATTGCGGGCGTGATCGTGCAGAGCCTGCTGATCGCGCCCGTCGTCAGACGGATCGGAGAGCGCAACGCCGTGCTCCTCGGAGCCGCGGCGGGCGTGTTGGGCTTCATCTGGTACGGCTGGGCGCCCACCGGGACGATGTACCTGCTGGCCGTGCCGGTCTTTGCCTTCACAGGGTTCCTGATGCCCGGCCTCCAGGGCTTGATGACCCGCAGCGTGGCGCCCCACGAGCAGGGCCAACTTCAGGGCGCCAACCAGAGCCTCATGGGTATCGCCTCGATCCTGGGGCCGTTTCTGTTCGGCACGGTCTTCGCCTGGTCAATCCGGCATGAGGCTTTCGACATGCCTGGCCTGGCGATCTTCCTGTCAGCAGGGCTGCTGGTGCTGGCCTTCATGCTTGCGCTGGTGACCGCCCGGAGTGTGACGCCTGAGGCAAACCCGGGATAGCGCCGCCATCATTGCGCCCGAAAACCGGCAGACAAGGGCGCGGTTTGAAAACCCCGGAGACCCGATGCGACGTCTGCTCGCCCTGATCCCCGCCCTTACACTTGTGAGCGCCAGCATCGCGCCCGGATATGCAGCGGCTCAACCCGCATTCAGCCAGCCCAATCGCGCCCCGCCGCAGGACGCGATGCAGATGAAGTCGTCCTTCTCGCCGGTCGTGAAGCGGGCCGCGCCAGCCGTCGTGAACATTTCGGCCAAGCGAATGGTGCGCCAGCAGGTCGACCCGTTCTGGCAACTGTTCGGTCGTGGCGTACCGCAGTCCAGGGTGGCGCAGTCGCTGGGGTCCGGGGTGATCGTCCGGGCCGATGGCGTCATCGTCACCAACAATCACGTCGTCGCTGACGGACAGGAGATTACGGTCGCCTTGTCCGACCGTCGCGAGTTTCCGGCGCGCGTCCTGCTGGCCGATCCCCGCACCGACCTGGCGATCCTGAAGATCGACATTCCTGCCGGAGAGCGGCTGGAGGTGCTGGCGATGGACGATTCCGGCGACGCTCAGGTGGGCGACCTCGTGCTGGCCATTGGCGACCCGTTCGGTGTCGGCCAGACAGTGACCAACGGCATCATATCCGCACTTGACCGGAGCACCGACCCGAACGGGGAGGGCGGGCTGGCCTACATCCAGACCGACGCCGCCATCAATCCCGGCAACTCCGGCGGTGCGCTGGTGGACATGGACGGCGACCTTATCGGCGTGAACAGCTTCATCCTTTCGCGGTCGGGGTCTTCTTCGGGCGTGGGATTTGCGATCCCGGCCTCTGTGGTGCGTCGGGCGGTGGAGACTGCTGTAGGTGGCGGGCGCAGCGTGGTGCGGCCCTGGCTGGGTGCGCGGACACAGAGCGTAACGCCGGAAATCGCCCGTAGCCTGGGGCTGGCGCGTCCGCAGGGCGCGTTGATCGCCGATCTCTGGCCCGACGGCCCTGCGGCGCGGGCGGGTCTGCGACAGGGCGATGTGGTCCTGCAGGCCGATGGCAAGCCGGTTGCGGATACGGGCGCGCTCAGTTTTGCGATCCGTAACCATCGGCCCGGCGAAACACTCCTGCTGGTGGTCCACCGCGCGGGCGGGCAGGAGCAGACACTGTCGCTCCGGGCAGAACCGCCGCCAGCCACTCCGGCCCGTGACGAGCGAACGCTGTCTGGGCGCAATCCTTTTGACGGCGCCACCGTGGTGAACCTGTCCCCGGCCGTGGCCGATGAACTGGGTCTGGATACCTTCGCCGGGCAGGGGGTTCTGGTCTCGAAACTGGGGCGGGGTCTGGCCATGAATGCAGGTTTGAGACCCGGCGACATCGTGCGCCAGGTCAACGGACGGAAGATCGAAACCGTGCGTGATCTGGCTGTGGCGGCGGGCACGGCCGCCCCCGCCTGGCAGGTGACCATCGAGCGCAACGGTCAACAGATTACGGCGACGTTCCGCATCTGACGTCTCGGGGATCTGTGGTAGGTCCGGGACTATGGCCGATCTCTTTGAAGCGGCGGGCCTGACGCCGCAGCAACCCTCGCCCCTGGCCGACCGGCTGCGCCCGCAGCAGCTGGACGAGGTCGTGGGCCAGGACCATCTGCTCGGCGCGGACGGGCCAATCGGTCGCATGGCGCAGGCGCGGCGTCTGTCCTCGATGATCCTGTGGGGCCCGCCGGGCACCGGTAAGACCACGATCGCGCGGCTGCTGGCCAAGTCGGCTGGCTATGAGTTTCAGCAACTCTCGGCGGTGTTTTCGGGCGTGGCCGATCTGAAAAAAGCCTTCGAGGCCGCCAAGATGCGCCGCGCCGCCGGCCAGGCGACGCTGTTGTTCGTGGACGAGATCCACCGCTTCAACCGCGCCCAGCAGGATGGCTTCCTGCCGTTTGTGGAGGAGGGCACGGTCACTCTGGTGGGCGCCACCACAGAGAACCCTTCGTTCGAACTGAATGGCGCTCTTCTTTCGCGCTGCCAGGTCTATGTGCTCAAGCGGCTGGATGACGAGGCCCTGCATGCCCTGCTTGAGAAGGCCGAGGCTCATGAGGGTCGCGCCCTCGCGCTGGAACCTGATGCCCGTGCGGCGCTGGTGGCGCTGGCCGACGGCGACGGGCGTTATCTGCTGACCTTGGCCGAGACCCTTCTCAACATCGGTTCCGCCCTGCCGTTGTCGACCAAGGACCTGGGTCAGGTCCTGCAGAAGCGCAGCCCTGCCTACGACAAGGATCGGGAGGAGCACTACAACCTCATTTCGGCGCTCCACAAATCCATCCGGGGGTCTGATCCGGACGCGGCGCTCTACTGGCTGGCCCGCATGCTGGCCGGGGGCGAAGATCCGCTGTTTCTGGCGCGACGCCTGGTCCGCGCGGCGGCGGAAGATATTGGTGAGGCCGACCCGATGTCGCTGGTGCTCGCCAATGCGGCGAAGGACACCTACGACTTCCTCGGTTCTCCTGAGGGCGAGATCGCGCTGGCGCAGCTGGTCGTCCATCTTGCCTGCGCGCCCAAATCCAACGCAGTCTATGCGGCCTATGGTGCGGCGATGAAGGCGGCCAGGGAGACCGGCTCGCTCATGCCGCCGGCGCATATCCGCAATCCCACGACCCGGCTCATGCGGGATCTCGGCTACGGCAAGGGTTATGCCTATGATCACGATGCGCCGGAGGGGTTCTCGGGTCAGAACTACTTCCCGGACGGGATGGAGCGCCGCACCTTCTACAAGCCGAAAGGCGAGGGTTCCGAGGCCCGGATCAAGGAGCGGCTGGAGCGCTGGGCGGGGATGCGGGCCGACCGCAAGACTTGACCCCGGCGCGGGCGCCATTGTCGGATTGTCTGATCAGGACTAGCCTCTCCCTGGGTCAACTTCGGGGGAAGCATGGTGACGGATACCACCGACAATACCGCGACGGCTCGCACGCCCTGGCACCTCTGGCTGGTGGCGATTCTGGGCGTGCTCTGGAACGGATTCGGCGCCTACGACTATACGATGAGCAAGCTTCAGGGGGACGCCTATCTCAAGGCGTCGGGCATGACCGAGCCCCAGATCGTCTACTTCCACGCCATGCCGACCTGGGTGACAGTGTGCTGGGCCTTGGGCGTGTGGGGCGCCATTGTGGGTACGGTGCTGCTGTTCGCCCGGTCGCGCTGGGCCGCGCCGGTGTTCTGGGCCTCCCTGGCCGGCTTGGTCGGCAGCCTCCTCCACACTCACCTGCTCAGCAATGGGCGGGAGATCATGGGTCAGCAGGTGCTGATCCTGAACGGGGTGATCCTCGCTGGCTGCCTGTTCTTCATCTGGTACTCGGCACGGATGGCGAAGGCGGGCGTCCTCCGCTAAGTGAGGGTGTGAAACCCCTAAAACCGGTCCAGCTCAGCCGCGACGAGATCGCCTTCGTAAAGAGCCTCGTGCTCTACGAGGACGCCGAGATCCTGGCCCTTAATAAACCTTCGGGCCTGTCCAGCCAGGGCGGGCGAGGGCAGGTCCATACGCTGGACGAACTGCTGTGGGCCTTCGCCAGACCCGGGAAGGCGCGACCTCGCCTGATCCACCGCCTGGACCGTGACACCTCTGGTGTAATCCTGACCGCCAAGACAAAGCCAGCCGCAGGATTTCTCGGCAAGGCATTGATGTTGAGAAAATTTTCTAAAACTTACCTGGCCATCGTGACCCCCGGCCCACCTGATCCGGCAACGGGCGTGATCGACCTGCCGCTACGCCGGGATGAGCAAGGCAGGGAGGCTTACATGCGCGTCTGCACCGCGGATCATCCCGACGCCGAGACCGCCCGATCAGGTTACCGTACCCTGGCGAGCGCGAAAGGCGCCGCCCTCATGGAACTGGACCCGGAGACCGGCCGTATGCACCAGCTGCGGGTGCATCTGGCCGCCCTGGGCCGCCCGATCGCCGGCGACGTCCGTTATGGCGGCGCCCTGGTCGTCGACGGGGAGGCGGTTTCACGGCTCATGCTGCACGCCCGCGCGCTGTCGTTCCCTCATCCTGCCGGGGGAACCCGGCGGCTGGAGGCGAAGCCACCTTCCGATATGGCCGCGTTGATCGCCAAGCTCGGGCTCGAATGAGCGGCGCTGCCAAACTGTCTATCCGGGTGTATACAGGTTTGAACCGATAGCGGTTTCGCCAGCGGGAGGCTCGCCCATGAAACACCTTGTCATCGCTCTGCTGGCCGGCCTCGCCCTCAACGCCTGCGCCACGCCGCAAAAACTCTACCAGGCCGCCGCCGGCCCAAGATCTGTCGGCTACTCCGAATATCGCGTCGAGCCGGGACGCTACCGGATCACCTTTCGCGGTGGCCCCGGCGCAACCCCGCAGCGCGTGGCCGACCTTGCCCTGATCCGGGCCGCCGATCTGGCACTTGCCGAAGGTTACGACTGGTTCCGGGTGGCTGACCGGGTGACGGAGGAACAGCCGGATCGAGGCCCCCGCATCGGTCTTGGCGTGGGAAGCGGCAGCTACGGGCGCCGGAGCGGTGTCAGCCTGGGCGTGGGCACGAGCTTCGATCTGGGCGGCGGCCCTTCGGTGTCAACGACCATCGAGGTGCTGATGGGCCGGGGCGAGCGCCCGCGGGGCCAGGATGCCTACGACGCCCGCGCACTTCGTGAGACGCTCCGCGCTCTCATCTGATCGCCGAGTTGGCAAAGCCAGCCGTAGCGTCGCATAAGTCCTCGGATGAACACTCTTGTCCTGGTGGCGGTGGGCGGCGCAGCGGGTGCGGTGGCGCGGTACCTGATCGGTCTCCAGACCCTTCGGATGTTCGGCGCCGCCTGGCCCTATGGAACCTTGGCCGTCAACGTGCTCGGGGGTTTCCTGATGGGTGCGCTGGCCGGCCTGCTCGCGATCCGTGGCGGGCCTGATCAGGAGAAGCTGCGGCTGTTGCTGGGCGTCGGCGTACTGGGTGGCTTCACCACCTTCTCGGCCTATTCTCTTGACGTCGTCGCCATGATCGATCGGCGAGCCTGGCTACAGGCGGCGACGTATAGCCTGGGCTCGGTCGTTCTGTCCGTCGCGGCCCTGTTCGCCGGCCTGTGGCTCATCCGGCGGCTGTTCGCATGAGGGAGGTCCGCACCCTCTTCGTGGACGCGGGTGAGGATGGCGTGCGCCTTGATCGCTGGTTCAAACGCCGCTGGCCGCACCTGAACCACATCCAGCTGCAGAAGCTCACGCGCTCCGGCCAGATCCGCGTGGATGGCGCGCGCGCGAAACCAGACACCCGGCTGGCCGCCGGGGCGCAGATCCGCGTGCCGCCTCTGCCGGACGCGCCGCCAGCGCTTGAGAAGGGACAGATCGATCCTCGCGACGCCGCTTTCATCAGGTCACTGGTGATTTACGAGGATGATGAGGTTCTCGCGATCAACAAGCCCTCCGGGCTGGCGGTCCAGGGGGGGACCAAGACCACCCGGCATGTAGATGGCCTTCTCTCGGCCTGGGGGGAGGGTCTTGACCGGCCGCGGCTGGTGCACCGACTGGACCGCGACACGTCGGGCGTCCTGGTGATGGGCAAGGGCCCACAGGCCGCCGCCCAACTGGCCGGCGCATTCGCAAAACGCCGGGCGCAGAAGATCTACTGGGCGATTGTCACAGGCTTTCCCAAGCCGGGCGAGGGTACGATTGACCGTTCGCTCGCCAAGCAGGGCATGGGCGACCGCGAGATGATGGCGCCGGCGGACCTCAGCGATCCAAGGGCGGAGACCGCCGAGACCGAATACGTGACCCTGGCCCGCGCCGGACCGCGCGCCGCCTGGATGGCGCTGTGGCCCCATACCGGACGCACCCATCAGCTTCGGGCGCACATGCTTTTCCTGGGTCATCCGATCGTGGGCGACCCGAAGTACAACACGCTGGCGTCCCAGGCGCTTTCCGATGGGCTGAAGCTTCAGCTTCATGCGCGTCGTCTGGTGCTGCCGCATCCGTCACGGGGCACGCTGGCGCTTGAGGCGCCGATCAGCAGGGAGATGCGCGCCGGATTCGAGCGCTTCGGGTTCGACCAGAACAAGGCCGATCCCGAGCCGTTCCGGACGCGCCGCTGAAGGTACTGGAACACGCCTCGTAGGCCGGTGTTACTTGCAGTTGATGCGGTTAGTCCCCATTCCACGGCCTTGGGCGGGCATTCCGTCGGGAGTATGACGTTGGACTTGCGCAAAGGCTTCCACGAGCCGCAGGAAAAGCCCCGGCGGTTCTACAAGGCGGTGACGGTCGTTGAGGTCGACGGCGGTCACGGCATCCGGCTGGACGGACGCACCCTGAAGACTCCGCGTGCCGCCCCGCTGATCCTGCCCACCCGCGCTATGGCCGACCAGATCGCGGCAGAATGGGACGCTCAGACCGACGTCATCGAAATGGCGACCATGCACGCCACCCGCCTGGCCAATACCGCCATCGAGACCATCGGCGGATCGCGCGAGGGGGTGGCCGACCAGATCGCGGACTATGCGGCCTCTGATCTCGTCTGCTACTTCGCCGAAGCGCCTGCGACCCTGGTCGGGCGGCAGAGCGAGGCCTGGGAGCCCGTGCTCGCGCGGGCCGAAGCAGAAGAGGGCCTGCAGTTCGAGCGTTGCATCGGGATTGTCCATCGGCCCCAGCCGCCCCAGACCCTGACGCGTGTTCGCGAGATCGCGCTTTCGCTCGATGATTTCGCCCTGGCCGGCCTGGCCTTCGCCGTGCCGCTCTATGGCTCGGCGGTGCTGTCGATCGCGGTGCTGCGGGGCTGGTTGAGCGGTGGCAAGGCCTTCGACCTCTCCCGCGTCGACGAGGCCTTCCAGGAAGACCAGTGGGGCATTGACGCTGAAGCCGCCGAACGCGTTGCCCGGCTTCGGGTGGAGGCCAGCATGGTGGATCAGTGGTTCAGGGGGCTGGCGGCCTGACCCCGTGGCTCTACGGGCAGGCTCCGCACTCGCGTGCTCGCTTGCGCCAGCGCCTTTACCGCGGCCATGAATTCCCCCGACCCCGGCTCGGCGAAGTGGGCGTCCAGCGCCGCCCGATCCGCCCATTCCTCGTAGAAGAACAGCCGCATGGGGTCCTCGCAGTCCACGTGGACGCCGTGGGTCAGGCAGCCGGGCTTGGTACGCGAGCGCGCCACGTGGGCCAGGGCTGCCTCAAGCAGGGCTTCGAAGGTGTCGGTCCTGGCCGTCACCGAACCCGTCACGATCAGCATGGTCATCTACCTGGCTCACCCCGCGTGATCTTGCCTCGCCGAGCCGTCACGACTAGGGCTTCGCGTCAGTTACGTGAAGGGCGGGCGGCGACTTGAAGCACATTCTGGCAGAGCTTGAGACGCGTCGCGAACAAGCGCGCATGGGCGGCGGCGAAAAACGCATCGCCAGTCAGCACGCCAAGGGCAAGCTGACGGCGCGCGAGCGCATCGACCTGCTGCTGGATGAAGGCTCGTTCGAAGAGTTCGACATGTTCGTCGAGCACCGGATCAACGAGTTCGGCATGGCCGACAACCGGATCATGGGCGACGGCGTGGTTACCGGCTGGGGCCGGATCAATGGCCGGACGGTGTTTCTGTTCTCCAAGGACTTCACTGTGTTTGGCGGATCGCTCTCCAGCGCCCACGCCGAGAAGATCCTGAAGGTCCAGCGTCAGGCCATGAAGGTCGGCGCGCCGATCATCGGCCTGTTTGATGCGGGCGGCGCGCGCATCCAGGAAGGCGTGGCCGCGCTGGGCGGCTATGCCGACATCTTCCTCGAAAACACCCTGGCCTCGGGCGTTATCCCGCAGATCAGTGTGATCATGGGCCCGTGCGCAGGCGGCGACGTCTATTCGCCGGCCATCACCGACTTCATCTTCATGGTGAAGGACACGTCCTACATGTACGTGACCGGCCCGGATGTGGTGAAGACCGTCACCCACGAGGATGTCAGCCACGAGGATCTGGGTGGTTACCGCGTCCACGCGATGAAGTCCGGCGTCGCCGATGGCGCGTTCGAGAATGATCTGGAAGCTCTGACCCAGGTCCGTCGCCTGGTCGACTTCCTGCCGCTGTCCAACCGCGAGAAGCCGCCCGTCCGCGAAAGCTACGACGAGCCCGGTCGCGACGAGATGTCGCTCGACACCCTGGTGCCCGCCAATCCCAACAAGCCCTACGACATGAAGGAATTGATCCTGAAGGTCGTGGATGAGGCCGATTTCTTCGAGATCAGCCCGGACTTCGCCAAGAACATTGTGGTGGGGTTCGCCCGCATCGATGGCCAACCTGTAGGCATCGTCGCCAATCAGCCGCAGGTTCTGGCAGGTGTTCTGGACATAGATTCCAGCCGCAAGGCCGCGCGTTTCGTGCGGTTCTGCGACTGCTTCGACATACCGCTGATCACTTTGGTGGACGTTCCGGGATTCATGCCTGGCACCAAGCAGGAGCAGGGCGGCCTGATCCGCCATGGCGCCAAGCTGCTGTTCGCCTTCGCCGAGGCGACCGTGCCCAAGATCACCATCATTACCCGCAAGGCCTATGGCGGCGCCTATGACGTGATGAGCTCCAAGCACATCCGCGGTGACATCAACTATGCCTGGCCCAGCGCCGAGATTGCCGTGATGGGCGCCAAGGGGGCGGTCGAGATCATCTTCCGCTCCGAGATCGGCGACGCCGACGCCATTGCGGCCCGGACCGCCGAATACCAGGCCCAGTTCGCCAACCCCTTCGTGGCCGCCTCACGCGGCTACATCGACGATGTGATCATGCCCCACTCGACGCGCCGGCGGATTTCCAATGCGCTCAGGAACCTGAAGGGCAAGACGCTGTCGAATCCCTGGAAGAAGCACGACAACATACCTCTGTAGGCGCGGCCACGGCGGCCTGCATATGCTTTAGGTCAAAGCGGCCGAGACCATAACCTGCGAGATTGGTCGAAGCTCGAGGCGGTCGAGCGCCTGGACTCTGTGGGTTGATGACGACGCTGGCGCATGAGCTCCTGGTCTCAACCGGTCTCGTTGCGACGACGGTGATCACACACCTGCTGGGCCTGGACCTGTTGATGTCGCTGGTCGGGTTGCACCTCAAGCGCTTCACCACCGCCTGGCTGCATCTGGATCGGCTGCTTGTGCCATTGGGTATCGTGCTGGGTCTGTTTGTGCTGCACGGCGTCGAGATCTGGATCTACGCCTTCGCCTACCTGTTTCTTGGACTGCTGCCCACCGTCGAACAGGCGCTCTACTTCTCAGCCAATGCCTATTCCACCGTCGGCGAAGCGGGCCCCTTGCTGCCCGAAGGGTGGCGGGTCGTCGGGGTGCTTGAAGCGGTGAACGGGATGCTGCTGATAGGCTGGTCGACCGCCTTCCTGTTCAAGGTCCTCGACCACCTGCTGGGTTCCGACGGCCATGATCACCCGCTCCCGCGCGGCGCCATCGCGCGGACACGACGGAATCGCATTGTGCCAACAAGGGGCGAGGATAGCGCCGACTAGAGTGGCGGCGGCATCCGGGGCAGGCCCGGTCTGGGCGTCACCGCCTGGCCCTGAGCGAAGGCCGTGCAGCGAGGGCCGCTGAACGCGCTGACGCCGAAGACCTCCACGCAGGCGCCGAAGTCAGACGCATCGATGCGGCCCTTGTCCTGAAGCCAGGTGCACTGGGCGACGGCTCCGATCAGGTAGCTTGCGATGGGCGTCCCGGGATATCGCCGGTCCGGAATCTGTGACTGGTTCACCCGCGTGTCGGTGAAGGCGTTGCGGAATCCGATGGGCGTGAGCGTGATGGTGTGCGCGTACTCATGGGCGGTCGCGTTTACCGCGCAGGATCGTTCCACGAGGTCGGTCGAGCGGAACTGGTCCAGCAGAAGGCGGCCGAAGGTCATCTCCGCATATCGCCCAAAGCCCACGCCTTCGCCCGCGCTGGCATGGTAACGCATGGGGTCAGGTCCAGCCTGCCGCCCGACGATCTGGACCATGGCTGGGGCGTAGCGTGACCCGAAAGGCTCCAGCGCGACCTCGCGCGCGAGGTCGGCGACGGTAGCGTCCTGCTTGTCCGGTCTGGCGTAGATCACCGGATAGTGATCACCCAGCGACAGCAGGTTGCGGGTGAAGGCTGGAGATCGCAGCACGCCATAGCTTTCGGTCAGCAGGGTCTCGACCAGGGCGCGCTCGTCAGCCGATGCAGCGTCAATGATCGACTTGAACGGGCCTCGATCTGTCGCTGTGTCCTCGGCGATATTCTCGCGGGCAACCCAGACAACCATGATCACGACGGCGATCACACCCCACAGGCCGGAGGACCAGAGCGAAGTGCGCTGCAGCCCCTCCACGGTCGTACCTAGGCCGTTTGCAGTCCGGCATTGTCTCCGCGCCCAAGCGGATCGCGCAGGGTCCCGCCGTCGGGCACAAACTCCAGCGAGATCGAGTTGATGCAGTACCGGAGGCGGGTAGGCGGCGGGCCATCAGGAAACACGTGGCCCTGATGGCTGCCACAGCGGGCGCAGAGCGTTTCAATGCGGACCATCCCGTAAGACGTGTCGCGCACAGCGGTGACATGCGCTTCATCGATCGGCGCCCAGAACGAGGGCCAGCCGGTGCCGCTTTCAAACTTGGTTTTGTGCTGGAATAGCGGGAGTGCGCACAGACGGCAGCAGTAGATACCGGTATCCTTCTGATCGAGCAGGCCGCCGCAGAAGGGCGCCTCGGTGCCGTGATGCAGCAGAACCTCGGCTTCCTCACGCGTAAGGCCGGCTTCGAGGCGCTTGCGTTCCTCAGCGTCAGGCGGAGACAGAGAAAATCCGGACGGGGAGATTGCTGGTGTGCTCATGTTCGCCAATCTAGTGTTCCGCGACGCCCCGTGGAAGATGGGAGTCAGCGTCAAATGATTGTCGTCATTACTCTTGAGGTCTTCGCCGCCAGGGCTGCTGTGAAATTTGCTGCGTAAGGGGCAGAATGTTCTCGAAAATCCTCATCGCCAACCGGGGCGAGATCGCTGTCCGGATCATCAAGACCTGCCGCAGGATGGGGATCAAGACCGTCGTCGTTTATTCAGAGGCGGACGCGGACTCGATGGCGGTCGAAATGGCCGACGAGACCGTCTTCATTGGCCCGGCGCCTGCGTCGGAGAGCTATCTTGTCGCAGACAAGATCGTGGCCGCCGTTCGCGAGACCGGGGCTGAGGCGGTCCACCCGGGTTTTGGTTTCCTGTCGGAGAACGCCAGCTTCGCGCGACGGCTGGCGGCTGAGGGGATCACCTTTATCGGTCCGAACCCGCATGCCATCGAGGCTATGGGCGACAAGATTGAGTCCAAGAAGTTCGCCGTGAAAGCCGGGATCTCGGTGGTGCCAGGCCACGTGGGCGAGATCGATGACACGGCGCATGCCGTCCGTATCTCCGAGGAGATCGGCTATCCGGTGATGCTGAAAGCCTCCGCCGGCGGGGGCGGCAAGGGCATCCGGGTCGCCTGGAACCGCCAGGACGTGGAGGAAGGCTTCCCGGCTGTGCGCTCCGAGGCCAAGTCCAGCTTCGGCGACGATCGTATTTTCATTGAAAAATTCATCGAAAGCCCGCGCCACATCGAGATCCAGGTGCTGGGCGACAAGCACGGCAATGTGGTTCACCTGTTCGAACGCGAGTGCTCGATCCAGCGCCGGAACCAGAAGGTTATCGAGGAGGCGCCCAGCCCCTTGCTGGACGAAGCCACCCGCAAGGCCATGGGCGATCAGGCCGTGGCTCTGGCCCGGGCGGTGCAATACGACAGCGCCGGCACCGTGGAATTTGTCGCCGGCCAGGACCGCAGCTTTTTCTTCCTGGAGATGAACACCCGCCTGCAGGTGGAGCATCCGGTCACGGAGCTGATCACAGGCGTCGACCTGGTGGAGCAGATGATCCGGTCGGCCTACGGCGAGCGAATGTCGTTCGGCCAGCAGGATCTGAAGATCAATGGCTGGGCGATGGAGAGCCGGATCTACGCCGAGGACCCCTATCGCGGCTTCCTGCCCTCGATCGGACGGTTGGTTCGCTACTCGCCCCCTCAGGAAGGCGATGTGGGCGACGGCGTGATCGTACGCAACGACGCCGGCGTTCGCGAGGGCGACGAGATCTCGATGTTCTACGACCCGATGATCTCGAAGCTTTCGACCTGGGCCCCGACCCGCGAAGGCGCCATCGACGCCATGGGCCGCGCGCTGGAGGACTTCCACATCGAGGGCCTGGGCCAGAACATCCCGTTCCTGGCCGCCGTGATGGATCAGGCGCGGTTCCGGTCGGGCAAGCTCAGCACCAACTACATCAAGGACGAATTCCCCGAGGGGTTCCAGGGCCTGCCGCCCACGGACGCTCAGCGCGATCTGATGAGTGGGGTGGCGCTGGCCATGCAGCGGGCCTTGCTGGCCCGGGCCGCGCCGGACCAGACACGGAGCGCGTGGGTGGTCGTCGCCGGCGCCCTGCACCAGACGATGAGCGTGACCGCCGTCGACGGCGGGCTGACCATCCTGACGGGGGATCGCAAGCTCAGACTGGAGGATATCCAGTGGCGGCCGGGCCAGGCCGTGTTCCGCGCCAATCTGGACGGGCGCGACTTCACGGTGGCCGTAAAGCCTGCCGCCGAGGGTTTCGTTATCCGCCACCGCGCCACGACCCTTCGCGTGATGGTGCTGTCGCCCCGGTCCGCTGAGCTGCACCAGATGTTGCCGCCCAAGAAGGCCGCCGACACCTCGAAGATGGTGCTTTCGCCGATGCCGGGTCTGGTGGTCTCTATCGACGTCGCTCAGGGACAGTCCGTGAGGACCGGAGAGGTGGTGGCCGTTCTGGAGGCCATGAAGATGCAGAACATTCTGCGCGCCGAGCGCGATGGCGTGGTCAAGGTGGTCAGCGTCAAGTCCGGTGACAGCGTCGCGGCGGACGAAGTTCTGGTCGAGTTTGCCTGATACTGGAGCTCTGAAGCCCGCATGAGCGTCAGCGAACTCTTCCTCTCGGCTCAGGGCCGCGCCACGCGGACCCCCTCGGTGGTGGCGGCGGTCGTGCTGCTGGTGCTGGCGGCCCTGTTCGAGGCCCTGGTCGAGGATCCCCTGGCCAGAACGCTGACCGGGCTGATCGCCTATCCGGCGTTCTTCTATGGCGGCACGTGTGTGCTGGCCAAGCGCTTGCATGACCGGGGGCGGTCCGGCTGGTGGGCGGCGCTGATCCTGGTGTCCGTCGTAGCGGTATGGCCCCATCCGGCAGGCTTTCTGGATTTCGGGTTCTTCGTGGTGCTGGTCTGGGCGTTCGTCGAGCTGGCGGTGATGCCGGGCGAGCGAGGGGCAAACCGGTACGGCGCCAATCCGCAGGTGCTGACGGTGGCGTAGGGATGGGCGTAGCGGGAAGGGTCTGTGGCGGTTAGGCCTACCCCGAAGGGCGCGGGGGCGGTCGACCGGGGATGACCGGGGCGGCGCGGGCGGAGTTCAGCAGCTGTGAGCGGGCCGCAGGGGCCACAGCCGGGCGGGCCAGAACCGCCAGCGCCGGGCCCGGGCGGCGAGGTTCAGGTTCCGGCTTCGGGTCAGCCTGCGCCAGCAGGGCCTTCAGGGTCGGAAGCGTGGTTTCGCGGATGCGGGCCGGATACTGATCGCGGGCCTGTTCGGCCCTTGCCGAGACGATCCCGAGCGTCTTCAGGAACTGCGGCAGGCTGACGGGCTCGGCGTCACGATCACGCTCCCGTTCCGGCTCGGAGCGGCGGGGGATGCCCAGGCGTTCCTCGTAATCCGAGGACTCAAGGCGTTCGCGCTCAAGCGGTTCCAGAGCGGGGCGGGCCGGGCCACGCGGAGCCGAAACCCCGAATACCTTCAGCCGAATGCCCATCCGCACCGCGAAGAAGCAATGGCGGAACTCGGCGGTGAAGGCGAGGAAGCGGTCGAGGTTGTCGCCGGCAGTCTTCGCAATTTCCACCGCCGCCGTGCCCAGCTCAAAGGCCGACACCGTCATCGCCTCGATCATCCGAAGCGTGGTCGCATCATGAAGGGGCTGGGCGGCCTGCATGAGAACAAAGATAGAACAAATTGGCCTACTGTCAAGCCGCGTGTCGTCGACGCCGGAAGGATTTGTCCTCGAACCACACGAACCGCACGAACGGGGTGGCGTCTACGGCGGGGGCCGGGGAACGCCGGGCAACTGGGGAAGAGAACCGCAGAAGACGCAGAGGAACGCAGAAAGGGCCGTGACGCTCTGCGCGACACCGCAACGCTATCGGGTGCGCCGGGGATGACAACCCGTGCGCGCCGCGCCATTGTTACGATGCCTCTTGTCTGAATCCCCGCCCGATGCGTCGGAGAATGCGATCTGCTTCCCAATGGGGGTTAAGTAAAGTGTTGTCTAATTGGTTTCACGGTTGCCTCAGGTTCGTTGTTGGACTGACCTTGGTCTATGGTTGTCTACGGGGTCATGGCCTGGCTGGGGAGCCTTGATGGCCGTGCCGCAA
>NZ_JBIKNZ010000128.1:0-4235 GCF_044358365.1 Phenylobacterium sp. | reverse complement strand
GCCGTCGTCGCCTTCAACAACACCCCGCGACAATGCCTGGACTTCCGCACCCCAGTTGAGGTCTTCTCCGAGCACCTGTTGCACTTCAAACGAGAATCCACCTCCCGGCCTTCGCCGGGATGAGCGGGTCAGCGTACCCGGCTGCGCGCGATACGGTCGACTTCGCTCTGGACCGCTTCCTGGACGATTGTGGGCAGATTGGCGTCCAGCCACTGCTGGAGAAGCGGGCGCAGCATCTCGCGCACCACGTCGTCGAGGGTGAGGCCGTAAGGCGGCATGGCGATGCTGGCCGAGAGATGGCCAAAGCTGGCGGCGGCGGCGGCGGCTACGGTTTCGCTGACAAGAGCTGCCACGGGCTGGGACTGCGGCGGCGCAGGCTCCCCGGTATCCATGATGTCCAGGTCGCCCAGGGTATCGAGCTTCTGGGTGAGTTCGAGTTCCTCCTCTTCCTCCTCGACGGCCAGCACAGGCGGGGGCGCGGGATCGCTCACCACGGGGGCGGCTACGGGTTCCGGCTCGGGCTCAGGCGGCGCTTCGACGGCGACAGGCTCAGGTTCCGGCTCGGCTACCGCCGCAGGCGCCTCCAGGGCCGGCGTTTCAGCCTCTGCGCCAGGTGTTTCGTCCTCAGAGATAATCCGGCGGATCGACGCCAGGATCTCTTCCATGGTTGGTTCTTGAGAAGTCGCTTCAGACATTTGTCGCCTACCACGATTGAGTCGCTATGAGGACCCTATGCGCACACGGGCGATCCTGCAATTTTCCAGTTGTCCGCCGCTCAGCGCGTGGCGGGCGCCATCGTCGCGGTGGGCGCAGGCTGCAGTCCTGGCGTGGCGGTCGGCTCGAAGGGCTTCGCGACCGGTTTGTTGGAGGGCCAGACGGTCAGGTACTGGTCAATGATGTCCACCGGCTCTTCCCAGGGCACCCAGCCCCAGGTCATGCGCAACTTGCGGAAATTCTTCGCCGCATCGTACTGAGGCACCCCAGGCACGAGGTTGCGGGCTTCGAGACGACCCATGGTGGCCAGCACATTGGCGGCGGCCACATATTCATCGCGGCGCGAGCTGACCTGGTTGAGCTCGGCAGAGCGCAGTTCCTGCTCGGCGTTCAACACGTCGATGGTGGTGCGCAGGCCGACCTGCTGTTCCTGGCGCGTGCCCTCGGCAGCGATCCGCGCAGCGCTGACCTGCAGCTCGCTGGAGGCGATGTTGGCGCGGGCGGCGATCAGCTGACTCCAGAACTGAGTGACGCTTTGCATGACCGTGCGGCGCACGCCCTCAACCGTGATCCGGTCAGCGTTGTTGCGTTCCACCGACTGGCGGATACGCGAGGAGACCAGGCCGCCGGAATAGATCGGCACGGTGGCGGTAACGCTGCCACTCAGATTTCGGGTATAAAGATCGCGCTGAAAGACATCGGACGGCCGATCCGGAATCGCAGGACCGTTGAAACCGTAGGTGACGTTGGCTGAAATGTTCGGCATGCGCTCGGCGCGCGCGCCGGCGATCCGGGCGCGGCTGGCCTGTTCCGTGAACTGCTGGCCGCGGAGTTGCGGGCTGAACTCCTCGGCGATCTTGTAGGCTTCGTCCGGATCAGTCGGCAGCATGTAGGCCAGCGACGGCTCCGGAGCGAGGTCGCCGGGGTTCTGGCCCACCAGGGTGGTATAGCCGGCCCGGGTGATCGCCAATTGGGCAACGGCGGACTGATAGAGCGCCTGGGCCCCGGCCAGGCGCGCCTGGGATTGGGCCACGTCGGTGCGGGTGATCTCGCCCACCTCAAACCGGGCCTGGGATTCCTGCAGCTGGCGGGTCAGGACGTTGACGTTTTCCTGCCGGATCCGCAGCGACTCCTGATCGCGGCGGGTGTCCGAGTAGGCCTGGATCACCTGGGCCAGAATGATAGCCTCTGTCCGACGCAGGTTCTCACGACCGGCCAGCACTTCGGCGTTGGCGGCGTTGACGGAGGCAGCAACACGCCCGCCAGTCCAGAGGGGCTGGGTGAAGCTCACGCCGACGCGGGAGGAGTTGGTTTCAAAAATCTGTCCGCGAACGAGGTCCGGGATGCCATCGCCGTTCCGGTCAATACCAGAGCCGCCAGCCGCCGCCGGAATGCGAGATTCGCTGTACCCCCCGCTGGCCTGAAAGCCCAACGTCGGCCGCCAGCCGGTACGGGCCTGCACATAGTTCTCGTCCAGCGCGCGCTGTGAGGCCCGTTGAGCCTGCAGCGTCGGGTTGTTCTGGTAGGCCAGCGCGATAGCGTCAGCCAAGGTCTCCGCGCCCGCGGGCGCAGCCAGGGCGCTGACACACAAGGTCGCAGCCAACAGGCGGCCACGGAAAGTCATAGACATACTCTATCCCCGATCTCGCGAGAGACGTCCTCTATTGGCATGCGTCTGCCGTCTTGACCAAGCCCCGTCACCTTAAGCTTTTTTCACGCCGGCGTTTCGATTGTGTTTCAGACGCCTCTACAAGGCAAAGCTGTGTTTCGGTTCGAAGCCCGCCATGATCGGGACGAAGCAGTCAAAGAGTTCCCGTCGCCCCATACCATCGGCCGCCCGGACGTAAAGGCTGGCCTTGCCGACCGGCCCGGTGCGTTCCACCACACCGAGCCGCCCCCCGATCGCCACCCTGGAGCGCCAGGTCTCAGGGGCGTCGGCCACGGCGCCTTCGCAGACCACGATATCGAACTGGCCCGTCGGCAGGTCGCCGCCGGCCTCAATCTCGACCACCACAAGCCCCAGGGCCTTCATCACCGCCGCCGCATAGGGCGCGCTGACAGCCAGCGCCCGCTCGCCGGGCATTGGGCGCAGCGCCTGCAGCAGCTTGGCCACATCGCGCGGCTTCAGCAGCCAGCGGCCGGGCGCGTATTCCACTTCCATGTCGGCATAGGCCAGGTGGGTGCGGTCTACAGGCACGAACGCCTCGCGTGCGAGTGCGCACATCACGTCGTGCAGACGCACGTCGGTGACATCCTGGGTGCGCACCTGGCTGTCGACCATGTTCAGGCGAGCGGCGGCGAAATCGGCCATCGGGAATCCTTGTCGCATAGGCGATCCGTTGCCCCGGGTTATAGGGGCGCAGCGGCGGAAGGCAATTGCGGCTTGCGAGCCCTTCTGATAGCACCGCGCGCTCTAGACGGCCTGATGGCGGAGTGGTGACGTAGCGGATTGCAAATCCGTGCACCCGGGTTCGATTCCCGGTCAGGCCTCCAACCTTCCCGATGCGCGGCGTGCTCTGCCTCGAGCGACGCCCCTGCCGGGCCGAGAGCTCTCCATGCGTCACATCCTGGTCACTGGTTCAACGCGCGGCATCGGCGCGGCGATCACTGATGCGCTGAGGAATAGCGCGCGCGTTGCAAGGCATGGGCGACAAGACGCTGAAGGCGTGATCGGCGAGGACCTCTCCGATCCAGCGGCGGCCGACCGACTATGGGATGCCGCATTGGCCCGCCTCGACGGCCGGATCGACGTCCTCATCAACAACGCCGGCGTGTTCGAGGCCATACCTGTCGACGCCACCCTGCCCGGCTGGCAGGCCGCCTGGGGTCGCACGATGCAGATCAACCTGCAGGCCGCCGCCGATCTTTCCCGACGAGCTGTCCTGCACTGGCGCGAGCGGGGCGCCCGGGGCCGGATCGTCAACATCGCCAGCCGCGCAGCCTATCGCGGCGACAGTCCGGCGCACTGGCACTATGCCGCGTCGAAGGCCGGGATGGTGGCCATGACCAAGTCCATCGCGCGTGGGTTCGCGGGCGAGAACATCCTGGCCTTTGCGATCTGCCCCGGCTTCACCATGACCGGCATGGCCGAGGACTATCTGGCCAGCCGTGGCGGCGACAAGCTGCTGGCCGACATTCCCCTGGGCCGCGTGGCCGAGCCCGAAGAGGTAGCGCGCGCCGCCGCATGGCTGGCCTTGGAGGCGCCGGCGTCCATGACCGGCGCGGTGCTGGACATCAACGGGGCGAGCTTCGTGCGGTAGGTCTTTCTTCACCTCCCCCGCGAAAGCGGCGGGAGGGGGACCACTGGCCGAGGCCGAAGGCCGCAGAGCCGGTGGTGGAGGGGGCGAGCCTCTTCCGCTGAGCCCCAAATGTCCGGTCGATCCTCTGCGATTTGGGCCTGCCCCCTTGTCTGTCGGAAGTATGCCAGATTGGGGATGTCTTCCGGGACGCCTGCCCGGTGCGACAACACCAGGCAGGCAATCGGTGGAAGGGTCGAAGCCCCCTGAGCCCTTGCGGACTGT
>NZ_JBIKNZ010000027.1:0-40783 GCF_044358365.1 Phenylobacterium sp. | reverse complement strand
GCCGTCGTCGCCTTCAACAACACCCCGCGACAATGCCTGGACTTCCGCACCCCAGTTGAGGTCTTCTCCGAGCACCTGTTGCACTTCAAACGAGAATCCACCTCCCGGCATTCGCCGGGATGAGCGGGGTTGAGTTTGGACCCTACCGCAGCGCCGCGTTGATCTTCGCCAGCGCCGCCGAGCCCGGGACCAGTTCGGCCTCGTTCAGTTCGTTCAGCGGGGTGTCGATGGTGTTCACCGCGTCGTGCAGGTCGCCCGCCGCCGGGTCGACGTAGAGAAGGCCGGTGACGACCTGTCCCCTCGCCTGCCGGGCCTGGAGGTAGCCGAGCGCCTGGGCGCGGTTGGAGGGGTTGTAGAGCTCGGCCAGCTTGTGGAGGCTGAGGATCGAGCCGTCGTGCTGTTGCACCTTCACCGTCTCGCCGGGCTTGTAGTCCACCTTGATCGGGTCGCGCGGCATGATCACGTCAAGACGGTTCACGGCCTCGTTGTGCTCGCGCACATAGTCGAAGCTCTTGGTGGAGCCGGTGTGGTTGTTGAACTGCACGCAGGGGGAAACGCAGTCGATGAAGGCGGCGCCCTTGTGGGCCAGGCCCGCCTTGATCAGGGGGGTGAGCTGGTCCTTGTCGCCGGAGAATGAGCGGGCGACGAAGGTGGCGCCCATCTGTAGCGCCAGGCTGACCATGTCGATGCCGGCGTCGTGGTGCTCGACGCCCTTCTTGGAGCGCGAGCCGCGGTCGGCGGTGGCGGAGAACTGGCCCTTGGTGAGGCCGTACACGCCGTTGTTCTCCACGATGTAGAGCATGTTGACGCCGCGCCGGATGGCGTGGGCGAACTGGCCGAGGCCAATGGAGGCTGAGTCACCGTCGCCGGAGACGCCGAGGTAGATCAGGTCGCGGTTGGCGAGGTTGGCGCCAGTGAGCACCGAGGGCATGCGGCCGTGCACGGTGTTGAAGCCGTGGGAGTTGCCCAGGAAGTAGTCCGGCGTCTTGGACGAGCAGCCGATGCCCGACAGCTTGGCCACGCGGTGGGGCGGCAGCTCCAGCTCGAAACAGGCCTGGATGATGGCGGCGGAGATGCTGTCATGCCCGCAGCCGGCGCAGAGGGTGGAGACCGAGCCCTCATAGTCGCGCCGCGTGAAGCCCAGGCTGTTGGTGGGCAGCTTGGGGTGATGCAGCTGGGGTTTGAGGATGTAGGTCATTCCGCAGCCTCGATCCGGCCCGCATCCGATTGGGCGGGCGCCATGCGATTGGCGATTTCACGGGCGATGAAGCGCGCCGTGATGGGTGTGCCGTCGTAGTGCAGCACCGATATCAGCTTGCCCGGATCGACCCCGCCTTCGGTGGTGATCAGGGTCTTGAGCTGGGCGTCGCGGTTCTGTTCCACCAGGAAGATGCGGTAGTGGGCGGCGATGAAGTCGAAGATCTCGTCGGCGAAGGGGAAGCCGCGGACGCGCAGGGCATCGAGGCGCAGGCCCTTGGCCTCCAGCATCTCCAGCGCCTCGTCCATCGCCGGCGAAGTGGAGCCGTAATAGATCACGCCGTCGCGGGTCTTGCCGGCGGCGTTGCGGATGACGGGCGCGGGGACGAGGGACTTGGCGGTCTCGAACTTGTGCAGCAGGCGCTCCATGTTGTCGACGTAGACGGAGCCCTCCTCCGAGTAGCGCGCATAGGGGTTTCGCGAGGTGCCGCGGGTGAAGTAGCCGCCCTTGGTGGGGTGGACGCCGGGATAGGTGCGGTAGGGGATGCCGTCGCCGTCCACATCCTTGTAGCGGCCGAACTCCTGGGTGGCGGCCTCCAGATCATCGTGGCTCATGACCTTGCCGCGGTCGAGCTTGCGGGTGTCGTCCCATTCGAAGGGCTTGGTCAGCCACTCGTTCATGCCGATGTCGAGGTCCAGCATGACGAAGATGGTGGTCTGCAGGCGATCCGACAGGTCGAAGGCCAGCGCGCCCATCTCGAAGCATTCGCCGGGGTCGGCGGGCAGCAGCAGCGGGTGCTTGGTGTCGCCGTGGCCGGAATAGGCGGCGGCCAGCAGGTCGGACTGCTGTGTGCGGGTGGGCATGCCGGTGGACGGGCCGCCGCGCTGGACGTCGAAGATCACCGCGGGGATCTCGGCGAAGTAGGACAGGCCGATGAACTCGGTCATCAGCGAGATGCCGGGGCCGGAGGTGGCGGTAAAGGCGCGGCAGCCGTTCCAGCCGGCGCCGATGACCATGCCGATGGAGGCGATCTCGTCCTCGCCCTGGATGATGGCGTAGCGGTTCTTGCCGGTTTCCGGGTCGACCCGCAGATCCTGGCAATATCCGGTGAAGGCCTCGGCGAGCGAGGTGGACGGCGTGATCGGATACCAGGCGCAGACGGTGGCCCCGCCGTAGACGGCGCCCAGGGCGGCCGCCTCATTGCCCTCGACGTAGATCCGGTCGCCCACGGCGTCGGCCTTGCGCACCTGCAGCGGCAGGGCCTTGAGGTAGGTCTGGACGTAGCTGTGGCCCATGGCCAGGGCCTCGACGTTGGCCTTGATCAGCCGGTCCTTGCCGGCGAAGTCCTCGGCCAGCAGCTCCTGGATCGCCTGGATGTCGATCCCCAGCAGGGCGGCGAGCGCGCCGACGTAGATGGTGTTCTTGAACAGCTGGCGCTCGCGCGGCAGTTCGTAAGCCTCATTGCACATGGCCGTCAGCGGCACACCGATCACGGTGATGTCGTTGCGGAAGCGACTGGCGGGGATGGCCTTGGTGGAATCGTAGAAAAGATAGCCGCCGCTCTCGATTTCGGCGACGTCGCGGTCCCAGGTCTGGGGGTTCATGGCCACCATCAGGTCGACGCCGCCGCGACGGCCCAGATGGCCGGCCTCGGTGATCCGGACCTCGTACCAGGTGGGCAGGCCCTGGATGTTGGACGGAAAGATGTTGCGCGCCGCCACCGGCACGCCCATGCGCATGACAGAGCGGGCGAACAGGCCGTTGGCGCTGGCCGAGCCCGAGCCGTTGACGTTGGCGAACTTGACGACGAAGTCGTTGATGCGGAGTTGCTCAGGCATTGACGCCCTCCGCATGGGTCATCTCGAGGAAGAACTTCTGCATGTCCCAGGCGCCGGTGGGGCAGCGCTCGGCGCAGAGGCCGCAGTGCAGGCAGACGTCCTCGTCCTTGGCCATGATCCGGCCCGTCGGCAGCTTGCCGGAGAGGTAGAGATCCTGGGTCAGGTTGGTGGCCGGCGCTTTCAGGCGGGTGCGCAGGTCGGCCTCGTCGCCGTCCTCGGTGAAGGTGATGCAATCCATCGGGCAGATGTCGACGCAGGCGTCGCACTCGATGCAGAGCTTGTCGGCGAACACGGTCTGGACGTCGCAGTTGAGGCACCGCTGCGCCTCGCCCAGCGCCAGCTCGCGATCGAAGCCCAGCTCCACCTCCAGCCGGATATCCTTCAGCGCCTCGTGCTTGTCGCGCATGGGCACGCGGTAGCGATGATCGTTGGAGACGTCGTTGTCGTAGCTCCACTCGTGGATACCCATCTTCTGGCTGACCAGGGTGGCGCCGGGCGGCGGGCGGACCGAAACATCGTCGCCCCGGCAGAACTTGTGGATCGAGACCGCGGCGTCATGGCCGTGGGCCACGGCCCAGATGATGTTCTTGGGCCCGAACGCCGCATCGCCGCCGAAGAAGACGCTGGGCAGGGTGGACTGGAACGAGGCCTGATCCACCTTGGGCATGTGCCATTCGTCGAACTCGAGGCCGATGTCGGTTTCGATCCAGGGGAAGGCGTTCTCCTGGCCGACGGCCACCAGTACGTCGTCGCAATCATAGTGTTCGTCGGGCTGGCCGGAGGGGACCAGGGCCTTGCGCCCGCGCCCATCGAGCCCCCACTCCACGACTTCAAACAGCACGCCGGTGAGCTTGCCGTTTTCGTGGGTGAACGCCTTGGGGACGCGGAAGTTGAGGATCGGAATGTCCTCGTGCATCGCGTCTTCTTTTTCCCAGGGCGAGGCCTTCATCTCCTCGAAGCCCGAACGGACGATGACCCGGACGTGCTCGCCGCCCATCCGGCGCGAGGACCGGCAGCAGTCCATGGCCGTATTGCCGCCGCCCAAGACGATCACGCGCTTGCCGATCGTCTCGATGTGGCCGAACGAGACCGAGGCCAGCCAGTCGATGCCGATGTGGATGTTGGCGGCGGCTTCCTTGCGACCGGGCAGGTCCAGATCGCGACCGCGCGGCGCGCCGGAGCCGACGAACACCGCGTCATAACCCTCGCTCAGCAGCCCCTTCAGGCTGTCCACCCGCTGGCCCAGCCGCATGTCGATGCCGCCCAGGCCGGTGATGAAGCCGACTTCCTCGTCGATCACCTCTTCCGGCAGGCGGAAGCGGGGGATCTGGCTACGGATCATGCCCGCCGAGCGGGTGTCGCCGTCAAAGATCGTAAGGTCGTAGCCCAGGGGCGCCAGGTCGCGCGCCACGGTGAGCGAGGCAGGGCCGCAGCCCACCAGCGCCACGCGCTTGCCGTTGCGCGCCGCGGCCGGCGGCGGCATGCGGGCCGTGACGTCGCCCTTGTTGTCTGCGGCCACGCGCTTGAGGCGGCAGATGGCGACGGGCTCATCCTCCACCCGCACACGGCGGCACGCCGGCTCGCAAGGGCGATCGCACGTCCGCCCCAGCACGCCGGGAAAGACATTGGACTTCCAGTTGATCATATAGGCGTCGGCGTAGCGGCCGTCAGCGATCAGACGAATGTACTCCGGCACCGGGGTGTGGGCCGGACAGGCCCACTGGCAATCGACAACCTTGTGAAAGTAGTCGGTCTCATTCCTGGTCTGCAAAACCCGTTTCCTTCCGGCAACGCTCTACTCCCGGAAACGGGGAGCCCCTGCCCTTGCAGACCTGGCTCCGCAGCCCCGACGCGGCGTTAACAATTCAGATTATGGCGGCGTCACGCCCGAAGCCAACCGTTTCCTGATCAAGGTTCACCAGTTTTCGCTCTCAGAGGCATGAACGTGCACACCAGACTGTGATCCGGCCAGGCCCGTGAACGCCACGAAGCCCATTGCCGCCCGCAGCCGGTAAATGATATCTTAATGATCGGGGAAGCTTCGCGCATGCGCGATAAGGGGGAGACCGACACATGGAACTGCCGATCGAGAACCTGAACGAGACCACACCGCCGACCTATGAGTCACGCGTGAGCTCCAGCCTGCTCCCCCTCGACCCCAACGAAACCCTCGACCTGCACCGCGCCATCAACGAGCGCCGCGCCCAGGTGGAGAACGCCGAGCTGCTGAAGCATTTGCGGTCGATGTAGGGGCGTTTTCCGCCAAAGTCGTAAGCGCGTCAGGTTGCGTCGGGGCTGCTACGTCCGTCCAGCCGCGACCTTGTAAACCAGGTTCCGGTCCCGCCGTCCGACGGCGACCACGACAACCGTCACCACGGCATCATCGACCCGATAGACCAGCCGATAACCCGCCGCACGCAACTTGATCTTGTAGCAGTCCGGCATGCCACTGAGCCTGGATGCGGGCACATGTGGCGACTGCAGGCGTTCCTGTAGCTTCTTCTTGAATTGATCCCGGACATTGCCGCCGAGCGCGCGCCATTCCTTGAGTGCACTAGGCAGGAATTCGAGACTGTAGACCACCTGGGTCCTACAGCTCGTCGAGCGTTACGCGAACGGGTGTCTCGCCGGCTCGGGCCCGAACCAGCTCCGCCAGCTCGATGTCCTCCAGGCGATCCATCAGCTCTTCCCACGCCTTGGCCGGCACCAGATAGGCCGCCGGGGTGTTACGATTGAGCACCGCCACCGGAAAACCGCCCGCCGCCTCGATCACGGCAGTGGGGTTCTTTTTGAGGTCCGAAATGCTGACGCCGGATCCGGCCAGAAGCTGATCGATCATGACCTTTTATTGGGTCTCTGGACAGGTCATGTCAAGGGTCTGGGGCTCAGGTCGCGGGGAGCTCTGTTCTGAACGAACGGTCCAGAAGTGGTACGTGTCCCAACTTTCCCGCTTAAGGTTCTCCACGCAGTACGGCTTGGAAGCGTTGTATGAAAGTCTCGATGTTCGCTTTGACAGAGGCCTCGTTTGCAAGGCGCAACCGTTCAACAGCTATCAAGGCGTCGCCTAACTTTGCCGTTCCCTTAGCGGCGACAGGCTTATCAAACACCGCTTGGCCGCTGTTTGTTTCCACCACTTTGTATTGCACCCGGGACTCCACGGTAAGATCAAGCCCCGCCAAAGGCCGATCCAAGTTCAGCAGCTGTGCCGTGACGCGATACTTTGCGTCCGCTTCAACCGGCGCGAGCATGCCCGCCAGCTCCAGTGAGGAGCGCAGTGCGCTGCCAAACTCCTCGCTGGAGACGTTCGACATCCATAGAGGATTGGTCGACGAGCCTCCTGTCGTGGGCGCCAAGGCCATCGACATATAGCCCGTCTGTCCTGGCTTAAGAGACGTACTGCCCAACCCCGTGGCGATCATCTGCGTTGAGCGAGCGCCCGACGCACAAGCAGTCAGGGTGAACCCAGCCAATACCAGGGTCGCCGCTACCATTAGTGTGTTCAAACGCACCACAACATATCCTCTGGGTTTTAGAATTCTGAGAAGAGCAGAGCTCAAGGTAACAACCTGAGCGTCCTCACTCCGGCATAAGGGCAGGATAAACGGTATCCGGTTAGATCACCAAGATAAAACCCCAACATGTTTCTCTGGAACCGGAAACGGGACACGGAGACGCCATCGGTGGCTGCGGCGAGCGAGGCGGTCCACCTCCCGGCATTCGCCGGGATGAGCGTCCCGCTTGAAACGAGCGGAAGAAAACTCTCTACTCGGCGTAGCCCGCCGGTAGATCGTCTTCCTTCATCAGCTCGTCCTTGGAGACCTCCTTTTCCTTGACCTTCGCCTGGGCGACGATCAGGTCGACGACCTTGTCCTCGAAGATCGGGGCGCGGAGTTGCGCCTGGGCGTTCTGGTTTTCGCGGAGGAGATTGAAGACCTCCTGGGCCTGCGGGCCGTACTTCATGGCTTCGCGACGGATCGCCTCGTTCAGTTCCTGCTCGGTCACCTGCACGTTGTTGGCGCGGCCGATCTCGGCCAGGATCAGGCCCAGGCGCACGCGGCGCTCGGCGATCTTGCGGTATTCCTTCTGCAGTTGATCGTCGGTCTTCTCGGCGTCTTCCGCGGGCAGGCCGCCCGATTCCTTGTCCTGCTGCACCTGATCCCAGATGGAGGCGAATTCGGCCTCGACCATCTTGGGGGGCAGCGGGAAATCGTGCTTGGAGTCCAGCACGTCCAGCAGGGCGCGCTTCAGCTTGAAGCGGGAGGCGTCGGCGTACTGGCCTTCCAGATTGCCCTTGATCAGTTCCCTCAGCTTCTCGAGGTTTTCGATGCCGAGGCGCTCGGCGAAGGCGTCATCGGCGGGCGAATCCACCGGCGCGCGCACTTCCTTGACCTTCGTTTCGAACTCGGCGGCTTTGCCGGCCAGTTCCTTCGACTGATAGTCCTCGGGGAAAGTCACCTTCACGGTGATTTCGGCGTCGACCTTGGCGCCGACCAGTTGCGCCTCGAAGCCGGGGATGAACTGGTTGGAGCCCAGCACCAGCTCCACATCGTTGGCCGTGCCGCCGTCGAAGGCCACGCCGTCCACCCGGCCCAGGAAGTCGATGAGCAGCTGGTCGCCATCCTTGGCCTTCACGGTCTTGCCGGTGCGCGGCTCGTAGGTGCGGTTCTGCTTGGCCAGCTCGGCCACCGCCTCGTCGACTTCCTTTTCGGTCGGAACATAAACCGGCTTGGTCAGCGACAGGGTCGACGCATCCACCGGCTGGAAGTCGGGCATGATATCGATGGCCAGGTTGAAGGCGAGATCGGCCTTGCCGTCCATCACCGCCTCGATGTCGCCGTCGGGCGTCAGGTCCGGCTCGCCGGCGGGGCGCAGATTGTTGTCGGTCAGCACCTTCTGGGTGGTTTCGGTGAGCGTGGCCTGCACCACTTCGCTCATCAGCGCCTTGCCGTAGAGGCGGCGAACATGGGCCTGCGGCACCTTGCCGGGACGGAAACCCTTGATGTTGAGCGTCGGGGTGATTTCCTTGATCCGGGCGTCCAGACGTTCGCCCAGGTCCGCCATCGGGACGGTCACACCGTAGACCCGGCTAAGGCCTTCACCAGACTTTTCAACGATTTGCATCGACATTCTCGAATTCTCAGAGCCCGGCGCAAAACGGCGCCACACGACAAACGGGAAGGGCCGCCGAACAGGGTCCGGCGGCGCGCGGGCGCTCTTATGTCACGACCCGAAGGCGCGTCCAAGCCCCCTGCCCCTTGACCGCGCGTTGCTTCCTCTTTCCCGCGGCCTCGCGTTTGCGAGGACGACGAGAGGGAGAGGGTTGGGAGAGGGCCGGCTGGGCAACTCTGATGTGATGGCGAAGGCCCATGAGCGTCTCCGCCCTGCATCCTCGCCGTCCCATCGGCGGATCACATTTTCACGAGCCAGCCCTCTCCCAACCCTCTCCCTCTCGGCTTCGCCGGGGGAGAGGAGAAGAAAGGCAAACCCCCTACCCCTTGACGCGGCGCCTGTGGCCCTGCGATGGGCAACACCGCTGCGGCTGTGGCGGAATTGGTAGACGCACTGGTTTTAGGTACCAGCGGGAAACCGTGGGGGTTCGAGTCCCTCCAGCCGCACCATTCTTTACGTGCAGGGCACGCTGTGACTCAAGTTTCATGCGCGCCTTTACCTCCCCGCGAAGCAGCGGGAGGTAAAGCAGCCGGGTGACACGGCCTGCACCGCCGCGCTAAAGCCGCTCCATGCCCAGCGGGGTTCTCTTCGTTCACAACAATTTCCCGGGCCAGTTCCGGGATCTGGCGCGCACGCTGATGGCGCGCGGCGTGCCATGTTGCGCGGTGGGACAGGGCCACTCCGGCGGTCTGGAGGGCGTGCGGCTGGTGCGCTACAACCTGCCGCGCGGGACGGGCAAGGATGTCTATCCGCTCGCCGTGCGCGCCGAGGCTGACCTGATCCGGGGCCGTAGCGCGCTGGAGGCGGCACGGCTGCTGGCCTCGGAGGGCTGGGACCCGGCCGTGATCGTGGGCCACCCCGGGTGGGGCGAGATGGTGTTCCTCAAGGAGGTCTTTCCGAACGCCCGGCAGGTGGCTTTCGCCGAGTTCTTCTACCACGCCCACGGTTATGACGTCGGCTTCGACACCGAGTTCATTCCGCTGGACGCCGAGGCGCCGTTCCGGACCAAGGCCAAGAACGCGATCATGTCGCTGACCTACAGCGAGGCGGACGCCATCGTGGCCCCTACCCGATTTCAGGCTGAATCGCTGCCTCCCGCGTTCCGGCACCGCGCCCGGGTGATCCATGAAGGCGTCGACGTCGAGGCGATCCGCCCCGGGCCACCGGAGCCCTTCGACCTGCCCGACGGGCGGCTCATCCTGCCGGGAACGCCGGTCATCACCCACGTCAACAACGCCATGGAGCCCCTGCGCGGCCTGCACATCGTCGCCCGCGCCCTGCCCCGGCTGCTGGCGGAGGTCCCGGACGCCCAGGTTCTGCTGATCGGAAATCCCGGTCGTCGCGCCTATGGCGGCAATCCGCCGGAGGGGAAAACCTGGAGGGACGTCTGTTTCGAGGGCGTGGATTACGACCCGGCACGGGTTCACTTCCTGGGCGCCCTGCCGCACGCGCGCATGCTTCAGGCCCTGCGCCTCGGAGCCGCCCACGTCTACTACAGCTACCCCTTCGTGCTTTCCTGGTCGCTGGTCGAGGCGATGGCGGCTGGCTGTTACGTGATCGGCTCGGACACAGCGCCGTTGCACGACGCCATCACCGACGGCGTGGACGGGCGCCTGCTGCCGTTCTTTGATGTGGCTAGGCTCTCCGGGGCCCTGATCGACGCCTGCCAGAATCCGGCAGGGTCCATGGCGATGCGACTGGCCGCGCGGCGGACGGCCGTGGAGCGGTTCAGCGCGGCCAGTGGACGCGCCGCCTGGCTCGCCCTGCTCGCTGAACAGGGCCTCTCAATCCCCGCCGCCTAGCCGCACCTCACGGCGATGATCAGCCCCGTCGCCCCGTCGAAGATGAAGTTGAGGCGGGTCTCGTCCGCGTCGGTCGCCACCGGACAGGTCGCGCAGGTCACCCGGTGGTATTCAGGCCGGATCGGCACCGGAACCTCTGTGCGTGGTCGGCCCACAAGGTGCTGCAACTCTGCAGCCCCGCAGGTGTCCAGCGCCGCAGCCACGGTCGGCGCCCGCTTCGCAGCGATAGCGACCGGCGTCGGGGCGGGGGCCGGCGGGGTCGAGCAGGCGCTCAGGGTCGCCATCAACGCCACAGCCGCAAGGCCTCTCATCCCTGCTTTTCCCAACCCCGCGCCCCCTGCCGCCAGTAGGTCGCCGGAAGGCCGCGCGCCTGAATGGACTTCCACTGTCCCCGCGCGATCTGGAGTTGCGCCTCATCCGCGCCGTCGAACAGCACCACGCAGCGCTGGTATGCAGAAAGATCGCCGGGCTCGGCGCCATCCACCAGAAACAGCGCCTCGGCCGCATTGGGCCGCTCCTCTCCTGCGGTCAGCAGGATGGGCTGACGCGCCGGGTCTGGCTCTTCAACCGGGGCATGCGGCAGGAAGCTGTCGTCGCGATAGCTCCAGAGCCAGCCGTCGAAATGGTCGATTCGCGCAGGCGTTACGGTGCGGACCACGGCTTTCCAGCCCTTCTGCAGGGTCTTTTCCAGAAGCTCGGGCAGCGCCTGATCCAGCCCGGTCTGCTCCAGGTGATAGAACCAGACCTCGCAAACGCCTGCGTCAGCCAAGGCGCGGCTCCAGTCGCCCGGCCAGGCCCTCGATCGCCGTGGCCACCGCCTCCACATGGGTCAGCATCGCCAGATGGTGCATCGGCAGGCGCACGAGGGGCCAGCCCTGCCGCGTCGCCAGACGGCCTTCCTCGTCATAGGCGCCGCTCAATTGAAGATAGGCCGCAGGCCGCGAGATCTGGATGTCAGGCGCCGCCTCCTCAAAGTAGGCCAGCGGCAAGGGCTCCAGTTCCGACGTCAGCGCCTCGCGTATGCTCTCGTCCGGCAACAGGCGTTGCAGCGCCCCAGGCGGCCACCAGGCGTCCCAGGCCGGCAGCATCCCGAACTCGGCGCCGCCACGCAGGCTCTGGGCCAACGGGGGCGGCGCTGTGTCGAACCAGCTGCGCCCGGGGTGCGGCAGGATGGCGTCCACGAAAATGAAGCCCTGAACGGCGCCGGACGCCGCCTCCAGCGCCGGCGCCAAGGCCCCTGCCCCACTGTGCAGCACCGCGATGGTCGGCGTGTCACCCAGCTCGGCAGCCATGCCCAGCGCCAGACTGCGATAGAAATCGCCGCCCAGATCGCCCAGTTTCGGCCAGGCCGGAGCCGTGACCTCCCGGCCGCGCGCCCGCAGACCCTGCGCCACGCCACGCCAGCTCAGGTCGCCCAGCAGCGGGCTGTGCAACAAAGCAAGGGGCGTGGGCACGGCGGTATCAGCCCTCGTACCGGTCCTGGACCATTCTATTGAGCAGGCGCACGCCATAGCCGGTGGCGCCGTCCGGGCTGGTGGGGGCGGACGACGGCTTGCTCCAGGCCGTGGACGCGATGTCCAGATGCGCCCAGGGCAGGCCGTTCACATAGCGCTGCAGGAACAGCGCCGCGGTGATCGAGCCACCGGGCCGCCCGCCGGTGTTTTTCATGTCGGCGATCATGGAGTCGATCTGCTTGTTGTAGGCCTCGGGCAGAGGCATGCGCCACAGCCCCTCGTTCTCCGCCGTCGCCGCCGCCAGCAGATTGGCGCTCAGCTCGTCATTGTTGGAGAAGCAGCCGGCATAGTCATTGCCCAGCGCGATGATGATCGCTCCGGTCAGGGTCGCCAGATCCACCATGAATTTCGGCTTGAAGCGGTCCTGGCAGTACCAGAGCGCATCGGCCAGCACGAGACGGCCCTCCGCGTCGGTGTTGACCACCTCGATGGTCTGGCCCGACATGCTGGTCAGCACATCGCCCGGGCGATAGGCGTTGCCGTCTGGCATGTTCTCCACCAGGCCCAGAATACCGATGGCGTTCACCTTGGCCTTGCGGCCGGCCAGGGTGTGCATGAGACCTGAAACGGCGCCGGCGCCGCCCATATCCCATTTCATGTCTTCCATGTTTTCGGCGGGCTTGATCGAGATGCCGCCGGTGTCGAAGCACACGCCCTTGCCGACAAAGGCTACCGGCTGGGCGGACTTGTCGTCGGCGCCGTACCACTTGATGATCGCCAGGCGGCTCTCGCGAATGCTGCCCTGCCCGACGGCCAGCAGGGATCCCATGCCCAGCTCGGTCATCTCGGGCTCACCCAGAATCTCGACCTCCAGGCCCAGGCTCTCCAGAGCCTTGACCCGCGCTGCGAACTCGGCTGGGAACAGCACGTTCGGCGGCTCGGACACCAGATCGCGGGTGAAGCTGATCCCGTCGGCCAGCGCCGAAAGCGGCCCGAACGCAGCCAGGGCGGCGTCAGCCGTGTTGGTCGCGACCTCGGCCTTGACGATCGAGGGCTTCTTTTCGGCCTTTTCCTTCGTCCGGTACTTGTCGAACCGGTAGCCGGCCAGGCGAAGGCCCAGGGCAGCATGAGCGGCCAACTCCGCGTCGCCGGAAACCTCGACCCTCAGCACTGTGAGGCCCGAGAGCTTGACCTGATTGTAGCCCGTCGCAGCCGCGTGCTCCGCGCCAAGGGCGTTGAACCCGTCACGTTTGCCGGCGCCCACCAGCACCAGCCGCGCCGCCGCCTCGCCCTGAGGGGCCAGAATGTCGAGGGTCTGCCCCTTGGCGCCGGTGAATCGGCTGGCGGCGACCGCCTGAGCCAGCGGGCCAGTATAGGTGTCACCCTCAAAGACGATCCGGGCGACAGCCGCATTGGCCGCCAGCGCCGCATCGGCCGCGACAAACTGAATGTCCATTCGTATTCTCTCTTCCAGCCTGCATGATGCGCCCACGTCCGGTTGTGCGGGGCCGCGACGCATGGTTTAGAACAGGTCCGCAGCCGGGGCGCGTCAAAATCTCGGAGCTAGCCGTTTTTAATACGATGCGCTTGATTGATCGGTATCTTCTTCGTCAGCTTCTTGGCCCCGTGGTCCTGGCCACGCTCGCGCTCACGGCTGTCGCCCTGCTGAGCCAGAGTCTGGCTGGACTGGACCTCATCGTGAACCAGCGACAGAGCGCGCTGGTCTTTCTGAAGATCACGCTGCTCTACATGCCGCAGCTGATCAATCTGGTGTTGCCGATCGCGGTGTTCGTCGCGGCGCTGGTGGCGCTGAACCGCTTGCATATCGAGCAAGAGATTGTCGTCTGCTTCTCGGGCGGGATGAGTCGCTGGCAGGTGATCTCTCCGGCCATGCGGCTGGCCTGCACGATCGCGTTCATGGCCCTGCTGATCAACATCTTCGTCCAGCCCGCCTCGTTCCGGGCCCTGCGCGCCGAGCTCTTCAACGTACGGACCGATCTGGCCGCCACCCTCGTCCGGGAAGGGGAATTCTCGCAGCCCGCACCTGGCCTCACCGTCTACGCCCAGAGCGTCGACAGCGACGGGAACCTGGTGAACCTGTTTATCCATCAGGTGAAGCCCGACGGCTCGGACACCACCTACACGGCCGAAAAGGGTCGAATCGCACGCGCGCAAGGTCGCCCGGTCCTGATCCTGCAGAACGGATCCAACCAGGAGATTTCCGGGCGCGGCGTGCTCAACTTCCTCAGCTTCGAGAGCTACACCTACGATCTAAGCCCCCTCTCGAATTCCGATGAGCTGATTCACTACAAGCCGTCGGATCGGTGGATGCACGAGCTGTTCTTCCCCGATCTGCAGCAGGACTGGGAACGCCGGAACCGCCTGGATCTGCTGGCCCAGGGCCATGCCCGGATCGCGACCCCGCTCTATAATATCGCCTTCATGGCGCTCGCCCTGTCAGCCATCATCGGCGGCGGCTTCTCGCGCATGGGGTACGGGCGACGCATCGCCGGGATCGCGTCCATCGCCGCCCTGGTCCGGCTGATCGGATTCCTGGCGCTGTCGGCCAGCGAGGACAACGCCTGGCTGAACAGCCTGCAGTACGCCGTGCCGCTCGGGGCAACAGGGTTCGCCCTGGCAACGATCTTCCGCCAGAAAGTCGACCGACAGATCGCGATCGGCCGGGCCCCGCCGAGTGATCTCGCCGCCAGAGGCCGAACATGACGGGCTTCGGTAGGGTTGAACGTTATGTGATCGGCCAGATGCTGCTGGGGGTCATCGCAGCCCTGGCGGTCATCACGGCGGTGGTGGTGCTGATCCAGTTCGTGGAGCTCTCCAGCCAGGTCGGCACCCGCGTCGAGGTGAGCGCCGTCAGCATCTTCGAACTCACTCTGCTGCGCGTTCCGTCGCTCGTGCAGATTCTGCTGCCCTTCTGCTTCCTGGGGGGCGGCATGATCGCCTTCGTCGGATTGAACCGGCGCAGCGAACTGGTGGCGATGCGGGCTGCGGGGGTTTCCGCCTGGCGGTTCATTCTTCCCAGCGCCATCTGCGCCCTGTTGCTGGGCGTGCTCTGTGTTGGCGCGCTGAACCCCATGGCGGCGAACCTGAACGCCCGGTTCGAGGTCCGGCGCGAGCAGGTGATGGAAAACTATCTGGGCGACCAGCCACGCGACATCTGGCTGCGGCAAGGCGACGAGACCACGCAGATCGTCATCCATGCGCGCGACCGCGACAGCCGGCAAGGCGCGGTGACGTTCCGGGGCGTGTCTCTCTTCATCTATGAGAAGAACGATCGCGGCATTCCCGCGTTTCGCCGCCGCCTGGAGGCCTCTGAAGCGACCTTGTTGCAGGGGTTCTGGAGCCTGAAGAATGTGCGTGAGGCGACCGCGGGCGCCTCCTCCATGCGCTCGGAAACCCTGACCCTGAAGTCGACCCTTGACGCCGAGGCGGCCATGGAGAGCCTGGCTTCACCGGAAACCATTCCGTTCTGGCGACTTCCTACGGCGATACGGCTGACAGAACAGGCCGGATTCTCAGGGTCTGGCTACGAACTCCGGTTCCAGCAGCTCCTGGCCACCCCCCTGCTGTTCGCCGCGATGACGGTTCTGGCAGCGGCGTTTTCGCTTCGCCTTACGCGCCTCGGCGGCCTCGCCGGGATTGCCGGGGTGGGTGTGGCGCTCGGCTTCGTCATGTTCTTCTTCAACCAGTTCGCCGGAGCTCTCGCCCGCGCGGACATCGTCCCCCTCTTCGCCGCCGCCTGGGCGCCGGCAGTGGTGGCCCTGCTCTCCGGCATTACCCTGCTTTGCTACACCGAGGACGGGTGAGGCGGGCGGCGCGCTGGCGGCGGCGGTTTCCAGGCCGCGATCACCTTGTTCCCGACAACGTTTCCTGAAAATGGAGGGCTCCAGATTCGTCGGCCCACTATCATCCCATTTCCACAATCCCGTGATGCGCTCTATGCAACCCGGGCCTAAAGACTAAGACACGCGCGGTGCGCCAAGAATCGAGAGGCTTGATGAGTTCCCGTCGGAGAACGCCGCAATCGGCTGGTAAACGGGCCCTTCTGGCGGGCGTCGCGATGGCGATCCTCTGTTCGGCCAACGCCCAGGCTCAGGAACGCGCCGTCACAAAGCTTAAAGCCGCCGACGCGGTCAATGCCGACGGTTTGCAGAGCGACGAAATGTACATGGAGGCCGATGAGGTCGTCCGTAACGACACCGATAGCCGGACAACGGCCACCGGCAATATCGAGGTGCGCTACAACGGTCGAACCCTGCGCGCTGACCGGTTGGTGTACGACGACAAGACCGGTGTCATCCGAGCGTTCGGCAACATCGCGATCGTGAACCCGGATGGCACGTCGGAATACGCCAGCGAGATCGTGCTGGACGAGAATATGGCCGCCGGCGTCGCGCTGGGCTTCTCCATGCGGCTGCAGGAGAACGTCAAGATCGCCGCCGCCAGCGCCGCCAAGCGCAGCGACGATTTTCAGGAACTCAACAAGGCGATCTACACCCCGTGCGAGGTCTGCGCGCCAGACGGCACGGCCAGGACACCGACCTGGTCGATCGCCGCCGACCATGTGGTCCGCGACAAGAAACGCCGGATTGTCTATTATAAGAACGCGCGTTTCCGCCTGTTTGGCGTTTCGGTGGGCTACCTGCCGCTATTCTGGCATGCGGATCCGGAATCGCCGAGAAACTCCGGATTTCTGGTGCCCAAGGCCTCGGCCTCCGACCGCCGGGGCATCTCCTACGAGCAGCCTTACTACTGGGCGATCTCGCCCTCGCTCGACCTGACGATCAGCCCCCAGATCAACACCAAGGTCGCGCCCTTTCTTAACGGCGAGATCCGCAAGCGCTTCTACTCCGGAGAGGTCGCTGTCCGGTTTGGCTACACCAACGAACGCGACTTCGACGGCAAGGGCAACGAGTTCGGCCGCAAGGGAGATCGCAGCTACATCCTCGGCCGCGGCGCTTTCCAGCTGAATGATAAATGGCGGTGGGGCTTCACGGCGGAGCGCACTTCCGACGATCTGATTTTCGACAAGTATGAGATCAGCAAGGTCTATGAGAGCCGCGGCCCTTATGTCGCCGACGACCGACGCCTGATCTCGCAGATCTACGCGATCCGTCAGGATCAGAAATCCTACTTCTCGGCGGCGGCAATCACCCTGCAGGGGTTGCGGCCAGCTAGTTTCGACACGGTGCTCGGGTTCAGCTCGGGTGAGAACGACCGCGTCTTCCCGGTCATTGGCCCCCTGATTGAGGGGCACTATGAGCCCGCCGGCAGTATTCTTGGCGGCAGGCTACGTGTCCATACGAGCGCCGTGGTCCTGGCCCGCGAGCAATCACAGACCAATCTGGCGGTGCGTCTGCCCGGTCTGGACAGCGCCCGGATCACCGGGGAACTGGACTGGCGCCGCGCCTTCACCTCGGCGGCTGGCCTCAGGGTGGAGCCATTCCTCAGCGTTCGCTCCGACGCCTACCAGATCCACGATATTCTCACCGGCGTCGGCTCGGCGACCCGGAACGAGACCATGGGTCGCGCGCTGGCGACAGGCGGCGCCGACATCACCTATCCGCTCTTCAAGCGCACCAAGGACTCGACGCTGATCCTCGAGCCGCTATTGCAGGTTGTGGCGTCCCCCGATTCCAAGCAGGTGGTCATCGGCCGAACCGCCAGGGGCGCGCCGATTTATCTGAACGAGGACAGCGTCGCCTTCGAGTTCGACGAGACCACGCTCTTCCGTCCGAACAAATTCCCGGGGTACGACCTCTATGAGGACGGACTGCGGGTGAATGTCGCCGGGCGGGCGGGCGTACTCTGGGATGATGGGCGCCGCGCCAACTTCATGCTGGGGCGCAGCTTCCGCACGAAACAGAACACGGTCTTTTCGGATCGCTCGGGCCTGCGCAACAAGAGCTCCGACTGGGTCGTCGCAGCCGACGCCCAGCCGCTTCCCGGCCTTTCGGTGTTCAGCCGCGCCAGGCTCGGCAGCGACTCTCTCGACATCAAGCGCCTGGAAGCGGGCGCCAATGCGTCTTTGAAGTATGGCAACGGCTTTGTTCGCTATCTCACCGACGATTTCGACATCAACGGCGCCAAACGGGAAAACCTGGACCTGGGAGGCGAAGTTTACGTCGGCAAGAACTACGGCGTCAGCCTTTACGGCAATCGGGATCTGAAGCGGGATGCCTGGGTAATCCGGGATGTCGGTGTCTTCTATCGCGACGATTGTCTGCGCGTTGACGTGATATATCGACGCGAAGACACGATCATTGGCCGCCTGCAGCCCAGTGAGACCGTATCGGTGCGCCTAACGCTCGCCACATTGGGCGGCTCATTCAATGGTAGATAGACTAAGGACCGCAGTCCGGTCGTACGAAGGAAGACTCCCGTCCATGAAGCGTTATCTGTCGGGCTCTGCAGCGCTGGGTGCGCTGCTTGCCGGCCTCCTGACCGCCTCGTCCGTCATCGCCCAGCCCGCCGAAGCCCCGGTCGGGACAGCCCCGGCGGAGGCGCCAGCTGCGCCCGCGCGGCCATTGCCGCAGGGTATTTCGGAATCCGTCGCTGCTGTGGTCAACGATGACATCGTTTCGACCTACGACCTGGCTCAGCGCATGCGCCTGCTGATCGCCACCTCCGGTGTCCAGCCTACCGACGAAAATCTCCAGCAATTCCAGCGGGAAGCGCTGGTTTCCCTGGTCGACGAGCACCTTCAGTTCCAGGAGCTTCGCCGGGTCGAGAGGGAACAGAAGATCGATATCCTGGCCGACGAGACCGAGGTGACAGAAGAGATCGCCGGCATGGCGCAACAGAACAACATGAGCGGCGATCAGTTTCTGACCTTCCTGGCGCAGCGCGGGATCGGGCCGGAAACCCTGAGAGATCAGCTTCGCGCCCAGATCAGCTGGGCCCGCTGGATTCGGGGGCGTTATGGCTCCCGGCTCCGGGTTGGCGACGATCAGATCGCGGCCGCCCAGGCCCGTCTGTCCGCCGAGGCGGCCAAACCCCAGTACAACATCGGCGAGGTCCTGATCGATGCATCTCGGGTGGGCGGCATGCCGCAGGCCATGCAGGGCGCGCAACAACTTGTCGCGCAGTTGCAACAAGGGGCTCCCTTTCCTGCCGTGGCTCGTCAGTTTTCCGCGCTGCCCACCTCGGCGGCCGGCGGCGACGCCGGATGGGTCGGCGCCGGCGAGATGCCCCCCGAGGTTGAAGCCGTGGTCGCCCAGATGCGGCCCGGTCAGCTGTCCCAGCCGATCCCGGTGAAGGACGGCGTCTACATTCTCTATCTGAAGGAAAAGCGGGCCGGTGGAACCGCGATGCTGGTCAATCTGAAGCAGGCGGCGGTGGGGCTTCCCCAGACAGCCACGCCGGCCGATGAAACGGCCGCACGGGCCAAGCTGGCGGCGCTGAAACCCGACATCAAGAGTTGCGCCACCCTTGAGGCCACAGCCGGCAAGGTTCAGGGCGTGATCGCTGGAGACCTGGGCGAGGCGGAGGTCGCAGATCTGGCCCCGCAGTTCCGCGAAGCGGCCGAGAAGCTGGCTATCGGCGAGATCTCCGATCCGATCCGCACCCAGGCCGGGCTTCACCTTGTGGCGGTCTGCGGTCGTCGTGCGGCATCCGCCGCGCAGGTCGACAAGCAGCAGATCGAACAACGGCTGTTTGGGCAGCAACTGAGCATGATCGCGCGCCGATACATGCGCGACCTGCGCAACTCCGCCACCATCGAGACGCGCTGAAGCCGGGGGCCGGGGTGAACACAGCTCCCCTTGCCGTCACCCTCGGCGATCCGGCCGGAATAGGGCCGGAAATCGTCGTCAAGGCCTGGATGGCGCTGCGGGAGGGCGGGCCGAAATTCTTTGTTGTGGGCGATGCAAAGTCTGTCGCCGCCGCGACGTCGGGCGAACCCGGCATTGTCCGGACCATCTCGGCGCCGGAGGAAGCCCTGGACGCGTTTCCCGCCGCACTACCCGTGCTGGACATCCCGCTCCCTTCTGCGGCGGTGCTTGGTACGCCCAACCCGGCATCGGCGGCGTCGGTGATCCGCTGGATCGAGACCGCCGTCGACCTCGCGCTGGCGGGCAAGGTTCGGGCCGTGGTGACAGCACCCATCGCCAAGGCGCCGCTCTATGACGCCGGGTTCAAATTCCCCGGTCATACCGAGTTCCTGGGTGAGCTGACGGCCTCGACGCCCTTTGACGGCGTCCGCGGCCCGATCATGATGTTGGCGGCGGCTGATCTCCGCGTGACCTTGGTCACCGTTCACACACCTATCGCCCGGGTGGCTGGGCAACTGAGCGTTGATGGCATTGTGCATGCCGCCCAGGTTACAGCGCAGGCCCTCCAGCGCGATTTCGGGATTGCCGCGCCGCGTCTGGCGGTCGCTGGCCTCAATCCTCACGCCGGCGAGAATGGCGGGATCGGTCGAGAGGAAATCGAGATCGTCGCGCCCGCCGTCGCCGCTTTGCGGAACCTGGGAATCGACGCTCAGGGCCCCTTCCCCTCTGACAGCCTGTTTCACGCCGAGGCGCGGGCCCGCTACGACGGCGTCATCTGCCTCTATCATGACCAGGCCCTGATCCCGGTGAAGATGCTGGATTTCTGGGGCGGGGTGAACATCACGCTCGGCCTGCCGATTGTGCGAACCTCACCGGATCACGGAACCGCTTTCGATATCGCGGGCCAGGGGATCGCAAGAGCCGACAGCCTGATCGCCGCCTTGCGCGCCGCTGACGAGATCGCGCTACGGCGCAGTGCATGACGATTGAGTCTCTGCCGCCGCTTCGCGATGTCCTTGAAGCTCATGGCCTCTGGGCCAACAAGGCGTTCGGCCAGCACTTCCTGCTCGACCTCAACATCACTCGCAAGATTGCGCGTCTGGCGAAGGTCGGCCCCGGCGATCACGTCATCGAGGTCGGCCCCGGCCCTGGCGGCCTGACCCGCGCCCTTCTGGAAACCGGCGCCCAGGTGACAGCGATAGAGAAGGATCCTCGATTTCAGCCAATCCTCGATGAAATCTGTAAGATATCCGACAAACTTCATGTGAAGCTTGCGGATGCGCTGAGGGTAGTCGAGACCGACCTGGTGGATACCCCGTACGTTCATATCGTGTCCAACCTGCCCTATAACGTCGGCACCCCCTTGCTGATCAAGTGGCTCACCGGTCCCTGGACCCCAGCCTCCCTGACCCTGATGTTCCAGCGTGAGGTCGCTGACCGGATCACCGAGGGGCCGGGCGAGGAGGCCTACGGTCGCCTGGCCGTGATCGTCCAGGCCACCTGCCAGGCCCATCGGGTTATGGACGTCCCGGCCCGCGCGTTCAGCCCACCGCCCCGGGTTGAATCCGCCGTCGTCCGCCTTGAGCCTCTACCTGATCGTCCCTCGCCCGCCCGGCTGGACGCGCTTCAGAAGATCACTGCCGCCGCCTTCGGCCAGCGTCGCAAGATGCTGCGCTCCAGTCTGAAGGTGCTGGGGGGCGACGCCCTGATCGAGGCGGCCGGGATCGATCCCCAGGTCCGGGCAGAAACCGTGTCCGTGGCGGGCTTCCTGGCTCTGGCCGATGCCTGGATCGCTGCGCGCTGATCCATCGTTGCCGAACGCCGCGCCACAGGCTCCAATAGACCGGACATCCAGGGGGAAATCAGATGCTGAGCCTGTTGGGCGTGGCCGCCGTGGTGGTGGGCTTCGCCGTCCGTCTCAATCCGCTGCTGGTGGTGGTCGGCGCCGCCTTCATCACCGGACTCGCGGCGGGCCTCAGTCCATTTGAGGTGCTGGACGCTTTCGGAAAGTCCTTCAACGACAGCCGGTTCATCAGCGTAGCCTTCCTGGTCCTGCCGATGATCGGCGTTGTCGAACGGGCGGGCATCCAGGAACAGGCACGATCACTCATGTCGCGGCTCCGGGGGATATCCGTCGGTCGGTTGCTGATCGTGTATCTCGCTTTTCGTCAGATTACCTCGGCGCTCGGCCTGACCTCGATCGCCGGCCACACCCAGACCATCCGGCCGATCATCGCCCCGATGGCCGAGGGCGCGGTTGAAGCCCGCTTCGGACCGCTGAACCCCGACGCTCAGCAGGACGTCCGCGCCGCCGCAGCAGCGACCGACAACATCGGGCTCTTCTTCGGCGAGGACATCTTCATCGCCATCGGCTCCATCCTGCTGATGGTGGGCTTCCTCGCCACGGCCGGGATCACAGTCGACCCGATCCATCTGTCGATCTGGGCGATCCCCACCGCCATTGCCGCCTTTCTGATCCATGCAGCCCGGCTGCTGTTATTTGACCGAACGATCCGGCGGAGGCTGAGCCGATGATCGGTCTGTCCATCGTCTACGTCCTGGCCGGGATCGTGTTTGGCGCCTTCGCAGTGCTGAGCGCGCTGGATCGCAACAATCCGAAGCGCATTGGTAACACCATCTTCTGGGGCCTGGTCGCCACAAGCTTTCTGGCCGGAGACCAGCTCGGAGACCGGGGCAACGGCGTCCTTGTCCTGGCGCTTGCCCTGATCGCGGGGTTCGGATGGCTGGGCAAAGGCCAACCGGCCACCACTTCGCCCGTTGAACGCAAGGCGCTGGCCGAACGGTTCGGCGCGAGACTCTTTGTTCCGGCCCTGACCCTGCCGCTGGTCGTCATCTTCGGCGTGCTGGTCCTGAAGCCGCTGTCGTTTGGCGGGCAGTCGCTGCTGGACCCGAAGCAGGCGACGCTGATCGCCCTGGCGCTGGCCGCAGTCGTGGCGACGGCGGTCGGCCTGATCCTGCTTCGGCAACCCCTGATCAGCCCCCTGCAGGAAGGGCGCAGGCTGATGGACACGGTGGGCTGGGCCGCGCTCCTGCCGCAGATGCTGGCGGCCCTCGGCGCCGTCTTCGCCCTGGCCGGGGTGGGCGATACCATAGGGCAACTGGTCACCGCCTGGATCCCCATGGATTCACGCCTGACAGCCGTGGCGGTCTATTGCCTGGGCATGGCCGGGTTTACCATGATCATGGGCAACGCCTTCGCCGCCTTCCCGGTAATGACCGCCGGCGTGGCCCTGCCGATCCTGATCGGACGGTTCGACGGCGACCCGGCCATTGTCGCCTCCATAGGCATGCTGTCCGGCTTTTGCGGGACCCTCATGACCCCGCTGGCGGCCAACTTCAATCTCGTACCGGCCGCCCTGCTGGAACTGCCAAACCGCTACGCCGTCATCCACGCCCAGATTCCGACCGCGCTCCCGCTTCTCCTCGTCAACACAGGCCTGATGTATGTCCTCGCCTTCCGCTGAACGCCTGACACCCGAGCTGGCCTCGTCGTTCGCCCGCATCGCGCTGGGCCATGTGGGGCGTGAGTATCCCAACAAACTGGATCACGTTCTGAACGGGCCAGAGGATCTGCGGGCCCCGCGCGACCTGCACCCCATCTATTTCGGCAGCTTCGACTGGCACTCCTGCGTCCATGGCTACTGGCTGCTGGCCACCCTGCTGCGGCTGGAGCCGGGCATCCCCGAGGCGCCGGCGATCCGGGCATTGTTCGACGACGCCTTCACGGCGGACAAGGTCGCTGCCGAGTGCGCCTATCTGGATCGGCCCTCGGCCCGCGGGTTCGAGCGGCCCTATGGCTGGGGATGGCTGCACAAGCTCCAGGCGGAACTGCTGTCTCACGACGCCCCGTGGGCCGCGACCCACCAGCCCCTGGCCGACGCGTTCGCGGATCGATTCCGCGAGTACCTGCCCAAGGCGACCTATCCGGTCAGGACGGGCGTGCATTCATCCACCGCCTTCGCGCTGGCCCTGGCGACGGACTATGCCCGGGCGACCGAAGACGCCGCACTTCTGAACCTGTTCCGCGACAAGGCGCGGGCCTGGTACCTGGCGGATCGAAACGCCCAGCCGTGGGAACCCAATGGTGATGAGTTTCTTTCGTCGACCCTCATGACGGCGGAATGCCTGCGCCGTCTTCTTCCCCCGGGCGAGTTCCAGACCTGGTTGGCAAGCTACCTCCCGGACATGGCCGATCAGCGGCCCGCCACCCTGTTTACGCCGGCCACCGTGTCGGACCGCACCGATGGCAAGATCGTGCACCTGGATGGTCTGAACCTCTCGCGGGCCTGGTGCTGGCGTGAAATCGCGGCCGCCCTGCCCGCCGGCGATCACCGTCGAGAGGTCGCGCATGCCGCCGCGAACCGTCACCTCTCGGCGAGCCTTCCCCATGTGTCCGGTGATTATATGGGCGAACACTGGCTGGCGTCGTTCGCGCTATTGGCGCTCACGGCGGGGTAGATGTGGGCGGCGCCGCCAGCGAGACAAACCTACCGCCAATGCTGCGGTCACATGCCCGTTTCATGCCCGTTGAAAGATCATCTGCTTTGGACACAATACTCAGGATTGAGCGCCTGCGGATCCGCAATGAGTGCGCCGCCGATGCAGAGAATATTGGCCGTGTGACCGCCGAGGCTTTCGCGCCGATGCCTTTTGGCGACGGAACTGAAGCCGGCCTCATCGAGGCGCTAAGGGCGGCTGGCGCGCTGACAGTCTCCCTTGTCGCGATCCTGGACGAAGAGTTCGTCGGACATATCAGCTTTTCTCCGGTCACGATCAACGACCGACCCAGCACCTGGTATCAGTTGAGCCCCGTCTCGGTAGCGCCACTCACGCAAGGACGCGGCATCGGCAGCGCCCTGATCATCAGCGGTCTGGACCGGCTGAGAGACCTGCGAGCCGGCGGCTGCGTCCTGACGGGGAACTCGGACTACTATCGCCGCTTCGGCTTCGAGAGCGATCCCGTGCTGACCTACAAAGGAAAACCCAACAGGTATCTGCAGCGTCTCGTCCTGGATGGCGTGCCTGTCGCGGGAGACGTCGGTTTCCACCCTGCGTTCGGCGAGTAGGCAGGGCGCACCTCATCGTCGATGGCTGACCGGCGCCGAATCTCACGCCACCGGCTCCGACGCCTTTTCCAGCACGAAGTCATCAGGCTTGGGCGATAGCGTGGCCCGCCAGTAGTCAATGAGCCCATAGGGCCAGTTCTGACTGACCCGGCCGAATTCGTTCTTGTACCAGCTGGACACATTCGGCGAACCCCAGGCCCAGCCAGCGTTGGCTTCGTCGACCGCCTTGTTGAAGCTGTCGAAGACCGCCTGCTTCGGCTCCATCGCGCGGGCGCCCCTGTCGGCCAGCAGCTTCAGGGCGCCGACGATGTAGCGAACGGCGCACTCCGAGAAGAAGATGATCGAACCATTGACGACGATGTTGGTGTTGGGGCCGTAGATCGTGAAGAGGTTCGGAAAGCCCGGATTGGTCATGCCCAGATAGGCCCTCGCGTCACCGCCCCAGGTCTCATGCAGATCGCGCCCGTCCCGGCCCTTGATCTTCAGGAACGACAGGAAGTTCGAGGCCTGGAAGCCGGTGCCGTAGATCAGTACATCGACCTCATGCTCGACGCCGTCGGCCGTGACGACGCCCTTTGGCGTGATCCGCTCGATCTTGTCCGTGACCAGATCCACGTTGTCGCGCTTGAGCGCGGCCAGCCAGACGCCATTGTCCAGCACCGAGCGCTTGCCGCCGATCGGGTAGCGCGGGATCACCTTGGCGGCCAGGTCCGGACGGTCGGCAACCTGGGCCATCAATGAGGCTGTCGCCATCTCCCGCATCATGGCGTTCGCGGCGCTGACCGCGTCCGGCGAGCCATTCCAGGCCGGATCGGACTTCACCATCGGCAGCATGCCCTCGGTGGTCATCCAGAACAGCCAGAAGCGATACCATTTGTCGAAGAATGGCACGTGTTCCAGCGCCCACTTCATGCCGTCGGGCACGTCGTCGTGATAGTGCGGCACGGGCATCCCCCAGGGCGGCGTGCGCTGGAACACCGTGAGTTTCGCCACGTCGGGCGCGATCTCAGGCACGAACTGGTAGGCCGAGGCGCCGGTCCCGATCACGGCCACCCGCTTGCCCTTGAGGTCCACGTCGTGGCGCCATTCCGCCGAGTGGAAAGCTGGCCCCGCAAAGTCGCCAAAACCCTCGATGTCCGGGAAGCGGGGACGGTTCAACTGGCCGACGGCGGTGACCACGACATTGGCCTCGATGACCTCGGTCGCGCCGGTGGAAGTTGTCAGCACAGCCCGCCAGACGGCCCGCGCCTCGTCCCAGGCGAGGGTGTCTACGCGCGTGCCGAAACGGATCGACTTCCGCAGATCATATTTCTCCGCGATGCCACGGAAGTATTTCAGCAATTCGGGCTGCGGCGAGAAATGCTGCGGCCAGGCGTGGTTCGGCTCGAAGGAGTAGCTGTACATGTGGTTCGAGTTATCCACCCGACAGCCCGGGTAGGTGTTCTCGAACCAGGTCCCGCCCACATCGGCGTTCTTCTCGACGATCTCGAACGGAACACCGGCCTGGGTGAGGCGGATGCCGGTCAGCAGGCCTGACATTCCGGCGCCGATCACCAGCACCTTCAGTTTCCGCGCAGCGGCCTGGAGCTTTGGCTGTTCGAACTGCGGGTCCTTGCTGCTCTTGCCGGCCAGGGCCAGCTCGTCGAGCAGGAAGTCGACATAGGTTTCGGGAATCTCGGCGCCCGCGACGAAGTTCATTTGTCGACGCAATAGATCCGTGTCCGGATTCGGCAGCGCCAGGGGCTTGCCCTCCAGGTGGCTCCGGATCGCCATGGCGGCCTGCTTGCGGATTTCAGACTGGGTCTCGGCGGGGATCCCGGTATCTGTTCGCATCGCCGGATTGTAGGTGGGCTTCCAGGCCTCACGCAGCCACTGAGGATCACCCGTCATGTGCACCAGCGCCGTCATCAGCGCCGGCAGGTGGGCGTCCTTCAGAACCGTCTCCAGATCCGCCGGAATTTCGACCATGCTCATCCTGCCCATTGCTTTCGTTATTCGGTTCGATGGATCATGCCCCCGCCAGCACGCGAGCGAAAGGCGTTCCGTCACGGCATGCTCAGCGCGCCCTGGGCGCTTCGAATGCGCCGCATCAATTCGTCGCTCATGACGAGGTCGGTCGCGGCCAGATTCTCACGCAGATGCTCGATGCGGGTGGACCCGAAGATCGCCGCGCTGACATCCCCATTGGCCAGCACATAGGCCAAGGCCGCCTGCGCCCCGGTCATGTCGGGCTGTTCGTGGAGGAAGAGGAAGCGTCGCCCGTTGGCGAGGTCGCGGCGATGGTGCGCCATGGCTCGTGCAAGATACCAGAAGTCACGACGCCCCCGAATCCTGGCGAACAGCGGCAGGGTGTTGGCCATCGCCAGCGGCATACCGGCCAACACGCCCTTCCCGGCGGCCACGGCGCGGCCGATCAACGGCTCACGTTCCGGCCGAAGGACGTTGTAGTCAATCATCACGGTGTCGATGGCCGCGAGACCCAGGGCGTGCTCGATCACCGCCGGGTCAAAACTGTTGAGGCCCACGGCCCGCGTCAGGCCGCGCGCCTTCAGTGTCATCAGGGTCCCAGTCAGCGCTTCCAGTTCGGGAATTGAAGGGCCGTGCAATTGCAGCAACCCAAGACATTCCAGGTCCAGTTGCTGCAGGCTTCTCTCGGTGCTGGCTACGACGGCGGCAGGTGACATATCGCGCGCGATCCTGCCGCCACCGGCGTGATAGGTGCCGGCTTTGGTTGCGATCACCAGCTCCGCCGTATCGCGACCTCTGAGCGCACGCCCCAGACGCGGCTCCGCCTCGCCAGCGGAATAGCTGGACCCCGTGTCAAACAGGGTAACGCCCAGATCCAGCGCTTCGTGGACGACCCGAACTGCTGTCACTTCGTCGAATGTCGACCTGCCCCACCAACTGGCGCAGCCTAGCCCCAGTTCGGAGACCCACAGATCCGTCTGACCCAGTTTTCGCGCACGCATCTCGCTCAGCGCATTCGTGCGAATTCGGTAGCGACAGTGGCAGCCACCACCTTCCAGGCCGGGGTTGTCGGGATGACAACGTCGAAGTGGCTGGCGCCCGGGATCGCGACGGCCTGGCCGACATCGCCGGCCGCGCCAAACCGCGCCACATACGCCCGACCTGTCGGCAGCGGCATCACATGATCCAGGTCACCCGAGATCATGGTCACGCGTACACCGGTGGGTAGCAGCGCTGCCGGTGAGGTGTCGGCATATGCCGCCTCGCGATCCGCCAGGCGGATAATTTGCGGAATGGACTCAGGTCCGCAGGCGCCTGCGAATACCCTGCCCTGCCGTTCAAGGTCGCCGATGCCGCTCAGACTGACGACCGACCGAACCCGCAGAGGGTCGCTTCGCCAGAGTGGGCTTGTGACTGGAATTCGATGACGCGCCGCCGCCCATAGCGCCAGATGGCCGCCCGCAGAGTGACCCAGCGCCAGCACACGACGTGGGTCCAATCCATAGCGGGCCGCGTCCGGCCTGATCCGGTCTACTGCGGTCGCGACATCGAGAAATGTCCCCGGATAGCCCGCGCCGGACTCGCCAAGTTTCCGGTATACGACGTTCCATACCGCGTAGCCTCGACGCGCCAGATCACCGGCGATGCCGCTTGTCTGTGGCAGCCCTTCATACTTGGCGAGGTAACAACCGCTGTGGATCAGGATGACAACCGGATGCGGCCCTCGCCCGGTTGGCAGGAACAGCTCCACCACCTGTGCGGGGTCCGTTCCATAGGCAATCCTGTGATCGGCGACGACCCGGGGCTGGGCCATGTAGTCGTCTACCGTTTTCGGCGCCGCCTGGGCCGTCATAGGTCCGAGCAAGCCGGCCAGGGCCAGAACAGCCGGTCGTCGGATATAGATGAAAGGGTGTGACACAGGTTGCGCTTCTGACACGAAAGCCGTTCAGGCTCCAGTTTCCGACAGGAGCGGGGCGGGGCCCAGACATCAAGACGCCCCGTTGAGCCTGTCTTGATTCGCCCGCGCGTGGTGGGCGGCGACGGGTTCGAACCGCCGACCCTCTCGGTGTAAACGAGATGCTCTGACCAGCTGAGCTAGCCGCCCTTCCGGCGAGTTCTTAGCCGCCCCCCGGTCTACAGGCAATGCGCGGGAACTTGCTCAGCTGTTGAGCGTGTTCTTAAGGGAGTCCCCGACCCGGAACCGGCAGGTCTGCAACGCCGGACGACGGACCTTTTCGCCGGTTCTGGGGTTCCTCGCGATGCCGGCGGCCCGTCTGACAGGCACAAAGCTTCCAAAGCCAACAAGTCGGACTTCGTCGCCCGCCTTCAGGGATGTCGAGACCGAGGCAATGAAGGCGTCCAGCGCTTCCCTCGCCTGAGTCTTGTTCAGGCCAGTTTTGTCGGCCATCGCCGATACGAGTTCGGCCTTGGTCATGTGAGTTTGCTCCCAGCCCAGCTTTTTCTTTTCTGGCGTTAAGGGTTTTGGGCCCCCACCCCCTAAGCCCTTGTCGAGTTAAGGCCGGGAGAGCGCCGAGGTCAAACGCCGTATCCGGGGAACAACTCCCAGAGCGGGGCCTTGTCACCCAACTTGATTGAAAAACCGCTCACCGCCCGTCCTCGCAGGGCCGGACGGTGAGCGCTGGTCCTTCTCAGTGAGCTCGCAAACCCTCGGCTGTGTCAGCGTCGTCCGCTACCGACGCCACCGGCAACACCTCGGTCCACTCGATGGCCACCGGCTGGCGCACCAAGGCCTTGGCCAGTACCTCGTCCATGGTGCTGACCGGAATGATCTGCAGCGCCGACTTCACGTTGTCGGGGATGTCGGCGAGGTCCTTTTCATTTTCCTGAGGGATCAGCACGGTCTTGACGCCTGAGCGCAACGCCGCGAGCAGCTTCTCCTTCAGCCCGCCGATGGCCGTGACGCGGCCTCGCAATGTGACTTCGCCGGTCATTGCGATGTCGGCCCGGATCGGTATCCCGGTCAACACTGAGACGATGGCTGTGGCCATGGCCGCGCCGGCGGAAGGGCCATCCTTAGGCGTGGCGCCGTCCGGCACGTGGATGTGGACATCGGTCCGCTCGAAGGACGGCGGCTCAAGGCCGAACTTCGTCGCCCGGCTGCGGACATAGCTGTTCGCCGCCGAGATCGACTCCTTCATAACGTCCTTCAGGTTGCCGGTGATGGACATCCGGCCCTTGCCCGGCATCTTGACCGCCTCGATCGTGAGGATATCGCCGCCGAACTCGGTCCACGCCAGGCCGGTGATGATGCCCACCGCGTCCTCGGCGTCCGTCTCGCCATAGCGATACTTCTGCACGCCGGCATATTTGGCCAGTCGCTCGTCATCGATGGTGATCGAGGTCAGGGTCTCCCGGCCCAGATCCCGCACCACCTTGCGCGCCAGATTGCCCAGCTCCCGCTCAAGGCTCCGGACGCCGGCTTCGCGGGTATAGTAGCGGATCAGGCCGCGGATGGCCTCTTCCGGCACCACAAACTCTTCCGGCTTCAGGCCGTGATCCTTGGTCAGCTTGGGCAGGATGTGCCGCTTGGCGATCTCGACCTTCTCGTCCTCGGTGTAGCCGGGGATGCGGATGATCTCCATGCGGTCCAGCAGAGGCTGGGGCATGTTGAACGAGTTGGCCGTCGTGACGAACATCACCGGCGACAGGTCGTAGTCCACCTCGAGATAGTGGTCCCCGAACGTGGAGTTCTGCGCCGGGTCCAGCACCTCCAGCAGCGCCGACGACGGATCACCACGATAGTCGGAGCCCATCTTGTCGATCTCATCCAGCAGGAAGAAGGCGTTGGTCGACTTGGCCTTCTTCATCGACTGGATGATCTTGCCGGGCATGGAACCGATGTAGGTGCGGCGATGGCCACGGATCTCGGCCTCGTCGCGCACGCCGCCCAACGACACCCGCACGAACTCGCGGCCCGTCGCCTGGGCGATGGAGCGGCCGAGTGACGTCTTGCCGACACCCGGGGGTCCGACCAGGCACAGGATCGGGCCCTTCAACGAGCCGGTGCGGTTCTGGACCGCAAGGTACTCGAGGATCCGTTCCTTAACCTTCTCAAGGCCATAGTGGTCGTCGTTGAGGGTGTCCTCGGCCTTTTGCAGGTCGATGGGCTTTTGCTTGGCCTTGCCCCACGGGATCGACAGCAGCCAGTCCAGATAGTTACGGACCACGGTCGATTCCGCCGACATCGGGCTCATGTTGCGCAGCTTCTTCAGCTCGCTCTCGGCCTTGGTCTTGGCTTCCTTGGACAGCTTGGTCTTCTTGATGCGCTTCTCGAGCTCCATCAGCTCGTCGCGCGTGTCGTCCGGCTCACCCAGCTCGCGCTGGATCGCCTTCATCTGCTCATTGAGGTAATACTCGCGCTGGGTCTTCTCCATCTGCCGCTTCACGCGATTACGGATCTTCTTTTCGGTCTGCATGACCGAGATCTCGCCTTCCATAAGGGCGTAGACCTTCTCCAACCGCTTCACGACATTGAAGACTTCCAGCAGTTGCTGCTTCTCGGCGATCTTGACCGAGAGGTGACCCGCGATGCGGTCGGCCAGTTCGCTGGGATTGTCGATCTGCGGGATCGCGGCCAGCGCCTCGGGTGGGACCTTCTTGTTGAGCTTCACATAGTTCTCGAACTGCTCGATGACCGCGCGGCTCAGCGCCTCGGCCTCGGGCGAGCCGACGCCATCCTCCTGGACCATGGCGATCTCGGCTTCGTAGAAGTCGCCGGACGAGGTGAACCTGGTGACACCCGCGCGGGCCTTACCCTCGACCAGCACCTTGACCGTGCCGTCGGGCAGTTTCAGCAGCTGCAGGATCGTGGCGACCACGCCCACGCCATAGATGGCGTTTGGCGAGGGATCGTCCTCGTCCTTGTCCTTCTGGGTCACCAGCAGGATCTGCTTGCCCTCCACGCGCATGGCTTCTTCCAGCGCGCGCACGGACTTTTCACGACCGACAAACAGCGGGACCGGCTGATGCGGAAAAACAACGATGTCCCGCAACGGCAGGATCGGAAGAATTTTGACGTCAGACATTACGCTCTCGAACTCCTGGCCGGCCCGCAGTTTGCCGAGCCTAACCTTTGCGGGCCGTGGTCACCCAAACGATGCGCTTGAGTCGGACGACCCGTCCGCCCGAAGGGGCCGGACCTTGTGCTTATTCATGTGGATGGTTTTCCCTGGCGTTCAAGCACCAAGAGGTCCGGCGCGACAAACCGTCTCAGAGCCCTACCCTCGCGGGTTCCGCCCCTTCCAGTTGAGCTCAATGTTCACGCCATTGAGATCGCGCACGAAAATCTGCCGGACCGACGAGCCGGGCACCTTGGTCTCGAAAAACTTCAGCCTGGTGGCCTGGACCCGTTTCAAGGCCTCTTCATAGTCGGTGATGTCGAATGCGAAGTGGTCCAGCGCCGAGCCGTCGGATGCCTCTGCGGGCCTGTCCACCTGAACCAGGTGCACGACGTCCTTCTCCCCGGCATAGAGCCAGGCGCCGGGGAATGGAAACGCCGGCCGCCAGCCTTCGGTCAGACCCAGCACATCCATAAACATCGCTTTGGTAGAGGCGAGATCGGCGGTTCGGATATTGACGTGGTCGAGGGCGCGGACCAGGGACATAAGCGCCCCTAGGCCGCCCCGCCCTTGTCCCGACGCTCGGCGTAGATCACCAGCGGCTGGGCGCGACCTTCGATGACCTCTGCATTGACCACGACCTCCTCGACACCTTCGTAGGTGGGAAGCTCGTACATGGTCTCCAGCAGCACGCCTTCCAGGATCGAACGCAGGCCACGCGCGCCGGTCTTGCGCAGGATGGCCTTGCGGGCGACGGCGTTGAGCGCGTCATCCGTGAAGGTCAGGCCAACATTCTCCATGTCGAACAGGCGCTGGTACTGCTTCACGAAGGCGTTCTTGGGCTCAGTGAGGATCTTCACCAGGGCCGTCTCGTCGAGATCGTCCAGCGTCGCAATGACTGGCAGACGGCCCACGAACTCCGGGATCAGACCGAAGCGCAGCAGGTCGTCCGGCTCCACCTGCCGGAATATCTGGCCGGTGCGGCGCTCATCCGGGTCAGAGACCTTGGCGCCAAAGCCCACCGAGGTGCCCTGTCCCCGCGCCGAGATGATCTTTTCAAGGCCTGCAAACGCCCCGCCGCAGATGAACAGGATGTTGGTGGTGTCAACCTGCAGGAATTCCTGCTGCGGATGCTTGCGGCCGCCCTGCGGCGGCACGGAGGCGACGGTGCCTTCCATGATCTTCAGCAGGGCCTGCTGCACACCCTCGCCCGACACGTCGCGGGTGATCGAAGGGTTGTCGGACTTGCGACTGATCTTGTCGACCTCGTCGATGTAGACGATGCCGCGCTGCGCGCGCTCGACGTTGTAATCGGCCGACTGCAGAAGTTTCAGGATGATGTTTTCGACGTCCTCACCCACATAGCCAGCCTCGGTCAGTGTGGTGGCGTCGGCAACGGTGAACGGTACGTCGATGATTCGGGCCAGCGTCTGGGCCAGCAGGGTCTTGCCGGTGCCGGTAGGACCGATCAGCAGGATGTTGGCCTTGCCCAGTTCGACGTCGTTGTTCTTCGTCGCGTGGTTGAGGCGCTTGTAGTGATTGTGCACCGCGACCGCGAGCACCTTCTTGGCGTGATCTTGCCCGATCACGTAATCGTCCAGGACCTCGCGGATTTCCTTGGGCGTCGGCACACCGTCCTTGGATTTGACGAAAGAAATCTTGTGTTCTTCACGGATGATATCCATGCACAATTCAACGCACTCATCACAGATGAACACGGTTGGGCCCGCAATCAACTTGCGAACCTCGTGCTGGCTCTTGCCGCAGAAAGAGCAGTAAAGCGTGCTCTTGGAGTCTCCGCTGGCGGCCTTGGTCATGGTCTCATCTCACTCTCTCGACGAAGTCAGCCTTACGAACCGGCAAACTCCGCGCCAGGGCGCCTGCGCCCGGACACTGCACTATACGCGCCGCTGGTTGTCCAAGTCTTGACATTCCCTGATCCGCGCTACGATCACAAGCCTTCGCGCGCCTGAGCGAGAAAGAGTGGTGATCCGCCCGAACCGTGGGCATGTCACCTTTCCAAATGGGAAACGCGCCTGAATGGCACAAGACACAGAACAGGTTAGCGATCCAATCGTTGCGTTCGACTTCGACGGCACGCTGACCACGCGAGATAGTTTCACGGCCTTTCTGAGGTGGCGAACTCCGCCAGCGCGCTGGGTCCTCGGGGGCTTGCGGCTGGTGCCGGCTGCTCTGGCCTATATCGGGCATCGGGATCGCGGCCGGATCAAGGAGGCTGCCGTGCGGGAGTACCTGCGTGGCGTCACGCGGGACCGCCTCGAATCCGATGCGCGGCGGTTTGCGGAATTGCACTCCCGCAGCCTGCTGCGCCCAGACGCTGTGATGGCCTGGAAGCGCTGGCGGGATGAGCGGGTGCGCCTGGTGATCGTCACAGCCTCGCCGGATATTGTGGTGGCGCCGTTTGCGCGGGGTCTGGGCGCCGATGATCTGATCGGGACGGCCCTAGCCTTCGACGCCCAGGGCAAGGCGACTGGCGCCTTCGCATCCCCGAACTGTCGCGGACCAGAAAAGGTCGTGCGTCTGACCCAGGCCTACGGTGCGGACCTGGAGCTCCGAGCCGCCTATGGCGACACAGACGGCGACACCGAGATGCTGGCCGCGGCGCAGGAGCCCTATTTCCGCGTTTTCACCGGCCGCCCGTGAAACACGCAACCCCCAGTGCGCTGGACCAGCTGGAGACGCTATTGGAACAGCTGCGTGCCGTTCCAGGCCTGAGGGAGCGCTCCCGCGGCGTATTCTATCGCAAGAGCCAGGCGTTCCTGCGCTTCCACGAAGACCCCAAAGGCCTGTTCGCCGATCTACGCGATGCCGCCGGCAAAAACTTCGACCGCTTCAACATCTCCGCCGAAACGGGCAAAGCCGCTCTTGTCACGACCGCCCGGACCCGCATGCAGGGCTGACGAAGCTACGCCTCGTCGTCCTCGCGGCTTTCCCAGACCTTGTCGACCAGACCCCAGTCGCGCGCTTCCTCGGCGGTCATGAAGTGATCGCGATCGAGGGTCTCTTCCACCACCTCAATGGGCTGACCAGTGTGCTTGGCATAGATCTCGTTCAGCCGGCGCTTGGTCTTGATGATGTCCTCGGCGTGGCGGCGGATGTCCTGCGCCTTGCCTGAGTATCCGCCCGACGGCTGGTGGACCATGATCCGCGAGTTCGGCAGCGCGATGCGACTGCCCTTCTGGCCGGCCATAAGCAGGAACGATCCCATCGACGCGGCCATGCCCAGGCACAGGGTGATCACCGGGCTGCGGATGTATTGCATGGTGTCATAGATCGCGAGGCCCGACGTCACCACGCCACCCGGCGAGTTGATATACATCTGGATCTCTTTCTTGGGGTTCTCGGCCTCAAGGTGCAACAGCTGGGCGCAGATCAGGCTGGCCATGCCGTCCTCGACGGGGCCGGCCAGGAAAATGATCCGGTCTTTGAGCAGACGCGAAAAGATATCGTAGGCGCGTTCGCCCCGGCTCGTCTGCTCGACGACCATCGGCACGAGGCCCAGGGCGGTAGTGACGGGGTCACGCATAGGGAGGCAGTCCTTCTTGGGTCTCTGTTCGGACGGCGAACGCCCGTGCATGACCCCCGATATCGCGTGCGCCGCCCTCCGGCGCAAGGCAGGCGAAGACGATGATCCGGAAACCATCGCCTTCCGCGACCTGAATCAGGCCCCGCGGAGGTTCAACGATGCCGGGCGCCGACGGGCGCGAAGGGCGGAGCCGATCGCTCCGAACCCCACAATCATCAACGTCCAGGCGCCGGGCTCGGGAACTGCAACGGCCACATTGTCCAGCAGCAGCTGGCTGGAATAGGTCGGGTCAGGCACGCCGACATTGCGAACGCCAGCTTCCAGAATGTAATCGCCGACATCCAGCTCGTCGCTGGTGAACGAGAGCCAATCCGTGTGGCCCTGGTTTCCCACAGCCGCCACGCTGGACGCGAAGATAATCTGGCTTTTGCCCAGGCTGATAATCCGGACATAGGCATCATCGTTGTATTCATCATAATCGAACGCCAGGAACGCGGCGTTGAAACTGACCCGTGATTTCACACCGAGCTTAAACGGCTGAAACAGCCGCGTGTAGTCCCCCTCGACCGGGCCCGCGACCAGCTTGGCAAAGTACCTTCCCTCTGTCGCGGTGTAGTGTTGCCCAAAGATGGGGTCCGCCAGCGCGTCATCGGCATCGGTCACAACCTCAACGTCGCCGCCGGAATGACTCCAGCCGGACAGGTCTCCGGATTCGAAGCCGGCGTTCAGAAAGGAGGCAGCCTGGGACGGCGCGGATAGCAAGACGGCGATCGCGGCGCCCAGCAGGAGGAATTTCATTTTCATGGTCGATCCTTACGCGAACAGGAAGTCGGAAGACTGAAGGCTGCCGACCTGGATATTGTTGAGTTGGAGGCTGTCGCCCGCTGCACCGGTGATCACGACGTTGGCGCCGACCTGCGTCGCACGCGCCAGAACATCGTTGAAGTCGACGAAGCCCGCCCCGACGAGGCGAATGTCGTCGTCTGCGGATCGGAAGTCGGTGATCACGTCGCGACCAAAACCCGGACCGAAGACGAACACATCAAGACCCCGACCGCCCGTGAGGACGTCATTGCCGAGGCCACCGACGAGCAGATCGTTCCCGTCACCACCAGACAGACTGTCGATCCCCGAGCCGCCGTCGAGCGTGTCGTTGCCCGCGCCGCCGACCATGGTGTCGGTACCGCCGAGCCCGATCAGGCTGTCGTTCCCGGCCGCGCCGTCCAGCCTCTCGTCCAGGACCGTGCCGGTCAGACTGTCGGCGCCCGACCCGCCCGTGCGGGTCGCGCCGTCGGCAACGCCGCTGATCGTCACCTGCACCGTGGCTGTGCTTGTGGCCCCGGCCGTGTCCCTCATCACGTAGCTGAAGCTGTCGCTTGTGCTCTGCCCGGTCGTGAGCAGATCGAAGCTGTCGGGGTCCGCCGTGTAGACCACCTTGCCGCTGACGATCGCCAGGGTAGCGCCCTTGGTCGTCGCACTGACCGAAACAACGGTCTTGGTGTCACCGGCGTTCGGATCGTTGTCGTTGGCGAGAACGTCGATGGTGACGCTGGCATCCTCGTTGACCACCGCCGTGTCGGCGACCGCCGTAGGACCAATGTTCATCTGGAACCGACCGACCAAGCCATCGTGATCTGTGGTCTGGTTCACCGACGCCTGGCTGCTGTTCAGGTGGACGATATCGAACTGGGCGCCGGCGTAGAGGCTCGGCGAGGCCAGCATGTGGTCGAGCTGCTGACTATTGCCCTCAAAATTGTAGGAATAGCGGTCAGTGGGCGCCAGCAGGTTGTTGAGATTGGTCAGCGCGCCGCCGCTCTCGAGCTGGGTCAATGAGGGCTCGAACTGGAACGCGTTGAAGTCGCCCATGACCACGACCTTGGCTGTCGGATTGGCGGCGATCAGGCCTTCAACGAAAGCCTTTACGAACGAGGACTGCTCCAGCCGGGTCGCATCGCCGGCATTGAGCGCCGGCTGGTTGACACCGAAGAGGGCGTTGCTGCCGCCACGCGAAGTGCTGTGCAGGTCAACAACGGTGACGGTCTCGCCGTTGAAGGTGAACACCCCCACAAGCGGCTTGCGGCTGTTGGCGTAGGCATCGCCGTTGTCCGGCGTGGTGTCGACGATCTGGTTGACCGAGACGAAGCCGACCCGGTCCGGGTTGTAGAGATACCCCTGGCGGATATTGCCGTTGGGCTCGCCGCCTGTGGTGTTGGCGACTGTAGGCGCAACCTCGACATAGACATAACGGGGGCCGCCGGCGGCGACGATGGCGTCGATCAGTTTGTTCGCGGTGGCCGCACCGGACAGGTTCGCGCCCGTACCGGGCCCGTCCGCGTCCTGGACTTCCTCCAGCCCGACGATATCGGGCGAACCCAGGTTGAAGCGGATGTTTGCCGCCAGGGCGTTGAACTTCGCCTGCGGATCGAACGGATCCAGGTTCTCGACATTGAACGAGCCGATGGTCAGATGATTCGCATCGCCCACCAGGGTGGTCGTTTCCCGGGGCAATACGATCGGGCCGCTGCCCGTTGAGCCGATCGCGGTCGGCACCAACTCATAGTCGCCGCTGAAGTAGCGCAGGATGCCGGTCACGTCGCCGAGCAGGTCTCCGGTCACCGCGTTCGGCTTCACCCCGGCAGGCGACAGCCCTGAGTCGAAGAAAATCTGCACCCGTTCGGGGTTGAGGTCCCCTGCCGATATGGTCAGCCCGCCAGCCGGGTTCAGACCGGTCGCGTTCGCACCTTGGTTGGCGACGACCCAGGTGGTGTTGCTGCTGGTCGAGCCGACCGCCATGGCGTCGGGGATCGTGACCCGCATGCCTTCCAGCGACTCGTAGAAGTCGATGGCGTCCTGGGCCGGGTCGAAGACCGAGAAGTTGTCATTGTCGATCACTTCCGTGGGAACCAGGCGGCCACCCGTCCCCAGCACAATCGCGGCCGGCAAGGCATTGCCGCTGGACAGCACCGTGATCGTAGGCGCGTCGATCTCGGTGATCGTCAGGCTATTGGTGTCGGAACCCCGAAACTCGGCGACGGTGCCGGCGACGCGTACGCTGTCGCCGACGGCCACCGTCGGCGCGGAGTTGGTGAAGATGAAGATGGCCTCCGACGTCGCGACGTAGGCATCGGGATTCGGGTCCTGGATCCAGAAACCGCGCGCGCCTGTGGTATCGATCGCCGTGACGATGCCGGAGGTCACAACGGTCTGGCCGTTGAACGGCGAGGTGTGACCAGCGCCCTGGATGTCGTGGATGGCCACGAGCGTGACGTCGTCGTTGTTGATTGTACCTGTGGCGGAGCTGTTCAACAGCGCGGCCGTACCCGTCACATTGCTGAGGTTCGACAACAGGAGACTAAAGGTCTCGTTCGGCTCGACCGTAGTATCGCCGTTGATCGTGACCGACACTGTCTGGCTCAGCGCGCCGCCAACCTCGAAGGTGAGCGTGCCGCTCACCGCGGCATAGTCCGAGCCTGCAGTCGCCGTGCCGTTGGCGCTGCCATAGTCAAGGGTGAAGGCGCCGTCATTGCTGCTGCGATTGACGGTGAAAGTCAGTACTGACGTACCGCTGTCGCCCTCCGAGATCGACACGTTGCCCACCGAAACCGAGGCGCCAGCGGCGGCGTCGCTGGTCACGCTGATATTGTCGATGCCGACCCATTCGTCGTTGCCGACGGCGTTGGTGGTCATGATCCTGACCTGTATCTGGCTCTGGCCGTTCACTGCGGCAGGCAGGTCAAGCGTCAGGTGGGTAACCTGGGTCGCCAGCGACGGCCCCGTCGTGGCGTCGGCGATGTAGCCGCCGGGCACGTTGGTCCATGGGCCGCTGGGGCCGACCCGATACTGGACGTTCACCTGCTGCGTCGCGTTGTCGACTGACCCATCGAGATCGCGAATATCCACGTCGAGACGCAGGTTCTTGCGGCCAGTACCGTCCAGGTGAAGCACGATGAAAGGCGCGTCAGCCGTCCCCGAACCGTTGAGCGCAATGGTCGGGTTCGCGATCGCAAACTCGGCGACACCGCCGGTGGAGAAGGTGCCGGGGTTGGTCTGGTTCGCGGAAACGTCGATCGGCCCCGTAGCGTCGCTGGTCAGGGTTCGCGGGTCCGTGCCAGTCGCGGAGGTCAAATCGTCGCCGCGGTAGCCGATAATGCTGGGCACGCCGTCCCAGTTGTCATCACTTGTGATGAGACTGGTGTTCGTCCAGTCCTGGAAGAAGTTTGCAGCCGACAGGTTGAAATAAACGCCGCTCATCGTAGCTCCCGGATCCCAAAAATCACCAACATCACCCCAGACGCCGGCCGCTCAAACCGGCCATTCTGACGGCACCGCACAGACGGAATTTCGAGTATTCCATCAGCTTGCCGTCAGCAATCGTCGGCTCGTCACCGTTTGCGCAGGCGGGGTCATAACCACCTCGAGTGACAGTTGAACGACAGTATTCATAGATACGCCTGACACCAGAACTCGCGGAGATTTTTCCCCAACAAGTTGTATTTCGAGACTTGATTTTCGGATTGCCAACGGCCTCGGGAACCCACCGGGACCATGCCCTGATCTCACACAGCATTCGATCTCTCTCTGGAATCCGGGCGGATGGCGAACGCCGCTCCCAGCACTTCGACCGGCGCCCCGAAGTCTGGCCTGCGACGGCGGAACGTGACAACCGTGGGACGGATCGATCAACATAGACCTACCGCGCGCTGTTTGCGGGATTTCCGGAGCCATTCAATGATGCGAACAGCAGTTATGGCGGCGCTCATCCTTGCCGCCACTACGCCCGTCGTGGCGGCTCCAAAGCCCGTCAAGGCCGACAGCAGGATTCTGGCCGCCGCCGAGGCCTTGCGCGACGACCAGATCAAGCTCCTGGAGACCGTCGTCAACATCGACAGCGGCACCGGCGATGTTGCGGGCGGTCGAAAGGTCGCGGCCCTTCTCGCGGAACGCCTGAGAGCCATGGGCGCCGCGATCGAGATGGTCCCGGCGGAGATCACCGGGCTTCCTGATAATCTGGTGGCGACCTTCACGGGCAGCGGCAAGGGGCGCGTCCTGCTGATCGGGCACCTCGACACGGTCTTCGAGCCCGGCACGGTCTCGCGGTGGCCATTCCGGATTGAAGGTGATCGCGCCTATGGCCCGGGCGTCTCCGACGAGAAAGGCGGCGTGGTTCAGGCCGTGTTTGCGCTCCAGATCCTGAAGGATGCCGGGTTCAGGGATTTCAAGACCATCACCTACCTTATCGAGACATCCGAGGAACGCGGGTCGCCAGGCACACGCGCCCTGATCTCGCGGCTGCTCAAGGATGCTGACGTCGAGCTCAACCTCGAGCCGGGTGACGCCCCCGACGTCATCACAGTCTGGCGCAAGGGCTCCAACACCTTTTACATCGACGTGAAGGGCCGCGCCGCCCACGCCGGGGTAGCGCCGCAGGATGGCCGCAATGCCGCCGACGAACTGATGCACCAGTTGCAGGCTGTGGCGCCGTTCCCGAAAACGGGAGACGGCATGACGGTCAACCTGACGCTGATGTCCGCCGGATCGCGGTACAACATCATTCCCGAAGACGCCTCGGCCGCCATCAACGTGCGTGTGCGTGAGAAGGCGCAGGCCGAACAGGTCGCCCAGGCGCTTGAGGCCAGCGCCCGAGCGCCCCTGATCCCCGACACAAAGGTGAGGGTCCGCCGCGAAACCTCATTCCCGCCCCTGTCGAGCAATGCCTCAACGGACGCGCTAGAGCGTCGTGCCTGAATCGGGAATCGAAGGATTCCCAAATCTGACGAAGCGTGATTCACCGTGGATGGAGGTGGATCATGGGCAAGAGCTATTCGATGGACCTGCGCGAGCGGATCGTGGCG
>NZ_JBIKNZ010000127.1:0-4239 GCF_044358365.1 Phenylobacterium sp. | reverse complement strand
TGCTATCGGCCACCATGCTCGGGGTGCTTTCGCCGCTTCTGTGGCTCTACGTCGACGACCTGTCCTCCGATGTCGCGCGTGTCTGGCGCTGGCGCGACCTCACGCTCCTGACACCGGCGATTCTGATGGGGCTGGTCACCGCGCTGGTGGCGAGCTTGCCGGCCGGCGTGCGCGCGAACATGTCCGCTGCGGGGTCGGAGAGCACCCTGGGCGCCCTGGGCGGCGCCCTGGATCTTGCCGTCTTCGGCGTGTTGCTGCTGATCCTGCTTCAGGGCGGCTACCTCGTCTGGCGGATATCGATCAGGCTGCTGCGCTTGCGGGGCCGGTTGCGACAGGTGATGTCGAACGCCGATAGCCACCTGCTGATCTGGCTGCGCCTCGTCACGGTGCTCTTCGTCGTGAACGGCCTCATTACCCTCGCCGACAATGTCGGGGGCTTCCCGGTGCCTGAAATCGCGTTCGCCGGGTTCGGATTGGCTTTTTCCCTGGTGATGTCGGTCTGGGCCATGCGTCAGGCGCCGGCCTTTCAGGGGGATGCCGGCAGCCTGGAACGTCTGGCCGTCCCGGCCGAGGACCCCCCGGAATCAGCCTCGCCCAAGTACGAGCGCTCGCGTCTCGATGATGAACGCCTGGAAAAGATCGCCGCGCGGATCGAAACCGCCTTTCGCACCCAGCGGCTCCACCTCGATGCAAACCTTTCCCTGAAAACGCTCGCCGCGGCGACCAGCGTCTCCGAGATCAACCTGTCGCAGACCTTCTCGCGCCGGTTTGGCCAGACCTTCTTCGACTACGTCAATGGCTGGCGGATCGAGGAAGCCAAGGCCCTGTTGACCTCGTCAAACGACACGATCCTGGCCGTGGCGCTTGAGGCCGGCTTCAACTCCCGTTCCGCCTTCTACAACGCCTTCAATGAGGTCGCCGGCCAGACGCCCGCGGCCTTTCGCGCCGCACAGGGCGCCTCGACCGTCACACCCCCGTCACGCCGGGCCGGCTAACGCGCTGGCCAGCGACATCGCCCAGTGGGCCGCCGCCGAACAGCAGTGGGAAGCCTGGCAGGCCCAGGACCCCCAGTCCCCCCTGAACAAATGAACCGCAGAGCCCCTAGAACCGCGTCGCGCGTTCCGGATACTTCGGGGTGCAGGCGTTATAGAATTCGGCCATCTGGGCCATGTCCTTCTGATAGTCGCCGCTGGGCATGATCGCCGGGCCAAACCCCACCACCTTGCGCCGGTAGTCGGCCATGCCGAACACCAGCGGCACCCCCGCCCCCAGGGCGATGTAGTAGAAGCCGGTCTTCCACTGCTCGGCCTTGCCGCGCGTGCCCTCCGGCGCGACGGTCAGCATGAACTCATCGCGGGCCGCAAACTCGGCCACCATGGCCTGGATCACATTGGACGACCGGGACCTGTTGATCGCGATGCCGCCCAGCTCGCGCATCACCTTGCCGAACGGCCAGCGGAACAGCGATTCCTTGGCCATGAAGCTCAGATTCAGGTTCAGGGCGGCGACCCCGCCAATGAAATAGACGAAGTCCCAGTTGCTGGTGTGGGGTGCGGCGATCACCACCATCCTCCGGGTCGGCGCCGTGCCCTCGACCGTCCACCCCCGGAACCTGAACCAGATAGACAGCACGCTACGCACCGACCGCGCGACCCAACCCAACTTCGCCATCATATCGCCCGGTAAGCTCGCGACACGCCTGGCCGCCCCGTGATCAGGATCACAGAATTCACGCCCCCTTTCGAGCGCTGATTTGCCGCCCGGGCGCCTGGCCACGCATCGGGAGATCAGCCTTGAATGACACGAGCACTTGCCTCCCCCGAAAAGCGGCGGGTCGCAGCCGGGGGCGAGCCTCATCCACGGCGCTGGCAGCCGCCATTTCCGGACCCCGCACCGAGCCTATCAGCTTGGTCGACGATCAGGTCAGGGTTCAGGCGTTGTTGCACGTCTCACCGTAGTTTCCCGCTACAGGGGTTCACGCCAAGGGGGTCACTCCAAAGGCGGCGTCACCATGGGCGACAGGCGCCATCAGCCCGCCTGCCGCGTAGTTAACCAGCATCCTGAAGAGTGTTTCCGGCGGAATCTCTGGCCATACCCCGGCGGACACGGCCTCGGCCGAATAGGACGTTGCAGCCATTCCGCAGATGAAGGTGACGAGGACAAAATCGATCCGCTTCAGCAGGACCGCTCTGGGCATGCCCGGCATCAGTTCAGTCAGGCGCTTTGCCAGGCGATCGATAGACGGTTGAAGCCGCCGCTCGATATCGACAGCGAAGCCTTCGCCTTCGCCGGTCCACATGCGATTGAGCAGTCTGATCGCCGCGCTCCCCCAGACATGCCGTTCCGGCAAGCTCGTCCAGGGCAGCACGGCAGCCGTGACAGCCGATGCGACTGCAGCGAAGGTGCTGTCGGTCCCCAGGGCGCCGGAAGCCTTGGAGAGATCCCCCGGCGGTACCGCAAGCGCATCGATTATCAGATCGAGAGCCGCCAGGATCAGCGCCCGCCGGCCGCCGAAATAATAGTGAACGGCGCCGGTGTTTCGGGCGCCGGCCTGTTCGCCGATCTCCCTCAGGGAAACGCCGTGGAGACCGCGCTCGGCGAACATGATGATCGCAGTTTCGACAAGCCGCTCGCGGGTCGCAAGCGCGTCGGCCCTCAGTCGGCGCGGCGCAGCCGCCTGTTTTTCCAGTCCAGCAGTCATGGTGCGGCTGGTTTAGCCGGGCGGCAGCCTTTTCGCCATGTAGTCACGGAAAAGTTCAAGCGGGCGCTCAAGGTCGGAGAGCGGGCCAAGGCCAGCGAACCGGCTTTGCGTCCCCCGCCATACACGCTCCATGAGGGGAATATCCTCGCGGTGGATGCGATCAATCACCGCGCGAAGCCCATCGATCAGAGCCGCGTCTGCCGCCAGCGATGGGTCCACGATGAGATACATTCGAAGGTCGAAATACCCCCGGTCCCTGACAATGATCCGCGGCCAGACCACAACCGGTAGCGGATCCTGGACTGCGAAGGCGAGAAGCGGGAACAGCGTGAAGACTGTGAACGTCCCCTGTTCGGGATCGACCGGATGGCGAAGCTCGGCATAGTTCTCGCCGGAATCGACCGCGTATGTCTCGGCGGCCGGCCAGAAGGGTTGCAGCGTCTCCGTGTGGACCGCCAGATGATGATAGGATTCCGAGAAGTTCTCGATCATCAGGGCCCAGTTCCACGGCGAGGGATAATCGATCCAGCCCGCGGTCACCCATGAGCCGATGCCGCGCTCATCGAAACGCGGTTCAAGCGCGTCAAAGCGATGGGCGGGGAACGGGCCTTCGCCTTCAAGCCGGATGAATATCCAGCCCTGCCATTCTGCAACATCGAAGCGCGGCAGGTTCTGCGTCTCTGTCAGCGCTCGATGCTCTTTCATGCACGGAGCGCCGACGAACCTTCCGTCCAGCCCGTAGGTCCAGCGATGATACGGGCAGACCAGGGTGCGGGTATTGCCCGAACCGTCCAGAAGCGTCGCCATCCGATGCCGGCAGACATTGGACAGTCCGGCGACGGAGCCGTCTTTCTGACGGACGAGCGCGATCGGTTCAGACAGCATGTCGAAGCTGAGATAGTCGCCAGCTTGCGGGATATCGGAGGATCGCGCGATCGCCAGCCACTCGCGGCGCAGAATGTCGAGTCCTTCCGGACCCGTCATGCGGCGAAAATCTTCTACCGCCCTGTCCGGAAACTGGTTGCCCATGCTGTTCCCTCACATCGCATTCCAATCAAGCCCCGAATATAAAGCACTTGATTTATATAGGCGCAACATGATTTTGATGGATGCAGCAGGCCGGTCCGCCAGTCTCGGCGCCTGATCGCCCGGGATCGCGCTATGCGAAATCACATAGCCGGTCTGTAAAATCGGGCATCTGTGCAGTGTTCAGATTGCGCTACATAGAGGTTGTCCACACGGACAGCCCAAAGCCGCCCCCGCCGGGTCGGTCAAGGACGCGCCCTCCAGGGCGCGCCGCCCCGCGGCGAGCGCACCAGCGCTCGTCCTTGAGGGATCCGGCGGGGGTGGCAGGATGGGAGGCGGGGTGAAGGCTATGACGCGAGCGACGGGCCATAGATCAGAAGGAGGTCAGGATTGGGGATTGTTGCACCTGTTGTCTAATTGGTTTCACGGTTGCCCCCGTTCCAAAACCAAGTGCAACAGGACATGTTTTCTGTGGCTGAAATTGGAGCGAGGCGATGGGAGAGTGCTACGGT
>NZ_JBIKNZ010000126.1:0-4257 GCF_044358365.1 Phenylobacterium sp. | reverse complement strand
ATCGAAATCCTGAGCTGGGACTGGGCCCTGCATGTCGGCATGGCCCCGGACTCCGTGCCGCAGGAACAGCGGCATCAGGGCGGCCTGATCTACAGCCGGGGGCTTGATATCAACGGGCGCATTGTCACCCCGGACGCCCTCAAAGGCAAAACCGCGCGCTTCTGGATTTCGCCCGTCGCGCCGGACATCATCTTCGGGCCCGAAGGCCTGCCGCATGTGGGCCAACTGCATCCCCGCGACGAAGGCGGCGGACCCGACCTTGAGGCCACCCTGTTCCTGCCAAAGGACGCCCTGCCCGGCGTTCTCACCTGTCTCGCGTCGGCCTGGAAATACCTCCACATCTGGACCAGAGAACCCCCGCCCACCACAGCCGGCATCACGGATTTCGCCTTCTCCCGCCACGATACCTAGGGGTATCCCGGTGGCAGCCCCCCAAAATTCGGCCGCAACCACCAACGAGCCACGGCCTTCAGCGCGTAAAGTGCACCGTCACCGAAATCATTGTGCTATGCGCAGCCAAATCAGCAGTGCAAGCTATCGCCGAGCCCGGTAGCGCGCGAGCTCATCGGCTGAAATCTGGTCTCCGCTCACCAGTTGGTAGTGGCACTCGTCGACCACCTTCACCTGATCGCCCTCCAGGGTGAGTTCGAAGATCGCGATCCGTTCGTCGTCCATGAACTGTGCCGCTATGGGCCTGCAAATCAATGCCGGGAACTTCTCTGCACAGCACGCCAGGTCCTGTTTGGCCTGGACCGACCCCAGCTGGTCATTTCCACCCTTGGCCTGAACCGGCAAAACGTAATGCGCGCCATGCCGGTCTACGCCGACGTAGACCTCATCGATCTCGATCTGGCCGATCCCCTTCACAGAAGTCCGCAAATGGTTCTGCAGCGAATAGGTCGTGATGCCGAGGAACGTATCTATCAGCCGGTTGTATCGCAGCTTCGCAAGCAGCGCCTGTTCATCGCTCAGGGCGTAGACGCCAATGATTTCCGGGGTCGCATCGGGGATCTTTATCGTCACGAGTTCTCGATTGGGAACGATGCGATTGATCGGCACAAGCGCGAAGCGGTAGAGGCCTCGGCCAGCGCCCTCGATGATCCACTCGCGCCCTTCAGGCTGGGTTGCCAGAATGCTCTGCGGCATAGGGGCGCGATAGCGAATGGAATAAACCACGTCTCCGAGGTTCTTTGGCAACTGGACGCCCAGTTCGCTCGCCGCGCGCACGAGGTCTTCCCGCTCGAATGAGAGCGTGTCGACACCCGCTCTATAGCCTGCATAGGTCGCGCCGAAGAACACGCACTCTACAATGGCAGAATACCGGTTGAGCCTGGCGTCCCCTCCGCTCATTCGGCGGCGACCCTTGCAAACAGCGTCTGACCCGCCTCGATCTCGGATTGCTTGCGCTTTCGGGCGCCGCTCTTCATGTCACGGCGTCCGATCGGATTCTCGACATGCCAGTGATTGGCCGCCTGCGTTGCGGTCAGGTGGAGGAGCCAGGTTTCACCAAGTTCTAGAGTCCCTGCTGGCTGTTCGGGTCGTGCCCCCATGGCCTTCATCAACGTCTCTGCGATCACGCGCGCGAGCGGCGGCGCGACGGCGTTTCCAACCTGCCTCGCGCCGTGCCACTTGGTGCCGTGCAGGCGGAACCAGTCGGGAAATCCATGCAGACGCGCCATCTCCCGCACCGTGATGCAGCGCGGAAAGAGATAGTGGATAGGTCTCGGGCTTGTGAAAGCTCCCCTGGACCCGTCCGTCCCAGCTCTCAGCGTGTTCGCAACGCCTGCTGCGGGCAGTTTGAAGAATCGGCTGATGGGTTCGACCTGTCCTGGCGCCGTCTCCGCGAACCGACGCCTTGAGATGTCCGAGTGATCGGTGCGCGCGCTGGAGGTAAGCGTCCCTGGATCCCACCTGCGGCGATATCCAAATCGCCAATGCTCCGAACGGGCGCATCTCATCTCCGCGGCGTACTCGCTCGGGAGCCCCCACCAGTCTGCGCGCGTCTCATCGCTATCTTTCAACCCATCGAAGGTTTCGGCGTCCGGCAGGTCTCCCAACGCGTCCGCACACGACGGTCCCTCCGGGCGATCGCCACTCGAGCCCGCCGCCCGCGTCAGGGGTTTTGGGTAATCAGGAAGCGCCTCGCCGATCTTCGCGCCAAGTAGGATCAACCGTTCACGGCTCTGCGGGACGCCGTAGTCCGACGCATCAAGCACCTTCCAGGGTGTCCGGATCTGATATCCGGCGGCCCGGAATGCGGCGACTAGTTCATCCAGAAACCGCCGGTGCTTACCAAGGGTCAATCCCTTGACGTTCTCGAACACGAAGTATCTCGCGTCCAGTTCGGTCACGATCCTGACAAACTCCAGCACGAGCCGGTTGCGAGGATCATCCAACACGCGCTGACCGATCAGAGAAAAGCCCTGACAGGGCGCGCCGCCGACAACGACATCGACCCGACGGTCGCCCAGACTAGCCGCTTCACGAATCTCCCGGCCCGTAAGACCAACCACCGACCGCGCCAAAACCGTTGTCTGAGGGAAATTGAAGGCGTGCACGGCGGCATGCACCGGATCGATCTCGACCGCCGCCGCCACATCGAATCCCGCCTGCTCGAACCCAAGGCTGATACCACCAGCGCCGGCGAACAGATCGACGACAACAGGACGTCCCAAATCCGGCTCTCCCGTAAAGACTACTGATTCATCACCATCTACCGATTCGTCCTTGGTCGGCCGGTCGGCGGGCGTTCAGGCAATCCTACGTGGACCTACAATGTTCTTCAATTGTTCTTTATCACTGAAGCCGTTCTCGACGACATCAGACCTGTCCCCGCCGCCCCGGGTCAATGCACCCCCTCCGCATACGCCCGGGGCATCAGCTCTTCGCGGATGAATTTCACCCGGTCCAGCAGCATGTGCGCGTGCTCCTGGGTGGGCGCCACAGGGATCGGATAGCACTCCGAAAGGTCCTTCTCCTCCAGCACACAGGTCGCCCAGTCCTCGGCGATGGCGGCATAGAGCTCCAGCCCCAGCGCCGGCGTGGGAAAGGTATCCGCCTCAAAGTGCATCGACGGCAGGTCGCCCACCACCACCCACCGCTCCGCATCCTCCGGCGGTCCCCCTGGCGCAAACCGCACCAGAAACAGGCCAAGGATCGTGCCCAGACCAAAGGCGAGAACCATGTCCTGGATCGGCGGGTCCCAGCGTCCCGTATCGATGAAACGCCAGGCCCTGGCCCTCAACTCAGCCATCTCGGCCACATCTTCCGGCTCGTCGTAGCTGATGTTGATCCCGACCGGAAACCTGGACGTGTCCACGCGCTGGCTCATGGGGAAAAGCTAGCTTTGGCGGCGAAAGACGTAAAGAACAAAAACGCAACAAAAAGGCAGCCTGAGGCGGCCGCTCGCGGACCACACGCCCCCTTAAATCCCACGGCAGCCCTCAGCCTGCCTCCGCAGCTTGGTCAAGGACGCGTGCGCCAGCGCGCGCCGCCCCGCGGCGGCCCGCGGCGCAGCGGCGGGCCGTCCTTGAGGAAGCGCAGGCGGCAGGCATGCTTCGGGTGTGGGAATGAGAAGGCAGCGACACTTCGAATAGCCGGGGCAGGCACGCCTCTCTGTCAGATGAACCACGGCGGGGTGCAAGACTTTGCGTTCCGCTCTTCATCGTGGACAGACCGGATCGTCCTGAAGTCTTATGTGTCCCCACACTTCGGATAAACGTCATGCGCGGCCCAAAATTCTTGAACCTGATCATCGGCCTGGCGCTATCGGCCCTGGTAGTCGGAGGGATCGCCATGGCTGTCGACAATGGCAAGGTGCGCGTGCACAGCGCCGAACAGGCGGCTGAGATGGCGAAGGCAGCCGCCGGCCCGCGCGTGGCCAGCCTGCCGATGCGCGTTGAGACGGAGCAGGATTTCTGGATTATCCGGTTCGGACCCGACGGCGACAAGCGCATGCACAGCTATCTGGTCACTCTCTGGGACAAGAAGGCTGAACCGCTCATGGCGGAGGTCACAGATCAGGCCAACATCATTGTCGACAAGTAGCGGGGGGTTGGGTGATCGCGGGAAAGTGAGGACATCGCGTGACCCAGGCAGACCCATCCAATCCTGACGAACCCCCTCTTTCACGCTAGAGCGGATTCCATTCAGTCTGCATCGTATCCGCAGCTCTTGAAGTAGTTGGCGCACTCGGTCGGAGTGAAGAGGTCGATGAAGCGTCCGATGGCGTCCCAGAGGGCACCGACGGTTCGCTCG
>NZ_JBIKNZ010000079.1:0-14576 GCF_044358365.1 Phenylobacterium sp. | reverse complement strand
CCGCGCACGGGTCGACGCCGTCGTCGAGGATCCCGACACCGCCGAGGCGCTCAAGCCCTGGTACAACCAGTTCTGCAAGCGTCCCTGCTTCCACGACGAGTATCTGGCTACCTTCAACCGCCCGAACGTCCACCTGATCGATACGAAGGGTCAGGGCGTGGAGCGGATCACCGAGCACGGCATTGTGGTGGACGGTAAGGAATACGAGGTTGACTGCCTGATCTACGCCACCGGCTTTGAGGTGGGCACCAGCTTCACCCGCCGCTCGGGCTATGAGCTTTATGGAGTTGGCGGTCAGAGCCTGACCGAGAAGTGGGCTGACGGCGTATCCACGCTTCACGGCGTGCTGTCGCGCGGCTTCCCCAACTGCTTCATCGTCTCGAACAGTCAGTCAGGCTTCAGCGCCAATTTCCCCCACATGATCAATGAGCAGTCGAAGCACATCGCCTATCTGATGACCGAGACTGCGGAGCGTCAGGCCCGGACCATTGAGCCGTCAGCAGAAGCCGAGGCGGCCTGGGTCGACACCATCGTGCGGCTGTCGGTCATGCGCGAGGGCTTCCTCAAGGAATGCACCCCCGGCTACTACAACAACGAGGGTCGTCCGGAGATGATCGCCAAGCAGAACGGCTCCTACGGCGCAGGGCCGGTGGCCTTCGTGAAGGTGCTGGAGGACTGGCGGGCGGAAGGTTCCCTGCAGGGACTCGAGCTCCAGGCCTGAGGGCCCGCTGCACGGAAACTGCATCCGATTGACCCGGCGGCTGCACCCGCAGCGTCGGGCGGTGGGATAGACCGGTGGCGCCGGTGTGGTTGACGCACAGGCCGCAAGCCGGAACATGTGCAGATGCCGCAAGTCCTCGTGGTCGACGATGATCCCCATATCCGCCAGTTGCTGGTTTTCGCGCTGGAGAAGGCCGGTCTGGGCGCCCGTGAGGCGCCGGATGGGGAAGCCGCCCTTGTCTCGGTCGCGCAGGCGCGTCCCGATCTGGTGATCCTCGACATCAACATGCCGCGGCTGGACGGCCTGGAGGTCTGCCGCCGGCTTAGGGCGCAGGGCGAACTGCCGATCCTGTTCCTGTCATCGCGCGACGACGAGATCGACCGGATCCTGGGCATCGAGCTGGGCGCTGATGACTATGTGGTCAAGCCGTTCAGTCCGCGCGAGGTCGTGGCGCGGGTTCAGGCGATCCTGCGGCGGGCGCGGGGGCCTGCAACAGCGCCTGTGTCTGCGACGTCGGGTGTCCATGGCAAGCTGCGGCTCGACGCAGAGAGCTGGATCGCCCACTGGGCTGATCAGGAGGTCTCCTTGACGGTCACCGAGTTCGGGATCCTCAAGATCCTGGCCGGCGCACCCACGCGGGTATTCAGTCGCGACCTGATCATCGACCATCTGCATGGTCCCGGCTTCGCCATCACCGACCGCACCGTCGACAGCCACGTGCGTAACCTCAGAGGCAAGTTCGCGGCTCTCGGCGCCCATGACGTCGTCGAGACGCGGGCCGGCGTCGGCTACCGCCTGGGTCCCTGTCAGGGCGCAGCGGCGTGATCGAACGGCTGAAGGATCTGATTGCAGGTGTCTGGCCGCGGTTGCGGCTGCGGACCATTCTGTTCGGGGTCCTGCTGTTTGCGGCGGCGATGCCGGCCATCGGCGCCATTTCACTCCGGGTCTACGAGAACACCCTGGTCCGCCAGACGGAGGCGGAACTGGTGGCCCAGGGCGCGGCGCTGGCCGCCGTGGCCGCGATCACCTGGCCGGGCGCGCCTGCGCCGCTGCCGCGACCTGCCGATCCGCCGGAAGGCTATTTTCGGCCCGAATTCACCACCATCGACCTCAGTCGCGATACGGTGTTGCCTGAGCGTCCTGCTCCCCGTGCGACCGGCCAGGCGCCGGATCCTGAGGCGCTGGTCGTCGCCCGGGCTATGGCGCCGATCATTGAGCGCACGGTCCGGACAACGGCGGCGGCCGTGGTGATGCTGGATCGGAATGGATTCGTTGTTTCGGATAGCGATGCGAACGGCGACCTCTCGGCGTTGCCCGAGGTCCGCGCCGCGCTGGCAGGTCAGCCGCGCACAGTCCTTCGGCGCAGCGGCGACTTTCAGGCGCGCTACCGGTTTGAGTGGCTGAGCAAGGCCTCCGGCATTCGTCTGCACCATGCCCGGCCCGTGGTGGTCGGCGACAAGGTTGTGGCGGTGCTGTTGCTGTCGCGCTCGCCGCGGGCCTTGTTTCGAGGCCTCTATGAGGATCGCGGCAAGTTTGCGCTGGCGGCCGCCGTGATCCTGGGGCTGCTGGTGGTGCTATCCGGTCTGGTGTCGCGTGGTGTGACCCGACCTATCGAGAAACTCAGCCGGGCCTCTCGAGAGGTAGCGGCCGGTGGAGGAGAGGTCCCGCGCACGCCTCGCACAGCCGCCGTTGAGGTGCGGGCGCTCTACGAGGATTTCCGCGCCATGGCCGAGCGGATCGAGCGTCGCAGCGGCTATCTGCGCGACTTCGCCGCCGCCGTCAGCCATGAGTTCAAGACTCCGTTGGCGGGGATCAACGGCGCGGTGGAACTGCTGCAGGATCACTTCGAGACCATGTCCGCCGCTGATCGTCGGCGGTTTCTGGACAATATCCACGGCGACAGCGAGCGGCTGTCACAACTGGTCACCCGGTTGCTGGATCTGGCCCGGGCGGACATGGCGACACCGGCCTCAGGCGTGACCTGCGACATTGCCGAGCCCATTCGCCGGGCCGTAGACGGGGAGCTGCGCGACGATTTTCGCGTGACCTTGACGCTGGCGCCTGAACTGCCCCGAGCGGCGACACCGGCCGAGACCGTGGAGAAGGTGCTGGTTATCCTTTTGCAGAATAGCCGTCAGGCCGGAGCCCGGCAGGCGACGGTGAACGTGAGCGCAGGGGCCGAGGAGATCGAGGTGCTCGTCGCCGATGATGGCCCCGGGGTTCCTGTGGCGGATCGACAACGATTGTTTGATCCCTTCTTCACAAGTCGAAGGGCCGAGGGCGGGACGGGTCTGGGTCTGTCCATCGCGCGCTCCCTGCTTGCGGCCAGTCAGGCCCGGATCGAACTGGCGGTTTCGGCGAGGGGCGCAGCGTTCCGTGTGCACCTGCCCAAGGCCTAGCTGAGCGTGACGTAGAGCTCGCTCTCGATCACCCATTGGCCGGTGACCTTGCGCCAGACAGCCAGATAGGTCCCGGTCATGGTTTCGGACGTCCAGATGGCGGTCCAGCGACCTGTCTCGGCGGCGCGGGCGCCTGCCGCATCCAGATCGACCCGCTCTGTTTCGCGCACATAGGTTCCGAAGGCGGGGTCCGCGAACTGGCTGGCGAACGCCTGGATCACGGCATCCGCACCGAGGATCAGCCCGCCGTCGCCCACGATAAGCTTTGCGTCGGGGGCGAAAAAGGGCCTGAGCCGCAGGGCCGCATGCGCCGCGATCAGCTTGTTGGTCAGCTTCCGCCGGGCGCGAATGGCGTCACCGGGATTGATCATCTTCTGCCTCCCACGCAATGCGGGGGAGGGGGACCGCCGCCCGTAGAGGCGGGGGTGGAGGGAGCGAGACCGGCTGCGGCGCTTGAACCCGCCCCTTCCACCACCCGCTCTACGGCGGGCGGTCCCCCTTCCCCGAAATCGGGGAAGGCAAGTTTCAAGCCGGGTTCGCTTCCAGCCGCTTGTCCAGATAGTCGCCGACGCGGCGTTCCACCTCGGGCAGGTTCTCTATCCAGAAGTGGCTGGCGCCGTCGACCACGTCGTAGTCGATGACGATTCCCTTCTGCGTGCGTAGCTTTGAAACGACGCGTTCCACATCGATGGGCGGCACGACACTGTCGTTCTGGCCATGCAGGATCAGACCGGACGCCGGGCAGGGGGCCAGGAACGAGAAGTCATAGGCGTTGGTCGGCGGGGAGACCGAAATGAACCCGTCCGTTTCGGGACGTCGCATCAGCAGTTGCATGCCCACCCAGGCGCCGAAGGAGTAGCCGGCCACCCAGCACTGGGAGGCGGCGGGGTTGGTGGTCTGGAGCCAGTCCAGAGCCGTGGCCGCGTCGGCCAGTTCGCCGATGCCGCCGTCGAACTCGCCCTGGCTGCGGCCGACGCCCCGGAAGTTGAACCGCAGGACCGAGAAGCCGCGCTTCATGAACAGGTGGTAGAGTTGGACCGCCACCGGGTTGTTCATCTGGCCCCCCGCCTTGGGGTGCGGGTGCAGGATCAGCGCCACGGGCGCGGTCTCGCGCTTACCCTGGGTATAGCGCCCCTCGATCCGCCCGGCCGCACCGGTCAGCACCACCTCTGGCATTCGATTCCTCTTTGTAAGGCCTGAATACTTGACTGCTGCACTGGGTCTTCCTAAGTCCCGGCCTGACCGGTGAGACCCGCGACTGACCCCTGCGCAAGGCGGGGCTCATAGCATAGGAGCCGCCGGATGCGCGCGAAAACTGCATTGGACCCAACGCCATGCGTCTATCCACGAAAGGCCGCTACGCCGTGATGGCCATGGCGGATCTGGCGCGCCGCGAAGGCGACGCGGCGCGGGCCGTGGCGCTGGCTGACATAGCCGAGCGACAGGAGATTTCGCTGAGCTATCTGGAGCAACTGTTCGCCCGATTGCGGCGCAAGGGTCTGGTCAAGAGTGCGCGGGGACCCGGCGGCGGGTACCGTCTGGCCCGGACGGCCGACGACACCTCGATTGCCGATATCGTGCACGCCGTCGACGAGCCTCTGCGCGCCACCCGCTGTGAAAAGGTGGGCCCGGGCTGCATGGTGCGCGGCGAGCGCTGCCTGACCCACGACCTCTGGGAGGATCTGGGCGACCGGATCGAGGACTATCTGGCCTCGGTCTCGCTGGCCGATGTGGTGGGCGGGAAGCTGAGGCGCGCCGCATGAGCCTCTATCTGGATCACAATGCCACGGCCCGCGTCAGGCCCCAGGCGATCGCGGCCATGACCCGGACGATGGAAAACGTCGGCAATCCGTCGTCGATCCACGCGGCGGGGCGCACGGCGCGTGCGGTGATGGAACAGGCCCGGGCCGATGTGGGCGCGCTGATCGCCGCGCCGGAGTCGACGGTGATCTTCACCAGCGGCGGGACTGAAGCCAACGCCATCGCCCTGGAAAGCGCGGTGGCCGCCGGCGCGCGTCGCCTGATCGTTTCCGCCATCGAACATGACAGCATCCGCGAAACGGCGGGCATTCTGGGCGTTGAGGTCGAGGTGTTGCCGGTGGATAGCCACGGCGTCGCCGATCTGGTCTGGCTTGGCGAACGGCTGACCCGTTGGGACGCCGTCGACGGCAAGCCCTTCGTGGCTCTGATGCTGGCCAACAATGAAACCGGCGTGATCCAGCCTGTGGCCGAAGCTTCGGCGATTGTCCGCGCAGCCGATGGCTGGCTGCATGTCGACGCCATTCAGGCGGCCGGCAAGATCGCCATGGACAGTCGCGCGCTTGGCGCCGACACGCTCTCGATCTCGGCGCACAAGCTGGGCGGACCGCAGGGCGTGGGTGCGCTGACCTTTGGGCCGCGCGCCACCCTGTCGCGTCGCCAGCATGGCGGCGGGCAGGAGCGCGGGCGGCGCGGCGGTACGGAAAATCTGCCGGGCATCGCCGGCTTTGGCGCAGCGGCGGCGGAAGCGCTGGCCGGTCTGGCGGGCTATGGCGCGCAGGCGACATGGCGGGACGCAGCGGCGGCGCGATTGAAGGCTTCCGGCGGTGTCGTCATGGGCGAGGGCGCGCCACGGCTGCCCAATACGCTGTGCATCGCCACGCCTGGCTTCACATCCGACCTGCAGGTGATGGGGCTTGATCTGGCCCAGGTGATGATCAGCGCCGGCTCAGCCTGTTCGTCAGGCAAGGTCAAGGCTTCGCCAGTCCTGACGGCCATGGGGCAGGGCGTGCTGTCGGCCTGCGTTATCCGCGTCAGCGGCGGCTGGGACACTACCGAAGCCGACTGGAACACCTTCGCCGACGTCTGGCTGGAGGCGCATGCCCGCCACAGCCAACGCCGCATGAGAAAGTCCGCGTAATGGCCGCCGTCAAACAGACCGTCGAACAGGTCCAGGGGCTTGAGAAGTACAAGCACGGCTTCTCGTCCGACATCGAGCAGGACTTCGCGCCCAAGGGCCTGAACGCCGACATCGTGCGTTTCATCTCGGCCAAGAAGAGCGAGCCGCAGTGGATGCTGGACTGGCGCCTGGACGCCTTCGAGCGTTGGCTGGCGATGGACGAACCCGACTGGGCCAAGGTGAACTTCCCGCGGATCGATTATCAGGACAGCTACTACTACGCCGCGCCCAAGGAGAAGGTCGGCATCGCCAGCCTGGACGAGGTCGATCCAGAGATCCTCGAGGTCTACAAGAAGCTGGGCATCCCGCTGAAGGAACAGGAAGTTCTGGCCGGCGTGGTGGGCTCGCCGCGCTATGCGGTCGACGCCGTGTTCGACAGCGTCAGCGTGGTCACCACCTTCAAGAAGGAGCTTGCGCAGGTCGGCGTGATCTTCTGCTCCATGAGCGAGGCGATGCGCGAGCATCCGGAGCTGGTGAAGCAATACCTGGGCTCGGTGGTTCCGGTCAGCGACAACTACTTCGCCTGCCTGAACGCTGCGGTCTTTTCCGACGGCAGCTTCGTCTATGTGCCGCCGGGCGTGCGCTGTCCGATGGAGCTGTCGACCTATTTCCGGATCAACGCCGAGAATTCCGGTCAGTTCGAACGCACCCTGATCATCGCCGACAAGGGGTCATACGTCTCGTATCTGGAGGGCTGCACGGCGCCCATGCGCGACGAGAACCAGCTGCACGCCGCCGTGGTCGAACTGGTCACCATGGACGACGCGGAGATCAAGTATTCCACGGTCCAGAACTGGTACCCGGGGGATCCGGAGACCGGCAAGGGCGGTATCTACAACTTCGTGACCAAGCGGGCGGATTGCCGTGGTGACCGTTCAAAAGTCAGCTGGACCCAGGTGGAGACCGGCTCGTCGATCACCTGGAAGTATCCGTCGTGCGTCCTGCGCGGGGAGGGCAGTTCGGGCGAGTTCTATTCGATCACCATCACCAACGGCCGTCAGCAGGCCGACACCGGCACCAAGATGATCCACCTGGGCGCCAACACCCGCTCGCGGATCATCTCCAAGGGCATCAGCGCGGGTCGGTCGTCCAACACCTATCGCGGCCTGGTCTCGGCTCACCCCAAGGCCAAGGGTGCGCGCAATTTCACCCAGTGCGACAGCCTGCTGATCGGCAAGCACTGCGCCGCCCACACCGTGCCCTACATCGAGGCGCGCAACGGTCAGGCCAAGTTTGAACACGAGGCGACCACGACGCGGCTGTCGGAAGACCAGTTATTCTACGCCATGCAGCGCGGGCTCTCCCAGGAGGAAGCCGTTCAGTTGCTGGTCAACGGCTTCGTCAAGGATGTGCTGCAGGAACTCCCGATGGAGTTCGCTGTTGAGGCCCAGAAACTCGTCGCGATTTCGCTCGAAGGGAGCGTCGGATAGTGCTCAGCGTTTCCAATCTTCACGCCACGGTCGATGGCAAGCCGATCCTCAAGGGCCTTACGCTTGATGTGCCCGCTGGCGAGGTACACGCCATCATGGGCCCGAATGGGGCGGGCAAGTCGACGCTGTCCTATGTGCTGACCGGCCGTCAGGGCTATAAGGTCACCGAGGGTGGCGCGACGCTCGACGGTGAGGATCTGCTGGCCCTTGAAGCCAATGAGCGGGCCGCCAAGGGCGTGTTTCTATCGTTCCAGTATCCGCTGGAAATCCCCGGCGTTCCGGCCCTGACCTTCATCCGCACGGCGCTCAACGCCCAGAAGAAGGCGCGCGGCGAGCCCGAGATCACTGCGCCGGCTTTCCTGAAGCTGGCCCGCGAGAAGGCTGCCACCCTCAAGATCGACTTCGAGATGCTGAAGCGCGCGCTGAACGTGGGTTTTTCCGGCGGCGAGAAGAAGCGGATGGAAATCTTCCAGATGGCGATGCTGTCGCCGCGCTTCCTGATCCTGGATGAGACCGATTCCGGCCTCGACATCGATGCGTTGCGGATCGTGTCTGAAGGCGTGAACGCGATGCGGGCGCCCGACCGGGCCATGCTGGTGATCACCCACTATCAGCGCCTGCTGGACTATATCAAACCCGACCGCGTGCATGTGCTGGCCAGCGGGCGGATCGTGGCCTCAGGTGGCCCCGAACTGGCGCTGGAACTGGAGCGCGACGGTTATGACCGATACGCGAAGGCGGCATGAGCGTCGCTGCCGCCATCCGCACGCGGGACGTCGGTGAGCTTCCGTCCCGGCGCGACGAGGACTGGCGCTGGACCGACCTGCGCGGGCTGATCCGCGTCCTGCCCGACGCCTCCGAGGCCTTCACAGGCACATTGATCGCGGGCCCGTTCGACAGGCTGGCGGCCGACCACCACGTGCTGGTCAACGGCGGCGACGCGCGCATCGAGGTGGCGGCGGGCAAGAAGACGCTCGTGGCGCTGCGGCTGGTGTCGCGCGGCGCCGGCGCGCACGCCTCGCGGGTTACCATCAATCTGGGCGCCGGGGCGCGGCTGCGCCTGCTGGAGAGCTATGAGAGCGACGGGGCTTCTGTCTGCCAGACGGCCCTGACCATCACCCTGGCCGAGGGGGCGGCGCTTGAGCGGATCGTGCTGGCTCAGGATCACGAGGATGCGGTGTCGGTAAGTCAGGCCGAGGTCCGCCTCTCGTCGACAGCAGATTTCGGCCAGACGATCGTGGCGTCGGGCGCGCGACGCCAGCGACTGGAGACCCGGGTCGTGCATCCCGGCGGACGCGCCAGCGCGCGGATGGACGGGGTCTATCTGGTGGCGGACAAGCGCCATACGGATCACACTACGGTCGTGACCCACGAAGGCGTCGACGGCACGACAAGCCAGTTGATCAAGGGCGTGGCCCGCGATCAGGCCCGCGCAGTCTTCCAGGGCAAGATCATCGTCTCCGAAGGCGCTGATCGGACCGACGCGCGGATGGGGCACCACGCCCTGATCCTGTCAGATCGCGCCGAGGTGGACGCCAAACCCGAACTTGAAATCTACGCCGACGACGTTTCCTGCGCCCATGGCAATACGGTGGGCGCCATGGACGAGGACGCGCTGTTCTATGCCCGTCAGCGCGGCATTCCCGAGCCGGAGGCCCGCGCCATGCTTACGGAGGCCTTCATCGGCCAGGTCATCGACCGGATCTGGTTCGAGGACGCCCGCAAGGTCGTCCGCAAATGGGCCGCCGAACGGTTGAGGGTCTGATCATGGCGTTCGACGCCGAAGCGATCCGTAGCCAGTTTCCGATCCTGTCCAGGCAGGTGCACGGCAAGCCGCTGATCTATCTGGACTCGGCCGCCTCGGCCCAGAAGCCGCGCGCGGTGATAGACGCGATGACGCGAGCGATGGAGTATTCCTACGCCAATGTGCATCGCGGCCTGCACACGCTGGCCAACGAGACGACCGATGCCTACGAGGCCGCCCGGGCCTCTGTGGCGCGGTTCATCGGCGCTGACGTGAACGAGATCGTCTTCACCAAGGGGGCGACCGAGGCGATCAATCTGGTGGCCAGCGGGCTGGGCGCAACGCTGCAGGCCGGCGACGAAATCCTGATCACCGACATGGAGCACCATGCCAACATCGTGCCCTGGCATTTCCTGCGCGATCGGCTGGGCGTGGTGCTGAAGTGGGCCCCGGTGACCGACCAGGGCGTTCTGGATGTTGAGGCCTTTCAGCGCCTGCTGGGACCCCGGACCCGGATTGTGGCGCTCAGCCACATGTCGAACGTTCTGGGCACCATCAATCCGGTGAAGACGTTGACCCGGATGGCGCATGACGCCGGTGCGCTGGTGCTGCTGGACGGCTGCCAGGCCGTGGTGCACCAGAGCGTGGATGTGCGCGATCTGGACGCTGATTTCTATGTGTTCTCCGGCCACAAACTCTACGGCCCGACCGGGATTGGCGTGCTCTACGGCAAGGCCGAGCGCCTGGCCGCGCTGCCGCCCTATCAGGGCGGTGGCGAGATGATCGCTCAGGTTTCCAGGGATTCGATCAGCTATGCCGATCCACCGCATCGGTTCGAGGCGGGAACGCCTGCAATCCTGGAAGCGATCGGGCTTGGCGCCGCCATCGAGTGGCTCAGCGGGCTCGACCGGGAGGCCGTCGCCGAGCATGAGGCCGTGCTCTACGCGCGCGTTCGGGAAGGCCTGAACGGGGCCAACTGGCTGCGGGTGATCGGAGAGGCTCCGGGGAAGGGAGCTATCCTTACCTTTACCGTCGCCGGAGCGCATGCTCACGACGTGGCCCAGATCCTGGATCGTTACGGCGTAGCCATCCGCGCCGGGACCCATTGCGCGGAGCCCCTGATGACCCGGTTCGACATCACTTCAAGCGCCCGGGCGTCTTTCGCCCTATATAACACCCCGGGCGAGGCGGACGCATTTGTGGACGCCTTGACCAGAGCACAGGCCTTTTTCGCGTGACGAGCCCCATGGATGATGCCGCCCCTATCGAATCCAAGTCGCCGCCGCTCGCGCAGGCGGAACTGGATATCCTGACGGACAAGCTGATCGAGAAGCTGAAGTCGGTCTTTGATCCTGAAATCCCGGTCGATATCTATGAGCTGGGCCTGATCTACAAAGTCGATGTCTCGGACGACAAGGATGTGGCCATCGACATGACCCTGACCGCGCCGGGCTGCCCGGTGGCTGGCGAAATGCCGGGCTGGGTGGAGGATGCCGTGCGCGAGATTCCGGAAATCCGGTCCTGCAAGGTGGACCTGGTCTTCGACCCGCCATGGGACCCCTCGCGGATGACCGACGAGGCCAAGCTGCAACTGAACATGTTCTGATGACACACCTCGACATCACACCCGCCCCCCGCGCGCGCCGCCCAAGGCCCAAGGTGGTGACGCTCAGCGACGCCGCCGCTACGCGGGTCCGCGAGATCATGGACAAGGCCGCAAAGCCCTACGCAGGCCTGCGGGTGGGCGTGAAGAACGGGGGCTGCGCGGGCCAGGAATATGTTCTGGAGTACGCCGACGCAGCGGGCCCGCTGGATGAGGTCGTCGAGGACAAGGGTGTGACCATCCTGGTCGAACCCAAGGCGGTGTTGTTCCTCATCGGCACCGAGATCGACTATGAAGTCTCGAAACTCTCGTCAAAGTTTGTGTTCCGCAATCCAAACGAAACTGATGCGTGTGGTTGTGGAGAAAGTGTAACCATCGAACCGGCCCGACAGGACTGAGTCAGTCTGGCGGCGCGGGCCGGGCATGCTATCGTGCCCTCGATAGTGCGGGGGAGAGCCCATGACTGACGCTGACGACATCGAAATGCGCCGCCTGGCCGTTCGCCGGGCTGATATGAAGCTCGCGTTTCGCAGCCACCTGATGGCGTACGTTGGCGTCAACGGGGGCCTGGTCGCCCTGAACCTCATCACCTCGCCAGGCTATTTCTGGGCGATCTGGCCGATGCTGGGCTGGGGCATCGGCCTCGGCGCGCACGCCATGAGCGTTTACATGAACGGCGAAGGCATCCGTGACCGACTGATCGAGGAAGAGCTGGAAAAGCTCCGGAAGACCAAGGGGCTCCGCTAGAGACCCTTGAACTCCGCCGGACGCTTCTGAACAAACGCCATGATCCCCTCACGTGCGTCGCCGGTGCGCGAGGCGTCGCCCTGGGCGTAGGCCTCGGCCTCAATCTGCTCGTGCCAGTTGGCGTCGAGGGAATCCCACACGAGATTGCGGGTCAGGCCAAGGGACTTGGGGCCATTCGCCAGCGCCTGAGCCAGTTCGAGCGCTTTCGGCAGAAGCTCCGCATCCGGCACGCAGCGATTGATCAGACCCCAGTCCAGCGCGGTGGCGGCGGGCAATTTTTCACCCAGTAGCATCAGCTCCATGGCGCGCGCCTTGCCTACCAGGCGCGGCAGCAACCAGGTGGCGCCGCCGTCGGGCACCAGGCCAATGCGGCGGAAGGCCAGCAGGAAGTAGGAGCTCTCGGCAGCTACCACCAGATCACAGGCCAGCGCCAGCGAGACGCCTACGCCAGCGGCGACGCCATTGACGGCGGCGACCAACGGCTTCGGCGAGCGGCGAAGTTGTGAGACGAACGGATTGTAGACGTTGAGCAAACCCTCGTTGGGTCCTTCGCTGGAACCGCCAGTCACGCGGCCGCTGGCTCCGCCGGACAGATTGGCGCCCGAACAGAAGCCGCGGCCTTCGCCGGTAATGACAATCGCCCGGACATCCGATGCTGCGATTGCGGCGCCGAGGGCGGCCGTCAGTTCGGCCATCAGGTCCAGACCGGCTGCATTCAGGGTGGAGGGATCGGAAAGCGTGATCACGGCAATGCCGTTCTCTGTGGCTGATCTGATCTTCGTGGGGGCCTGAGCGCCGTCCATAACATCCTCCGCAATCTGCTGGCGGTCAGGAAACGCCGGATACCCCGGCGTCAGCCAAGCCAAAACGCGCCCTGCGGCCGTCAGGCCCCCTGGGATGCGGAATTCTTGTCGGCGAGCGTAGTGCGATTGCGACCGTTACGCTTGGAAGCGTAGAGCGCGCCATCGGCTCGCTCGATGAGCGTCACCGGCTGGTCGCCATGCATCGTTTCGGCAACGCCGCTGGAGATGGTGATTGCGCCCAATTGCTCGTTGGTCGAGCGGCGCTTCAGGATGCGTGTAGAGATCTCAACACGCGCGCGTTCGATCACGCTGAAGGCCGCATCACGGTCCTCGCCGGGGAAGATCAGGGCGAACTCCTCACCGCCGTAGCGCGCGGCGATGCGGGCGCCTTCGGCCATGCGACCGATGACGCTGGCGACATAGCGGATAACCTGGTCGCCGGTCTGGTGGCCCCAGGTGTCGTTGAAGATCTTGAAGTGATCGATATCGATGACCGCCAACGAGACGATACCGCGCTGCTCGGCGGCGTCCCTGCAGGCCGTTTCCAAGGCTTCGTCAAAGGCCTTTCGGTTGAACAACATGGTCAGCGCATCAGTCGAGGCGTCACGCCGGACCTGCTCCAGATGCTCCCGCAAACGGGAAAGCTCGCCCGTCGTATCGGCCAGCTGGCTTTCGAGCACCTGGTTCTCTTCGCGCACCTTCCGGGTAGCGGCGCTGAGGGTCTCGACGATGCTGCGGACGTCGCCTGCGTCCTTGTCTTCGAGCGTCACCGAGGCGCTGGCCAGTTGTTGGCCGAAGGCTTCGCTGGTTTCGCGAGCGGTTTCGATAGCGCGCGTGACCGTATTCAGCTCGGCCGAGAGGTTCTTGCCGGCGTCCAGGATCTCGCCGTTGAGCCTGGCGGAGGGCAGGTGGCGGCTGGCGATTTCCTCGCCGACCTGCTCGGTGAATTGGGCGCCCGACTTCAGGACCTGTTCGATCTCCGCGGCGATCCGACTGTCCTTGGCTGCGACATAGTACATCCAGAGCTCGTAGTTGACCGCCGTGGGCCAGACGCTGTTGGCCTCCATGGCTTCAAGCGTCTTGCGAGCCCATTCGAAGGCCATGGGCCCGCGCATGATGATGTCGATTTCCGTCGCCATGCGAGCACTCTATCTCGCAGACCGCAAACGCAGGGTTAAGCGCCGGATTCAATCGTCCGATTTGCGGACCGGCGACGCCCGCATCAGAAATGCGGGCAGATCGTTGCCGAAGCCGACGATACCGTCGCCGTCACCGTCGCCGTCGGAGCGATCCCGGCTGCGGCCGCGGTCAGGCCGCGCCTGTGGTTCAGCGCGGTTCGGGCTTTCGGAGCGCAGGGGGCGTTGCGGTCGTGGGGCAGCCGAGGGCGCCGGCGCGGCCTCGGCGACCGGGGCGGCGGGCGCATCCTCACGACGGGGCCGGCGCGCCCGCTCCGGGCGGGGGCTACGTTCAGGCGTGACGGCGGCAGGCTGCGTCTCAGTTGGCGAGGTTGAAACTTCTTCGCGCGGCGGGCGGGCCTCGCGCGGGGCATGATCGCGGGCAGGACGATCTCGGCCACGGGCTGGACCCCGGTCACGGCCGCCGCTGCGGGGCGAGCGCGGCTCGTCCTTGATGCTGGACCACTCGATGCCTTCCAGCGTTATCTCGACGGGCGCGGTGTTGATCAGCTTCAGCACCTTGTCGAGGTTTCGGCTGTCGGCAGGGGTCACGATCGTGAACGCTTGACCGGTCTTGCCGGCGCGACCCGTACGACCGATGCGGTGCACATAGTCATCGGCGTGGTGCGGGACGTCGTAGTTGAACACGTGGCTGACGTCGGGAATGTCGAGGCCGCGAGCGGCGACGTCCGAGGCGCAGAGCAGGCGCAGCGAGCCGTTGCGGAAGCTTTCCAGCGTCTTCATACGGGTCTGCTGGTCCAGGTCGCCGTGGATCGGGGCGGCGTCCAGGCCGTGCTTCTTCAGCGACTTGGCCACCACATCGACCTCGGCCTTGCGATTGCAGAAGACGATGCCGTTCTTCACGTCGGCGCGGGCGATCAGCTCGCGAAGCGCCGTACGTTTGGCCTTGGGGTCGGCAGTGGGGATGCGCACCAGGTTCTGGGTGATGGTCTCGGCGGTCGTGGCCGGGCGCGACGCCTCGATCCGGACTGGATCGCGCAGGAACTGTTTTGTCA
>NZ_JBIKNZ010000125.1:0-4322 GCF_044358365.1 Phenylobacterium sp. | reverse complement strand
TTCGATCGCTGTATCGCCGCTCGAACGGCGTACGTGGTCGTGGCGCTGCCATGGAGTATCTGGCCCATAGGTCCTCCCGGAATGAAGGATCAGCTTGGCTGATTCCCCCACACTCCGGGACCAGACACCTAGGACCAACTGCTCATCGGGTCGGGCGACATACTCCGCGATGGCCAGCCCGATGCCCTTTGTGCCGCCGGTGACGAGAATGGTCATGGGTGTGCTGTTCCTCTTCTCGCCTCGACTGTAGCGGCCTTGAACCGCCCGCGGCTATGGGGAGTTGTCAAACCCCTGGCCGGACGGCATGCGTATTCGTCCGGGAGGATATCCAAACCCATGATCGCACCCGTCGGCGAAACGACCCAGGGCATGCGCCGCCTGGCCGGCGGAACGTTCGCCATGGGGTCGGATCGCTACTATCCTGAAGAGCGCCCGCAGCGGCAGGTCCGGGTGGATCCGTTCTGGATCGATGAGACCCCGGTCACCAACCGCCAGTTCGACGCCTTCGTCCGAGCCACGGGCCACAAGACCCTGGCCGAGATCGCGCCCGACCCGAAGGACTATCCCGGTATGCTGCCGCACATGGCGCGGCCCGGATCGCTGGTGTTCACGCCACCCAAGGATGCCGTCCCGCTCGATAACCCCGGCGGCTGGTGGGCGTTTCACTTCGGGGCGTACTGGCGCAGGCCTTACGGACGGCATGGACCCAAGGCGCTGGACGATCATCCCGTGGTGCATGTGGCCTATGCCGACTCTGAAGCCTACGCCCGCTGGACGGGAAAGGACTTGCCCACGGAGGCCGAATGGGAGTTCGCGGCACAGGGTGGCCTTGAAGCACAAGAGTTCGCGTGGGGCGACGAACTGGCGCCCGCCGGACAGATGCTTGCCAACTACTGGCAGGGGCGCTTCCCGGCCGAGAACCTCGAGCTGGACGGCTGGGCCCGGACGTCGCCAGTGAGGTCCTATCCTGACAATGGCTATGGACTGTTCGACATGATCGGCAACGTCTGGGAGTGGACCTCCGATTGGTACGCTGAAGGCCCCGCCGCGCCAGGAAGTCCCTGCTGCATGCCCACCAATCCGCGCGGCGGAAGTCTTGAAGGCAGCTACGATCCGCAAATGCCCGACATCCCGATCCCCCGAAAGGTCATCAAGGGCGGGTCTCATCTGTGTGCGGAGAACTACTGCCAGCGCTACCGACCGGCGGCCCGCCACCCGGAATCCATCGACAGCGCCACAACCCATATCGGCTTTCGTTGCGTGATCCGCGACGAGCGATCTAAGTCGTGACAATATCTCGCGGGGGAAATGACAACATGAGCAATTCGGATAATCTGGTCACATTGAGCGGCGTGCCCGGGTCACCCTATACCCGAAAGATGGTGGCCCTGCTCCGCTATCGCCGCATCCCCTACAAACTGATCCTGGGATCGCGCGAACTGGAAGGCCTGCCCAAAGCCAAGGTCGGCTTGCTGCCCACCTTCTATTTCCCCGACGCCGACGGCCAGTTGCAGGCGGTGACCGATTCCACGCCGATCATCCGCCGCCTGGAGGGCATGTTCCCGGAACGCCCGGTGCGCCCGTCCAACCCGGCCCTGGCCTTCCTCGACGCCCTGTTGGAAGACTACGGCGACGAGTGGCTCACCAAGGCCATGTTCCACTACCGCTGGCACTATGCGGACGATATCGCCCGTGCATCCGCTATCCTGCCGTCCTGGACGCGCGGCCGTGTGCCGGATGACGTGCTGAAGGCGTCCGGGACGATGATCGCCGAGCGGCAGATCCCCCGTCTGCGGTACGTTGGTTCCAACGAAACCACCTGGGCCGTCATTGAAGCCAGCTACATGCGCTTCCTGGACGCCATGGAGGCGCATCTGCGCGACCATGCTTTCCTGCTGGGCGCGCGGCCGGGCGCCGGCGACTTCGGCGTCTATGGACAATTGACCCAGCTGGCCCTGTTCGACCCCACGCCGATGGCCATCACCGCCGTCCGCGCCCGGCGGGTTTTCGCCTGGACCGGCGCCGTCGAAGATCTCACCGGCTTGGAGCCGACAGAAGCCGACTGGTTTGGGCCCACGAAGCTGCCGGAGACCCTGAAAGCGCTACTGGGCGAGGTAGGCCGCGTCTACGCGCCGTTGCTGACCGCCAACGCCCGAGCGGTCCAGTCAGGCGCCGAAGAGGTCCGCACCGAAATCGACGGTCAGGCCTGGGTGCAGCAGCCTTTCACCTACCAGGCCAAGTGCCTGATGTGGTTGCGCGAGGAGTATGGCGCGCTGGACGCCAGCTCACGCGCTCAGGTGGACGCCGCACTGGCCGGGACCGGCTGCGAGGTGCTCGTCGCCTAGAAGACCGACCATCTGGTGGCCGCTGCCAACCGCTTGAGCGCCATGGCGCCGACGTAGGATGTCCCCGCTTCGTCAAGTCCGGGCGACCAGACGGCCACCGCCGCCTTGCCCGGCACTATGGCCAGAATGCCGCCGCCGACACCGCTCTTGCCAGGCAAGCCGACGTGGAACGCGAATTCGCCCGAGGCGTCGTAGTGGCCGCAGGTCATCATCACGGCCGCAATACGACGGGCGCGCTTGGACGTGGTGACGACATCACCATTGATGGGGTCCGTCCCGGCGTTCGCCAGGAACAAGCCTGCCCTTGCCAGTTGACGGGAGGTGATCCGGAGCGCGCACTGGTTGAAATAGACCTGCAGCACGTCGTCGACCGGACTGTGGAGGTTGCCGAATCCGCGCATGAAATTGGCGAGGCTCTGATTGCGGAAGCCCGTAGCGGCCTCCGATGTCGCTACCTCTGGGTCAACGTCGAGCGTTTCTGTATCCGCCCGGCGGCGCATGAAATCGCGGATGTCCGCGACACCTTCGGCGGGGCAGCGGCCGGCCAGCAAGGCGTCAGTGACCACAATCGCCCCTGCGTTGATGAAAGGGTTCCGCGGAATGCCTTGCTCGTGCTCAAGCTGGACGATGGAGTTGAAACGCGAGCCCGACGGTTCGCGTCCAACGCGTTTCCAGAGATCGTCACCCAGCCGTTCCAGCGCCATCGTCAGGGTGAAGACCTTGGAGATGCTCTGGATCGAGAAGGGCATCCAGGCGTCGCTGGTCTCGGCGGTCTGGCCATCGCAGCAGATCACCGCCATGCCGAAGCGTCGGGCGTCGACGCGGGCCAGGGCCGGGATGTAGTCGGCGACCTTGCCGCCGCCGAGATGCGCGCCCATGTCGCGGCCGATTGTGGCGACAATATCGGAAAGGTCCGGGTGGGACTTGGTCATCGGCTGTTCCCCGGCGCCGCCAAGCGCGGCCCGGCAGATTTTACGGTTTGTATCACGTGACCCGAGCGAAAGGCCGCGCCAATGATGGCCGATGAGCGCATGAGTCTCCAGTAAACCGGGATACGGGGATGAGCCTTGGCCACTGATACGTCCACAACAGCGGCGCACGCTGCTGGTCCCGAACAGGCGGCGGCGCGTCGGTTGTCAGGCTGGTTGAAGGGCTACCGCCCTCTGCCTGGCGTGCCTGACGAGCTGTTTGACGCCACCGGTCGGCCGCGTGACCACTGGATTGCGTTTCTGGGGGAATTCGCCGCCCACGCCGAGGGCGAGTTTGGTCTGGCCACCCGCCACCTTCGCGATACTGGCGCCTCGCACCGTGTCTATGGTGAGGAGAACGAACAGACCTGGCCTATTGATCCGATGCCGCTGATCCTGCCGCAGGATGAGTGGGAAGAGATCGTAGCCGGCGTCACCCAGCGCGCGACGTTGATGGAGGCTATGCTCCAGGACATCTACGGCGAAGGCAGGTTGGTATCGGAAGGCGCCCTGCCGGCCGCCGCCCTGTCCGGCAGCCCGGACTTCATTCGCGCCATGCGCGGCGCCAAGCCCCCGAACGGAAAATACCTGCAGATCTATGCCGCCGACCTGGGCCGTGGTCCGGATGGCCGCTGGTGGGTGTTGGACGATCGCACCCAGGCGCCCTCCGGCGCCGGCTACGCGTTGCAGAACCGGCTGGTGGTCTCGCGCGCCTATCCAGCGCTCTACAACAGCATGAACGTGCACCGGATGGCGCCTTTCTTTGACGCTTTTCGCAGGGGATTGTCGCAGGCGGCTGACCGTAGCGAGCCGCGTATCTGCCTGCTGACGCCGGGACCCTTCAGCGAGACCTATTTCGAACAGGCGCATCTGGCGCGCTATCTAGGCTCAGGACTCATTGATCATAGCCAGAAGATGACGGTGGCAGCGAGAGCGATGGCGGACATGAAGGTGTGTGCGCATCGGTCGTATCGGGTGTGGATGCGCCGCCAGTCCTTGAGGCGTCCGA
>NZ_JBIKNZ010000124.1:0-4336 GCF_044358365.1 Phenylobacterium sp. | reverse complement strand
CTTGCGGCACGGCCATCAAGGCTCCCCAGCCAGGCCATGACCCCGTAGACAACCATAGACCAAGGTCAGTCCAACAACGAACCTGAGGCAACCGTGAAACCAATTAGACAACAGTTGCAATAACCCCCAAAAAGGGCGGGCCAAGCGTTTGCTTGACGGATTTACGGTTGAACAGGCCGTAACTGGCGCCGAACCGCAGCGTTTGGAAATACAACCCAAGGCGACCATCCGTCGGCGCGCCATCAGGAAAGCGGCGGCGCCATCGTCGTTACGGGACCGAACACGGCCTGGAAGCTCGCCCTCAATGCGGCGTCTGCGGCGTCCATGGTCACCGGCGCGCCGAGATCCGCCAGACTGGTGACACCGTGGGCGGTTACGCCGCAGGGTACGATGCCGCCGAAATGGGAGAGGTCGGGTTCGACGTTCAGCGAAACGCCGTGAAACGATACCCACTTGCGCAGCTTGACCCCGATGGCGGCGATCTTGTCCTCGCGCGGCGGGTCGGTCCGGGCCACCCAGACGCCCACGCGACCGGGTCTGACATCGGCGCATACGTCGAGGGTCGCCAGGGCGCCGATCAGCCAGGCCTCCAGGGCGGCCACGAAGGCGCGCACGTCGCGGTGGCGGCGTGTGAGGTCCAGCATCACATAGGCCACCCGCTGGCCCGGCCCGTGGTAGGTGTACTGGCCGCCGCGCCCGCTTTGAAACACCGGGAAACGTGAGGCGTCCAAGAGGTCCTCGGGTCGCGCCGAGACGCCGGCTGTGTAGAGCGGCGGATGTTCCAGCAGCCAGACCAGTTCGCCCGCCCGGCCTTCGGCGATAGCGGCGGCGCGAGCCTCCATAGCCGCCACTGCGTCAGGGTAGGGAACGGGCGCGCGTGACACCGCCCAGCCGGCCGGTGCGCCGTCAAGACGCGCAAATTGCGCCGAAGCTTCAGAGATTAACGACCGATCAAGCATGTCAGCGCCAATGTGCGCTGCGGCTTGGCGTTATGCAAAGCCCAACGGCGTGTTTCGGGGTTTTTCGGTGGGTCAGGTCAAGTCGGTCAACGTCGAGATTCAGGTGGTGCTGGGACGCGCCGCGCTGCCGATGGCGCAATTGCTGCGGATGGGCCGGGGGGCGGTGATTCCCCTCGATGCGACGGTGAATGACGAGGTCTGGATCCTGGCCAACAATCACCCGGTAGCGCGCGGAGAAATTCAGATCAACGACGAGCGCATCTCCATCTGCGTGACGGGAGAGGCCGATGTTTATGACTACATGGCCGGATCAATCTGAGCCCGCTCTTCCCAAAGCGGTCTGCGTTTGCTACCTGCCGCGCCTCACCACGAGCGGTCGTGGCGGAATTGGTAGACGCGCAGCGTTGAGGTCGCTGTGGGGCAACCCGTGGAAGTTCGAGTCTTCTCGACCGCACCAGTGATTGAGACACGTCAACAGGGATCGAGAAACGTCGTCCGTACACAGCTGAGGGAGGTCCGAATGAGCCGTAACACGGACAGCCTCGCCGATATGGCGGACGACATTCGGCCCCACGAAGTCGACGAAGATCTTGAAGACCTCGCGCTGGACGAGGACTACGCGCTGAACCCGGATTTTGTGTCCAACGTCGCAGATGCGCTGGACCGAGGCGACGCCGAGCGTCTTCGCGAACTGCTGAGCGCGTTGCATCCCGCCGACATCGCCGACCTGATGGGCTTCCTGTCGGCGGACGCCCGCGAGGAGCTGGTCCCGCATCTCGACCCGGAAACCCTTTCCGAAATCCTGTCGGAGCTGGACAGCGAGATTCGCGAGGACGTGCTGGAGCATGTGCCGTCCGCCACCCTGGCCAGGGCCATTGGCGAGATGGACTCCGACGACGCCGCCGACGTGGTCGACGATCTGGAGGATGACAAACGCGCCCAGGTGCTGGCGGCCATGCCGGAGATGGAGCGTGCGGCCATCGAGTCGACGCTCTCCTACGGGGAAGAGACCGCCGGTCGTCTGATGCAGCGCGAGGTGGTGGCGGCGCCCCAGTTCTGGACCGTGGGCCAGGCCATTGACCACTTCCGCAGCGGCGGCGAGGAACTGCCGGAACTGTTCTTCGATATCTATGTGGTGGATCCGGCCTACAAGCCCGTCGGCGCCGTGCCGGTCAGCCACCTGTTGCGGTCCGGTCGGCAGGTTCCTCTGGCCCAGATCATGGAGCCGGTGAACGAGATCGCCATCGATCTGGACCAGGAAGAAGTCGCCTATATCTTCGACAAGTATCACCTGATCTCCGCCCCCGTCGTGGACGTGGGCGGGCGACTGGTGGGTCAGATCACCGTCGACGACATCGTGGGCGTCATCCAGGAGGAGGGCGAGGAGGATATCCTGGCGCTCGCCGGTGTTTCCGACGCCGGTCGCGACGCCGGGGTCGTCGGCATTGTGCGCTCGCGCATACCCTGGCTGATGATCAACATGGTGACCGCCGCGGTCGCGGCCAGTGTGATCGGCGCGTTCCAGGACGAGATTGCCAAACTGGTCGTTCTGGCCGCCCTCTATCCGATCGTGGCCTCCCTAGGCGGCAATGCGGGCACCCAGACGTTGGCCGTGGCTGTGCGGGCTCTGGCCAATCGGGAACTGTCGTCCTTCAATGCGGTTCGGACGGTCTTGCGCGAGATGGGGGTGGGCCTGATCAACGGCGCGGCGCTGGCTGCGATCACCGGGACCGTGATTTTCCTTATGTTCCATGACTTGCGCCTCACCTTGGTGTTCGGTCTGGCGCTGATCATCAATCTGTTCATGGCGTCACTGGCGGGCGCTGTCGTGCCGCTGGTGCTGGAACGGAGCGGCCGCGATCCCGCAGTCTCGTCGTCGATTTTTGTGACCTTCGTAACGGACTTCACGGGCTTCTTTGCATTTTTGGGGCTCGCGAGCCTGATCCTGCTGTAAGTGGCGTCAAGCTTGCGTGAAGGGTCACCAGGCGCCTGCCGCCTATGCCGAATTGGGACAATCCGGGGCCATGTTCTCGCGCCACCGCGTCTCTCGTGGAGCCATCGACCTGCTGAAGCGGTTCGAGGGCTACCGCCAGACCGCCGTCCAGCTGCCCGATGGTCGCTGGATGATCGGCTATGGGCATACCCTGACGGCCCGCGAGGGTGCGGCGGTGTCCCAATCTGATGCAGAAGCCCTCCTGCTCTACGACCTGATCACTGTGGCTCACGTGGTCAATGAGGGCGTCTTCGCGCCGCTCAGCCAAAACCAGTTCGACGCGCTGTGCAGTTTCGCCTTCAACATCGGGGTCGATAACTTCCGCCGCAGCCAGATGCTGAAGCGGCTGAACGCCGGCGATCTGGTGCAGGCGGCCTGCGCCATGGAACTGTGGCGGAAGGCTGATTTCGAGGGCGAGCGGATCGTGATCGACGCCCTGGTCCGCCGCCGTGCGGCCGAGAAGGCGTTGTTCCTCACACCGGCGGGTGAAGGCTGGGTGCCCGCGCCAAGCCCATTGCTCCGTCCCGTGCTTGACGTCGACGCGCTCAGTCTGGTCCCCAGCGTCCGGCCAACAGAGCTTTCCACAGCAATCGAGGGCGCTCGGATCGTCGTCAGCCGCGAGGATGGATCTGATGCCGCGCCTCAGCCATCAGCGCCCGAGGCGCCCCTGGCGCCGGCCCTGGCCGCAGCGTCCGAGGCCATGACGTCGCGACTGTCTACTCTCTTTGCCGACCCCGGTGAGGAACCTGAACTGACGATGCCCGCTCTGGGCGCCTCTACCGCCGACGCGCCGTCGATCGGCGAGTTCAAGTTTCTCGACGAGCCTGAGCTCGAGCTGGTTCCTGACAAGCTTTCGCCGGGGCCCGACCGGTTGGACGCCGAGCTGGAAATTCCCAAAACCCCGTTTCCGGAATTCCGGCAAGAGGCGATGAGTTCCAGCGTCAACGTTGAGATGGCGCCCTTCGAGTTCATCCCGGCCCGTAACCGGCCGGCGGCACGTCGCAAGGAGCCATCGCTGGTATGGGACCTCTTGCTGGCGCTGCTGGGTCTCTCACTGTTCGGCTTTGCCGCGTTGTGGGGCGCCTATGCGGATGGCTCGGCGATGGGCGGACTTGTGACGCCTCTGCGCGTTGCCTGGCTGGTGGGATTGTCCGGGATCGCCTTCCTGGTGATTGCAGCATTCCGCTTTCTGCAGCGGTTGGAACGGCAGGCGGAACGGGACTAGGCTCAGGACCCATTGAAATGATTCCCAAGGCGGGGTTTGTCTGATTCACTGGCGGCGCATGGAGGCGTCGTCATGAGTGATTTGATCTGGTTGTCGCAGGCGCAGATGCGCCGGATTGAGCCGTACTTTCCGCTGTCGCACGGTGTGGCCCGAGTGGAT
>NZ_JBIKNZ010000026.1:0-41895 GCF_044358365.1 Phenylobacterium sp. | reverse complement strand
TATGGCGGCGGCGCAGAAGGCCATCGAGGCGGGCGTCGACGGGCTGGTGGTCGAGGGCGGCGAGGGCGGTGGGTTCAAGAACGGCCGTGATGTGGCCACCATGGTGCTTTTGCCGCTGGTGCGTTCCAGGACCGATCTGCCGATCATCGCGGCGGGCGGTATCACCGATGGCCGCAGCATGGCCGCTGCCTTCGCTCTGGGCGCCGAGGGCGTGCAGATGGGGACGCGCATGGTCTCAGCCGCCGAGAGCCCGGTTCACCAGAACTGGAAGGACAGCATCGTTGGCGCCAGGGAAACCGACACGGTGTTCCTCAACCGCCATGGCCCTGGCCCGGCGCTGCGCGCGCTGCGCACGGAGAAGACCACGAAGTTCGAACTGGAGCCGCCGGCGAACATCATGGGCGAGATGGCGAACGCGCTGCAGCTCTACTTCGGCGGCGACATGGAAGCCGCCATCGCCCTGACCGGACAGGTCGCCGGACGCATCGATTCCGTAAAGCCGGTGGCGCAGATTCTCAGCGAAACGATTGCGGAGTTCGAGACGGTGATGGCGGAGCTGGGCGCCAGGTACGGGCGGGCCAGGTCTCTCGCCTGAACCGCGCCTATTTCCGGTCGTTCAGCCAGCTGCGGACCGTCTTGTTGACCAGCGCTTCGGCGTCGTGCTGCACGAAATGGCCAGCGTTCGGGATCATCAGGATGGTGGTGTCCTCGGACACGTAGTTCCAGGTACCCGCGTGGCCTGCGGCATTCAGCGCCGTGTCCTTCATGCCGTGAATCACCAGCACCGGAACCTTGATCATCGGCGGGCTGGCGGCGGTGATGCCGGAGGGCGTAGCGACGGCGTCACCGGTCCCGCGCGGATAGTTGGCGCGGTAGTAGTTCATCATCGAGGTGAGGTTCGAACGCTGGAACGCCTCGAGGTACCCGGCCTTGCGGGGGGTATCCTTGACGCCGGCGACCATGCTGGCCAGGCCCGCCGCCGACAGGTTCTTCTCGAAGCCAGGTTGCTGGAAATTGCGGGCGTATTGGCTGTTCTTCTGCTGCTCGACATTGGTGGCCATCTCGCGGGCGAAGCCGACGGGGTGGGGCACGCTCATAATGACCAGCGTGTTCACCAGGTCAGGACGGTTGAACACCACCTGCCAGGAGATGGCTGCGCCCCAGTCGTGGCCGATGATGATGGCGTTCTTCTGACCCTCTGCCGCGATCACGGCGGCCACGTCGCCGATCAGATTGGGCATGGCATAGGCGGCCTCGCCCTCGGGCTTGTCGGAGAGATTATAGCCCCGGGTGTCCATCGCGGCGGTGCGATAGCCGGCCTTGTTCAACTCGGCCATCAGCGGCTTCCAGGTACCCCAGTAGTCGGGGAAACCGTGGACCATCACCACCAGCGGACCCTTGCCGTCGACCACATAGTGGATCTTCACGCCATTGTTGGTGGCGTACATATCCTGCGGTTTGGCTTGGGCCGCCGAGCCGATGGCCAAGGCCGCCAGAAGACCCATCATCGTGCGCAACATTGCCGCTTCCCCTTTGATTTACGCCGTACCTAGCACGCCGCCTGAGCCCGGCGAAGGCGCTCGCCATTGTATTTGGTGCTGGCGATCCTGGTCGTAGTGGGTGGTGAAGACGCAGCGGGGGTGAAAGATCGGACCGCGCCGACGTTGACGGCGGCCCTGCTCCTGACTCTGGGCATGGCGATCGGGATCGCCGGCGCGGTCCTGGTCTACGTGACCCTCGCTGGCGTGAGCCGCTGGAGACTACGTCAGCTGGACCGCGCTTTCGCGTCGCCTGCGGCGCGGCGGGCCTAGAGGGTGTGGGCGGCGTTTGCCGCGACCAGCAGGACGCCCACCAGTGTCGCCATGGATAGAATTAGATGGCGCATTTTGTGTACGCTCCCGTTGCTCCCTGCGGCAGGTACGGAGCAAGACCTGCGCCAGATGCGTCTGCCACCTGCTCGCGTGGCCACGGTGAAGCTTTGTGCGGGTGCGAACAGAGTAAATCGATATGGTTTCCAAGGGTTTCTTGCCTAACGGAAGACTAGATTTTCCGCAGGCCTAGTCGCCATGAATTGCGCTGATAAGTCAGCATCTTGTGACTGATCATCCGATCTATCGTGCATCAGGCGGCATCGTCGCGTTAATGTTGCGCCGCAAAAACCTGTTGCCATTCATGCCTCGGGCATTCATATACGCTCCACCATTTGCCGTCGCCTCCCCCCACCAACGGAACTCGGGGCAGGCCTGCCGGCGGTCGCTACCAGCATGAGCAGGGGCGAGCGCGGCGACAAAAGTTGGGGGGCAAGTTCGCCCTCGCCGCTGAGGACCGTCCCATTTTGAATTATGGAACGCAAGCGCACGCCGACAGGCGTGGGCTTTTGAGCGCCGCACTGTGGGGATCGGGTATGGGCCTGTTCCTCGGCGCCGCCTATCTGGTGGCCGGCATGAGCGGCCACATCGCCGAGCGTGCTGAAGCCATTCGTATGGCCGAGGTTGCGGCCACGGGCTACACCGGCTCGCACCTGGAGGCTCAGGGGCGGGGCCTTCGCGTGGGTCTGGAGCAGTACGGCTTTCGCGCCGGCATGGATGCGCAGATTGTGGCGATCCGTTTTGGCAATGATCGCGGCGCGGCCAAGGCGATGCGCCGGGCTGATCTCGAGTGTATGACAGAAGCCGTCTACTACGAAGCCCGCGGAGAAAGCGCCCGCGGCCAGGCCGCCGTCGCCCAGGTGGTGATGAACCGGGTCAGTCACCCGGCGTTTCCAAAGACCGTCTGCGGGGTCGTGTTCCAGGGCGCCGGCCGATCAGGCTGCCAGTTCAGCTTCACCTGCGATGGCTCGATGAAGCGCATCCGTGATGCCGAGGCCTGGGACCGGTCCCGCAGCGTGGCGCGGCGCACCCTGGCCGGCGCATCCGGCGCGGACATCGGGCGCGCAACCCACTTCCACACCACGGCGGTCTCGCCGTTCTGGGCGCCGTCCATGTTGCGGGTGGCCCGGGTCGGAACCCACATCTTCTACAAGCTGTCTCCTTACCGCGTTCAGGTCGCGGCGCGTGAAGCATCCAGGGCGGAGAAGGTCGTACTGATCTCCGGCGCTGTCGGGCTCCCCACGGACGTGAACGTGGCGCCTGAACTGGTCGAAACCGCCATCGAAGCGTCCCTGCGTCCGGCGACCGAGCTGCGGAACAAGCCTGTCCCGGTTTCACCCCCTGCGCCGAAGCCAACGGAGGCCGCAGCGCTTGCAGCGCCGCAGTCGGCGACCGTCTCGACCTCCTGAGACGGGGGCTCGCCCGTGCGGCGGTAGAGACGGTGCTTGATGCGGCTGAAGGCGCAGGCCGGAAGGATCTAACTCCGCGCTGACCTGCGCAGCGCCTGTGGGGGCAGGCCGAAGGCGCGCAGGAAGGCGCGGCGCATCCGTTCAGGGTCGCCGAACCCCACGGCCTCGGCAATGCGGTCGATCGGGTCGAAACCGTTTTCGACCGCCGCGCGCGCCGCTTCCAGCCGCAATCGCTCCACCGCCTTGGCCGGGGTCGTGCTGGTCTCGACCACAAAGGCGCGGGCAAAGTTGCGTGGGCTCATCGCCGCCTGGTCGGCCAGTTGCTCCACAGTAAGCGGCAATGCCAGATTGGCGCGGGCCCAGTCCATCAGCGGGCCGAAGCGTCCCGTCCGCCCGCCCAGATCGATGAGCGCCGAGAACTGCGACTGGCCGCCGGGCCGACGCTGATGAACCACCAGCGCCTGAGCGACCATGCGGGCCACCTCAGCGCCCAGGTCGTCCTCCACCAGCGCCAGGGCCAGATCGATGCCGGCGGTGATGCCCGCCGAGGTCCAGACGTCATCGTCCCGGATGAAAATGCGATCGGCGTCGAGTTTTACCCTGGGATAGCGGCGGGCGAAGTCGTCGGTCCGGCTCCAGTGCGTGGTGGCGCGACGTCCGTCCAGAAGGCCGGCCTCGGCCAGCAGGTAGGCGCCGGAACAGACGCTGGTGGGGCGCTGCACCTCGACGGTGCGCAGCCATCGGACGATGCCCTGCAGACCCTCGACATCTCGCGTGCCGTCTCCACCCGAGACCATCACCGTATGGAGGGGGCCCTGGCTGAGCGGTCGGGCTGCGAGGCAGACGCCTGAGGAGCTCGGGATCTGGCCGCCCTCGACTGCTTCGACCGTCAGGTCGTAGCTTCCGGGCCGATAGCGCTCGGCGATTTCGAACACGGCGATGGGGCCCGCGACGTCCAGCAACTGGAAGTCCGGAAAGATCACCAGGGCGAGGCGACGGCTCATGGCAGAAAATGTTGGAATAACGTCATTTCAGCCAAACCATGCGTCGTATAGATCCAGTCCGTCAACTCTCAGGAGACCCCGGATGTCCAGATTCCAGATCGTCTTTGCGCTGTATCCCGGCGTGACCCACCTCGATTTCACAGGACCTCACCAGGTGCTTGTCCGCACCCCGAACGCCGACGTGGTCGTCGCCTCGATGGGGGGGCAGGACATCGACGCCGAGGGCCTCCGGTTCTCGAACCTGGCTGATCTCGCCACGCTGGAGCGCTGTGACCTCCTGTGCGTGCCGGGAGGGTTCGGCACTACAGACGCCATGCTTGATCCGGCCTTCATGGCCGCGATCCGCCGCCTTGGCGCGGGAGCGACCTATCTGACATCGGTGTGCACCGGGTCGCTGATCCTGGGCGCTGCGGGGTTCCTGACGGGCAAGCGGGCCACATCGCACTGGGCCTGGCGCGACCAACTGTCCGAGTTCGGCGCGATCGTTTCCGACGAACGCGTGGTTCGGGACGGCAATGTCTTCACCGGCGGCGGCGTGACCGCCGGGATCGACTTCGCCCTGACCATGCTGGCCGAACTGGCGGGGCAGGACTATGCCGAGTCGGTGCAGCTTGGTCTGGAGTATGCGCCAGCGCCGCCCTTCAACTCCGGACGCCCGGAGCTGGCCCGCCCGGAGGTTCTGGCGCAAATCAAGGCGCGCATGGCGGAAATGGCCGACGCGCGGACGGCAGCGGTCAAAGCGGCGGCTGCGACGAGCTAGGCGCTGTGGCCTAGTTGCCCACCGCATCCAGTCCGATGTCGAGCACCCTGGCCGAGTGGGTCAGGGCGCCGACACTGATCACGTCCACGCCGGTTTCAGCGATCGCGCGGACGGTATCGAGGGTGACCCCGCCGGACGCCTCCAGCACCACCCGGCCCGCTGTGATCTTCACCGCCTCGGCCATGTCCTCGAGCGTGAAGTTGTCGAGCATGATGACGTCAGGGTCGTGGGCCAGGGCTTCCTGGAGCTGGAGCAGGCTGTCCACCTCGACCTCGACCTTGACCAGGTGACCGGCGAAGGCCTTGGCGCGGCGCACGGCCTCACCCACCGAACCGCAGGCGACCACGTGGTTGTCCTTGATGAGGATGGCGTCATCCAGGCCGAAGCGATGGTTGGTCCCGCCGCCGCAGCGCACAGCGTACTTTTCCAGCGCCCGCAGGCCCGGCGTGGTCTTGCGGGTGTCTGTGATCCGGGCCCGGGTGCCCTTTACGGCGTGTACGAAGTCCTGGGTCAGGGTTGCGATGCCGCAGAGGCGGCCCAGCAGGTTCAGGCCGGTGCGCTCGGCCGACAGGATCGCCCGGGCGGCGCCGTTGACATGGGCCAGGGCGGTTCCCGCGCTGATGGTCTGGCCTTCGGTCGCCATCGGGGTGAATATGGCCGTCGGGTCCAGCTCGGCGATGGCCAGCCGCACGCACGACAGGCCCGCCACCACGCCGCCGCGCCGGGCATTGAACACCGCCGTCAATCGCGCATCGGCCGGGATGCAGGCCTGGGCCGTGATGTCGCCGGCGCGCCCCAGATCCTCGGCCAGGGCGGCGCGGACGATGGGGGAGACCAGCAGGTCGGGCAGGGGCTCGATCATTCGGCGGCGAACTTCAGATTGGGGTGTGTGACCTGATCCAGCGTCACGAATGTGCGCTCGGCCGTCGCGTGTTCCGGGAAGTCGGTGCGGTAGTGGCCGCCCCGGCTTTCGCGACGGTTCATGGCGCAGGCCGCCACGAGGCGTGCGGCGACCAGCGGGGCGCTGCGGCCGCCGGCGATCTCCAGCTGGTCGATCAGGTCCAGCAAGCGCTGGAGCCCGGCTGCATCGCGAATGACTCCGGCGTCGCGGCTCATCGCCTGGCGCAGGGTCTGGAGGTCGCCCGGCGCCAGGTCAGCCGCCATGACTGGCTCTGTAGCTCCCGTGACCGGCGCCTCGGCGGCGGCGGCGGCGCGTCCAGCCCTGGCCCCGAACACCGCAGCTTCCAGCAATGAGTTCGACGCCAGTCGATTGGCGCCGTGTACGCCGGTCGAGGCGCACTCGCCGGCGGCATAGAGGCCGGGCAAGGAGGTGCGACCGTCGCTGTCTGTGGCGATCCCGCCCATATGGTAGTGGCAGGCGGGCGCCACCGGGATCAGCTGGGTGCGAGGGTCAATGCCGCCGCCCAGGCAGGCAGCGAAGACGGCCGGGAACTCGTCGGGGAAGTGGGCGCCCACAGCGGCGCGGGCGTCCAGGAAGGCCCCCCGGCCCGCCTCGCGCTCGGCGTGGATGGCGCGGGCCACCACATCGCGCGGCGCCATCTCGGCATCGACGTGATAGGCCGCCATGAAGCGTTCGCCGTCGCCATTGACCAAGGTTGCGCCCTCGCCGCGCAGGGCCTCGGTGGCCAGCGGCGCGGGATCACGGCCGATATCAATCGCGGTGGGGTGGAACTGGACGAACTCGGGATCAGCAATCACCGCCCCCGCCATGGCCGCCAGCCCAAGACCCTCGCCCTGAAGCTCGGCCGGGGTGGTGGTGACCGCGTAGAGCCCGCCGATTCCGCCGGTCGCCAGGATCACCGACCGGGCGGTGATCTCGACGCTGCGTCCCTTGATCCGGGCGACGACGCCCCGGACGCGCCCGTCGGCGCCCTGCAGCAGGCCGGTGAGGTGGGCGCCGGTCCTGACCTCGATGTGTCGCGCGGCCAGCACGGCCACGACCACAGCTTCCATGATCGCGCGCCCGGCCTGATCGCCTTTGACGCGGGCCACGCGGGCGCGGCTGTGCGCGGCTTCCAGGCTCTGGGCGAAGCTGCCGTCCGGGGTGCGGTCAAACGGCGCGCCGAGGGCGGCGAGATGGCGGACCGCGGCGGGGCCATCCTCGGCCAGCAGGCGGGCGACGTCTGCGACGACCAGACCGGCGCCGGCCGTCACAGTGTCGGCCGCATGCAGGGCCGGCGCGTCATCGGCGCCGAGCGCCGCGGCCACGCCGCCCTGCGCCCAGGCAGACGAGCAACCGTGGCTCAAGGGGGCGTCAGTGAGGACCAGAACCCGGGCTGGTGCGGCGCTGAGGGCGGCGCTCAGGCCCGCGAGGCCTGCACCCACCACCACAACGCCGTCGTGGCGCAAGCGCTCCATCAGATCAGTTCCACGTTGACGTGGTGACGGGCCTTGACCAGATCGTAGCGCGCGGGGACCGTCGGCGGCGGCAGGTCGATCATCCGCTGGACCGCCAGCCGGGCGCGATCGGCGATGGCCGGGTCGACCGTCACCTCATAGCGATCGTGGATCAGGGTCTCGTAGATGTTTTCCAGGGTAATCCGCTTCATGTGCGGGCACAGGTTGCAGGGGCCGATGAACTGGGTCTCCGGCGAGTCTGCGGCCACATTGCTGGCCATCGAGCACTCGGTGATCATCACCACCCGCTTGGGGCGGCGCCTGGCGACATAGTCGGTCATGGCGGCGGTGGAGCCGGTGAAGTCCGACGCCTCGATCACGTCCGTGGGGCATTCCGGATGCGCCAGGATCTCGGCGTCGGGGTAAGCCGCGCGCAGCTCCAGGATGTCAGCGGCGTTGAAGCGCTCATGCACCTCGCAGCGGCCCTGCCAGGCGATGATCTTGATGTCGGTCTGGCGGGCGACATTGCGGGCCAGGAACTCGTCCGGGATCAGGATCACCCGGTCGACGCCCCAGAGGCGGGCGGCCTCTTCCACCACCTGAACGGCGTTGGCGCTGGTGCAGCAGATGTCGGTCTCGGCCTTCACCTCGGCGCTGGTGTTGACGTAGGTCACCACCGGCAGGCCCGGATAGCGCTGCTTGATCAGGCGCACGTCGGCGCCGGTGATCGAGCTGGCCAGCGAACAGCCGGCGCGCAGATCGGGGATCAGAACGCGCTTTTCGGGCGACAGGATCTTGGAGGTCTCGGCCATGAAGTGCACGCCGGCCTGGATGATCACCGCAGCGTCGGAACGCGCGGCCTCCTTGGCCAGGCCCAGGCTGTCGCCCACATAGTCTCCGACGCCGTGGAAGATCTCCGGCGTCATGTAGTTGTGCGCCAGGATGACGGCGTTCTTTGCGCGCTTGAGCCGGTTGATCTCGGCGATCAGCGGCGCCTGCTGGCGCCACTCCATCGGCGTGACGTGTTGCTTGACCTTTTCCCAGAGCGGGGCGGTCGAGGTTTCGACCTCGGGGGTGAACGCGAACTGAAATCCGTCGGCGGCCATTGTAACCCTCCTTATGCTCAAAATGAGCATTACTGGGGCCTGTAAAAGGCGTCGAGGCCTTTGGAACCTTGACACCGGTGGTTATGCTCACTTCGAGCAAAAGCAAATATAGACCTATCGACGGTCAGCGCAAGCCGATTTTCCGGAAAACCGCAGGCAGCTTCCAGAAGGGAAGGCCGCGACGTAGGCTAACGACGGCCTTGTTTCTTGGGCGTCATTGACGTATATCACCCTCGTGAAGACGCTTCCGATCACCGTAGCCGAGACGCAAGCATTCGCACGTTTGGCAGAGAAGATCTGGAGCGAGGACGAGCGCGCCGAGCTGGTGGACTACGTCGCCTATAATCCCGAGGCAGGGGATGTGATCCCTGGCACAGGTGGCGTAAGGAAGCTGCGCTGGGCGCGTGCGGGCAGTTGCAAGCGCGGCGGGGCGCGGGTGGTCTATTTCTAAAACCGGCCCGACTGTCCGCTTTACCTGCTGCTGGCCTACGCCAAGGCGCAGGCCAGCGACCTGAGCGCGGACGAGAAGAAGGCGGTGGCCGCCTACGCATCGGCGATCAAGGCCACTTTGGATTGAAGGAGCACAAGCGATGTCGGACTTTGGCAAGGACCTGATCGCGGCGATGGAGGAAGCCGCTGCGCACGCCCAAGGCAAGGGCAAGGTGGCGCGCGTCCAAACCCTCGAGGTGCCCGACGTGCGCGCGATCCGCGAGGGGCTGGGACTGTCTCAGCAGGCCTTCGCCAGCGCCTACCGGATTCCACTGGCGACCTTGAAGGGCTGGGAACAGGGCCGCCGCCAGCCCGACGCCACAGCCAGCGCCTATCTCTCGGTCATCGCCCATCTGCCCCGCGAGGCCCGCGACGTGCTGCGCGCGGCCTGACCGTCCGGGCCGGGCGCCCGGATTGCGTGGAGGGGCTGCGCTTTGTGGTGATCAGGCTGGAAAGTCGTATCCCGACTTTCCGTGCGCTCAGACAGCGGACGTTCCGAATGTCTGCAATGGGGGGAAAGCGCACGTTGACGCTGGAACAACCGCGCTGCAAGCTGTTAGCGTGTAGCCGTCGTTGACGCGCGCTCGGGGCATTCAGATCAGGCTACGACATGGCTGCGGCGAAACCTCGCGAGCGCACCTCTCTTTCAGTCGCGGTGCGTACAGCCGTGCTTACCCAGGCCGGCTATCGGTGCGCCGTCCCAACCTGTCGCGGCATTCTTGCCCTCGACCTTCACCATCTTTGGGAAGTGAACGCCGGTGGCGGCGACGGCGTTGAAAACCTCATTGCACTCTGTCCCACCGATCACGCGCTTTACCACCGAGGGACCATTAGTCAGGACGCCATATACTCCTACAAGGCCATGCTGGTCGCTCTCAACGGGGCTTTCGACAATCCGACAATTGACCTGCTACTATTCCTCGAACAGTACCCCAAGGAAACTTTGATCATCTCTGGCGACGGGCTTCTTAAGTTCGCTAGGCTAATATCGGCGGGACTTGCCGAAGCTGTGATGCTCGCAAACAACTCGAACGAGCTCGTCACCTATACCGTTTGGGTCAGCCCGAAGGGCCAACAGCTGATCAGCGCCTGGAAGACCGGAAATAGGGTGGCGTTGCAGACGGCTCTCACCCCAATAGCGGCCTGCGGCCAGACCCCTTGAATGCCTGAAATGGGTCGTTTCTAACCGTTGGGTTCGGGCCAACAAGCGGACGTTGGTCGCGAACGGGGATGACTACCGCGCAGGTGGAACCAGCATCCCATGCGCGCGCAGCACCTGCTGCAGTTGATCGTGAGGCATGGCCGAGACGGTCCAATAGTCGGCGCCGGTCATCGTCCGCGCCGCCACCATGGCATTGACGACCGCCTCTTCCACGCTCTGCACCGTCGCTTCCAGCAGAGGGTTCATGGCCTCGCTGGTCAGCCGGGAGATGGCGGCTGGCTTGCTTGGATCCGCTTCCCAGTTGCCATCGTCGGCATCGGGATTGGCGGTGGAGAACGCGATGAAGATGTCGCCCGAGCCGTTGGCCTCGTAACCGCCCAGCCGGCCCAGCCCGACCGCGCCCCGGCGCGCCAGGCGCTTCAGCTGATCCGGCGTCAGCGGAGCGTCGGTCGCAATGACGATGATGATGGAGCCGCGATGCTCCCGGTCGGGTGCGTCGGCGATGGCCAGCAGCTTCGGATCGCAGAGCTGAGCCGTCTGCCCGAAGATCGACTGCGGCGGCGAGGTCAGCTTGGTCACGCAGTGCGGCTGCAGTTTCATCTCGCGCGCCACGTGAATACCCGCAATCCTGAGGCCATGGGCCGAGCCGTAGTTGCACTGCACGAGCACGCCCACCGTATAGCCGCCGGCCTGTGCGGACAGGCGGCGTGATGCCGTTCCCGTGCCGCCCTTGAAGCCGTTGCAGACCATGCCCACGCCGCCGCCGACGTTGCCCTCGGCGACGGGGCCTGGGCGGGCGCCGTCCAGGGCGTCGAGAGCGTCCTTCGTGGTGACGTGGTGGCCACCCATGTCGTGCAGTGGCACATCGGCCGTCTCACCCACAACGGGGTACCAGAAGAAGGCGTCACGGCGGCGCTCGGTGAGCCACTTGAACGCCGCATCCCGCACCACGCCCACGCTGCCTGTGCCGGTGATCAGGATCGGCGTTTCGAGAACACCGCTTTCGTCCACCCAGTGCGTGCCGGTCATGTCGCCGTTGCCGTTACCCGCGAAGTATCCGGCGAACACTGACCGCGCATCGGTCTTGCCGCGCGGAAGGATGGCGGTGACGCCGGTCCGGACCGGCCCCTTGCCTCGCAACAGCGGGCCGTCGCCCGTGACCAGGGATTTGAACCCCACTTCTACCCCTGCGACATCCGTGATCGCATTGAGGGGCCCAGGGGAGCCATCGAACGGTACACCGAGATCGCGAGCCCGGGGCTCCGCCGCCAGCGACGGACTCGCAAATGTGCACATGATGACCAGCGCAAGAATCCGTCCGTACATGCTCACCCCCAATGACGGGGAGAAGCTAGACGCCGCGTGGGGAGCACGCAATCGGCTGGACGTCGGTGTAGCGCCAGGAGCGGACGTTGGCCTCGGCCCCGAAAGCGGCCTCTCCCAACGGCCGCAATGGGTCGACAGCAGCCGAAGGCTCGGCGCCCGGAAGCGCGCATTCCGGTTGCGCGTCAGACAGCGGAACCCCCCGGCGTCCGTTGACGGGGGCCTGATATCCGTCGACGCTTGACGAGATATGGCGACGGCAGACCTATCCCTCGCCGCCGATGAACGCTTCAGTCTACCCCTGAAGCCAACACAGGCTCACGCCCCCGCCAGCACCCCCCGCGCGGCCTTCAGCAGAAACCCGGACCGCGTGAACCCCTGCGCCTCGGCATAGGCGTCGATTTCGCGGAGCGCGTCTTCGGGCAGCGTGATGTTGACCCGCACGGTCTTGGCCGGGCCGTCCGCCAGGGCGACCAGGATCGCCACGCCGTCGCGATTGTCGGGGTCTGACATCACGGATTCGAGGCTGGAGGGTTCCGGCAGGGCTTCGCCGTCCTCGGTGAGGCCATCGACATGGAAGGCCAGAGCTTCCTCGGCCATGCCGCGTGCCGCGTCGAGGTCGGCGCCGGCAGTGACGCAGCCCGGAAAGTCGGGGAATGAGACCCCGTAGTCGCTGTCGGCTTCCTTGTGGATCAGGGCGATATACTGGCGCATCTGGGTCACTTCAGTTTCAGGCGACTTGATGACATCACGTCTCTCCACGTGTGTAGTTATACACATCATCGAGAATCTCGGCAAGGTTTGGGCCCCGCCCGCCACGCCAGCGCTTGCACGAAACTTGCGGGGCAAGGGTCATAATCGCGACCCTTTGCGCCTATAAGCGACGCCGGACACCGTATGAGCCCCATGACCCTCGCCCGCCGACACTTGCGAACGCCTGACGCCAGGGCCGGGATTGTCCTGGTGCTGGCCGTGCTGGGCGTCGCCGGCTGCGCGCCATCGGATCAGCAGCAGCTGGCGCAGGACAAGGCGCGGTTTGTCTCGCAGCAGGTCTCGGGGCACGGCCGCCTGACGCTGACGTCGAACATGGACCCGGCGATGCAGGCGCTGGCGCTGCGGTTTGATCCGGGACAGCGGCGGCCGGATCTGTGGGCGCGGCCGCCGGGCTGGGGGCGGCTCGACCTGGATGAGGTGCCGAACCTGGGGCTGGACGACGCGGCGAGCGATGCGGCGGTCGCCGAGGAGATCAATGCGCTCAGGCCCTTCTCGCGGCTGCCGATCCGGCCGATGCGGCCGTTTGTGCTCAAGGGCGGCGCGGAGGATCGCGCGCGGGCGCTGCAGTGCCTCAGCGAGGCGGTCTATTACGAAGCGGCCCGGGAACCCGAGGTCGGCCAGGCCGCCGTGGCCCAGGTGGTGCTGAACCGGATGCGGCATCCCGCTTACCCGAAATCGGTGTGCGGCGTGGTCTATCAGGGCTCGGCGCGGGTCACCGGGTGCCAGTTCACCTTCACCTGCGACGGGGCGCTGGCCTATGCGCCTGAGCCGGGCCTCTGGCGTCGCGCCAGGGCCGTGGCCGAGCGGGCGCTGGGCGGCTATGTCGACAGGACGGTGGGCTCAGCCACCCACTATCACGCCCGATATGTGGCCCCCTACTGGGCGCCGACGCTGGTGAAGATGACCCAGGTGGGCCAGCACATCTTCTATCGCTGGACGGGGCCGTGGGGCGAGCCGGCAGCCTTCACCGGTCGCTATGCGGGTAATGAGGCCTATCTGCCGCCGTCGATTCTGGGAGGGCTGGACCAGCGCACCCAGGGCGGCGTGCTGTCGCCGGAGCTTCAGGGCGTGGCCTCGGAGCGGACGATCACCTTGGCGGTGGCCGGCGAGGTGCGCACCTACAGCGTGGTCGACCCCACCGTGCCCCGGGGCGAGCGCACGCGGGTGATGGGCGTGCTGATGTCGCCGCGTCGCCAGCCGACGGCCGAGGAGATCAAGCGCATCAACGAGAGCCTGGAGGCCATGGAACGCAACATGGGCCAGACGGCCGCATCGGGTTCGGCAGCGCCGTCATTGGGCGCCCCTGCGGCGGCGGCCCCCAGCCTCTAGCGTGGTGTCGACGCCGTTTGACCTGCGTCCTCCCCCCGCTCATCCCGGCGAATGCCGGGATGAGCGGCAGAGTGGGCGGCGGCCCCCAGCCTCTAGCCTGCGAAGGCGTTGGGGTAGGCCACCATCACGGGTTCGGCGAAGGCGCCGGGGTCGATTTCCAGCGCCATGAAGGCGGGCGAGCCGGAATAGGGAGATCGCACATTCGCTGCGGTCTCGGCCAGGAAGCCGAACTTCGGATAATAGCCGGTGTGGCCCAGCACCAGCACGCCGTGGGCGCCGAACTCGCGGGCGTTATCCAGGCTGGAGCGGACCAGGGCGGATCCGATGCCTCTGGTCTGCAGCGCAGGCCGCACCGCCATGGGCGCGAGCGCTGCATAGAAGCGGCCATTGTCGGCCCACAGGCGGCTGAAGAGGATGTGGCCTTCCAGCACGCCATCGACCTCGGCCACCAGCTCGAACATCACGTCGCCATCGTCGCGCAGACGCTGGATCAGCGCCGCCTCATCCGGCTTGCCGAACGCCAGGGTGTTGATCTCGGCGATCCCGGTGTGATCGGTCCGGCGGGCGTGACGGATCGTCATCAGGTCAAGCCCCGACGGGCTCGGCTTTCGCGTGCTGGGCGGCTTCGTGGTCCGCCTCGGCCAGGAATTTCACCGCCTCGAGCGCAGCCATGCAGCCCATGCCGGCGGCGGTGACCGCCTGACGATAGACGTCGTCGGTGACGTCGCCGGCCGCATAGACCCCGGGGATCGCGGTGGCCGCCGTGCCGGCCTTGACCTTCAGATAGCCGCTGGCGTCCATCTCCAGCTGACCCTTGAACAGTTCCGAGGACGGCGCGTGGCCGATGGCGATGAACAGGCCGTCGGTGGCGATGGTCTGGGTCGCGCCGGTCTTGACGTTCTTCAGCCGTACGCCGGTGACGCCGAGCGGGTCGGTGTCGCCCAGCACCTCGTCGACGGCGTGATCCCAGATCACCTCGATCTTGGGGTGGGCCAGCAGGCGTTGCTGCAGGATCTTCTCGGCCCGGAACTCGGCCTTGCGGTGCACCACGGTCACCTTGGCGGCGAAGTTGGTGAGGAACAGGGCCTCCTCGACCGCGGTGTTGCCGCCGCCCACCACCACCACCTGCTTGCCGCGATAGAAGAAGCCGTCGCAGGTGGCGCAGGCCGAGACGCCGAAGCCCTGGAATTTCTGCTCGGTGGGCAGGCCCAGCCACTTGGCCTGGGCTCCGGTGGCGATGATCAGGGTTTCCGCCAGCCAGACCTGGCCACTGTCGGTTTCCAGCCGGAACGGGCGCTGCGACAGGTCGGCCTTGAGCACGATATCGCTGATGATCTCTGTGCCGACGTGGGCGGCCTGGGCCTGCATCTGCTCCATCAGCCAGGGACCCTGGATGACCTCGGCGAAGCCCGGATAGTTTTCCACGTCGGTGGTGATGGTGAGCTGGCCGCCGGGCTGGATGCCCTGGATCATGACGGGGTTCAGCAGGGCGCGAGCCGCATAGACGGCGGCGGTGTAGCCGGCGGGGCCGGAGCCCACGATCAGGCAGCGGACGGAGCGAGGTTCAGACATGCGCGCAATGTAGTGTCGATTCCGGCCGGACGCGACGGCAGAAGACGCTTTGGTTAACATCGCTTTCAGGCAAGCGGCTTTAGGAACCCTGCATGGCCCAGTCCCCGGAAATCGAAATCGCCGGCCGCAAGATCGGCGCAGACTATCCGCCCTATGTGATCTGTGAGCTCAGCGGCAATCACAACGGCAGCCTCGATCGCTGCCTGACGATGGTCGACGCGGCGGCCGACACCGGCTGTGACGCCATCAAGATCCAGACCTACACCGCAGACACCATCACCATGGATGTGGACCGGCCGGAGTTCCGCATTCACGGCGGCCTCTGGGACGGACGCAGTCTCTACGAGCTCTACGAAGAGGCCCATACGCCGTTTGAATGGCATGCGGCGATCTTCGAGCGCGCCAGGGCGCGGGGCGTCACGATCTTTTCCAGTCCGTTCGACGAGACGGCGGTGGACCTGCTGGCCAGCCTGGACGCGCCCGCCTACAAGATCGCCTCCTTCGAGGCCGTGGATCTGCCGCTGATCCGCTATGCGGCGGCCAGGGGCAAGCCGCTGATCATCTCCACGGGCATGGCCAACCTGGCCGAGATCGAGGCCGCGCGGGATACGGCGCTGGCTGCCGGCGCGCCGGGCGTGGTCATGCTGCATTGCGTCTCGAGCTATCCGGCCACCTTCGCCGACGCCAATGTGCGCACGGTGGCCGATATGGCGGGGCGGTTTGGCTGCCCGATCGGACTGTCGGACCACACGCCGGGGACCGCCGCCTCGGTGGCCGCTGTGGCGATGGGCGCCTCAGTGATCGAGAAACACTTCACCCTGGCCCGCGCGGACGGCGGACCGGATGCGGCGTTCAGCCTTGAGCCAGTGGAATTCAAGGCGCTGGTCGACGACACCAGGGCCGCCTGGGCCGCCCTGGGGAACGCACACTATGATGTGCTGGGCTCCGAGCGGGGCTCATTGCTGTTCCGCCGCTCGCTCTATGTGGCGGCGGACGTAAAGGCCGGCGAGACGCTGACGCGCGCCAACGTCCGCTCGATCCGGCCAGGCAACGGTCTGGCCCCCGCGCACTTCGACGAGGTGATGGGGCGCAAGGCGGCCCGCGATCTGGTCCGGGGTGAACCGCTGGCCTGGGATATGCTGGCCTAGAGCCTGTCCGGTTCAGATGGAATCATCTGAACCGGATAAACAGGCTCGTTATCATATGTTTAGAGCACGACGAGCGCTTGAACCGGTATCCACTTCAAGCTGCCGTGCTCTAGTTGGCCTGCATCTGATTGATCAGGTCCCGCGTCCCGGTCCAGCCGAGGTTCATCACCGCGTCGATGAAGGCCATGTAGGGGACGAAGGGCTCATGGCCCTGTGGATAGGCGATCTCCACAAACCCCTGGAAGCGTACCGGAAAATCGGCTCCGGCGAAGACGCCGTCCTCGACCATGTAGTCGCGGGACCCCATCGGCGAGAGGTATTCCGTGGCGTTCACGGCGCGGCAGATCGCCAGCAGGTGCTCGGATCGCTCGCCCGGCGCGCAGAGCGTGGAGGCCCGCACGAAAGCCGTCGCCAGCCCCAGACATTGAGCGGCGGCCTGGATGATCTCGACATTCAAATCCGCCAGTCGGGTGATCGGCGCCTGTAGATGGGTCTCCAGAAACGCCATGCCCTCGGCGAAGTGTGGCCGCCGGGCGTAGGCGTGGCGGATCGAATTCAGGTGCTTTTCACGCCAGCGCTCGGTCTCGGCCGTCTCGATGACCGACAGGCTGGCCTCGCGGTCGGCCTTCTGCACGGGCACGCTCAGCATCACCTCGCCGGCAGCGCCCCAGATGCGATTGCGCTGTTGCCAGGAGCGCCGGGCGAACTGCACATCGTCAAGAAAGACGAAAACGTCCGCTGCCGCGATCAGGTGGAAGTAGCCGAGGTAGGGCAGGTAGGTCGGCTGCATGATCGCAGCTGTCCGGGTCATGCGGCGGCGGCCTGCGCCTCGACGCCCAGGGCTCTGGCCAAGCCGGCGTTGACCTCGGCGAATTTCTGTCCCTTGGCGTAGGGCTCCCAGGCCCCCGCGACGAAGGCGTCGCCCATCCGGTCGGCCAGCGCCAGCCGGAGTTGCGCCAGGCCCTGCATGGCTTCCAGCGAATGATAGATCCAGCGCGGCTTGATGCTGGTGGAGAGGACGTCACCCAGCACCAGTTCGCCCTCGAAGCCCCGCAGCAGGTGATGGATCTCCTGGCGAAGTTCCGTGAGCGGACTCTCTCGGACGCACTCTGCGGTCAGGAGGGTCTGACCGGCGGTCTCATAGATATAGATCCGGAAGCAGGCGCCCTCTGCCGTAAAGTTCTGCACGTAGAAGGGCCTGGCGCCGGTCCAGGTGGCAGCGAAAACGTGAGTGGAGAAGCTCTTGGGCAGCAGTTTTGGCGTGGCGACGCCGACAGCCTTGAACATCGGCGTGGGGTTGGCGGCCCAGACCAGCACTTCGCCGGACGCATGCTCGGCGAGCGCCTGGCGCGGTGACACCAGCGTCTGGTCATGGAGCGTCACGCCGATGGCCTCCAGCGCCAGCCGGCAGCGCCGCAGCAACCCGGTGAAGCCGCCCTTCGGCAGACTGGCCGTCAGGTTCGCCGTACGGCCCCAGAGGGCGCGCGGGATGGCGTAAAGCTCATCGGCCAGCGCGTCGTGGCGCTTGATCTCGGCCAGATCTGCAAGGTTCGACCCGCGCGGAAACACCCTGTTGATCGCCATCGGGACTGCGGCGTCGCCGTGCACAGTCTTCAGGTCATGCCCCAGATGCCACCTCGCATAGCGGGTGAGCCCATCGCGCAGGTCCGGTGGATAGGCGTTCAGCCGGTCGGCCAGGCTGGGACCGGCGGGCGGTGTCAGGCCAATGCCGTGACAGGGCAGGGCCGGGCCGCCAAAATCATCGACATAGGTGACGCCACCCGCGCCGTCGGGACTCACCGATCCGAAGCGGTTGTCGAAATCCTCGAATGTCGGGCCATAGGCTTCCAGCAGGGTGCGGATCGGATCATCCTTCGGCCCGAAGTAGATGCAGCCCTCACGCATTTCCAGGCCGAGCCGGGTTTCCGGCAGGGCGACCCCGCCCAGTTGGTCGAAGCGTTCGTAGAGTTGGATATCACGTACGCCCAGCCGATGGGCTTCGAACGCCGCCAGGATGCCGGTCAGGCCGCCGCCGACGATCTTGACCCGGCTCATCCGCAGCGTCCCCAGACAATGACATCGCTGTTGTTGGGCACGGGGCGTCCGGCCTGAACGTTGTCGAAGCGGCAGGTCAGGACGGTCGGCTCTTCCAGCGACAAGGTGCGGGTCAGGCGTTCGACCAGGCCGGCGGGGCTATAGAACAGGTTGAAAAGACCGGCTTCCCCGGTCTCGGGCGTGGCCAGCCGGTAGCCATCCGGCTCCTCTTCAACGCCACGGCCATAGCGGTAGTCGTCGATCGCGCGTGTCCGGACGAATAGCTCGCATCCGGGTGTGAGATGGGCCCTCAGGCCGATCAGGGCGGCGTCGGCCTGTGCGGATGTCAGGTAGCAGAGCAGGTTGGGGATAATCACGGCGTCGAACGTTCCGGTGATTTCCGGCGCGCCTTGCGAGAGATCGGCCTGGATCAGGTCCGGGCCGCTGCCCAGGTTGAAGCGTGCGTCCTTCAACGCGTCCTGATCATAGTCTGCGCCAACGCAGTCCCAGCCCCACGTCAGGTAAAGCGACAGGTTGTTGCCCGTTCCGCAGCCCAGTTCCAGCACCCGTCCCGGGCGGTCGGACAGGCCGCGCTTGAAGAAGTGCCGTACGACAAACTCGTCCGGATACTTCAGGCCGCGAATCTGGCGGAGCTCACGCATGGGTCCTGCATGGACCCCGGGATACAAACACTTTGTTAAGGCTGTCGCCGATCAGCCTCGCGCCGCGATCAGCTTCAGAAAGATCTCCGCCGTGCGACCGGCGCCCAGGCCGTCACAGACCCCGGCGCTGCGGGCGGCCATTTCCCGGCGGGCTTCGGCGTCACGCAACAGCTTCATGAGGGCGCGATCAAAGGCGGTATCGAAGTCAGCGTCCGCCACGTCCACCACCAGGGCGGCGCCCAGTTCGGCCATCGCGCGGGCCGCGGGCCGCTGGTTCTCCGCGAGTACCACCAGCACGGACGGCAAGCCCAGAACACAGCGCTCCCAGGTGGACGATCCCGGCGCGCCGATGCCTATGTCAGCCTCCGCCGTCAGTCGCGCCATGTGCGGGGTGTCCACATGCAGCAAGATTCGCGGGTCGCGTCGTGCGATCTTGAGCAACCCGGAATAGCTGGGCGTCTCGGCGCCGAGGACGATATCAATGCCGGTATCGTTCAGCCGTGGTCGAACCCGCTCCACCACACGGGCTGTGATCCCGTCCACGTCAGTCAGGCCCATGGCGATCAGAATCCGCTGGACCGGCTCTCCGCGCCAGGCCAGCGCCGGCTCGCGAAGCGCCGCGAACTCCGGTCTGACGGCGGCAAACCCGGGACCCAGCAGCAAGCGCGCATCGTCGGGCGTCAGGCCAAGATAGTCCGTGGCCCGGCGCGCAGGCCCGGCGTCAACCACGACATCCGCGCCCAGGGCCCGATCAGCCAGATCGTCCACCACCAGCACCGGGCGCCCCCGCGCCAGCGCCCGATGATCGCTTTCCCCCAGTCCATAGTGATCGAACACCAAAGCGTCGAAGCTGGCCGATGTGCTGTCCTGGGCCAGATCGGCCGTGTCGATCCTGGCCATATCTGGCGCATAGGCGTCGAGTATCGCGGTCATGGCCGACGGGCCGGAGAAACTGCATGTCGCGCCCTGCGCCTGCAGGGCCTGCGCCAGGGTCAGCGCGCGCATAACGTGACCCCCGCCGACCAGCGGGCCGGCGTCCACGACAAACAGGATCCGTGGGTTGCTCATATCCGTCTATGCCCTCCCAGATGGGCGAGATCAGGGCGAGCGGCGATCAGGTCGCGGATGTCTTGCGATGTAAAGGCCGGCGCGGCTGGATACAGCGCTTCGTAGACCTGCGTGACAAAGGCCAGGTCGTCCGGTGTGTCGACTGTCCAGCGGATGTCGCCATCGTCTGAGCCCGGGCTGTGCAGCCAGGCGATCTTCCACTGATCTGGTCGGGTCCAGAAACCCCAGGTCACGTGTTCACGCTCCTCGGCTGTGGTGGCCGCGGTGGCGGCCTGGCGCAGCGCGGCGGCGCTCACCACCTCGACGTCCAGACCCTTGGGAAAGGCGAAGGTCTGCGCTGTGTTCGAGGTGTAGTCGACGGCTTCTGCCAGGTGCAGGGCGATGGCCGCATCCACCACGTGCGGGTCGATCAGCGGGCAGTCTGCGGTCAGGCGCACCACGTGATCGGCGGGATGGGCGTCCAGGGCGCCGATGAACCTGGCGAGCACATCGTTGAGGGCGCCGCGGAACACTGGAACGCCCGCGCCGGTCAGCACCGCGGCCAGCTGGTCATCCGAGGCTTCGGTGCTGGTCGCCACCACCAGCCGGTCGATCTGCTCCGCGCGCTGCAACCGCTCGATCTGACGCAGCACCATGGGCTGTCCGAGGAGAGGTTTGAGCACCTTGCCCGGCAGTCGGGTCGAGCTCATGCGGGCCTGGAGGACGGCGAGGATCATCACCCCCTGAATGGCCCGATGCGCCCCAAAAGCAAAGGGCCGCCCCGAAGGACGGCCCTGCCAGTCTCAATTTCAGCGCAGGTCTAGATGATGTTGGTTTCGCTGATGTTCGCGAGCGCGCCACCGACAAGGATGATGACCTGGTCCGACGTGCCGTCGCCGTTGAGGTCGACAAAGAGGCCGACGTCGGCCCCGTAGCTGATGGCGGCGTAGAGGCGAGTGCCGTTCAGCGCGATATCGGCAGCCGCCAGGGCGGCGGCGAAGTCATTGGTGCCGCCGGCCGCGCCTTCGAAATAGTTGGCAGCCGACCCTGCGACCTGGGCAAAGTCGAAGAAATCGATGACGGCGTAGTCGGTGATCGTGTCGGCCGTTGCCAGGGTGATCCCGGTTTCGGTGCTGGCGAAGATGAAGGTGTCCGCGCCGGCGCCGCCGGCCAGACTGTCCACGCCGGTGCTGCCGGTGATGGTGTCATTGCCACCGCCGCCGGTGATCGTGTCGTTGCCGCCGCCGCCGTTCAGCACGTCAGCGGCCAGGCCGCCGTCGATGGTGTCATTGCCGGCGCTGCCGGTGACGGTGTCGGACCCGGCGCCGGTGGTGATGGTGTTGTTGCCACCCGCGTCGGTGATCAGGTTGTTCCCGTCGCCGCCGCTGATGCTGTCGTTGCCGGTCGAAGCCTGGATCGTGTCATTCCCGGCGCCACCGCTCAGCTGGTTTGCGCCGCCAGTGTCCGTGATCGAGTTGGCGCCGTCACCCGCAGTGATGGTGTCATTGCCGGAGCCGCTGGAAATCGTGTCCGCGCCTGTCCCTGCGGTGACCACGTTGGCGCCTTCGCCAACACCGATGGAGTTGGCGCCGCCTGCATCGGTGATCGTGTCGTCGCCGGCGCCGCCAAGGATCGAATCAGCGCCTGTACCGGACGAGATCGAGTCATTGCCGCCACCGCCGTCGACGATGGAGTCCACCGTGCTGGCCGAACCGTCGACCGTGTCGTTGTCGTCACCCGCCGTGACCGCGCCGCGGCTGGTGTAGACGATGTAGTCTGCGCCCGCGCCCGTGCCGATGATGTCGAGGCCCGCGCCGCTGTTGACACTGTCTGCGCCGCTGCCGGTGGCGATGGTGTCGTTGCCCGCCGTAGTCGTGATGGTGTCGTTGTCGATCCCGGACGTGACGCTGTTGTTGCCGTCGCCGCCGTTGATCACATTGGCGCCGTCGCCGCCGTCGATCGTGTCGTTGCCGGCGGCGGAGCTCAGGTTGTCGGCGCCAACGCCGCCACTGATCACATTATTGCCGCCGCCCGCGCTGACGGTGTCGTCGCCGTCGCCGCTGGTAATGGTGTCGCTTCCAGCGCCGCTGGAGACATTGTCGGCGCCGCTGCCTGAGGTGATGGCGGTCGAGGCCGTCAGACCACTGATCGTGTCAGCGCCCGTACCCGTGTTGATCGATCCGCCGCCCGAGGACGAAATCACATTGGCCCCGTTGCCGCCGTCGATCACATTCGTGCCGCCGGAGTCAGTGAGGGTGTCTTCGCCCTCGCCGAGGCTGACGTTGTCGTTGCCGCCACCGGTCGTAACATTGTCCAGACCCGCACCGGACGTGATGGTGTTGGCGCCGCCCGTATCCACCAGAGTGTCGTTGCCGTCACTCAGCGAAATGATGTCGTCGCCGGCGCCGCTGCTGACGGTGTCGTTGCCCGTGCCGCCTTCGATGACGTTCGCGCCGTCGCCCGCCGTGATGGAGTCGTTCTCGCTACCTGCGTCAATTCTGTCGGCGCCTGCGCCGGACACGAGAACGTCAGCGCCCGCGCCCAGGGTGATGCTGTTGGAACCGCCGCCAGCGTTCACCGTGTCGCCGCCGCCGCCGCCAGCGATGGTGTCATTGCCGGTTGTCGTGACGATGGTGTCAGCGCCTTCGCCGCCATCCACGTTGTCCTGTCCGCCACTACCGGTCAGGCTGTCGGCGCCATCCTGGCCACCGATGGTGTCGTCGCTGCTCGAACCGGTGACGGTGTCGTCGCCGAGGTTGCCGAGCATGAAGTCCGCACCACCGTTTCCGCTGATGGAGTCATTGCCCTGTCCGCCCAGAATCAGATCGGCATTGGAGCTGCCGGTGATTGAGTCGTCGCCAAGGTTGCCCTGAGCGAACTGGATAACCGCCGCACTGGACGCGCCACCGAGGTCAATGGTGTCATTGTCACGACCGCCATAGATCACATCGTCGCCGGCGCCGCCGTTGAGCGAGTCATCGCCCTGGTTGCCCTGCAGCACATCAGCGCCGCCGTCGCCCTGTAGAGTATCGTTGCCTGAGCCGCCGTAGAGACCGTCGCGGCCCCCGGTGCCGGTGACATTGTCGTTGCCCGTGGTGCCGGCATAAAGCAGCGATCCATCGGAGAATGCCGAGTCGATCTCGCCGCGATAACCGCCCGGATCGTTGAAGGTGACGATCTTGCCCGGAGCCGTCAGCGTGATGAAGTCCGGCGTAGTTGACGTGAACGGCACGAAGGTGACCGACACCTGAGAGGCGGTGAGCCCCGGGGTCGTGAATACCAGCACGTCGTTTGGCTTATACGACAGCGCCTGCGCGGCCGTTATCTCTTCAAAGAAGTAAATCGCCACTGCGCGACTCCCATATACGAATCAGGTTGTGTCCCTAAGGCGGGAGCGTAAAGGCAAATCCTTAGCTAAGGTTACCAAGCCGTACCACCCGGGCAAGAAACCATTCACTCCCGGCGCCATTTGCTGCCCCATCAAGACGATCCGTCGTAACGGCGCAACAGTTCTGCCGCTGCGCGGTCGGTCTCGGCCACCGGGGCATAGAGTCTGGCGGTGAATTCGCCGGCGAACGGCCGGGCGATCCCTCTCGTGCCGAGGTCCGCATGAAACGCCTGCAGCTTCGGGCTCCGGCCGACCATCCCGAGCGTGAACAGAGGTTTGCCTGTCGCCGCCGCGTCTGTGGCCAGATTGGTGGAGTCCTCGGTGACCAGGATCGCATCGGCGCTGGCGAGCATGGCGAAGTAGGGATTCTCCCCCGTTCCGTCCCAGATCTCGCCGGGCAGGCTGGCGAAAACCTCCCGCATGGCGGCCTGCGTTGCAGGCGGCGTTCGACGTGTAAAACTGACCAGGAGCGATCCGCCCGCCGCTTCAACCGCGGCGGTGATCTGCCGCGCCATCTTGATCCCGTGTTGCTTCGGCAGGTCGTGGGCTCGGGAGCGACCACCGATGATGACGGCGATGCGAGGTGTGGGAAGCGCCGCCCATCGTTCCTGGAACTTAGCCCGTTCCAGGTCCAGCCGTTCGCGGCTGATCCGGTTGGGCGCACCCAGGATCGGAAGTACATTGGGACCCGTCAGACCGTCATGCGCAGGCGGGATCACCAGGTCAAAACGATCCAGCGGGGCGCGGGGGTCCTGCGTCTGGACCACGAAGGTCTGCCCGCCGGACCAGGCCAGCATCCGGGTTGAGAGCGGCAGTGTGGCCCGGCCAGCCGCGATCCAGATGTGGGGGTAGGGTTCGCCGATCACGTCGCCGGTGCGCGCACCCGGGGGGATCATCCGCCAGGGCAGGCGGCCCAGACCGGCTTTCCAGCCGATGCGCTTGATCGCGATATGCGCCGGGCGGAGCCGGGCGACCGCTTCGGCCAGACCCAGGGCCTGGGCCTCGATACCGGCGCGCCCGTCGGAAACGGCCCAGATCCTTAAGGGACGCGCCGCGTGCGCCATGGCAGGTGGGTCAGACCCACTCCACCTTGGTGATCTCGTAGGCCTTGATGCCGCCGGGGGTGTTCACCTCGACCACGTCGCCGCTTTCCTTGCCGATGATCGCGCGCGCGATGGGTGAGGTGATCGACACGCGACCGCGCTTCACATCAGCCTCGTGCTCGCCCACGATCTGATAGCGGGCGGCCTCCTCGGTATCCTCGTCTATGACCGAGACGGTCGCGCCGAACTTGATCTGGCTGCCGGAGAGTTTGGACACGTCGATGACCTGCGCGCGCGCCATCTTGTCCTCGATCTCGGCGATCTGACCCTCGATCCAGCCCTGACGATCCTTGGCGGCGTGATACTCCGCATTCTCGGAGAGATCGCCGTGCAGGCGCGCTTCGGCGATCGCACCGATCACCGCTGGACGCTCGATCGTCTTCAAACGCTTCAATTCATCGTCGAGGGCCGTGTAGCCCTCGGCGGTCATCGGAACTTTTTCCATCGTGACTCGAAGTTCGCCCTAGGTGTGATCCCCAAGTCTAGCTGCTGGCGAAAGCAGGCCGGGGGCAGAAAAGCTAGAATTTTTCGATGTAAAAATCAAGAGGCTATAGAACTCAAGCGCCCCGCGCCCGCGACACTAAGCCCTCTCCAGCCCGAGCCAGACTGTAGATGGCGGCGGCAGGCGGCGAAACAAGGTCCTGACGCCCGGGACCGGGTGGTCAGCCGGCCCTCCCAGCTACATCACGGGCGAAACATTCTCGGGCAGCTGAGCGCTACACGCTCTCGCTGATGATCGCGCCGTCCAGTTCACCGGGACCCGGCGGCTCGTAGACGCCCTCGATGAAGTCGAAGAGTTCGGGCGTCACCTCAATGGCGAAGTTTTCGCCCCGCACCACATTGCGATCGGCCACCCTTGCGCGCCGGACCTCGGCGCTGGCGCTGACAAAGTGGAACTGCAGGGGCAGGTCGGTGGCGGCCGCGATCTCGCGCACCCGATCACGATCCGCGCGGCGCATCAGGCCGATGTCCAGGATCACCGACGTTCCCGACGCCAGACACCCGGCCACCACCGACCAGATCTGTCCCTCACAGCGCTGAACGCGCTCGATCATCCAGTCGTACTCGATCGGATCGGGCATGTCGGGGCCGAACAGCCGGGCCATCCAGTCGTCAAGGATGAAGGCCACCGCGCCTTCACGGCGGGCAAAGGCGTGGGCGTAGGTGGTCTTGCCGGCGCCGGAAGGGCCAAAAATCACGTGCAGGGTCGCGGTCATCAGCCTGTTTCTAGAGGTTCAAAACCCTACCGTCGACGCACCGATTCATCTAAAATTCAGGCTTGGGCGGTAACCGTGTGCGCAGGCGTAGTTTTGCGGGACGAGGTTCATGGACGTTACGGCAGAAGCCGCGCGCCTGGCCGCCCTGAAGCGGTTTGAAATCCTGGATACCGGTCCCGAGCCGTTGTTTGACAGCCTCACCACGCTGGCGGCGAAGACGTTCGATGTGCCGATCGCGCTCATTTCTCTGCTGGATTCGCAGCGCCAGTGGTTCAAATCCCGCGTCGGACTCGCGGCTGAAGAGACCGCCGGAGAGATATCGTTCTGCAAGTACGCCATTCAGTCTGACGAGCCGCTGATCGTCCTCGACGCGCTTCTGGATCCGCTGTTTGTCCACGGCCCGCTGGTTGTGGGTTCGCCGCACATTCGCTTCTATGCCGGGGCGCCATTGCGGACGGCAGACGGCTATCGATTGGGGACGCTGTGCATCATCGACCGTTTACCCAAGGCCAAGTTTGATCGTGTCGACGTCGAACGCCTTGAAGCTCTCGCGTCAAGCGTCATGCAGGCACTGGAGTTGCGCGTTGCTGCAATCCAGCGAGAGCAGCTCGCAGCCGTGTTGCAGGAACGCGAGGCTCTGCTGGCCCAGGCCGAAAAAATGGCGGGCATCGGCAGCTGGACCTGGGATGTTGCGGCGAACCAGACGACATGGTCCGACGAGGTCTACCGCATCCATGGGTTTGATCCGTCCCAACCCGCTCCGGATCTTGCAGGCGTTCTTGCCTGCTACTGTCCTGACGACGCCATTGAACTTGAGGGCAAGGTTCAACGCGCGATCAACACCGCGCAAGAATATGAGCTGCAGGCCCGCATCCTGAGGCCTGATGGTGAAGTGCGTGACATTGTTGCGCGCGGCGGATGCCGGCTCGGCGCAGATGGCAAGGTCGCGGGTCTGTTCGGCACGTTTCAGGACGTCACAGCGCTTCGCCTTGCCGACAAGGCGCTACGGGACAGCGAGGCCATGGCGCGGCATCTCATCGAGAATTCAACCGACATGATGGTCCGGATGGACCGAACCGGCCGGATTCTCGAGGTCTCTCCGGCCTGCCGCGCGTTCGGCTACGAGCCCTGTGACCTTGTCGGTCAATCTTCGCTGACCCTCATTCATCCCGAAGACCTGGACGCTGCAATTGCCGTGGCGCGAGACAACTTCTCTGAAGAGCTAATCGACCTCTCGCTGACCCGGGAGTATCGGTTTCGCACAAAGTCGGGCGACTACCGGTGGCTACAGGGAACCCCGACCGTCACCTGCGACAGCAACGGCTCGCCGCTGGAACTGATAAGCTCGTTCCGGGATGTCTCGGATCGGCACGAAGCCGAGCTGGCCCTGGCCGAGAGGGAAGCCCGCTACCGGCTGCTGGCCGAGAACTCCCGCGACATGATCACCTGCTACGACCGCGAGGGCCGGATCACCTATAGTTCACCAGCGGTCGAAGCAATACTTGGCTACAGGCCGGAGGAGGTTGTTGGCAAAAGGCCGTGGTTGTTTGTTCATCCCGATGACGTCGCCATCACGAAGCAGCGAGCCGCGGACTATGTTGCGGCGGGACCTGGCGCTCCCGGCGTGCGCTATGAGTATCGGGGGCTCCGCAAGGATGGCCGCACGATCTGGCTTGAAGTGAGTCCGCGGTCGGTGTTCGACCCCAAGACCGGGCTGCTGCTGGAATTCCAGGACGCAGCGCGTGACATCACCGCGCGCAAGGAGATGGAGCTCGAACTGGCCGCAGCGCGGGACGAAGCCGTTGGCGCCAATGTCGTGAAATCTGAATTCCTGGCCAACATGAGCCATGAAATTCGTACGCCGCTCACCGCCATCCTCGGATTCTCGAACCTGCTCTCGACGCGCAACGACCTCGCCGAGTCGGCCGCGACATATGTCAAACGGGTCCAGGGCGCCAGCAAGGCGCTGCTGGCGATCGTCAACGACATTCTCGACTTCTCGAAGCTGGAAGCGGGCCAGATGTCGATTGCGCCGCGACCGGTCGACGCCGTCGAACTGGCTCATGAAGCGCTGGCGATGTTTGCACCCCAGGCCGAGGCGAAATCGATCTGGCTGGAGTTCGAGCAGGGTAATGCGCCGCCTCCGTTCGTCGAAGTCGACCCGGATCGGCTGCGCCAGATCCTGCTCAACCTGATCGGAAACGCCATCAAGTTCACGGAAGCCGGCGTTGTGCGGGTCCGCATGAACTACTTCGACGACCTGCAAACCTTGCGGTTTGAGGTCCAGGATACTGGCGTGGGCATGGACGCCAGCCAGAGCCTCAAGCTGTTCCAGCGCTTCTCCCAGGTCGACGCCTCGTCCACCCGCAAGCATGGCGGCACAGGACTGGGTCTGGCGATCTGCAAAGCCCTTTCGGAAGCCATGGGCGGCATGATCGGATGCGACAGCGTGCCTGGCGCGGGTTCAACCTTCCACTTTGAAGTCAGTGCGCCCCGATCCGGGCACATCCCGAAGCTTGAGGCTGCGGCAACGACATCCTCGCTGGACGGCATGCGTGTACTGGTCGCTGACGACAATCCGTCGAATCGGGAACTTGCGCGGCTGTTGCTCGAGGAGTTCCAAGTGGAAGTCACGGAGGTGCAAAACGGCCAGCAGGCGGTGGAACTCGCGGCGCTCGAGCCGTTCGATGTAATCCTGCTGGATCTGAACATGCCGGTCATGGACGGACCCACGGCCCTTTCACGCCTTCGAACCGAGGCGGGACCGAACCAGGAGATCCCGATCCTCGCCTTCACCGCCGATCCCAAGGACAGAGCGCTTGGCCCTGACACGCGGTTTAGCGGTCTTGTCCTGAAACCCATTATTGCGGACGACTTGGTCAGCGAACTGCATCGCGTGACCCGTTGGGAGCCGCTTCTGGACGTCCCGGAGTCGATCCATGCAACTGGCCACTGAAGCCGCCCGCCCGCGAATTCTCATCGCAGAAGACGACCCCATGATCATGGAGCTGATCACCACCCGTCTCGAGCTGGCCGGCTTCCGCACATTTTCCGCCCGCAACGGCAAGGATGCGCTCCAGCGCATTGCCGACATCCGGCCCGATGGTCTGGTACTGGACATCAACCTGCCGTTCGTTGACGGATTTCAGGTGCTGGTTCATCTCATGGCGACTGGCGCGTTGCAGCGAACACCGACGCTCGTGCTCACCGCGCGCAATCAGCCCGAGGACGTGAGAAGAGCGATTGGCCTGGGGGCCCGCGATTTCATCTCCAAGCCTTTCAAGGACGATCAGCTGATCGCCCGCGTCGCCCGGCTGGTTCGCAAACAGACTCCTTAGAGATAGGTGCGCATCACCGGCTGAACCGCCGGAGAGGCTCGGCCGCGCCTTCCCGGCCAGCGTCGAAGGCGGATTGCGGCAACTATAATGACCAGTTAGTTATAAAACCCATGAGTTATGAAAAACAGCTCGACGCGATCTTTTCGGCCCTGGCCGACCCGACCCGGCGCGCGATCCTGGCGCGGTTGGCGACGGGTGAGGCTTCGGTGGGTGAGCTGTCTGCGCCTTTCGCCATGAGCCAGCCGGCCATTTCAAAGCATCTGAAGGTGCTGGAGCGGGCCGGGCTTATCCGGCGCAGCCGCGAGGCCCAACGCCGTCCCTGCGCCATCCAGGCCAAACCGCTGGAAGCGGCCAACCTGTGGATCGAGCGCTACCGCGCGCTTTGGGAGGCCAACTACGCGCGCCTCGACGGGGTGCTGGCCGACCTGCAAGCCAACAAGGAATGAAGGCATGCCGAAACCCGTGGACGTGACGACGCCGTCAGATCGTGAAGTGACCGTCACGCGTGTGTTCGACGCCCCGGCGCAGATGGTCTGGGCGGCGCACACCAGGCCGGAGCTCATCCAGCGCTGGCTGGTCGGCTCGGAGGACTGGTTCATGCCCTACTGCAAGGTCGATTTGAGGGTCGGCGGCCGCTACCGCTACATCTGGCAGAACAAGCATACGGGGGGCCGCTTCGGGTCCTACGGCGAACACCAGGAAATCACACCGGTCGAGCGTCTCGTCACCAGTGAACAGATGGATGGCCTGTCCCTCGATGAGCAGATCAACGACGAGCCGGCCTGGGGAGAAGGTGAGCCCGCGATCAATACGCTGACCCTGAGCGAGGCCGGCGCAAAGACGACGCTCTCGCTCATCATGCGATACCCGTCGAAGGATCTCCGCGACATGGCCCTGCAATCGGGAATGTCCGACGGCATGGCCATGGGCTACGATCTGCTGGATGACTTCCTCGCCGCGCAAACTGACCGCTGATTTGGCGGTCAGCGAACGGTCAGGCCGCCGTCGATCACCAGTTCCTGTCCGGTGACATAGCGGCTCTCGGAGGAGCACAGCCACAGCACACCGTTGGCGATGTCCTCGGGATAGCCCTTCACGCCCATCGGCACGGCCATGGCGGACAGCGCGTCCAGATCCGGCGGCGCGTTGGCGCCCGGGTTGGTCGCCGCGCCGACGGTGATCCAGATCGGCGTCTCGATGATCCCGGGATGCACGGAGTTGACGCGGATCCCGTCGCGGGCGTTGGCGCACTCCATCGCCACCGATTTCGTGAACATTCGCACGCCGCCCTTGGTGGCGCAGTAGCCCGCCATGTTGGCCGATCCCTTGAGGCCGGCCACCGACGACATGTTGACGATGCTGCCGCCCTCGCCGGATGCGCGCATCAGCGGGATCGAGTGTTTCACGCCCAGGAAGACGCCGTCGAGATTGATGGCGATCTGCCGCTGCCAGTCGGCCAGCGCCATCTCCAGCACCGACCCGCCGATGCCGATCCCGGCGTTGTTGACCAGAAAATCAAGGCGACCATGTCCGGCCTTGATCGCGGCGATGACGCTGACCCATTCCGCTTCGTCAGTGACGTTGTGGTGCAGGTATTCGGCCTTGCCGCCCGCAGCCTTGATGCCGGCCACCACCTCTGCGCCCAGGTGATCCTGGATGTCGGTGACCACGACGACGGCGCCTTCAGCCGCAAGCTTTTCAGCGCAGCCGCGCCCGATGCCGCTGGCCCCGCCGGTAACCAGTGCAACCTTGCCCTCGACCCGACCTGACATGTGCGTTCTCCCTGATCCTTGTTCAGCATGTTCGTAGCCCAGCGCCAAACCTGCGGCCAGTGTGCTAGAGTCTCGCTCGATCAGATTGATTCAATCTGATCGGGATGACGAGGCCCGACTCTCCAGGTTTTTCGCATTTTCTGCGCCGAACCGGTGTCCACTTGGCTTCAGGACGACCAGTATCGCCTGTGGGCCGTTGGGGCGCCCACGACGGGTGTGGCGGTGGGCTACGCCGTTCTTTGCCCGGTCGATCTGCCGGTCCCGTCCGGTCCGATGGATCTGGAACTGAAACGGATCTATCTGCTGTCAAGGTATCAGGGCGGCGGCGTCGGGGCGCTGCTGCTGGCGAGCGTGATCGCTGCCGCAACTGGCGCAGGGGCCACCCGCCTGCTGCTGGGCGTCTATGGCGAGAACCACCCGGCCCGGGCCTTCTACGCCCGCCAGGGGTTCACGCAGGCCGGAGTCCGCCAGTTCCGCGTCGGCGCCAATGTCTACGACGATCTGGTGCTGGAACGCCCGTTGCGCTGATGTCGCGGCTAGCTATAGCTCTGTAGCGGCCTCACCTCGAGCGGCGCCTTGGCGACCTCGGCGATCGCCTGCGCCGCCGCCAGAGCGGCCGGGGTGGTGGTGAAGTAGGGGATCTTCATCATCAACGACGTGCGGCGGATCTCGAAGCTGTCCTTCAGTGACTGCTTGCCCTCTGTGGTGTTGAAGACCAGTTGCACGTCGCCGTTTTTCATGGCGTCCACGATGTGCGGGCGACCCTCAAGCACCTTCTTGACCAGCTCCACCTTGAGCCCTTGTTCGGCCAGATAGGCGCCCGTGCCGGCCGTGGCCAGAACCCGGAAACCCTGGGCCAGCATCAGACGCACCGGTTCAGCGATCCAGGCCTTGTCGGCGTCCCGCACTGACACAAAGAGGCACCCCTTCTGCGGCAGGCGCGTGCCTCCACCCAACTGGGCCTTGGCGAAGGCGCGGGCGAAGGCCGGGGCAGACGTCGTTTCGCCCTCGCGGATCCAGTCCAGGCCCATCACCTCGCCGGTCGAGCGCATCTCCGGGCCCAGGATGGTGTCGACGCCCGCGAACCGGGCGAAGGGGAAGACGGCTTCCTTGACCGCGATGTGGTCGTAGGGCGCATCGACCAGGCCAAAGTCGGAGAGCGGCTTGCCGGCCATCAGCTTGGCGGCGATCGCGGCGACCGGCTGGCCGATGGTCTTGGCCACAAAGGGCACCGTGCGGCTGGCGCGGGGGTTCACCTCCAGCACATAGATTCGCGGCGTGTCGCTCTGCGGCTCCTCGATGGCGAACTGCACGTTCATCAGGCCGCGCACCTTCAGGGCCCGCGCCATATCTTCGGTCTGACGCTTCAGCTCGGCGATGGTCTCGGCCTTGAGCGAGAACGGCGGCATCGAACAGGCGCTGTCGCCGGAGTGGACGCCCGCCTCCTCGATGTGCTCCAGCACGCCGGCCACGAAGACCGCGCCGGTGTCATCGCAAAGCGCGTCGACGTCCACCTCGGTGGCGCGGCTCAGATATTGATCGATCAGGACGGGGCTGTCGCCGGACACCTGCACGGCCGTGGTGATGTAGCGCTCCAGCTGCTCGTCATCGCGCACGATCTCCATGGCGCGCCCGCCCAGCACATAGGACGGGCGGATCACCACGGGGTAGCCAACCTTGTGGGCCCCGGCGAAGGCCTCGTCACGGGAGCGGGCGATGGCGTTGACGGGCTGGGCGATATTCAGGCGGTGGAGCAGTTGCTGGAACCGCTCGCGATCTTCGGCCAGGTCGATCGCGTCCGGCGAGGTGCCCAGGATCGGGATGCCGGCGTCTTCCAGCGGCTGCGCCAGCTTGAGCGGCGTCTGGCCGCCGAACTGGACGATGACACCCAGCAGCGTGCCCTTGGACTGCTCGACATCGATCAGTTCCAGAACGTCCTCTGCCGTCAGAGGCTCGAAGTAGAGTCGATCGGACGTGTCGTAGTCTGTGGAGACGGTCTCGGGGTTGCAGTTCACCATGATCGACTCGACGCCGATATCCTTGAGCGCGAAGGCGGCGTGGCAGCAGCAGTAGTCGAACTCGATGCCCTGGCCGATCCGGTTGGGTCCGCCGCCCAGGATGATCGCCTTCTTGCGATCGGTCGGGTCGCTCTCGCACTCAGGGACCTGGCCCAGCGCGCCGGTCTCATAGGTCGAGTACATGTAGGGCGTTTCGGCGCGGAACTCGCCGGCGCAGGTGTCGATCCGCTTGAATACCGGGCGTACGCCCAGGGCGCGACGGCGGGTGCGGACCTCGGATTCGGTCGAATGGATCAGCTTGGCCAGACGCGCATCGGAAAAGCCCAGCGCCTTGAGCCGGCGCAGGCCGGCGGAATCGGTGGGCAGACCCTGGCCGCGGACCTGGGCCTCTTCCTGCATCAGGGTTTCAATCTGGCGGAGGAACCAGGGCTCGTAGGAACAGGCCGCGTGGATCTCCTCGCACGTCAGGCCGGCGCGGAAGGCCTGGGCGATCACCAGCAGGCGGTCCGGGGTCGGCGTGCCCAGCGCACGCAGGATGGCGGCGTGGCCCATCTCAGGGTCGTCGGCGCCTGGAATCGCGATTTCATCCAGACCCGTCAGACCGGTTTCGAGACCGCGCAGAGCCTTTTGCAGGCTCTCGGCGAAACAGCGGCCGATGGCCATGACCTCGCCCACCGATTTCATGGAGGTGGTCAGATAGGCCTCGGCGCCGGGATACTTCTCGAACGCGAACCGGGGGATCTTGGTGACCACATAGTCGATGCTGGGCTCGAAGGACGCCGGCGTGGCGCCGGTGATGTCGTTCATCAGCTCATCGAGCGTGTAGCCCACGGCCAGCCGGGCGGCGACCTTGGCGATGGGAAAGCCGGTGGCCTTCGAGGCGAGCGCGGACGAGCGCGACACGCGGGGGTTCATCTCGATGACCACCATGCGGCCATCCGCGGGATTGACCGCGAACTGCACGTTGGAGCCGCCGGTCTCGACGCCGATCTCGCGCAGCACCGCGATCGAGGCGCGGCGCATCCACTGGTATTCCTTGTCTGTTAGGGTCAGGGCCGGCGCCACGGTGATCGAATCGCCGGTGTGCACGCCCATCGGGTCGATGTTTTCGATGGAGCAGACGATGATGCAGTTGTCGGCCTTGTCGCGGACCACCTCCATCTCGTACTCCTTCCAGCCGAGCACGCTCTCCTCGATGAGCACCTCGGTGGTGGGCGAGATATCCAGACCGCGCTCCACGATCTCGCGGAACTCCTCCAGATTGTAAGCGATGCCGCCGCCGGTGCCGGCGAGCGTGAACGACGGGCGGATGATCGCCGGCAGGCCGACGAATTCCAGCCCTTCCAGGGCTTCTTCCATGGAATGGGCCGCCTTGGACTTGGGGCTTTCCAGGCCCAGATGATCCATGGCGTCGCGGAATTTCTGGCGGTCCTCGGCCTTGTCGATCACATCGGCCTTGGCCCCGATCATCTCGACACCATACTTCGCCAGGGCGCCGGAGGCTTCCAGCGCAAGCGCCGTGTTCAGCGCCGTCTGCCCGCCCATCGTGGGAAGCAGGGCGTCGGGGCGTTCCTTGGCGATGATCTTCTCGACCATCTCCGGTGTGATCGGCTCGATATAGGTGGCGTCGGCGACGTCGGGATCGGTCATGATCGTCGCTGGGTTCGAGTTCACCAGGATGATCCGGTAGCCCTCGGCGCGCAGCGCCTTGCAGGCCTGGACGCCGGAGTAGTCGAACTCGCAGGCCTGGCCGATCACGATGGGGCCGGCGCCGATGATCAGGATCGAGGATATGTCTGTGCGTTTGGGCATCACGTCTCGCGCGCATGAACCGGCGCACGCTGAGGGGCGCCGATCCGGTCAATCTGCAGGTTAAGCGGGCGGTTTAGAGAGGGAGCCCCGCGGGCGCAAGCGCCCTCACGCGCAGACCCCGGTTATCGCAAGGCTTGCGTCCTGGCTCCGGGACGGGCAGCCTCGCCGTTCACCCGTCTGTGATGACACTTTCTAGAGTTAGGGTCCCTTTTGGCCGCCGGTGCGACGACCTCGGCCAATCTCTCACAGCTCATGGCGCGCATCGCATCGGGTGAGCGCGAGGCCCTGCGACAACTTTACCAGGCCACCTCTGCGAAGCTTTTCGGTGTCTGCCTCCGTATCCTCTCGGACCGCGAGGAGAGCGAGGACGTTTTGCAGGACGTGTACGTCACAATCTGGCGACGGGCCGACCGGTTTGATTCCTCCCGGGCGAGTGTGATGACGTGGCTGTCCACCATCGCCCGCAACCGGGCGATTGACCGTTTGCGGGCGCGCGGGCCGCTGGCGTACGCCGGATCCATCGAGGGTATGGAGATCCCCGATGGCGCCGACAGCGCCGAGACGTTGTTGTTCGCTGCGGACGACCGCAACAAACTGCACGGGTGCCTGTCCCAGCTGGACGACCGCACCGAGAAAGTGATCCGGACCGCCTTCTTCGAGGGCGTGACGTATGAGGCTCTGGCCCGCAGCATGGATGCGCCTGTGGGCACAGTGAAGAGTTGGATTCGTCGGGGACTGGCGAAACTCAAAGGATGCCTCCAGTCATGAGTGAAGCTCCCGATCTTCCCGAAGGCGAGGCCTTTGCGGCCGAGCACGCGCTGGGCGTGCTGGATGCGCGTGAACGCGCCGAGGCCGAGATGCGCATGGCCCGCGACCCGGCCTTCGCCGCTGATGTGGACGCCTGGCGCCAGCGCCTCGCCCCCATGCTCGACAGCATCGAACCGGTCACTGCGCCGCAAGGCGTCTGGACGCGGATCGAGGCCATGCTGCCCGCCAATGACAATGGTGCGGTGATGAACAAACTGCGGTTCTGGCGGAACGCCGCCGTGGGAGGATTCGCTCTGGCCGCCGCCAGCCTGGCCGGCGTGGTGGTGCAGGTCACCCAGCCACCGGTGACCGTCGAGGCGCCTGCGTCGGCGCCCGGCCAACTGCTCAACGCCAGCCTGACCGCCACCAGCGGCCAGCCGCAGCCGCTTTTCGTGGCGGCCTATGATCCGGACCGCAAGGCGCTGATCATCACCTCGCTGCTGCCGCCCGGCGCCGACCGCGACAAGGTCAATCAGCTCTGGCTGATCGCCGGCCAGGACAAGCCCCGGTCGCTGGGCCTGATCGAGCCCGGCAAGGCCAAGGTCATCGCACTGCCTCTGGAAGTGATGGCCAGGATGTCCGCCGGCGCCAAGCTGGCGGTCTCCATCGAACCGGAAGGCGGCTCGAAGGATCCCAACGGCCCGAGCGGGCCCATCATCGGCCTGGGCGAACTGTCCAGCCTCTAGGGGCAGACCCACAACTCTGCCCGGCTTTTCCTCGCGGTTGACCCTGCCCGTTCAGGGGGCGGGCTGCATGAGGCGTTCGTTCGCGTGGGTTCGCGGTTCAAGACCTTGCGGTCGTTCCGAGCGACTTCCCCGCGTCCATCAGCTCTGCAAACCGGTCAAAGATGTAGAGGCTGTCCGTCGGGCCGGGTGAGGCTTCGGGGTGGTGCTGGACGCTGAAGACCGGCTTGCCCTCGAGCGCCAGGCCGGCGTTGGTGCCGTCGAACAGCGAGACATGGGTTTCCTCGACGCCGCTCGGCAGGCTGTCGCGATCCACTGTGAAGCCGTGATTCATGGAGACGATTTCCACCTTGCCGGTGGTCAGATCCTTGACCGGATGGTTGGCGCCATGGTGGCCCTGATCCATCTTCACCGTCGTGGCGCCCAGCGCCAGCGCCAGCATTTGATGGCCCAGGCAGATGCCGAACACAGGCGTGCCGCTGGCCACAAGCTTGCGGATCTCGGGCACCGAATAGACGCCCGTCGCGGCGGGGTCTCCGGGGCCGTTGGAGAGCAGGACGCCGTCCGGCTTGCGCGCCAGAATCTCCTCGGCGGTGGTGCTCGCCGGCACCACGGTGACCCGTGCGCCCACCGAGACCAGCGATCGCAGGATGTTGCGCTTCACGCCGTAGTCGACGACCACCACATCGTATTTCGGCGTGGCCGGCTTCGCGTAGCCCTCCGGCCAGGACCACAGGCCCTCGTCGTAGGTGAACGCCTGCAGGCAGGTAGCGTCCTTGGCCAGATCCAGCCCTTCCAGGCCTGACCAGGCTTTGGCTTTCGCCAGCAGCGCCTCCAGATCGAATACGCCGTCGGGGCTGTGGGCGATCACACCGTGGGGCATGCCGTTCTCACGGATCGCCCGGGTGAGCGCGCGCGTGTCCACCCCGGCCAGACCCACAACCCCGCGCCGCGCCATCCACGCAGGAAGATCGCAGTCCGAGCGCCAGTTGGCCGGCGGCGTGGGCATATCGCGGAAGATCGCGCCCCGGGCCGCCGTCTCGGCGGCGCCCGACATCTGTTCCAGGTCATCCACATTTGTCCCGACATTGCCAATGTGCGGGAAGGTTAAGGCGACGATCTGGGCCATGTAGGAGGGATCGGTGAGAATCTCCTGGTAGCCGGTCATGGCGGTGTTGAAGCAGACCTCGCCCAACGCCTCGCCCGTGGCGCCCACGCCATGCCCCTGCAGGACGGTTCCATCGGCCAGCACCAGAACGCCGGTGACGCCAGGCAGCAGATCACGGCTCATGGTGGTGGTCCTTTTGACTTGGGCAAACGGCGGCGTTGGTAGTGACTCGCGAAGGTGGGGTCAATGCGGCTAATCTGTCCGCACAAGGCGAGGGAGCAGCATGTACATCGATCCGGGCCGCGATGCGTGGGAAGTCTTCAAGTCGCTGCCGCGCGACCAGCCGATCCAGATGCTCAATCTGGTGAAGCTCAAGCCCCAGGCCGACTATCCCGAGGGGCACCCGGACCACGGCAAGGACCTCAGTGGACTGGACGCCTACCGCGCCTACGGTCGGACCACCGCGCACATCTTCAAGCGTCTGGGCGGCAAACAGATCTGGGCAGGCAAGCCGCAGGTGATGGTCACCGGACCCGACGCAGAGGCCTGGGACATCGCCTTCATCGCCGAGTACTCAAGCTCGGAGGCTTTCATCGCCATGGTGCGCGATCCTGAGTATCGGGTGCTCGTCGCCCACAGGACCGCAGGGGTGGCCGATAGCCGTCTGTTGCGTCTCGAGCCGGTGTCCGATCTCGGGGAGGGGTTCGGCGAGTAGTTGGCAGTAAACGAGGGAAACCCGGTATTCCCGCCAGACGCCGCCTGCGCCGGCTGACGATTGCGCAGACTCATCCGGGCGGCCTATTCAACCGGTTATGCGCATCACCATGGTCGGCCTCGATGCCGACGACACGCTCTGGCACAATGAGACGATCTTCCGGCTGACGCAGGATCGCCTGCGCGAGATGATGGCCGGGTTCGCCCCGCCGGATCTGCTCAATGCCCGCCTGGCCGAGGTCGAGGCCCGCAACCTTCGGCTCTACGGTTACGGGGTGAAGGGCTTCACGCTCTCGATGATCGAAACCGCCATGGAACTGACGGATCACAACCCGCCGGGCCGCCTGATCGCCGACATCCTGGCGGCGGGGCGCGAGATGCTTCAGGAGCCGGTCGAGCCGCTGCCCGGGGGTGGAAAACGCGCTGGCGGAGCTCTCGGAACACTATCGTCTGGTGCTGATCACCAAGGGCGACCTGCTGCACCAGGAGCAGAAGCTGGCCGCGTCGGGCCTGGGCGACCTGTTCGCCGCCGTGGAGATCGTCAGCGAGAAGGACGCCTCGACCTATCTGCGCGTTTTCGACCGCCACGGCACGGGCGCCGCCGAGGCGGTGATGTGCGGCAACTCGCTCCGGTCCGACATCCTGCCGGCCCTGGAGGCGGGCAGCTGGGGCGCCCACGTCCCCTATCCCGTCACATGGGCCCACGAGATGGCCGAGGCGCCGGCGGGCCATGCGCGGTTCGTGGAATTGGGCGCCATCGCCGAATTGCCGGGCTGGGTGCGGGGACTCAGTTAGACGAAACCGCAGAAGGCGCAGAAAGGCTCAGTGCGAAGCGTTCAATCTTCACACGAGGCGTCGCGCCGAAGTTTACGAGCAACCCGAGTTTCATGCCGGTCGCTCTGAGGTAGTTGATGATCTGCGCCCGATGTTCTGGTGCGATGGCGCGAAGCGCCTTGATCTCAAGGACAATTCGTACGCAACATACGAAATCTGCGACGTAGGCCTGACGGAGCAACTGGCCCTCGTAGCTGAGGCGTAATGAGCTCTGCGTCTCTCTGCGTTTTCTGCGGTCCCAATGTCACAGTCTTGGCGGCACCGTCGCCCTTGGTGCAAAGATCGCGAACCGGGGCCATCGGGAAGGCTCCGCGCTTTCTGCGTGATTCTGCGCCTTCTGCGGTCAATACGGACTGTAACTGACGTCGCTCTGCGAGCGCGTTGAATGCGTGCGACTGTTTGGGTCATCCACAGCTCGGTGGGACACATCCACAGGCCAGATGCGACGCGCTGTGGTAGCGGTTTGCCCATGGTCGGTCGGTTTGACGAACGGTTCCTGGAAGAGATCAAGTCGCGGCTGCGCCCGTCCGACGTGATCGGTCGTACCGTGAAGCTGCGAAAGCAGGGCCGCGAGTATGTGGGCCTGTCGCCCTTCAACAAGGAAAAGACTCCCTCGTTCTATGTGAACGACGAGAAGGGCCAGTTCTTCGACTTCTCGTCAGGCAAGACCGGCGACTTGATCACCTTCCTGCAGGAAAACGAGCGGCTGAGCTTCGCCGAGGCGGTCGAGCGGCTGGCGGCGGAAGCCGGCGTGCCGCTGCCCGCCGTCGATCCGCGCGGCGCCGAGCAGGAGAAGGTGCGACAGGGCCTGGCCGAGTGGCTGGAACTGGCCGCCAAATGGTTCGAGGGCGAGCTGAAACGCCCGCCGGCCCGGGAGGCCCGCGCCTATCTGGAGAAACGCGGCCTGCCGGAAAAGGAGTGGTCTCGGTTCCGGCTGGGCTTCTCGCCGTCCGGTCGCACGGCGCTGAAGGACTATCTGGTCACCAAGGGCGCGCGTCCGGCCGAGCTGGTGGAGACCGGCCTGCTGATCGCGCCTGAGGATGGCGGCGCGCCCTACGACCGGTTCCGTGACCGGATCATCTTTCCGATCCTGGATGCGCGGGGCCGGGTGGTCTCCTTCGGCGGCCGGGCCATGGATCCGCAGGCCCGCGCCAAATACCTCAACGGCCCGGAGACCGCCGTCTTCCACAAGGGCCACCAGCTCTATGGCCTGTCCGAGGCGCGCAAGATCCTGGCCGCCGCGCCCACCGGTGAGGACGCGCCCCTGGTAGTGGTCGAGGGCTATATGGACGTGATCGCCTGCCAGCGGGCCGGGATCGCGGGCGTCGCCGCCATGGGTACGGCGCTCGGCGAGGAGCAGATGGAGGTTCTGTGGCGCCACCACCCCGAGCCCACCGTCTGCCTTGACGGCGACCGCGCGGGGAAGGCCGCCGCCAACCGGTTGCTGGAGCGCGCCCTGCCGCTGCTGAAGCCGGGGCGGACCTTCAAATTCGTGTTCATCGAGGGCGGCAAGGACCCCGACGAGGTGCTGCGCGAGCAGGGGGCCCTGGCGCTGAAGGCCCAGCTGGCCAACACCACCCCCTTCGCCGAAGCCCTGTTCAACTTCCATCGCGGCGACGATCCGCTGGACACGCCCGAGCGCAAGACCGCGCTCAAGGTAAAGCTGCGCAAGGTGGCCGCCACCATCGCCGACGGGGATCTGGCCGCCGCCTATCGCGAGGACCTGCTGGCCCGCTACGAGGCGCTGTGGCCCACCCGTCAGCCGGTCTACACCGTGGGGGCTGCGGCGCGCGAGATGTCACGCGCGGGCTGGGACAAGCGTCGCAAGAACAACGCTGCGGCGGTCGGCGCCACCGCCGAGGTCAAGGACGCCTACGATCGTCTGCGCCGCGCACCCCGGCCGCTGGCCGCCGCCCTGGCCATGGCCGCCGTGCGCGACCCCGGGATCATCGACGCGTCTATCGAACGGGTGGGCTCCCACGGCTTTGGCGACGAACAGCTGGATCGCCTGGCCCAGGAACTGGTCAGCCTGCGCTACGAGGCCGAGGGCCTGGAGGCTGACGCTGCGGTGCGCCATCTGCATACGCGCGGCTTTGTCCCCGAGGACTTCACCCGCCTCGAACGCGACGCCCAACGCGCGGGCCTCAGCGCCCCCTTCCTCACCGAGACCGGCGAACGCGCCCGCGACCTCTGGCGCCAGGCCTTTGACCTGCTGATGCAGCTGGAAAGCCTAGAGCGGGCGGTCGAAGGCGCCGCGCAGGACCTCGCCCGCGACCAGGACGCCGCCACACTCATGACCCTGAAAGGCGAGCGCGATCAGTTGCGGCGACTGCTCAATAGCGACTGGGCCAACGAGAACGTGGCTGAGAGTCCCCTGGCGCACTGAGGTGAAAGTACGAGGACAGTTGCAATAGCCCCCACCGCAACCTGGCTTCAACCCTCGAAGTCCTGCCGGAACCTCTCGATCTGGTGCATCCGTTCGTGGAGCACCGTGACGATGCCAACATCTCCGTCGCCGAGAACTTTCCAGTAGATCAGGTGCTGCTCATACCGGCACACGAAGCCCACCACCCCGAACTCGGCCGGGATCGCGCGCCAGACGACATGACGGGCGGCGATCGCCTCGAAGCGGGCGAACAGGCCGCGAATGTAACGCGCCGCCTGATCCGCCCCCCAGGTGCTTTCGGTGTAGCGGTAGATCTCGTCGATCCGCTCGATCGCGGCGGTCTGGACCCGGAACCCGCTCACCGTGCGGCGCGGGCCCGTCCCCGGGCGATCACGGTTTCGGCGTCCAGGGGTTGAAAGCTGTCGTCAGCCAGGGAAAAGGCCATTTGCAGTTCGGCCTTCAGCCGATGGAAGGCGTCGCCCTCGGCGCGTTCCATGTCGCGCCGGATCAGGTCGCGGACATATTCGCTGACGTTCTCATAGACGCCGTCTTCCGCGACATTGGCCGCCACGAAATCCCCGAGCCGGCCAGTGACGCGCACGTTGAGGGTCATGGCCTTGGGCACGGCGCGCTCTCCTGTCGGGCGGTGTCCACAGGATAGGGCAAATTG
>NZ_JBIKNZ010000123.1:0-4456 GCF_044358365.1 Phenylobacterium sp. | reverse complement strand
TCCCGAAGATCACATGACAGAGGATGACCCATGCATGCCGGCCTCCTTCACCAGCATGCAGCTTGAATCACTCCATCACTGATTTGGGAATCCCTCCCGATTCACAGCGTAGGGAAACCGCTCTAGAGCAGGAGGTCCGCCAGCTTCGCCTTGTGCCACGCCGCGTCGCCGTATTGCGAGGCATGCCAGATGGCGCGGCGACGATAGAGCTGGGCGTCGCAGTCATAGGTGAAGCCGAACCCGCCGTGAAACTGGATGGCCCGGTCCGCTGCAAACGAGAGGGTGGTGTCGGCCTGGGCCTTGGCCATGCGTGTGGCGATCTCGCCCACGCCCTGTTCGCCAAAGCAATGGGCGGCGCTGTAGACGTGGCTGCGGGTCTGCTCGTAGCTGACGTAGGCGTCGACAATCGGGTGCTTCAGCGCCTGGTAGGCGCCGATCAGCTGGCCGAACTGCACCCGGGTTTTCAGGTAGTCGAGCGTGTAGTCGATCACCGACTGGGTGCCGCCGCACATCTCGGCCGCTGCCAGCAGGTTGGCGGTCAGATGAATATGGTGAAGCGCGGCCCCGGCGCGGTCCGGGTCCAGCAGGTTGGCCGCTGGAACCTCGACGCCGTCCAGGGACAGGCTGTACGCCCGCTTGGTCTCGTCGATAATCACCTCGCGGCGCAGCGCATCGGGGCCCAGCGTGGCGCGGTCGATCAACACTATCGCCGGACGACCGTCCAGCATGACCGAGGCGATGATGTTGGACGCAGAGGCCGCATCGCTGACAAGCCGCTTCTCACCCGAGAGCCTCAGCGCGCCCGATCCGGTCGCCGTGGCGGTGCAGGTGATGTTCGCGAGGTCCCAGTCGCCGTTAGCCTCGCAGAGGGCCAGGCTGGTGATCGACCCTTCGGCCAGCCTCGGCAGCAGCGTCCGCTTCTGATCTTCCGTGCCGCCGGCCAGGATCGCCTGAGCGGCCAGGGTTGTGGAATAGAAGGGCCCGGCCAGCATGTAGCGGCCCATCTGCTCCATGACCGGAACCACCTCGGCCAGTTGCAGCCCTGCGCCGCCGTAGGCCTCCGGGATCGCGATACCCAGCCACCCCAGTTCGACGATCTCGCGCCAGACGTCGGGATCGTGTCCGGTGTCGTCCTCGATCAACTGGCGCACGCGCGCCATCGGCGACCGCTTCGCGCAGAACGAGGTCGCCACCTCCAGCAGGCTGCCCTGATCCTCGCTGAATCCCAGCCGTCCCAGTTCCTGCATCAGCCGTGTCCCATGGTGCTCGTGGCCATCCGGTTCAGCTCTTCGGCAGGCCGAGCACATGCTCGCCGATGATGTTGCGCTGGATCTGCGAGGTGCCGCCGCCGATCGTGCCCGAGAAGGCGTTCAGGTAGGACCGGGTCCACCAGCCGCCGTCGACGGCGTTGGGGTCGCCCACATAGTAGGCTCCGTGGGCGCCGTTCAGGCTGATGGCGAACTCATTGATCCGGCGCGAGAATTCCGAGTGCATCAGCTTGCCGCTCAGCGCCACGCCAGTTGGCCGATCGGTGTTGAGCGGGCTGAAGCCCGAGCGCTGCGAGCACAGGGCGTTGCTCTGGATGTCGATCATGAAGTCCACCATCCGGGCGCGGAGCGCTGGATCTTCAAGGGCGGGCTTGCCGCCGCGGGTCATCTTGCGCGCCATCTCCAGCACGTCCCAGGCGTTGGACCCCACCGCCACATAGCCGCCCGCCTGGCCGCCACGCGCGCCGCGCTCGTACTCCAGGGTCCGCATGGCCACCTTCCAGCCGCCGCCCTCGACACCGACGATTTCGTCCGCGGGGATCCGCGCCTCACGGAAGAAGGTCTGGGTGAAGCCATGTTCGCCGGTCAGCTTCTTGATTGGCCGGGTCTCGACGCCGTCGATCTTCATCGGCGCCAGGAAAAAGGTCAGCCCGTCGTACTTGCGATCACCCGGGGGCTGGGTCCGCGCCAGCAGGATCATGTAGCGGGCGTACTTGCCCAGCGTCGTCCAGATTTTCGAACCCGTCACGACGTAGCTGTCGCCATCCCGTACCGCGCGGGTCTGGGCGTTGCCCAGGTCCGAGCCATTCTCCGGCTCCGAGAAACCCTGGCACCAGATGTCCTCCGCCGACAGGATCCCCTTGAGATACTTCGCACGCTGCGCCGGCGAACCCATGTCAAGCAGGAGCGGCCCGGTCCAGTTGAGGCCGATGGCGTTCAGGAAGATCGGTCCGCCGTGGCGGCGCATGGCCCGGGTGGCCTCCGCCTGAAACGCCTGCGCCAGGCCGCCGCCGCCATATTCCTTCGGCCAGGCCGCGCCCAGATAGCCGGCCTCATAGACCTTGTTCTGCCAGTCGCGCAGGAAGTGGAACTGCTGATCCGTGCCCACTTCCATGAAGGTCAGAGGCAGCATGAAACCCGGATCGCGGTTCACGTTTTCCCTGAACCAGGCGTCGGCGGCCTCGGCGAAGGCTTGCAGGTCTTTCGGATCGACGTCGGACATTGTGGAACCTCCCAGGGCGTCTTTCCTCCTGACAGACGGAGGCTTCGTCAAGCGTGCTGCGCCGTAAATGCGAGTGTTCCCGCGACGGAAGGCTAGGTGGTACTCGTCCTGGCGACCTCAGAAAGGGGGCTTGAAGGCGGCGCACTGGCGGCAGACCTCCGGTCCCGCCGTCTCCATGAACTCACGTGCATCGATCTCCGGACGCTGATGGAGCCAGCCTACCTGCGCCATGCGGCGGATCATCATGAAGGTCGGGATCAAGGCTTCGTCGAAATCGATCACCGTCAGGCGGTCCTGCCCCATCAGGATGTTGCCGTGATAGGTGGCGTCGGTGCAAATCACGCCGCGCCGGCGCCGAGCGCCTGGTTCCGGCGGTCAAGCAGGTCAGCGGTCATGTGGAGGGTCCCTTCGGCGGCGGCGCTGTGCTTCCCCGGATAACCAACTGGTGCGGCAAGGTCACGTCGCGCCGATCTGCGGCCTCGCCGCTCAGGATATCCAGCAACAGCTTGACCACACGACGCCCGATCTCGTGGGTCGGCTGGCTGATGGTGGTCAGCGGCGGATCGAGATAGCGGGCGAAACGGATATCATCGAAGCCGACCACCGATATGTCATCCGGACACTTCAGCCCCCGGTGACGGATCGCCGCCAGCGCGCCCATGGCCATCTCGTCATTGAAGCAGAACAGCGCCGTGGGCGGTGAGGGGCGATCGAGCAGTTCCCCGGCCCGCGCCTCGCCCGACTCGATAGAGAAGTCGCCGGTGGCCACGATCAGCGCCTTGAGCTTCGCCTGACGCGGGACGGCGCCCTGGACCCCGGCCAGCCGATCGCGGCTGATCGGGCTGATCAGCGGCCCGGTGATCACGCCGATCCGCCTGTGACCTATCTCACATAGGTGCGCCATCACCTCGGCGGCGGCGCGTTCGTTGTCGATGTGGGCGCTGGAGACGCTCAGGCTCGGGCTGAACTCACAACCGTTAACAATCGGCGTGCGGGGCCCCATCCGGGCCACCATCGCGGCCAGCGCATCCGGCAGGCGGTGCCCTAGAAAGATCAGCCCGTCCGCCTCCTTGCGCAGCAGCATCTGGGCGTACTGATCCTCGCGGGCCTCCTCGTGGCGGGTATCGCCGAGCAGCACCGCATAGCCCGCCGCCGTGGCCGCCTCCTCAACGCCCCGGATCACCTGCGAGAAGAACGGATTGGAGATGTCGGGCACGGTCACCAGGATCTTGTCCGTGCGCAGGGTCCGCAGCGTCTTGGCGGCCAGGTTCGGGGTGTAGCCCAGGTCCGCCACCGCTTCCCGGACCCGGGCGCGCGTGCCCTCGGCCACCTGATCCGGCGCGCTGAACACCCGGGACACCGTCGCGGTGGAGACCCCGGCGCTGCGCGCAACATCCTGAATCGTGGTCATCGCCCGGAGAGTGGCGGCGGGGGCGGTGGAAGACAAGCGTGGGCAGGAACGAGGGCCTTCGGCCATCACCGCCTCTCCCCCGCGACCTGGCGACCGCGAGGGCGACGAGAGGGAGAGGGTTGGGAGAGGGCCGGCTGGGCGACTCTGGCGGGACGTCGAGGGCCATCAAGCGTCGCCGCCGTACATCCTCGCCGTCCCATCGGCGGATCACGTTCTCACGCGCCGACCCTCTCCTCAATCCTCCCCCTCTCGGCTTCGCCGGGGGCGAGGAGGGCTGGTCGCAGGAGTCCGTGTGACATGAAAACCCCGCAACAGGCTCTATGGGGATAGGTACCGTGTCGCCAATCGGATGTCAGCGCGTCTCCACACAGCCGCGACCCAAAGCGGACGTCCCGAGCAAGTCGGTCCGTCGTTGACAAATTCGGGGAACTAGGCTCAGGACCCATTGAAATGATTCCCAAGGCGGGGTTGGTCTGATTCACTGGCGGCGCATGGAGGCGTCGTCATGAGTGATTTGATCTGGTTGTCGCAGGCGCAGATGCGCCGGATTGAGCC
>NZ_JBIKNZ010000120.1:0-4557 GCF_044358365.1 Phenylobacterium sp. | reverse complement strand
TCTTGCGGCTCTGGCCGGTGACGACGGTCAGGCGTCCCGGCTCGGGAACTGCGATCATCAGGACCGTCTCGCTTGGGGTCCGGGCAAACCTGTCGGTCGCGTGCTCAGGGTCAACCAGGGCGACCAGCAGGAAAGCTGGCGCCCTGCTGGTCGGCGCCGGCGGCGCGTGTGGCCGAGCGACGGCCGATCCCGCAGACACGGCCATTGCCGTGATCAGAGCAGCGCTTGCAATACCCGGTTGACGAGCCCGCATGATGACCTCCGTTCCAACGAACGGGATCACGCTGTCACGAGTCGGCTTTGGCCGCCGCACTCTTGAGCGTGGCCTGGCTTCTTGATGGGCCCGATCGGAACGCCGTGAGGATCCGGCGCGACCAGCCCTCCAGCCGTGCCCAGACCTTTCCAGGCGCCTCGACTGTGGCGTGGAACAGTGAGGTGAGGCGGCGGGAGGCGCCTTCGGCGAGCGGTGAAGACCGCAGCAGTTTCTTCAATCCCCTGGGCTTCGGCTCGCTCGGGGCGACGGCTTCGACGTCCGATGCCGGCTCGCGCAAGGCAATATCATCGGGGCTCTGCGGCGCGACGTCAGCGGCATCGGGCGCGCCAATGACCCGCGCCGTCACAAAGATCGCCAGTTGCAGGCGCTGGTTCCGGGTGTGGACGGCTTTGAATAGGGACCCTACGACCGGCAGTTCAGCCGCCCAGGGCGTTCCGCCCTGCTGCGTCAGTTCGGTCTCGGAGAACAACCCGGCGAACATGAAGGTCTCGCCGTCGCGAAGATTCAGGTGGGTGATCGCGCGCCGGGTATTCAGGGCGGGGATGGTCAGGCCCTCGATGGTGACGCTGTTTCGAGGGTCAATGTCACTGACCTCGGCGGCCAGATCCAGGCGAATCAGGCCGTTTGTCTGCAGGGTCGGCCGGGCCGAGATCGCCGTGCCGTAGGGTTTGAACTCGATGGTCACGCCGTCGCGGGTGGGCACAGGGTAGGGGAACTCTCCACCGGATCGGAAGCTCGCGGCCTCGCCCGACAGGGCCAGCAGGTGCGGGCGCGCGAGGATGCGCGCGGACCCGCGCTGCTCCAGAACCCGCAGCGCGGCGTTCAGGTCAAGGCTTCCGATGTTTCCGTTCACGGTCGCCACGCCTTGCGGCGGCGCGGTCGGACTGGGGGCGGAACCTGTGCGCAGTGTGAAGCCCGAACCCAAGGCGCCCATATCGACGCCGATTCTGCGCAGATCATCCTCACTGGCTTCGACCAGCTGGACCTCCAGCAGGATCTGGTCCGGGCGAACGTCCACCAGGGAGATGACATCGCCCCCTGCCGCGCGCTCGGCCAGGTCGCTTGCCAGCGCAGAGGCCTGGGCGTCTGACGCCGAGCCCCGGAGCAGAACGCCACCGCTGAGGGACTGCACGTGGATCGGTTCGCCGGGGAGCAGCGCGTTGATGTCATCCTGGAGTTGGACCCCGTCGTAGCCCACCTCGACATTGATCACCTGCGTCAGGCTTCCGTCAGGGCCATAGACCAGCAGATTGGTGGCTCCGACATCATGGCCCATCACGTAGAGGTCATTGGGGCCGGCCGTGTCGACGGTGGCGATCTCCGGCTGTGACACGACTATGCGCGCGATCGTCCCCGTGACGCTCAAAGGCGCCGATTTGCCGACCGCGACGTGAAGGCTGGAGATCGCGGCGGTTTCCGGTTCCAGGGGATCGGCGACCGCGGGTAGCGCGCAAAGTAGCGACAGCACGACGCTGATCAGGAGCAGCCCGCTGCGGACAAAGCCGCCAGCGAGGTCGGCCCGACCTCGGAGCTTAAGAAGATGTGTTGCCGGGCGCTTCAAGGCCGAACGGATCGCCACAAGTTATCTGGGCATTCAGTATGCCGCGTGCATGCCTCGAACATCGGTAACGCGTTAGGTTAAGCCGCATTAGAATGTCGCGCGAGATTTATCTTTGTGCAATATGTGAAGTAAATGATGAAACTATATGATAATTATCAGAAAAAATATTACATCATAATGTGAAGGCGAGTCCCGAAAGTCGCTCGGGCGCCCGCTCTTGAGAGCAAGAAAATCCTCTGGATCAGCTAACAGGGCAGCGCCCGGCTCAGGCTTGTGGGAGCGTCACGGTGAAGGGCCGGGCGACCGCCTGGAAGGCCGGCAGGGCCTCGCATGCCCGGGCGTGAGCCCCGAGCGCAGGCCAGCGGGCGGGATCGAAGAGCCCTGGATGCGCCTCACCCAGGAACCGCAGGACGCAGGCCGTGATGATATCGGCGTGGCCGATCTGGTCGCCGAACCACCAGACGCCCCGGCGGGCCCGATCCAGTTCCAGAAGATCCAGCACGCCTTCGATCTGCGCCTCACAGCGGGCCACCCAGACCGCCGTCGCCCGCTGATGGATCACGCGCTCATAGACCAGGCTCACGGCCTTGTCGGCCAGGCCCGAGGCCAGCGCACAGACCTTGAGCGCCGCGCGTCGTTCCAGGCCCGCGCGCGCGATCAGGGCGCGTTCGGGTCCGGCCAGTTCGTCAAGCCAGTCGAGGATGTTGGCGCTCTCGATGAGGACCTCGCCGTCATCGGTGACGAAGGTCGGCACGCGCCGCAGCGGGTTGATGGCGCCGATGGCTTCGGCGTCGCCGAACACCGACAGGGCCCGATGCTCGTAGTCGAAGCCATACAGGCGCAGCGCCACCGCCACCCGGCGGACAAACGGGCTGTCGTACTGGCCGATGAGGATCATTTGTTGTCCCTTCCTGTGCTGACGAGACGGGTCATTATGCGCGTCAGAGTCGCGCACCAGCGGGGGAAATCAATGGCCAGTCCGGATCGCTTGGCGCGGGGATACGCCTGATGCTGGCGCTGCTGGGTTTCGCCATGGTGGCGACGTTCATGACCCTGATCATGACGCGCCGGGCCGCGCCGCTGGTGGCGCTGATCGTCGTGCCGGTGGTGTTCGGCCTCATCGCCGGGCACGGGCTGGATCTTGGCCCCATGATGCTGGAGGGGGTGAAGAAGATCGCGCCGACGGGCGTCATGATCATGTTCGCCATCCTCTACTTCGGCCTGATGATCGATGCGGGACTGTTCGATCCGGCCGTGCGACGCCTGCTGGTGCTGGTGCGCGGCGATCCGGTCCGGGTGGTGGTCGGCACGGTGGTGCTGGCGGTGGGGGTCTCGCTGGATGGCGACGGCTCGACGACCTACATGGTCACCGTCGCGGCCCTGCTGCCGCTCTATGCGCGGCTGGGACTGAACCCGCTGATCATGGCGTGCCTGATCATGCTCTCCAGCGGGGTCATGAACCTGACGCCCTGGGGTGGGCCCACAGCGCGGGCCGCCACGGCGCTGCAGGTGGACCCTGCCGCGCTCTTCCTGCCGATGGTGCCGGCGATGGCGGTGGGCGTGGTCTGGCTGCTGCTGCTGGCCTGGGTCTATGGCCGGCGCGAACGGCGTCGTCTTGGCGTCCTGACGCTGGATCGATCCGCGCCGGAGGCGGAGGGATTGATCACGGTCTCCACCGACCCCGCAGCGCGCCGGCCGCGCCTGCTCTGGGTCAACGCGGGGCTGACCCTGGCGCTGCTGATCACCCTGGTGACGGGCCTCGTGCCGCTGGCGGTGCTGTTCATGGCGGGCTTCGCGATCGCCAGCCTGATCAACTATCCGCAACCCGAGGCCCTGCGCGCCCGCATCGCCGCCCACGCGCCCAACGTCATCGCCATGGTCGCCGTGATTTTCTCGGCCGGCATCTTCACCGGGGTGCTGACCGGCACGGGAATGGTCGAGGCCATGCCCAGGAGCCTGCTGGCCCTGATCCCGCCCCAGATGGGGCCGTACCTGGCGCCGATCACCGCGGCGCTCAGCCTGCCGATGACCTTCTTCATCTCCAACGATGCCTTCTACTTCGGCGTGGTCCCGATCCTGGCCGAGGCGGCATCGCACTACGGGATTTCAAAGGAAGCCATCGGCAGCGCCTCCCTGGTCGGCCAGCCCTTCCACCTGCTGAGCCCGCTGGTGCCCTCCACCTACCTGCTGGTCAGCCTGGCCGGCGTCGAATTCGGCGACCACCAGCGGTTCACCTGGCCCTGGGCGGTGGCGACCTGCGCGGTGATGGGCGTGGCGGCGGCGCTCTTGGGGGTATTTCCGGTTTCGGGGTAGGGCGCCTCAGCCTTCAACATGATCAAGAGACGGGACAACGACTCCTGCGCGCGCGCGAGGAACGCCCGGGAACTTGTGTGAGATTCACCTTTCAAAGAACGGATATTGTTCGTTATATGTTCTCTATCACGGACCATCGTGCATGACCAAAACATTGGATCATTTTTGAGCGGGAGGGGCGGCCCCTGGACATGGCGAGGTTGCGGCGAACGCAGCCGCTGAGGCATGGCCGGCAGGTGGGGTCGGAGGTTGCGGGTGATGGGTGGGTTTGGGGGTTATTGCAGGTGTCACCGAAATCTTGGTCCCGCCCCCCCCCGTTCCAAAACCAAGTGCAACAGGACATGTTTTCTGTGGCTGAAATTGGAGCGAGGCGATGGGAGAGTGCTACGGTCATCTGAGTTATCCAGAG
>NZ_JBIKNZ010000148.1:0-4566 GCF_044358365.1 Phenylobacterium sp. | reverse complement strand
CGACACGTCCAACCCGACATAAACTTCCATTGGGTCCATCCTCCTGTTTGAAGCAGCGCGATCCACTCGCTCCGACTTCGTATCTTCAGGTCTGGATGGGCCTACCTCAATTACGCGATGTCACCGATACCCTAGCCCCTGGATCCTGTTGCGTCTCGGGAGCCACAGATCATCCCCCATGGGGGAGGTGGCCCGAAGGACCGGAGGGGGTAGGCCTTTGACTCCGGGCACGGAGTGCGTATGCGGCCCTACTTTTGGGGACAGTTGACGGAGCGAACGATCAAAGGCGTTTTCGCACTGTCAGATAGACCGCCCTTGGGGGAGCATAGGTACGTTGAATGAAGCCGTACTGACCAAGATTGAGGGCGTCTGCAATCACGCTTTCGTCAGTCAGATTGCGCACCGATATGTCTGCCTGCAATCCGCTCGGAGGGTGCTCAAGCGACACGGAAACATCCACCAACGTACTGGCGCCTGAACTCAGCAGTGGGTCGTTGGTGTTGTCGAAAAACACACGGCTCCGGTATTTGGCGCGTATCTCGGCGGCGGCGGTCCACTGCGAAGTAATCTTCCCGCGCCAGGCCAGCGCAGCGATTCCGGAGAATTCCGGCGCAGCGGTCAGACGATTGCCTGACCGGGAGACGCCATTCGCATCGATGAAATCGGTGAAGGCGGCGTCAAGATACGCAACGCTGGCGGTCGCAGTGACGCCGGCTGGCAGGCGAGCCTTTGCCCGTAGATCCAGACCTGAGATAGACGCGTTCGCGCTGTCGAGAACCTGCCGGGTCGGCGGCGGCGCGGCTCGCAAGGTAAAGACCTGCAGGCTGGTATAGTCATACACGTAACCCGCAGTCTCAAGCTCGACCCGGTCTGTGGCCTGCCATTTTGCTCCGACCTCATAGGCGGTCACAACTTCCGGCGCGACAGGCCCGATCGAGTCGGTTGCGAACAAGGCTCCGCCATTGAACCCGGCGGACTTAAATCCACGACTGACGTTTGCATAAATGGAGCGCTTCGACCCAAGCGCGTACCGCGCAGCCAGTCGCCAAGAGGTGGCCGTGTCGCTCCGCTCTCCCCCACGGCGCGGGGACAGGATCGGATTGGCGGTGACTTCATCAAACCGCGTTTCCGTGGTGAACTCCGAGCGCTCCTGGGTCAGGCGGACCCCGGCGGTAAGGGTCAGAGCCGGGCTTGCCGCCCAATCAGCATCGGCAAACGCCGCGACCGATTGAGTCTTCAGCCTGTAGGATTGAAGCAGTCGAAAGGGCCCAAAGACGAAAAACTGGGGATCATCAATGAACGGCGCACCCGCGGCGCGGACCGTACCCAAGACCTCAAAGCGGTTTCGGGTCTTCAGCTGTTCGTCCAGAGCGAAGACGCCCGCTCGCCAATCCAGACGACTCCCAGATCCGCGGACGAGAACTTCCTGGGTGAAGGATTGGTCGTCGTTGTCAAAATCGAGCGCGACCAGCGATAGGGGGCTCGCATCCGAGTCTTCTCTGACCGCGCGTTTGGCCGTCCGATAGGCAGTGATGGACTGGATGTTGATCTGCCCACTATGGGCGATTGTCACAGAAACGCCGCCCGCATCCAGGTCCTCACGTCCCGGTCGATCAAAGGCCTCTGAATAAGGATTGGTCGTGTATTTATAGCCCAATGCGTTGACACATGCACCCGCGCTCGCCCGCGCGACCGCGCACGGTACGAAACGTGGTGGATTGCCAGCCAAGCCTTCTGGCGCAAACAGGCCAAGGCCTTCATGCGCCGTCATGGAAGAGCGATCGACGGCGTAGTCGGCGAGCACCTCTCCTGTCCAGCCGCCGGGGCCATCCACGAGGACAGTGGCCCGCCCTCCGTAGACCTCGAGGCCATTTAGCGACCCGCCGGTTGCGGTGTTCTTGGTGTAGCCGTCCGAACGTCGGGCAAAGCCAGCAAACCTTGCTCGCGCGCCGTTGAAGGTCCCGGTATCGGCGGCGGCTTCGAGCGTCCGCAGCCCAAACGACCCAACGCCTACGGCGGCCGTCGCGCTTGCGGCATCGCCTGGACGGTTGGTACGAAAGACGATGGCTCCACCGGTCGCGTTACGACCGAAAAGTGTGCCCTGCGGCCCTTTCAATATCTGCGCACCGCTGAGATCGAACGTCGCGAGGTTCTGCCCAAGCGGAGAGGCCAGCAGCACATCGTTGAGATAAACCGCCACGCCCGGATTGGCGCTTGGGTTGACGTCATTGGAGCCGATGCCGCGAATGAAAAACTGTGGAGCGGACGACCCGAACGTCGACTTGTAGGTCAGCCCGGGAGACAGCCGACTGAGGTCGGAAGCCATGAACTCACCGGGTTTGGCAAGTTCCTCGGACCCGAATGCTTCGATACTCGCGGGACTGTCTTCAATCGGCGTGTTGGGTTGCCGCGCCGTGACGACAATCTCGTCAACCAACGGTTCCAGGGGGGCGTCAACAAGTGCCATCCCCAATATCAGTGAAAGCAGCATCAATTCAGACTACCGTTTGGGGGTTGATTTATAGGTCTGCATGAGAATGAGCGGCTCGTTCATGAAGAGCGCCGAAGCGTGGCGCCCTTCATGAAGGCCGTAAGTAGCGGGCCTGTCAGGCCCTACGTCCGCAGAAACCTACTTTGCAGCAGCGCGGTCCGTTTCAGAGGTTGCAACCGTCCAGATGATGACACCGAAAGCAATTTTGTTCACGACGTCAGCGAGGTTGTAGATCAGGTTGAGCGCGGCGGAGCTCGCGGATGGATCTTGACCCATCAGATAGCCCACGAAGTATCCGATCGGATAAATTGCCCAACCAATGGTCACAATGAGACGCATCAGTTTGAAGGCCGACTGTACCGACTCTGGAGCTTCGGCAGCATTGATTTTGCTCGCCTGCCCCAAAAACACTTCATACAGGATGTAGGCCCAACCGATCATGCCGACGATAAAGGCTGGCCAAACGGCAAAATATCCCGCTTCGCCAACATAGCCGCCCGCAAGCATGACGAACGTGCCGATGAGCAGGCGCCAGAACACTCCAGCAGGAACCTTGGTGATCGCGGCAAGGATTAGATAAAACTCGATCATCAGCAACGGAACGGTGATGAGCCAGTCGATGTACCGATAAACGGTTGGCGTTTCACCGGTCGCAACCCAGACGTCTCGCATGTAAAAATAGTGAACCGCAGCCACCAGCGTCACGAGACCTGACACGGTCAGCGAGGTTTTCCATTTTCCTGCAACCCGTTGAGTTTCAAGGAAAAAGAACGCGGTTGACGCAATAAGCGCCATGGAAATCAACCAGAATGAGATACCAACGTAGTCATCTGACCGCAGGTTTTCGGTAGCCGCGTGAGCAAGAGCAGGCACCAAAGAAGCACCTACACCGAAAGCGAGCCAGCTTAAACGTAGCTTAGGCATTTCGTCTCCCAATTTTTGATCGCTAGTTTTGTAGCGTGTCGGGTGTAATTCGGAATCTTTTTACTGTCTAGCTTGCGGCAGTTGCGCTGTGGAGGACGCTGGCGGATCAAACCCGCCAACGTTTAGCCGCGCGTCCAGCGCGCCCACAGTTCCCACCGGCGCTCGTCCGCCAACCGACCCGCGTGACCCATCCCAACCTCACTTCAACCGCTATATCCATAGCTGTTGCGCCGAACGGTTGAGACCGCCCACGCACTCTTTTCCACACCGCAGTTTATCAGAGAAAAATGCGCCCGGGTCCCACCCCCCGGGGAACACTCCCGCCTAACCTCGGTTTGCTCCACTGCGCGGCATTGCCGTCTCGGGAGCCAGACCATGTCTATTCTCATCTTTGCCTTGATCGTCCTGATCGTCGCCGCGCTGATCTCCTGGGCGGTGCAGAAGCTGCCGTTGGCCGCGCCTTTCGGGATGATCATTCAGGCCCTGATCCTGATCATCGCCGCACTTGTGATCGCCCGGCAAGCCGGACTGCTTTAGGGCGCTCCGGACACTCGCGTTTCATTCGCGACGACGCTGAAGCTGTGGACGGCGCTGGCGGGCAGGCGCTCGAAAAACTTGACTCCCGTGGCTATATGTTCTACTTTTGTTCTCGTGCAACCTGCCCCGACATCCCTCACTCCCGAGTGCATCGACGCCATGCTGGCGGCGGTGGCGGAGGTGTGCATGGAGGGCGTCACCGAGGCCCAGGTGTGGCTGAAGGCGGCTGAGGACGTCGAGGCCTTCGAGCGCGCCTCGCGTGCGCTGCAGACCCATTGCCGCAATCTGCGCCAGACCATCGCCATGAAGCAGCGCTTTGACCGTGAACAGGCCGCCCGGAAAGCCGAGGCGGGCCGCGCGGCCGAGGCCGAGCGCAAGGACATCGCCAAGGCGCGCAAGTCTGCAGTGAGCGGGCTTTACTGGCGCGCGCGCACCCATCTCGGCGAGATGGTCTGGAACGAATATGAGGAAAACCACGCCGAGGAGATCTTCAACGATCTGGACCAGTGCCTGTCCGAGCTCTCCACCGAGGACCCCGACGCCTTTCTGGCGACCCCGTTCGAGGACCTGATCGACCGGTTTTCCGAGGAATTCGGCCTTGGCGAATTCAACCC
>NZ_JBIKNZ010000025.1:0-43025 GCF_044358365.1 Phenylobacterium sp. | reverse complement strand
GGACGCCTCAAGGACTGGCGGCGCATCCACACCCGATACGACCGATGCGCACACACCTTCATGTCCGCCATCGCTCTCGCTGCCACCGTCATCTTCTGGCTATGATCAATGAGTCCTGAGCCTAGTGCTGTGAGGCTTATGGGTGGGAGGATATCAGCCATCACACGTTTGTCGCCGAGGTTGAATCGCTATTTTCTGCTCGCATGACGCACTACAAAATGGGGCGAGAGCTTGGTTGATCCAGCAATTGGGAACCACGAGTTCGGTAGCGTATCAACCGACTTGAAGCTGGAAGTAATGGAGGAATACCTCCGAACTTTCACAACCGTGTTGCGGCGCCAATTCAAGTCGCTTTGGTACGTTGATGCATACGCCGGAACTGGCAGACGCACGGTGCGGCTCCTTGCGCGCGAGGCCGACCTGCTGGACGAAGCCACAGAGGAGCAACTTGTGCATCGACGCGGCTCTGCGCAGCTCGCGATCGACACGTCGCCGCCATTCGACCGACTCATATTCATAGACCGAAAGAGGTCGCATTATCGCGCATTGTGCGAGTTGCGAGATCGCCACCAGTCGCCGAATTTGAAGATCGATGTTGAAAGAAAGGATGCCAACGATGCGATCAAGGAACTGATCGCTCAACATCGATCATTCGCTGGGACGCGGGTAGTAATGTTCCTAGACCCCTATGGCCTCAGCGTATCTTGGGAAACTCTACGTTTGATTGCAGAAACGCAGGCCATTGACGTTTGGTACTTCGTGTCACTTGAGGGCCTGTTTCGGCAAGCAGCGCGTGACCCCTCGAAAATCACAGATAAAAAGCGAGAAGCTGTGACTCGGATGCTCGGCACACCCGACTGGGAGCGCGACTGGTACAAGGAGCGTCGACAGATGTACGATCTGTTTGGGGAGGTCGACGAAGACGCCAGTCGGGTCGCCGACGTAGACGCCATCGAGGCATACGTCAAAAAGCGGCTTGAACTGCTCTTTCCCAAGGTGCTGCGGCCGCTTCGGCTCAAAAACAAGGGTGGCGTGAATTCCGCCTCGCTGTTCCTGGCAATTTCGAATCCGAAACCTGAAGCCTGGGGATTGGCAGAGCGGATCGCCAGTTCCATCCTAGACCGGAAACGCAGGGAGGGCGGGCGGCGGGGTTAGGCAGTAGCCGCTGGCAAGTTGTCCCAATGGCGCCCTCGATAGGCGCGTCCCGCTGCCTTCTTATTCCGACCGCCCCATTGCTTGAAGAAGAAGGCTGCACCGGCATCTTCACACTGGTCGTAGATCTCATCGACCCAGTCCTCAAGAATCGGCCGCGCCTTGGGGCCGCTTTCGCCACCCACTATCGCCCAATGGATGCCGGTCAGATCCCCACCAGCCACAGAGCCAATCAGCGGCTCATATGACACGAAACGGATAGCCGCCGGCGTCGCACGAAGGTGGTCCAACCTCTCCAGCACAGCCGAATTCTCGACACTCGTGCCAAGCCACACGTTGGGCAGGAGCGGCAAGTCTGGCGCAATTTCCGCCATGCGGTCGGGCCGCTTTGTAAGGATTTGGTATGTGTGCTGCGGCGTGGCTTCCATGGTGTCCCACACGCGGCGAATAAACGTAGCCGGCACCGCCGATTGGAATAGATCGGACATCGAATTCACGAAGATCAAGCGCGGCTTACGCCAAGCTTTCGGGGCGGCGAGAGCAGTTTCGTCTAGACTGACGGCACCGGTCCAGACGTGGCGCTCTCCGCTCTTTCGAGTTAGCCCCTGATATTTGGGTACACCCATCGCCTGCAGGCGCGCCGCCATCCGCATCGCATAGCAGTTCGTGCAGCCTGCTGTCAGGACAGTGCACCCCGCAACGGGGTTCCAAGTCGCGTCCGTCCACTCGATTGATGTATCGGCCATAGTCCCTCCAACCTGGAGCGTGATTGTGTTCGCTTAACGCCGCACTAACCAAGCGGTGCGTCAGAAGCGGACGTATGAATCATTTGGATTTCGCGGAAGGTAGGAACATTCGCGCCTTACCGGGCTAGCCAACACGCCACCGCCCCTCCTCGCCTTAACTCCATGGCGGCCAGTTTGCCTGCCGGTCCAGGCGTCTCAAGGACGAGGGCGCAGCCCTCGCCGCGGCGCGGCGCGTCCGCAGGACGCGTCCTTGACACGCCTGGACCGGCGGGCTCGAGATCTACCATGGGGTTTAAGGGGCGGTCTGCGTCCCGGTGGGAGGCAGGGCGGGTTTGATCGCAACCTGCGAGGCCTGCCCTCTCCGGCCCTTCGGGCCACCTCCCCCACCGGGGGAGGATCTGGCGTCTAGGAGAAGTTTGATGCGGACGGTCAGTTTCACGGAGGCGCGCCGCGACCTGTCGGCTCTATTGCGCGAGGTAGAGAGCGGCGGGGAGATCGTGATCACGCGGGGCGGACGGCCGGTTGCGCGGCTGGTCGCCGGGGCGCCCGATCTTGATCCGACCGGGGCGCAAGCTGCCGGGATGGAGGCGGTGCGCGCGCGACTTGCGGCGGTGCCACCGGTCGTCCCGGTTATAACATCTGCCGACCTGGTGCGGGCGGATCGCGACAGCCATTGATAGGGCAAAGCATGCCCCCCTCCGGCCCTTCGGGCCACCTCCCCCAGCGGGGGAGGACCTGTAACCGTCGGACTGCGTGCGCACCCCGCCTTTGCCTCATGATCCATATCGCCAAGGGCGACCCGGCGGTGTACGCCCGGCGGTGACAGTTCAGGAGAACGCCATGAACCATGTGATGATCGCCCTTGTTGCGTCGCTGACGGTCGCCCTGCCGGGCGCCGCCCTGGCGCAGGCGCCCGCCAAGACCGTCGTGCTGGCCAGTGACATTCCGGTCGCCCGCACGCCGCCGGGTTTCTGGAAGACCTTTCCGGCGCCGGTTCTGGCGCGGTGCACCGAGCCGCTGGCGCCGGGGGCGCCGGATCTGCGGGGGGTCTGGACGGGCGACAATGAGGGCAAGACCCATGTCGAGCGTATCCAGCAGTGCGGCGACCGGGTGGTGATCGAAGGTGGCGGCGTTACCCACGATATGCGGGCTGACGGGATCCTCGCCAATGGCGTCGACGATATCGCGGCCGGCTCGGGCCGGCCGATCAAGGTGGCGGCGGTGTTCGAGAACAACGGACTGTCGCTCAAGCCCTTCGGCGGGCCGACCCGGGTCACGCGGGTGCTGCAGGGTGATGTTCTGGTGTTCAACTACAACGGCAAGGTGATCCAGCTGCGCCGGATCGCCGCCCTGCCGGCTGGACTTTAGGCGCCGTCGACGGGCGCCAGCGCCCCTTCCGGCCCTTCGGGCCACCTCCCCCATCGGGACCGTTGCATAATTCCAGATAGCGAGAGAGCTCGACGCCACGCCCCTTCGCCCCTTGTGGGAGAAGGTGGCCTCGCGAAGCGAGGTCGGATGAGGGGTCGATAGTCCTCTCCGATAAGGCATTGAAATCATTTCGATAGGGCGGCGCGACCCCTCATCCGTCAGGCTTCGCCTGCCACCTTCTCCCACAAGGGGCGAAGGGGCGCGTAGGCCAATTCTGGTGCCAGCCTGAATTACGCAATGGTCCCCCATCGGGGGAGGATCTGGATCGGGGCGGCGCTACGGCCCTGCCTACTCGCGACCCTCGCGACCCTCACCTTCGCCGCCCTCGCCTTCGGCGCTGCGGTGGCAGCGGACGCAGTTGTCGATGTTGCGGATGCCCTCGCGGGCGTGCCGGGCCTCGATCCTGGCCTTCTGGTGCTCATGGCAGCCGAAGCAGGTGTAGGTCTGAACATTGCTGCCGACATGGCAGGTCGAGCAGGTGGCGTCGTGGGGCGGCCTGAGGCTGAAATAGCGGTCGTGGTCGAAGGTGGCCGGCGTCCAGGCGGTGGTGCTGTGGCACTGGCTGCAGGTGGGGACGACGCCGCGGTGGAAGTTGTCCTTCGGCGGGGTGTGGCAGGCGGCGCAGCGGGGCTGCACTGCGGGCGTCAGCAGGGCGTGGTCGAACGAACGGACCAGATTGCGGGTCAGCCGGGGTCTGGGGTGGTCGGTGTGGCAGGCCATGCAATCCTGTGAGGCGAGGCTCGCATGGAATGCGGGCCGTCCCGATGCGGACGTGACGGGTACGCCCAGGGTTGTGAGCCGGCCGATATCGGCCACCGTGTGACAGGCGATGCAGCGGTCCGGCGAGGCGCCTCTGAACGGCGCATGGCAGGCGAAACAGTTCTGCTGCAGCTCGGCGTGGGCCGGCTGGAGATTGCCCGGGCTGACCATCTGGTGGGGATAGACAAAGATCGCCGCCACGATCACCGCGAGCAGCAGGCCGATGGTGATCCAGATCCATCGTGGCGTCATTTCCAGCCCCACAGAACCAGGATGGCGATGATGTGCGCCAGGGCCAGGACCCCGAACACGAGGCTGATCGGCAGGTGCACCTTGCGCCACTGTTTGACGACATCGACGGTCAGGCTGTCGCGGTGCAGCCGCGCCTTGATTTCGGCCTCGGAGAGGCCCTCGCCCTTGAGCTCGGCGCGCGCCTGCTTCAGCCGGGTCATGGCGCGTCTGAGCAGGTACTTTCCGGTAAGACCGCTGGCGATATTGACCAGCATCGCGCCCACGGCCAGCCAGGCCAGCACGGCGTTGAAGTGGATGCCGGCATGCACCAGCACGAGCAGGGATCCCGCCCAGGCCAGCCATTCGTGGAGGCGCAACAGGAACACCGGATCGCCGCCGTGGATCACGCCGCGCTTGCGCAGGGAATGGCCGAATGAGGCGGCGATGAGCAGAACACCCGGAATACCGAGATAGCGGCCGACCCAGACCGCATCGATCAGGTGAAGCCCGGCGTCCACGATCAGGGTTGCGAGCAGCAGGGCCAGCAGCCGCAGGGCAAACGGCAGGACCTCACGCGTCAGCAGGGCGGGCTTTACGGCCACGGGGCGATCCCGGGCGCGGGCATGCGGGACGGCCGAGTCGGCGCTCGGAAGCAGACGGTTGTCATGGGGCCTCCCGGCGGGCGCTCCGCCCGGTCAGGCGGGGAGGCCTACGGCGCCTTCGGCGGCGGGGCATTGCGATGGATCAAGCGCGCCGAGGATCGGGCCGCCTCCTCCAGCGGAGGGGATGACCTGGGGCAGGTCATGGGCGAGACATTTGTTCACGTTTTGTCTTGACTTTCGCGCGCAAATTCGCCAGAATTTCGTCAGCGTCTCGGGTTGCGCCTCAGGTGTGGCGGCGGGGTCGTTTTCCTTGATCAGAGCAGAGATGGAGGTCCTCATGGCGGAGGGGGATAGCGTGCGCGTGCGGCCCGAGGGGTGGCGCGTGAAGACGGACTATGTGCGGTTTTCGGCCGAGGTGAGCCGGGTGCTGCTGGCGCGGGTGGCCGAAGGTGAGCCGATCAGCCGGATCGTGCGGGATCCGGGCATGCCCAGCCAGAAAACGGTGCGGCGATGGGCGGAGCGGTCGGGCCGGTTCCGGCGATTGCTGGAACAGGCCAAGGCGCTGGGCGGCTGGAGCGCGAGCGGACGGCCGCCCGCCGGCTACTGCCCGGTGACGGCGGCGGCGATCTGTGCGCGGCTGAGCCAGGGCGAGCCGATGACAGCGATCTGCGAGGACCCGACAATGCCCGGGCACAGCACGGTCTATCGCTGGCGCGACGAACAGCCGGATTTCGCCAAGGCGTTGGAGCGGGCGCGGCAGGTGGTGGCCGAGCGCTTGTTCGACCTCGGCTGGGAGATCGCCCGGGCGGTGACGCCCGCGGACGCCCAGGCCACGCGGGTGAAGTTGACGCAGCTGCGCTGGATGGCCGGCGCGATGGCGCCCTCACGGTTCGGACGCTTCAAGGCGGTGGCTTCGGAAACGGAGGCGGTGTGGCAGACCGAGGCGCCGACGAAACCCCGGGAGGTGCGGATCGAGGTGCGGCGGTTCGGGGTGGACACCCGCGAGGACGGGGCGCAGCGAATGTTCGAGTATCGACGCGATCCCGTGACCAACCTGCTGACCCGGCCGGACGAATGCCCGCCCTGGGGGCCGCCGAACCCGGCCAGGGCCGGCAAGCCGTTCATGGAGCCCCTGCACAGGCTCGAGGGGGCCATGCGGTAAGCGGGGCCCAAGGGCGGGCAGGCCGGGGGGATCAGGCCGGGCGGCTTGCGTCCTTAGCCGGCGGCTTTGCGGCGCGGCCGCGTCGCTTTGGGGGCGAGCCAATCCACGGCTCGACGGTCTTGTGGATGTCGACACGGGCCTTGAGGCGCGCGGCCAGCAGGGCGGTGCCGCTGATCTTGCGCTGGACGAACAGGATGTCCGTCGGCGGCAGATGCCAGGCGCCGGAATCAGCTGCGATCTCCACACCCCGAACGCGCAGGGCCTCCACGAAGCGCCGATCCCCGAAGTCGAACAGCCCGGGCCGACTGAGCTCACCCTGGATCACGTCGATGATCTGGTCCACGGCCGCGCCGTGACGCGCGACGACGGCAGGGCCCAGGAAACCAGCCGCCAGGGCCGCGTCCCTTGCCGCGACCCGGTCCCCCGAAAGACTGGCGCGCAGTAGATCGCGGTAGCCCGCCACCGTTTCCGGCGCGACAGCCCGCGTGGCGCCGAAATCGAGCAGGACGAGCCGCCCGGTGCGGGGCTGAATACGGTAGTTGCCGAAGTTGGGATCGGTCTGCATCACGCCGAACTCAAACAGCTCGCGCAGGACCACCCTGATCAGGGTCTGCATCGCCGCGTTACGCGCATCCTGCGGCGCGGTTTCGAGAGATTCGATGGGGCGGCCTTCCAGGAACGTCATGGCCAACACGCCGGACGTTGTGAGATCCGGATCGAGGGTCGGAACGATCACCTCGGGCATATCGGCGAGCAACCGGCCGAGCAGCACCATCTGCCGGCCCTCTCGCTGATAGTCGGCTTCTTCGGACAGCTGGCGCTTCGCCTCGCCAAGCAACGGCCCGATCTCGAACCCCCGCGGCAGAACGCCCGACATCCGCAACAGGGTCGCGACGTTGTCGACATCGGCCTCGATGCTCTCGCGGACGCCGGGGTACTGGACCTTGATCGCCAGTTCCCGTCCGTCCCGGGTGATCGCCCGATGCACCTGGCCGATGGAGGCGGCGGCGATGGGGCGATGGTCGAAATGCGAGAACCGCGTGCGCCAGTCTGCTCCCCATTCCCGGGCCAGAACCTGTTGCAGCTGCGCCGCCGGCATGTGCTGGGCGTTGTCGCGTAGCCGCGCCATGATCGCCGAGAGTTCGGCGGGGAGCAGATCGCCGGCGTCCATGGAGATCATCTGACCCAGCTTCATCGCCGCGCCGCGCAGATGCGACAGGCGGTCGGCGACCTTGCCGACATTGCCCGGGGTGAGCAGCATGTCGCGCAACTGAGGCCGCTCGCCGGCGGCCAACCGACGGCCGCCCTCGGCGATCATGCCGCCCGCGACCGATCCGGCCAGACGTCCGAACTGACCCAGCCGCGAAAGCCGGCCCCGCGGGACCTGGCGACCGGGCGGATCGTTGATGTCCTTGCTCAATGGCTCACCACCCCTGGCTGCCGGGAACGCCCTTGAACGGCCCCGCGAGCCGGGAGGTGATCCAGCCGCCATAGAACCCGCCAGCCTGGGGGACGACCGTCTCGCCATCGACGCTGCAGCGGTCGAACGGCGCGGCATAGAAGGCGACGTGATCACGCAGGATCGCGAACGGCGCGGTCGGGTCCGGATAGCTCCAGCCGACGCGGGGCAGGACCCGATCACCGATCACCACATCCCAATAGACGGCCTGGCCCTTCCACTCGCAGAATGAGCCGCCGACCGCGCGCCGCAGACACCCCGGGGCGATATCGGAGGGTGGAAAGTAGTAGCTGGGCGGATGACTGGTCTCCAGGGTGCGGACCGCCGCGCGCGTCTCGGCCAGAACCAAGCCGGCATGGACGATGACCACATGCGCCGGGCTCAGTTCCGCCCGGGCCGGACGCGGGTAGGCCCAGACACTTTCCTGGCCAGGCGCAGGGGTCTCAGGGCTGGGCCTCAAAGGCCGGGCCTGGACGGGGAGCAACGTCGGGAGGTGGGCGACAGGATCATGCCTGTCGATATAGGCGGCGGAGCGGCGATGTCACCCGTCTGCGCGCGCTTTGGGGTCACAATGAGAATCCAGGCCCGGGACCTCAAACGATAAACCCCGCCATCTTGCGATGGCGGGGACAGAGCGCGACGCCTGGGTCAGGCGGGGTCGATCAGTTCGACGCGACCCCGGCTGGAGCTTTGGCTGATACCGGAGCCGAGGCCACCTTGTCCGGCGCCGGCTGGCTACGACGGCCGCCGCCGCGCATCATTTTCATGATGGGCTCAAATTCTTTCATGTCGATGCCGCCGTCCTTGTTGGCGTCGGCCAGGGCGAAGCGGGGGCGGATCGCATTGCCCAGGTCGCCCTTGAGCTCGTCGATCTGCAGCTTGCTGTCGATGTTTGAGTCCATCATGCCGATGAGACGGGTCTTCATCATGTCGTCGTCATAGGTGGTCTGGTTCGCGGCCGTTTCGTCGACCCAGCGGTAGCGCAGCTGGGTGAAGAACATCTCCTCGAAGGACTGGTCGCCCCAGGTGATTTCCTTGCTGGAATCCGGGTTGGCCGGGTTGCGCTTCGAGTTGTCGTAGACGTAGGTGGCGATCAGCTTGGAGCCGGCGGGCACCTTGATGGGCTCGGCGAACTCATACATCCGCTGCCAGTTGAAGTCGTAGCGCGGCACGTTCAGGAGCTGCTTTTCCGTGCCGTCCGGATAGCGGATCGACAGATCCGAATAGGTACCGCGGTAGTGGGCGTGGACCACCGCCGAATAGAGCAGCGCCTCATGCGGGAAGTCGAGGTAGGCCACCTCGCGGTGGGCCTCCGCGTTCGGCGGGATCTTGATGAAGAGGTTAGCGATGGTGTTCTCGCGCATCATCAGCTTCGGCATCTCACCCTTGTCGTAGAAGTAGAGGCCGATCTGCTGGGTAGAGAGCACTTCCTTTCCGAAGGGGGTGTAGTGCATCTGGTAGCCGATGGAGCCGCCAGCCGGGATGTAGGTGCCGATGTCGGTGGGCTGGACGATGCTTTCCATGCCGACCGTGTAGCCGCCGACGCTGCCGCCCCAGTTGCCCATGCCGCCCTGCTTGTTGGCGCCCGGCGGGATGTAGCCCGACAGGATGTGGTGCACGGCCTGACGCTGCTGAACACGGGCGGTGGAGGCCTTGAGCCAGCGGCCCTCGGTCAGGGGGTTGTCCATCACCGGGTACTGGTAGTCGACGATGCCGCTGGCCGGGATGGTGTAGGACGGAATGTCGATCACGAGATCGGGCTTGCCCAGCGGCCACTCGGGGGCCACGTGGCGCACCTCGGCCAGCTTGTCCGGGCCGTCGCCGCGCTGGGCGCCGGCTTCGATCCAGCGGACCAGGGTCTTGATCTGGGCGGGCGACAGGCCCTTGTCGTCCTTGAAATGGCCGACCTTGGGGTCGACGTCCCAGGGCGGCATGCGATCCGTGCGCACGGCCTCGCGGATCATGGGGGCGAAGCCCTTGACCTTGGCGTAGCCGTCCATGGCGAAGGGGGCGATGCCGCCCTCCTGGTGGCAGGCGATGCACTTCTGCTCGATGATCGGGACGATGTCGTTGGCGTAGGAGATCTTCTGGAACGCGGCCTGTGCGGCGGGGCTGCGGTCGGGGAATGTGATGACGGCGCCCTTGACGGGACGCTGCGCCATGGCCACCGGCTGGCCGGCGATCAGGGCGTCGATCGCCCTGGCTGCCCAGGCCGCCTTGCCGCCGTCGTTCAGCGGGCCACGATAGGCCACGGCCCATGTGCGCGGGTTGATCACGAACACTTCGGAGACATTGGACGCGCCGAGCTGGTCGCCGACCAGCTGGTTGTCGTCCATCAGCACCGGCAGGTTGAGACCCAGCGCCTTGCCCTCGGCCAGCACAGCGGCGCGGGTATCCCTGGCGGTGGAGTTCAGCAGCATCACCTGCACGCCCTTTGGCCCGTAGGCAGCCTGCAGGGCGGCAAGGGCGGCGGCGTTCTTGCGGATCTCGGGGCTGCCCACCGCGTGCATCACCAGCACGACGGCCTTGGCGTCCTGATAGCGGTAGAGATCCTGCGAGTGGCCGGAGGCGGTGACCAGCCGGAAGTTGTCTACCTGGGCCGGGGTGGCCACGGCGGCGGCCGGGGCCTTGGCGCCTGCAGTAACGGCGCCCAGGCCGAAGGTGAGCGCAAGGCCCAGGGCAGAGGCGATCATAACGCGGCGCATCGACGGATTCCCGAGAGGACAGACGGACACGGCGCGAGGGGCGCACCGAATATGCGGTATCCTATAGCCCATAAAGTGTTGTCAAATAAATGACGCACCCGTCATCGAACTCTACCTGATCACCGTGCGGTCGTTTTGCGTACAGGCGTGGGCTCACTCTGCCCTGACAACAGCCCGAAGGTTGGCGTCGTGGGTCGCCTTATCGATCCGGTAGAGCGTCCAGGTGGCCACGCTGAGCCCGCTGACCAGGACCATCAGCGGAATATAGACCCAGCCGACCTGCATCATCATGGCCAGCGTATCTGGCCCCGGTTTGGCTTTCTCGGGGAATCCGGCCCAGGCCAGCAACAGGCCGGGAAACGCCACCGAGATCGAGTTGACGATCCGGCTTGGCAGGCTGTCGGCGGTCATCAACAGGCCCTCGGCGCGATCCCCGGTCTGGGCCTGAACATCCTCGACGATGTCGGCCACCATCGAGGAGACGATGATGTAGCCGCCGATGATGCAAACCCCCGCCAGAAACGCGAAGCCGCCCAGCAGCATCAGAAGCTGCGGCGATGCAGCCCAGGTCAGGACGCCTGTCAGCTTGAGCAACATCGGCAGGTGGGTGATCAGTATGCTGGCCGTGAACAGCGAAAGGCAGGCCGGCTTCTTGCCGAACCGCTGGGCCAGACGGGGCGCAATGATCGCAGCAAGGATAGGCGTGGGGATGGCCAGGAGCGACAGGACCATGATGTCGCTGGCCTTCAGGCCCCAGAGGAAGGTGTAGAAATAGAGGCGAAGTCCGCCTTCCATGCCCAGCGCGACGCCCAGAAAGACACCGGCGCCCACCGCCACCAGGAAGTTGCGATTGCCGAGCGCCTTGCCCATGCGCTGGATCTGGACCTTGAGGCTGGCCCGCTCGGCGAAAGCGACCGGCTGGAACAGATACGGGATCGCGTGGCGGGTGCCCCAGGCCATCGCCAGGATGGAGGCAACGATGATCACCGAGATGGTCAGCGACAACGGCCCGTAGCCGTCCACATTCAACTGGCCGACCGGATGCTCCGGCGTGGCGCGCAGGAAGACGCCGTAGATCAGCACGGTGGCCAGCGCCGACGTGCCCGCGCCGATCATCCAGCGATAGCCGATCAGCACCGTGCGGTCGTGGTAGGCCTTGGCCAGTTCGGGGCCCAGAGCATTGCTGGCGATCTCGAAGATGCTGAAGGACACATTCACGAAGAGGCCCGTCGCCAGCACGTACCAGAACATCGAGTCGGCCGCCCAGTCCTGAGGCGGGCTCCAGCGAAAATAGAGGGCGATCGGGATCAGCAGGAGGCCTGCGATCAGGAACGGATGGCGACGGCCCCAGCGGGTCCGCGTCTGGTCCGAGGCGTTGCCGATCACGACATCCATGATGGCGTCGGAGAACAGCGTGGCCGAGAGCGCCAGCGCCACCACCGCCGCCGGCACGCCGATCACCTGATTGTAGAAAAACATCGCCAGCGCGCCCAGCGCGTTGAACGCGCCCGGGGCGGCCGAGCCCAGGCCATAGAACAGCTTGATGCGGAAACTGGCCTTCGGCGGTTCAAGACTGTCGTCCAAGATCGCCACGCACGGGCCTCCCAACGTCAAGCTTCTCCCCCCGGGCAGTGGCGGTGCAGTTCGTCGATTTGTCAATTCGCCGCGGGGAACCGAAAGCGGCAGGGACTGTGCGGCCTCTGGCGAAGGCGGTCGATTCCGCGCAAACAGGACAGATGACGCGGCCCGCAGAACCCCTCGACGGCGACTACGATTACATCGTGGTGGGCGCAGGCTCGGCCGGGTGCGTGGTGGCCAACCGGCTGTCGGCGGACCCAAAGACGCGGGTGCTGTTGCTGGAAGCCGGCGGGCGGGACAACTGGATGTGGTTCCACATTCCGGTGGGCTACCTGTTCGCCATCGGCAATCCACGCTCGGACTGGATGTACGCCACCGAGCCGCAGGCCGGGCTGAACGGAAGACCGATAAGCTATCCGCGCGGCAAGGTGGTGGGCGGCTCGTCCGCGATCAACGCCATGATCTCCATGCGCGGCCAGGCGGCGGACTATGACCACTGGCGCAGCCTGGGCCTGACCGGCTGGGGCTGGAGCGACGTGGCCCCGGTGTTTCGGCGGCTGGACGACCACTTTCTGGGCGAGACCGACCACCACGGCGTGGGCGGCGAATGGCGGGTGGAGGCGCCACGGGTGCGATGGGCCGTGCTGGACGCCATCGCGCGGGCGGCCGTGGAGATGGGCGTGCCCGCCACCGACGACTTCAACACCGGCGACAATTCGGGCGTCGGCCTGTTCCATGTGAACCAGAAGCGGGGTTTCCGCTGGTCGGCGGCGCGGGGGTTCCTGAAGCCGGTGCTGCATCGCGCCAACCTGCGTCTGGAAACCGGGGTGCTGGCGGACAGGGTGCTGTTCGAGGGATCGAGGGCCACCGGCGTGCGCTATCGCCAGAACGGCCGGGTGATGGACGCGCGGACGCGGGGCGAGGTGATCCTGTGCGCAGGGTCGGTGGGCTCGCCGATGATCCTGCAGCGCTCGGGCGTGGGGCCGGCGGGAGTGCTGGCGCGGCACGGGATCGCCGTGGTGCGCGATCATCCCGGCGTAGGCGCCAACCTGCAGGACCATCTGCAGCAGCGGGCGATCTACAAGGTCTCGGGCGTGAAAACGTTGAACGAGACCTATCACTCGCTGATCGGCCTGGGACTGATGGGGGCGGAGTACGCCCTGTTCCAGCGCGGGCCCCTGACGATGGCGCCCTCGCAACTGGGGATCTTCACAACCTCGGGACCTGGGCACGAGCGGCCCAACATCCAGTTCCACGTTCAGCCGCTGTCGCTGGACCGGTTCGGCGAGCCGCTGCACCGGTTTCCGGCGGTGACGGTGGCGGCCTGCAACCTTCGCCCCACCTCACGCGGGACGATCGGCCTGCGTTCGGTGGACCCGGCCGACGCTCCGGTGATCGACCCCAACTATCTGTCAACGGACGATGACCGCCGGGTCGCCGCCGACGCCATCCGCGTGACGCGGCGGCTGATGGGACAGCCGGCGCTGGCGGCCTATCGCCCGGCCGAGCACCTGCCCGGCCCCGGGGTCGGGGACGACGCGGCCGCCCTGGCCAAGGCCGCCGGCGACATCGGCGCAACCATCTTCCACCCGGTGGGCACGGCGAGGATGGGCCTGGGTTCTGACCCGACGGCGGTGGTGGACGCGCGCCTGCGGGTGATCGGCCTGCAGGGCCTGCGGGTGATCGACGCCTCGGTGATGCCGACCATCACCTCCGGCAACACCAATACGCCGACGATCATGATCGCCGAGCAGGGGGCGGGGTTTGTGCTGGCGGATGGGCGCTGAGGGCGCGGCGGATAGGCGCCAAGGCTTGGCGTCGATCAAGGCGCGTGGCGACTGGCTGTGATTGGGAGCGGACGTTGTGAACTTCTGCCTTCGGGGGCGAGCGGACTTCACCCGCGGCTGCGGTGCTCGATCTACTCGCGCAAGGCGGCAGCGGGTCGCGCGGCGGCGGCGGCCTCTTGTTCGATGCGCACCGCGTCGAGCATGTGGGTCAGGGCGTAGTTGCCCTCGTGGCAAGCGAACTCATAAAGCGGGCCACCTGGACGGAACACCATCTCGCCGCGCCAAGGGCGAGCGTAGAGGTTCGGGTCCTCGACCTCGAAAAGATAGGTGATCTCGGCCGGGCCGGTGCGGGTCAGGCGCTCGGTGACCTTGGCCCGCTCGGTCAAGGTGACGCCGAAGAAGGTGTCCGTGACGCCCATGGGCCAGCCGGTCGTGGTGATCACCAGGGTCTTGCCCTCCCACCGCCCGGTGGAGGAGCCGAGGCGCGACCCAGGTTCCGGCGGCAGTTGGGCGGACTTGCCGAGGCGGACGATGCGGTACTCGTGGTTCTTCTCGCCGACGAACACGACGGCGTCGGCCGTCTGCACGATAGCGACGTTGTTGTTTTCCGGGGAGTTGATCATCGGGGCCGCGGCGCCGGCGATGGTGAGGCAGCGATCGTCCGTGGCCCAGCCATGGACATCGCTGGTCGCTTGGCTCGCCTTCCGGGCGGCGCTGCGCGCCTCAAGCGCGCCCGGTTTCCAGGGAATCTTGCCGTCAACCGGATCGACGATCCAGGACGAGCGGATCTCGCCCCGGATTCGGGCCAGCCCTGGGCCCTGGTCCATGAACTCGCTCTCGTTCTGACCGATATCGTCCGGCGGGGAGGGGAGCCGGCCGGACAATGCCCGGCGTGGCGCCTCATACGCCTCGGCATCTGCCGGGGATACAATCAGGTCCTTGAGTTCGCGGGGCCGGACGAGCTGAGTGTACCAGGCATTGGTCCACACCCCGCTGAGCTCGTCCGCGGCGGTCGCGGGGCACGCCAATGCCAGCCCCGCCAGAATCCCAAGTACTCGCTTCATGCTTCCTCTCACGCCCCGGATAACATCGTCGCGCGCCGTAGGAAAGGTGACCGGTCTGAATTGCCGGTAGTCAGCGAACGACCGCTCAGGGTCGGACCACGACTTTAGCAGCAGGCCGAAAACCAGACCCTGAACGCCAGGACCGACAGCGGACCTCCCGAACTTCACCTAGGGGTGGGTGGGAATTACGGTGCAGTTGGAATTACGGTGGCTAGTTCTTCAGTCGCTCGGCGCGGAACACAGGATCCGCTGCCTGCAAGATCTTGAGCCGTAGCTGGCGATTGTAGGTCGGGCGCTTCGCGAGAAAATCCCGAATGTCCGCCGCCACCCGGGGGCTGCTGTGGTTGGACAGGTTGCCGGCAGCCCATCCCTCCGGGAAGAAAATGTCTCCGGTCGCCTGGATCTCTTCAAGCATGTCGAGGCTGGGCCTCACGAACCGTTGAGAATGCGCCGTGCGCAGGGGGTGATGCAGGTACGAAAGCGCCGTCAGCACCCAGCTCTCGTTGGCGCGGTTGGCTTCCTCGGCCAGCGACGCGAAGAACCTTTCCCGCACCGCCGGATCGGCCGAAAGCGAAGGCAGAAGATACGTCAGCCGGCGCCGGTCATCAGGGTTGGAAAGGCGCGCCATTTGCGCCTTGAGCACGACTTCGGCTCCCTCCGGGCGCTTGATCGCAAGTGCGGCGGCAAAATCGGTCTTCTCCCGTTCCGAAAGGCTGATCCCGGGAAATTCAAGCTTGCCCGCCCATATCGCCTCGATCCGGTCGAGCATGGCGGACGACAGCGATACGTCCCGCAACGTGGAAAGGTACAGCTTGCGGGTGCTGGCGGGGAGTGTCGCGTCGTTCAGGCGGGTCCACAGCACGTCCTCAAGCGGCTTTACGTTGGCAGATCGTTCGCGCTCGGGCAGGTACCTCCAGAAGGTCGTGCCGGCCTGCCGGAGCATCGTGCCGAGCAGGAGTTCGTTGTCCTCGTCCGCCAACCTTTCGACCAGGAATTTGAAATGGCTCCGGGGGGTGACCTTACGGTCGCCTTCCAGCATCTGCTCGTAGAGATTGACGAGCTGGGCGCCCTTCTGGAGGTGGGTCAGTCCGCCCCATCGCGCAGCAATCAATGACGGATCGACCGGGAACAGGCCGTATCCCCGGCCGTCCGAATTGAACAACAGCTTGTTCGCGCCCATTGCGACCGGCCGACCGTCGATTTCGATCTCGCGGGACTGCGTACCCAGCACATCGAACCGCTGGGCCCAGATGCGACCCCGGTTCTCCGGGTCACGCTGCTCGAGCCTGTTGTCCCGGTTCAGAACGAAGTCGGGGCGGCCGGCGGTGCTTACCCAGACCTCGCTCCATCTGGCGAGGTCTGCCGGCGTGCGCTTGTCGAGGATCGCGACCAGTTCGGGCCAGGTCGCGTTGCCATTGGCGAAGGTCGCAAGATACTCGCGCATGCCGGCGCGAAAGCCCTCTTCGCCGACGATCATTTCAAGCTGCCGCATCATGATCGGCGCCTTGTTGTAGATGATGCCGCCGTAGAGCGTGCCGGCCTCGTTGAGATTGCGCAGGCTCTGGAGGATCGGGTTCGCACCCGCCGTGCGATCAACCGCATAGGCAGCGGGGAAGCTCCTCAGGAGGAAGTTGAGGTCATGGTCGATCCCGGGAAAGCCGGGATTGACCATTTTGGCGGCCATGAAGTTTGCGAAAACCTCCTTGGTCCACACGTCGTCGAACCATTTCATGGTGACGAGATCGCCAAACCACATGTGTGCGGTCTCATGCGCGATCAGATTGGCGCGGGCGAGCTGCTGGGGTTCGGAAGGATCCTTCTCGAGAAACAGGTCCTCGGCGTCGTACTGGATCGCCCCGACATGCTCCATCCCGCCATACTGGAATGCGGGAATCGCCACGAAGTCGAACTTATGGAACGGGTACGGGATTCCCGAATAGTCCTCCATCCATTGGAGCGCCGCGGCATGTTGCTCGAAGATCGTGTCGAGACTGCGCGCGATCTTCTCAGGGTCGGTTTCCCGGTGCAGCAAGCGCATTGGCCGACCCCGCACCGTCCGCTCCACGACCTCAAACCTGCCCGCCACGAAACTGAACAGGTAGGACGGGATGAGGTCGCTGGTGGCGAACCGCAGGGTGGTTCGTCCGTTCACCGTCTCGCTCGATTTCAGCCTGGCATTGGCCAGCGCCTGCCAGGTCGCCGGGATATCGAGCGTCAGATCGTAGCGCGCCTTCAGGTCCGGCTGGTCGAACACCGGAAACGCGGTGCGCGCCCGATCCGGCACGAACAGTGTGTACAGATAGTCGGGATTGCGATTGAGCGACGAATCCCCGGCGACGAACTCGATCTCGACGACATTCTCGCCCTCGCGAAGCAGGGCGGCAGGCAAGACCAGATGCTCGGCGCGATGGTCGGGCTGCGTCCTGGTCCCGTTCACCGTTACGGCCTGAATCTTCTCCGCGCGCTCACGAAAGTCGAGCTGCAGGTCGCCTTTCGCCGATGTAAGCGCGAACCGCACGGTCTCGCGCGCCGTGATGTTTTCGTCCTTGTTGGCCGGGATGATGAATGTCAGCGCGTAGAAGACGTCTGAAAGCCGAGCTTTCCGTTCCAGGGCAAGTTCCAGCGAAACGCCGGGCGTCACCGGCAGGGCCTTCACGGGCGTCGCCACAAGAAAGGCCAGCGCAGCCAGAAGGTATGCCATTCTCATTTGCGCGCTTTCCAGATCCGCCGCTCAAAGCGGGCTGCTAGAGCATTTCGACCTTGCTCGCCAGTACGGCGGTCGGCAGTTGTTCCCGGCTATCCTGCCCGATCAGCAAGCGGCTGGGACGGGGGCAGCGGTCACTCGCGATTGTGGTCGGGATGGGACCGCGGGGTCAGCAGATGGAACAGGATACAGGCGGTTCCTACGCCGACGAGCGTCGCGCCGATATCGTGGGGGTCGAAGACCAGTCGGTTGCTCAACGTCTGGAACAGCTCCCAACAGAGCAAACCGGCGCTGCTGATCGATGCTGCGATGCGTAAAGCGCGGTTGAGGGATGCGGAGTCTGCGTCACGGTTCTGGTCGCTCCAGATGCTCAGCAGCACGAAGATTATCGCAATGGCGGCCGCAAAGTTAGGAAGCACACCGATCAGATAGTCGGCGATCCCCGGGAGGGACCACGCCAGATCGCGGATCCAGTGGACGGTTGTGAGGAGACCAAGCGCACCGATGCCAGCCAGCCCATATCGTGTTGAGACCCTCACTCACCGCGTCCTTTCCCTGGATCCGTGAGGAGTTGCCACAGGCGAACGGTTATCCGCAACGGGTCGAGGAACCTCACCCTGTCGCGAAGGCAGACCGAACCAGATTGCGGAGCACGGCGCGGATGCGCCCCCAGTCGGCTTCGGTTTGCAGGGAAACGCCACCGAAGGCTCCGGTCGCCTTCGCCGCCAGCGCCAGTTGCTGGACGGCGGCGATGAGGGTGGCGTTGATCGCGCCGTAGTCGGCGCCGTCGGGCGCCACGTGGTCGCCGCGTTACAGCATCGCGAGGGCGCAAGGCGGCTGGCCTGGCTGGCGTGTCCGCCATCGCCATCACAGCGGGAACTGGCGAAGGTATCGCCCTTGCGCTGGAACGCGATGGCGGGGCGTTCTCCATCGCCACCATCGCGGGCTTCCTGGGGCTCAGCGTCTGGCTGATTGCGACCGGCCTGAGGCTGGTCCGCCGTCGGGGGCAGGCCAGAGCCTGAGCCTACGCCTCGCCGACGGTCTCGAACATGCAGGCGGCGATGGCTTCCTGGGGGGTCTTGGCGCCGCGCAGGAGGAAGTCGAAGGCCGGGAAGAAGCGGTCGGCGGCTTCTACGGCCACATCGATCATGGCGGCGGCCTGGGCCAGGCTGGGCTGCTCGTTGGTCATCAGCGCCATACCGTTGCGGAAGATGATCTCGCCGTCTTCCCAGAGCTCGAAGTGGCCGAGCCAGACGCGCGGGTTAATGGTGGCGATCAGTTCCTGGGCGGTCGAGCGCCGAGTGACGGGCACCGACAGATCCATTGAAAGGCACAGTTGCAGGGTGTCGCCCTCGGGTCGCCAGGCGAACCAGAGCTCATAGTCCTTCCAGTCGCCGGCCAGGGTGAAGGCGAGATCGCCGTCCTCGGTGCGGTCGAAGGGCAGGTTCTCGGCCGTGAGGACGTGTTCGACCACATCCAGCGGGTCGTTCGTCAGAATGACGCTCTCATCAATCTGGGAGGTTTCCATCACGACGCCTTTCGCAACGGACGGGGCGCGGATCGCCGCTCCCGAATCGCCCGCAGGTTCGACCCTAAACCGTTTCTTGGGCCGGGTGTCAGCGGGTTCTTCCCAGAGGCGAGCAGCTTTCGCGTGACGTATAATGTGCTCACGCGGCCTTGCCGCCTTTTTTGGGCTTTGCGGCGGCTTTCAGGGCCTCGACCTCGACGCGCAGGGCCGCGAGTTCGGCCTTGAGGGCGTCGTGGTCCTCGCGGCGGACGAGGTCCATCTCGGCGACCAGCCGGTCGGTCTGACTGCGGAAGGCAGCCTTGGCCTCCTCGCTGGCGGCCTGGGCCATGCCCATGGCGGCCGTCGTCAGTTTGGAGATCTCGTCGAGGATAGGATTCTGGGTCTGCATGTCATCAATCCGGAGCCTTGGGGCCCGTCCAGACCTCTATATGGCCTCTCGGGGGATGAAAGCGAAGACCTTCTCGGTTACATCCTGTTGCGAACGCTGGAGTCCGCCCGAACGTGCCCTTCCCTGAAATCGAACCCATCGTCCATATCGGGTCGTTCCCGCTGCAGTTCGGGCCGCTGGCGATCCGCTGGTATTCCCTGGCCTATATCGCCGGCATCCTGATCGGCTGGCGCTATGCGTCCAGCCTGTTGCGCAACGCCAGCCTGTGGACGCGCCGGCCCGCGCCCTTCACCCCGGCGCAGATGGACGACCTGATCCTGTGGATCACCATCGGCATCATCGTCGGCGGCCGGCTGGGCCATGTGATCTTCTACACGCCGACCATGATCTGGCTGGATCCCATCGGGATCTTCAAGACCTGGGAAGGCGGGATGAGCTTCCACGGCGGGGTGATCGGTGTCTCTATCGCCATGATCCTCTTCGCCGTGCGCAACAAGCTGGACCTGCTGCGGATCGCCGACGTCATCGTGGCGGCCTATCCGATCGGTCATTTCCTGGGACGGTGCGCCAATTTCATCAACGCCGAGCTCTGGGGCCGCCCCACCGACCTGCCCTGGGGCGTGGTGTTCTGCAACAAGGTAGTGGAGCGCACCTACGGCAGCTGTCCCGCCGGGATGGTCCCGCGCCACCCGAGCCAGCTCTACGAGGCCCTGTTCGAGGGACTGGTGCTGTTCCTGATCCTGATGTGGGCGACCCATGTGGCCAAGCTGGGCAACCGGCGCGGCGTGATCGCGGGCCTGTTCCTGGTGTTCTACAGCGTCTTCCGCATCGCCATCGAGACCGTCCGCCAGCCGGATGCGGGGCTGGAGAGCCTGCCCCTGGGCCTGACCATGGGGATGTACCTGTCGATCCCGATGGTGGTGGGCGGGCTCTATCTGATCTGGCGCGGGATGCGCGAGCCGCTGCCGCCGTTGCTGCCAGCGACGGCAAAGGCGTGACGCCCGGGCCATGAGCCTGCGCCAGCGGCTGGCCGCCCAGATCACCCAGACAGGGCCGCTGACCATGGCCCAGTACATGACCGCCTGCCTGCACGACCCCGAGTTCGGCTACTACGCCACACGCCCGGCGCTGGGCGCCGACGGTGATTTCATCACCGCGCCCCTGATCAGCCAGATGTTCGGTGAGTTGATCGGCGTCTGGGCGATCTCGGCCTGGCAGGCGATGGGCGCGCCGCCTCGCTTCGTGCTGGCCGAGATGGGCCCGGGCGACGGGACGCTGATGGGCGATGTGCTCAAGGCCGGTCGGCTGGTCCCGGCGTTCCTGGCGGCGGCGCAGGTGTGGCTGGTGGAAACCTCCGCGCCGCTGGCCGCGCGGCAGCGCGAACGGCTGGGCGCGGAGCCCCGATGGACGTCATCGCTGGACGGGGTTCCGGGCGGGGTTCCGATGCTGCTGATCGCCAACGAACTGCTGGACTGCCTGCCTGCCCGCCAGTTCGTGCGTAGCGTGACCGGCTGGGCCGAACAGGTGGTGGGACTGAACGCGGCGGGGGAGTTGCAGCGGGGTCTCGTGCCCGCCGGGATCGCCCTGCCGGACGCGCGCGACGGGTCGGTTCTGGAGCGCTCCGGGCCGCAGGAAGCTTTGGGTATGGCGCTGGCCGAGCGGCTGGTGCGGGATGGCGGGGCGGCGCTGCTGATCGACTATGGTCGCGCGACGCCGGGATATGGCGACACCCTGCAGGCGCTGCGCCGGCATATGAAGGTCGATGCCCTGTCCTGCCCCGGCGAGGCCGACCTGACGGTGCATGCGGACTTTCCGGCCGTGATGGCGTCAGCGGAAGCGGCCGGGGCACGCACGGCCATTCTGACTCAGGCCGCCTTCCTGGCCCGTCTGGGCATTGGCGAGCGGGCCGAGGCGTTGATGCGCTCGCGCCCCGACAAGTCCGCCGCCATCGGCCGCCAGCTCAACCGGTTGGTGGGCGCCGACCAGATGGGCGATCTGTTCAAGGCCTGCTGCCTGTCCTCGCCCGGATGGGTTCCGCCCGCATTTGAGGAGGCCTGAGACATGAGCAACCTGCCTGTGTTGACGTCGAGGCTGCTAGATGTCGCCGGCGTGCGACATGCCTTCTTCACGCGACAGGGCGGAGTCTCGACGGGGATCTATGAGGGGCTGAATGTGGGTGTGGGCTCCCGCGACGCACCCGAGGCGGTGGCCGAGAACCGACGCCGCGTCGCCGCGCACCTTGGCGGAGACCTGGTGACGGCGTTTCAGGTCCACTCGGCCCGCGCGGTCGTGGCCGAGGGGCCCTGGCCAGGCGCGATCCCCGAGGCCGACGCCGTGGTCAGCGCGACCCCGGGGGTGATCTGCGGGGCGCTGGCCGCCGATTGCGCGCCGATCCTGATGGTCGATCCCCGGGCGCGGGTCGTGGCCGCCGCCCACGCCGGCTGGCAGGGCGCGCTCAACGGCGTGACGGAAGCGGCGATCATACAGATGGAGACGCTGGGGGCGCGGCGGGATCGGATCGTGGCTGCGGTGGGGCCCTGCATCGGCGCAGCGTCCTATGAGGTGGGGCTGGAGTACATGCAGCGGTTCATCGAGGTCGATGCGGCCTATGGGCGGTTCTTTTCGGCAGGCGTCGCCCCGGACAAGCGCCAGTTCGACCTGCCCGCCTTCGTGCTGGCGCGGCTTGAGGCGGCGGGGATCGGGGCCTGCGAGGCGCTGGGCCGGGACACCTGCGCCGAGCCTGAGCTGTTCTTTTCCAACCGCCGGGCGTTCAAAACGGGCGAGCCGGACTACGGTCGATTGTTGTCAGGGATCGTGCTGATCTAGCCCTCGGCTATGGACTCAGGCCAACCCGCTGATACAAGCGCGCGCATCGCTGCACCGAGTCTTGGGGGGTCCGATGAAGCTGCTGGCCGGCAACTCGAATCGCACGCTGGCCCAGGCCGTCGCGTCGCACCTCGACCTTCCTCTGACCCGCGCCCAGGTGAAGCGGTTCGCCGACAACGAGATCTTCGTCACGATCGACGAAAACGTCCGCGGCGAGGACGTGTTCGTGATCCAATCCACCAGCTATCCCGCCAACGACAATCTGATGGAGTTGCTGATCTGCATCGACGCGCTGAAGCGCGCCTCGGCCCGGCGGATCACGGCGGTGATGCCCTATTTCGGCTATGCCCGGCAGGACCGGAAGACCGGCGGCCGCACACCGATCTCGGCCAAGCTGGTGGCCAATCTGATCACCCGCTCCGGCGCTGACCGCGTCCTGACCATGGACCTGCACTCCGGCCAGATTCAGGGCTTCTTCGATATCCCCACAGACAACCTGCTGTCCGCGCCGCTGCTGGCCGCCGATATCAAGGAAAACCATGCCAAGACCTCGGAACTGATGATCGTGTCGCCGGACGTAGGCGGCGTGGTGCGGGCGCTGGCCGTGGCCACGCGGCTGAACGCCGAGCTTTCCATTGTCGACAAGCGTCGCTCGGCGCCGGGCAAGAGCGAGGTGGCCAACATCATCGGCGACGTTTCCGGGCGGCGCTGCATCCTGTTTGACGACATGATCGACGGCGGCGGCACGCTGACGAATGCCGCCCAGGCCCTTATCGACAACGGGGCGCTGGAGGTGTCGGCCTATGTCACCCACGGGGTGCTGTCCGGCGCGGCGGTGGAGCGGGTGAACAGCTCGATCCTGAAAGAGCTGGTGATGACCGACAGTATCTCGCCGCCGGACCGGGCCAGCGATGGCGGCAAGATCCGCTATGTCAGTTGCGACCGGCTGATCGGCGAGGCGATCCGCCGTATCGCCAACGAAGAGAGCGTCTCGAAGCTCTTTGATTGATCCATTGCAACGGCGACGCTTGCCCAAATCGCGGGGACGCGGCTAAGGCTTGCGTGCTCGGGGGCGTGCGCCAGTTTTGACCACTCGCAAGAGGGGAAGCCGTTCGATGCCGACCAGACCCTTCATTCGCCACAGCGTTCCCGCCATCCTGCTGGCAGTCCTGATGGCGAGTTGCGCAGCGCCGCCAAAGGCGCCGCCACCGCCGCCGCCGCCGCCGCCGGTCCCCACCGTGAGCCTTTCGCCGCAGGTGGTGCAGGCCGCCAGCGCCTATCGCTATTACATGACACGCAGCGCGGCGATCACGCCGGACTTCGCCGACGGTGACGGCATCGCCCGCGCTGTCCAGATGGGCGCGGCCTATGAGCCAACGCAGATGGTGCGCGGCGCCATCGCCTATGCCGCCGTCGTGGCGCTGCAGGACAAGGCCTTTGTAGATAACGTGCGGATCTATGCCCGCGACCCCGCCCAGCGCCGCGAAGTGATCAACGAGCTCCTGAAGAATCCGGCCTATGTGGCGGGCATGCCCGATTCACCCAGCGCGGCGGGCCTGGTGATCGCCAATCTGGGGAGTGACTCCCAGCGACTCTACGACACGGGCAAGGCTGTGAAGCAATCGGCCTACGATCTCCAGAAACAGCCCTGGTCAAAGGCGGACATCAGCGGGCGCGAGGCGCGGCTGGCGGCGGCAAAATCCGTGTCGGTCACCGCCATGGCGGGCGACATGGCCGAAACCGCCCGTTTGCAGCAGAATTCCATGGCCCTGCCCGCGGCGTCGTTGTCGGCGCCCCCGGCCAGCCCACCCTACACGCCCACCGTCATGCGCGGCCTGGCGATTGCGGCTCTGGCGGTTCTCGGCGAGGCGCGCGACAGCGACATGGCCACCATCAACGGGCTGATGAGCGAACCCAACATCGGCGGCTGCATGGGCTCGGCCAAGCTCAACCTCTATCAATGCCTGGCAGTGGCGCGGCCGCACTATGAGGACGCGTTCTGTCTGGGCCAGCACGCCCTGATGGACACCGGGCGCTGCATGATCCGCGCGAGCGGCCTGACCGAGCCCTACGAGGCCCGTTTCGTTCCCGACGCCAGCTCCATAAACAAGGGCATGGGCAAGAAGCCACCGGTCCGAAAAAGACCGGCGCGTAAAGCCACCTGAGAAGAGCGCGTCGGCGCCGTTGCGTCCGGCGGGTCAATTGTGTATCTACGCCCACCTTTCGACCCAACCGGGTTCCAGATTTCCGTCGCCGCGCGCGAGCCGCGCGGCGGATTTGTTTTGAGGCATGGCCATGGCCGACATCATTCTGAACGTTGAAGTGCGTGATCGTACCGGCACCGGCGGCGCACGCGACACCCGCCGCGCGGGCAAAGTCCCCGGCGTTCTGTACGGCGGCTCCAAGGATCCCGTGGCCATCGCGGTGAAGTCAAACGAGTTCCGCAAGGCGCTCTACACGGGCAAACTGCTGGGCCACATGGTGACCCTGAAGTACGGCGACGAAAGCCAGCCGGTGATCGCCAAGGCCGTCGACATGCATCCGGTGACGGATGAGCCCTGGCACTTCGACCTCTACCGGGTCGACGCCGACCAGCAGATCAAGATCGAGGTGCCGGTGCACTTCATCAACCAGGAAGCCTCCCCCGGCCTGAAGCGTGGCGGCACGCTGGGCGTGATGCTGCACACGGTGCTGGTGGCCTGCCACGCCGATTCGATCCCGGAAGAACTCGTGGTCGACCTGACCGGCCTGGAAATCGGCGGCACGGTCCGCATTTCCGACCTGAAGCTGCCGGCCAAGGTGGACGCTGCGATGGACGCAGACGTCGTCGTGGCCTCGATCACCATGTCGCGCGCTGGCGTGGGCGATGCGGCCGCTGAAGGCGGCGAGGCCTAAGCGCTCCGATCATCCCGGCGAATGCCGGGACCCAGATGGGATGGCTCAGGCCATGAACCCGGCAGTTCGGCAAACATCCAGCCAGCGCTCGCGCCATAAGATCTGGGTCCCGGCATTCGCCGGGATGAGCGAGTAGGATGCTCATCATCGCCGGTCAGGGAAATCCTGGCCCCACCTACGCGAAGAACCGGCATAACATCGGCTTCATGGCCGTGGACGAGATCGCGCGCCGCTGGAACTTTCCGGCAGCGCGTTCGCGTTTTGACGCCCAGGTCAGCGAGGGCGAGATCCCGACGCCGGTCGGCCCGGTCCGCACCCTGCTGATCAAACCCAAGGGCTACTACAACGAGAGCGGCCGCTCGGTTGGCCAGGCGCTGAAGTTCTTCAAGCTCGACCCTGCCAGCCTCGTGCTGTTCTACGACGAGATCGACCTGGCGCCCGGGCGCTTTCGCATGAAAACTGGCGGCGGCGCGGCGGGCAACAACGGGGTGCGCTCGGTCACAGCCTCCGTGGGACCGGACTTCCGCCGGGCGCGCCTGGGGACAGGCCACCCGGGCGACAAGGCGCTGGTCCACGGCTATGTGCTCTCCGACTTCCACAAGGCCGAGATGAAGTGGGTGGAGCCACTGCTTCAGGCCTGTGCCGACGCCCTGCCCCTGCTGGCCGCCGGCGAGGACGAGAAGTATCAGACCGAAGTGATGCGCCTGGCCCCGGCCGAGAAGGTCGATCCGCGCAAGCAGGCGCGCGGCGACTGAGGCGCGAGGCAGCATACCTCTCCCGCTTCGCGCCGCCGCCGCACCGTGCTAGGTGGCGCGCCTCAATTCAGGAACTGATTTCTCCATGGCCCTCAAAGTCGCGATCGTTGGCCTGCCGAACGTCGGCAAATCGACCCTCTTCAATGCGCTTACGCAGACTGCCGCAGCCCAGGCCGCGAACTATCCCTTCTGCACCATCGAGCCCAATACCGGCGATGTGGCGGTGCCCGAACCGCGCCTGGACGCGCTGGCGGCGATCATCCCATCGAAGGAAATCATCCCGTCGCGGATCAACTTCGTGGACATCGCCGGCCTGGTGCGCGGCGCCTCCAAGGGCGAGGGACTGGGGAACCAGTTCCTGGCCAACATTCGCGACTGCGACGCCGTGGCGTTCGTCACCCGCTGTTTCATCGACGACGACATCACCCACGTTGAGGGGAAGGTGGATCCTCTCGCCGACCTGGAGACCATCGAGACCGAGCTGATGCTGGCCGATCTGGAGAGCCTGGAGAAGCGGGTCACCAACCTGGAGAAGCGCGCCAAGACCGGCGACAAGGACAGCGCCCAGACGCTGCGCCTGGTGCAGGCGGCGCTCGTGGAGCTGAACGCCGGCCGCCCGGCGCGCACGGTCAAGGTCGACGCTGAGGATGAGAAAGCCTGGCGGATGCTGCAGCTGCTGACGTCAAAGCCGGCGCTCTATGTCTCCAACGTGGACGAAGCCTCTGCCGCAGAGGGCAACGAAATGTCGCGCTCCGTCGCCGAACGGGCCGCCCGCGACGGCGCCGACCATGTGGCCATCTCGGCCCAGATCGAGAGCGAGATCGCCATGCTGGATCCTGAGGAACGCACCGAGTTCCTGGAAACGCTGGGGCTGGCCGAGCCGGGGCTGAACAAGCTGATCCGCGAGGCCTATCACCTGCTGGGCCTGCAGACCTATTTCACGGTGGGGCCCAAGGAGGCCCGCGCCTGGACCATCCACAAGGGCGACACCGCGCCCCAGGCGGCCGGCGTGATCCACACCGACTTCGAGAAGGGCTTCATCCGGGCCGAAACCATCGCCTACGATGACTACGTCCGCCTGAAGGGCGAGGCCGGCGCCCGCGAGGCCGGAAAGTTCCGCCAGGAGGGCAAGGAGTATGTCGTCCAGGACGGCGACGTGCTGAACTTCCGCTTCAACGTCTGATCTGGACCGAAAGGGACCAAGATGGCCGAAATGATCAAACTGGCCGGCGCTGACGGCTTTGAGTTCAATGCCTGGCACGAGCAGGCCTTCACCCCCCACAAGGGCGGCGTCATCGTGATCCAGGAGATCTTCGGGATCGATCGCCATGTCCGCGCCGACGTCGAGCGCTGGGCCAAGATGGGCTATGAGGCGATTGCGCCGGCCATGTTTGACCGCCTTGAGCGCGAATTCCACGCCGAGCACGACGACGAGGGCATCAAGGCCGGGATCGCCCAAGCGCGCGCCACGCCGCTGGAGCAGGCGCTGGGCGACATCGCCGCCTGCCGCGACTTCCTGAACAAGCACGGCGGCAGGGTGCATGTGGTGGGGTATTGCTACGGCGGCTCGCTGACCTGGCTGGCGGCGTGCAAACTGACCGGCATCGCAGCGGCCTCCAGCTACTATGGCTCCATGGTGCAGGCGAACGCCGCGCTGAAACCGCTCTGCCCGAGCATCGTCAATCTGGGCCGCACCGACCCGGGCATTCCGGCAGACGACGTGGCCGCCGCCATTGCCGAACATCACGGCGAGAGCGTGCCGGTCTATATCTATGAAGGCGCAGACCACGGCTTCAACAACGAGAGCCCGGAACGCTACAGCGCCGAGGCGGCAGATCTGGCGCGCCATCGCACGCTGGAATTGTTCGATAAGGCCTGAGCGGGGTGGGCGAGACCGTCCAGCTCACCAGCGCGAAGGATGGGTTCGCCTTTGACGCCTGGCGGGCGCCTACCGCCGACGCGCGGCGTGGCGGGTTGGTGGTCTGCCACGCCATCTGGGGGGTGACGCCGCATCTGCGCGAGCTGGCCGAGGGCTATGCCGAGGCCGGATACGAGACCCTCTTGCCAAGCCTGTTCGACCGGTTACAGCGCGGGTTCGCAGAACGGGATACCGATCCTGCCCTGCAAAGTCGCCAGATGGGATTTGGCGAGGCTACCCGGTGGGGCGCTGATGTGCTGGACGCAGTGCAGGCCGCCATCGACGCCCTGGCGCCGCCGGTGTTCGTGATGGGCTTCTGCTACGGCGGTACAGTGGCCTGGCTGGCCTCGGCGCGCTGCATGGGCGTCTCGGCGGTCTCGTCGTTCTATGGCGGCCAGATCCCGGACTATCTGGACGAGACGCCGCGGGTTCCGACGATCCTGCATCTGGGAAAGACCGACGCGCTCATCCCACCGGCCTCGGTGGAGGCCATCCGCGCCGCTCATCCGGACATGCCGGTTCATATGTATGAGGCCGGCCACGCCTTCGTCGCGCCCAACGGCTTTCACGGCGACAGCGCCAACTTGTCGCGCCTGCGCACCCTGCAGCTGTTCGCCCGCACCGGCAGCGGGCGCGGCGAAGTCTAGACCTCGATCTGCTTTTTCACGTCCGGATGCCGCTCCAGCACCCGCACCAGCGCCGCCTGAGCCGCCAGGATGCCGATACCGGCGGCATAGCCGCAGAACACGCCCACCAGCGGACGGCCGCCGGTGGCCGCGCCGGCGATCTGCCAGTACATGAACGCTGCGGCTCCACCCAGCAGGGCCACGCCGCCGAGGATCGAGCCCACGGTCTGGCCGAAGCCGGCCTGATAGGTCGACCAGACATAGCTGGCCAGAGGGCGACGAAGCTGTGCCACGACCAGCGGGATCAGCAGGGACATGGCCATGAACCCTGCCGGCCACAGCAGTGTGTGTTGCATGAGCCGGGCAGCCTCTCCCGGCAGACGGCCAAAGGCGTGGACGGCCGCTCCGGCATAGATAAGGCCCGCGATCAGAACGGTCAGATCCTGGGTGCGTCTGAAGGTTTTCCAGGCGGGAATGTGGGCCATGGCCCAATCTAGTTGGCCTCTGACGTTAGAGGTAGGGTCGAAACCGGGAATCGCGCGTTATCATTTGCCGTGGCGCACCCTGGTCCCTCCATCCCTGTCCTGATGATCGCAGCCGGGCTCGCCGCCCCGGCATGGGCGGGCGAGGTGGTCTGCCGGTTCGACGAAGGCGTGATCGTCGTGCCCGCCGAGGTGGCCGGGATCGCGGGCGACTACATTCTCGACACCGGGTCGGCGCAAACCACCCTGCATGAGACCAAGGCGCAGACCGAGGGGATCGAAGCCACCGAGCTGGCGGGCCGTGTCCGGCTGGCCGGGGCCGAGATCGAGGATCAAGCGCTGAAGGTGGCGGACCTCGATGTGCGTACCTGGAACCTGCCCAGCGCCGTGATCGGACTGATCGGGGCTGACGTGCTGAAGGGGTTTGTGGTCGATGTGAGCTTCTCGCCCTGTCGCGTGCGGCTGTCGCGGCCCGGCAAGGCTCCACTGTTCCGGGGAAGGCCGATGACGCTGGAATGGGACCTGGGTCGGCCTACAGCGCGGGCCTCGGTCTCCGACGATGCGCATGCGGTGATCGGACCGTTTGTGATCGCGACAGGATCGAGTGCGCCGGTGCGTCTGGCGGACGACCTGGCCACGGCGAGCGACGGCGGTTCGCCGGAACTCTATCCGCAGGGCGTATGGCTCGCCCGACTGCCGCAGGTGACGTTTGCCGGCCGGATCGGGCGTGACGTGGCCGCCGGGCTCATGAAGCCCGAGGGCGATGTCGTGGGTGTGCTGGGAGGCCCGGTGCTGGCGCGCTTCAGGCTGCGATTTGATTTTCCGGCGGGGCGACTGACGGTCGCGCCCGCACGGTAGAACGGACAAGGACTCCGGATCGCTCCGGAGCCCTCGAATCCATCGCAGAAGTCCATCACCCTTAGTGGGCGATGTTTCGCCATACCCGCTTGTAGCTGAACCACAGCAGGAGGGTGAAGATGAAGAGGTAGATCATCGCGCCCAGGCCGAACTGCTTGCGCTCGGTCTGCTTGGGCTCCGAGGCCCAGGCCAGGAAGGCCACGACGTCGCGAGCCTGCTGGTCCACGGTCGACTTGGCGCCGTCGTCGAAGGTCACCTTGTCGACCGCCAAAGGCGGAGCCATGGCGATAAAGCCACCCTTCGGCGCCTCACCCTTGCCGGTCCAGTAGGATTTCAGGTCTCCCGGCATATAGGGGTTGTAGTACTGGCCCGGCCCCACCGTGAGTCCGGCGGGCGCATTCACATAGCCGGTCAGCAGCGAGTAGATGTAGTCCGGTCCACCTTCGCGGGACTTGGTGATCACCGAAAGGTCAGGCGGCGCCGCGCCGCCGTTCGAGGCGCGCGCAGCGGCCTCGTTCGGGAACGGCAAAGGGAACTTGTCCGCCGGCAAAGCGGCGCGCTGGATGGTGTCGCCGGTTTCACTATCGACGTCGTTGACCTGGATGTCCTTGGCCAGCGACTTCACATAGGGGTTGTCGTTTGGGTTCGGGTACTTCGGATCATAGAACGGCCCGTGCTTCTGGCCGAGATTCCGGAAGGACATCAGGTTCATCGAGTGGCAGGCCGCACAGACCTCCCGATAGACCTTATAGCCCCGCTGGACCTGAGCGGCGTCAAACGTGCCGAACGGGCCTGCGAAGGACCAGGCGACGCTCCGGGGTTCCTTGGGCTCACCGGCGGCCAGCGCCGGCCCTGAAATCAGGGCCAGCCCCAGCGCCGCGAGCGCGATACTTTTGCGCAGCATCTTAGGCTCAGCCCCTCTTTTCAGGCGCCGCCATGGCGCCAACGGGCGTCGAGGCGGGATGCGACAGGACGGGGTCGGAAATCGATTCCGGCACCGGCAGTGGTGTCTCGGTCAAGCCGAGCATCGGCAAGATGATCAGGAAGTAGGCAAAATAGTAGAGCGTCGCGACGCGGCTAAGCCAGACGAAGCTGTTGATGTCCGCGTCCAGAAGAACCAGGCCAGACAGGCCGGGGATCACCTGGCCATCCGGCAGTTGCCCGCCGCAATAGCCCAGCACCAGCGACACGAACACGAAGATGAAGAAGTAGAGCCGCGCCGTGGGCCGGTAGCGCATGGAGCGCACCTTGGATGTATCCAGCCAGGGCAGCAGGAACAGCACCGCGATGGCGCCGAACATCAGGATCACACCACCCAGCTTGTCCGGCACCGCGCGCAGGATCGCGTAGAACGGCAGCAGATACCACTCCGGCACGATGTGCGCCGGGGTCACCAGCGGGTTGGCGGGAACATAGTTCACGGGGTCGCCAAGCGCATTCGGATTGTAGAACACGAAGCTCATGTAGAGCAGCAGGAACACCCCGATCGCGAACCCGTCCTTCACCGTGTAGTACGGGTGGAAGGGCACGGTGTCGTTCTCGGACTTCACATTGACGCCGGTCGGATTGTTGTTCCCCGTCACGTGCAGCGCCCAGATGTGCAGGATCACGAGACCCGCAATCACGAACGGCAGAAGGTAGTGCAACGAGAAGAAGCGGTTCAGCGTGGCGTTATCCACCGCAAACCCGCCCCAGAGCCAGGTCGTGATCGGCCCACCAACGATGGGCAGCGAGCCGACCAGATTGGTGATCACGACCGCACCGTGGAAGCTCATCTGGCCCCAGGGCAGGACGTAGCCCATGAAGGCTGTGATGATCATCACCAGATAGATCGTGCAGCCCAGGATCCATAGCACCTCGCGCGGCGCCTTGTAGGAGCCGTAGTAGAGGCCGCGGAACATGTGGAGATACACCGCCAGGAAGAACATCGAGGCGCCGTTGGAGTGCATGTAGCGGATCAGCCAACCGTAGTTGACGTCACGCATGATGCGTTCGACCGAGGCGAAGGCCATGTCGGCGTTCGGAACGTAGTGCATTGCCAGCACGATGCCGGTGACGATCTGCAAGCCCAGCACAAGGGCCAGGATGCCGCCGAAGGTGAACCAGTAGTTCAGGTTCTTCGGCGTCGGGAAAGTGACGATCGTGTCGTTCATCAGACGCACGATGGGCAGGCGCACATCGAGCCAACGCTCGAAGCCGCTCTTGGGTTCGTAAGTGGAGTGTCCGCTCATCTCTGTCAGCCGATCTTCACTTTGGTGTCGCTCAGGAAGGCGTAGGTCGGCACTTCCAGGTTTTTCGGCGCAGGACCCTTACGGATCCGGCCAGACGTGTCGTAGTGCGACCCGTGGCAAGGGCAGAACCAGCCGCCATAGTCGCCGCCGCCAAAGGTCGGCACGCAGCCGAGGTGCGTGCAGGTGCCGATCAGAACCAGCCACTCAGGCTTGCCGGGCTTGTGTCGCGCGTCGTCCGTCTGCGGGTCGGGAAGGTCACCCAAAGGCGTCGCCACCGCCTTGGCGATCTCGGCCGGAGTGCGGTTGCGCACGAAGAGCGGTTTGCCGCGCCATTTCAGCACGACCTGCTGCCCAGGCGTGACCTTGCTCAGGTCGAACTCGATGGACGCGAGCGCCAGCGTATCGCCGGCCGGGTTCATCTGGTTGACCAGAGGCCAGCCGATGCCGACGGCAGCGCCCGCTGCCGCCGCCACGACGGCGATGTGAATGAAGTCGCGACGGTTCGGGTCTTCCCCCGGAGCGTGCGGGTCGGGAGATTCGCCCACGACGGTGCTGGCCACCTTGAAGCTACCCTTCGATAGGGGCCCTGCGGACGAAACCGGAGGGCCTGAGACTTATCGATTCTCGACCGTTAACGAGACGAGAACCGGTTCCGGAAGAGCCGGATTGAGGAACACTGTATATCAGGACCCATGCGAACGTCGTGTCCGCCTTGCCCCGATTCGTATCCCCGCGCCCCAGCGACAGCCGATGGCGGATGGCCTTAGAATGCGTTTGGCCCTTTTTCAACCGGACATTCCGCAAAACCTTGGCGCCGCGATCCGTCTTACGGCCTGTCTGGGGGTGTCTCTGGACGTGATTGAGCCCTGCGGGTTCCCTCTGAGCGACGCTGCGGTGCGTCGTGCAGCGATGGATTACGGCGGCATCGCCGAGGTTCAACGCTTTCCCAGTTGGTCTGTTTTTCAAGCAAATCCAAGGGGATCGGGTCGCCTTGTGCTGTTCACCACGCGCAGCACGCAATCCTTCCTCGATTTCGCCTTCAGGCCCGACGACGTCCTGTTGTTTGGTCGCGAGAGCGCCGGGGCGCCCGATGAAGTTCATGCCGCAGCTGATGCGCAGCTTTGCATCCCCATGGCAGCTGGCGCCCGTTCATTGAACGTCGTCACCGCAGCGACGCTGGCGCTGGGCGAGGCGTTGCGGCAGATCAAGGCGTTTCCCGCCATCAGCAGGTTCTAGATCCGGCATGTCCAGCCTTCCGCCCGAAATCCTTGCCCACCGCGACCGCAGCAAGGTGTGGTTCGAAACCCTGCAAAAGCGCATCATCGCTGCGCTTGAGCAGCTGGAAGATGAGGCCTCAGACGACCTCTATCCTGGCGCCCCCGGCCGTTTCGAGCTGCGGCCCTGGACGCGGGAGACCGGCGTCGGCGGCGGCATCGGCGGCCATCTGCGCGGACGGCTGATCGAAAAGGCCGGCATCCACACGTCGGCGGCGCTGGCGAAATTCTCGCCTGAAATGGCCGCCACCATGCCGGGCGCCGACAAGGACCCGTCCTACGTCTCTGCCAGCATCAGCCTGATCATCCATCCGGTGAGCCCGCGCGTGCCGACGGTGCACATGAACACCCGCTTCCTGTCGACGGCGGAGAGCTGGTTCGGCGGCGGCGCGGACCTGACGCCCATGCTGGCGGCCCAGCGCACGCAGGAGGCGCCGGACACCGTCCTGTTCCACGCCGCCATGAAGGCCGCCTGCGACCCCTTCGATCCCGAGTGGTACGCCAAGTACAAGGCCTGGTGCGACGAGTACTTCTACCTGCCCCACCGCCAGGAAATGCGCGGCATCGGCGGCATCTTCTACGACCGCCACAACTCGGGTGATTTCGAGAAAGACTTCGCGTTCACGCGGGCGGTGGGTGAGGCGTTTCTGGACGTCTATCAAAAGATCGTGCGGGGCCACATGGGCGAACCCTGGACCGAGGCCGAGCGTATGGAACAGCTGGTGCGACGGGGCCGGTATGTCGAGTTCAATCTGCTGTACGACCGGGGCACGATGTTCGGCCTGAAGGCGGGGGGGAACATCGAGACGATCCTGAGCTCGATGCCGCCGATGGTGGCTTGGACCTGAGGGGGTAGGTGGGCTTGGCTAACAGCGGCTCGCCCGCAGTTCATTGATTTGACAATCGCGAAGGTTGATCGGACCAACCCCGCTCCTTGGGGTCGTATCGCATGGCGTCTGCAGCTTCTCTGGCACGGCGCGACGCCCTGTACTTCGCTGTGGGACCCGCGCTCGCCACTGTGGCTGCCGTAGCTGCGTTCAAGGTTCAGCCTTGGCCCGTGCCCATCCCGTCTCAGGCGCAGCTGCTACACCCCCTGCCGGTGACCGTGATCCTGTTGCTCGGGATCATCGGGGTCGCACTTGCCAGTCGCGCCGGTCTTCCGTCAGCTCCGGAAGTTCGTAACGCCGAGGCGTGGCGTCGGATCCTGTTCACCTCAGGGGGCGCTGGGATCCTCTTTGGGGCCGCCCTGCTCACGTCTCTCATTGAACCTGCAAGCCAGCTGGCTCTCGCCCGTCCCGGCATGGCGGCGGCCCTGACCGGCCTGTTCATCCTGAGGTTTGCGGCGAACCTCTTTGAAGCGCGCGAGTTTCGAAGACATGGCTGGCCCGCGCCGATTCTCTTCCGATTGGCTTTCTACAGCGTGTGGCATTGCTTCGGACCCTATCTGATGTCCGAGCAGTCGATCCTCTACCCCGGCCCAAACTGACCGGTGGACGATCCCACCTTTCTATCAGTTAACCGCATGGCGGCTGGTGCGACGCCATCACATATGATATACATTTGACCCACGTATATCATGGAGCCGCTCATGAAAGTCGCCAAGTGGGGCAACAGCCTGGCTGTCCGGCTTCCCAAAGAAACCGCCGAAGCGTTGGGTTTCGCGGAGGGCGACGACATCGCCTTCGAACATACACCTGATGGCGAGGTGAAACTGCGCAGACGCCGTGACACGGCCGAGTGGATCAGGCATCTGCGCGAAACCTACAAGGGCCGACTGCCGGAGGGCTATCGTTTCAGTCGCGAGGATGCGGTGCGGCGTGGCTACGAGTAGGCCCTTCTTCGACACAAACGTCCTAGTTTACCTGATCGCATCTGAATCGGCGCGTGCGCAGCGGTCGGCGGCGATCATGGCCGCCGGTGGCTGTGTCAGTGTTCAGGTGCTGAACGAGTTTGTGAGTGTCACACGTCGCAAGCAATCGCTCGACTGGGATGCCGTAGAAGCATGGCTCGACCTGTTTCGTTCGGACCTGACCGTCGTGCCCATGACGTCGGAAACCCAGGCTCGCGCCACGGCCATCGCGCGGCGGCGCCAGATCAACATCTACGATGCTACGATCCTCGCGGCAGCGGAGCAGGCAGGCTGCGATGTCGTTTTCACCGAGGACCTCCAGCACGGCCAGGTCATCGGCGGCCTGACGATCCGCAATCCGTTCCTCGATCCCTAGCCCCGCAGAAACGCCCCGATCCAGCGCCCCACCCGCTCCCGGTCATCGGGGCTTGCTAAGCTGGCCACAGCCCGGTCCGCCTGGTCATCCGCATAGACCTTGCCCCGCCGCGCCTCGATCAGGGCGGTCGCATAGGCCGGGTCGAACTCTGGGTGTGGCTGGATCGAGATCGCCGAATGGTCTTGCCATGCCAGGCCCGCCATCGGGGTGAAGGCGCTGGATACGATCACCTCGGCGCCGGGCGGCAATTCCACCACCTGATCCTGATGGGAGGCAGGCAGCCGGATCGCCGACGCTGGCTGAACCATCCAGGGCGCTTGGCCCACCACCTGATAGTCGTGGGCGCCGATGCCCCAGCCCTTGGGGGACTTGATCACCTTGCCGCCGAAGGCCTGGGCCATGGCCTGATGGCCGAAACAGACCCCCACCAGCTTTGTCCGCCCCCTGGCGGCGCGCAGGAAGTCCAGCAACGCGCCGATCCAGGGGTCGGTTTCATAGACCCCCGCCGCCGAGCCGGTGACAATATAGGCCGCGCAATCCTCGGGCGCGGCAGGCAGGTCGCCGCCGTCCACGTCATATGTGAGCCAGTCGTAGGCGTCGGGACCCAGCAGCCGCATAAACATGTCCGGATAGGTCCCGAACGCGTCGATCGCGGGTTTCGGCGGATGGCCGGTCTTGAGGATGCCGACTTTCAATAGGCCAGCCCCTGCACCACCGCTTTCAGCTTTTCGATGGCCGACATCGGATCATCAAGGAAGTCGTGATCGATCCACCAATCTTCCACCTCGGCCAACACCTGGCCGACCATCGGACCTTTCGGAGCGCCGGCCTTCATGACGTCCTCGCCGGTGAGCGGGAAGACGGGCGCGACCCAGCCTTCGGCCAGCGCGATCAGGCCGCGCCACTGCATGGTGGTAGCGCTGCGCGGCGAGGCGGCCCAGGCCAGCTTGGCGCGGTCGCGGAATGTCGGCAGGCCGGCGCGGTAGATGCCGCGCCGGATCTCTCGCGGGCTCATCCAGCTTTTCAGAACAGGACTCTGGGCCAAAGCCGCCTGTAGCCGGTCGCGATCGACGTTGGACAACCGAAGGCGTTCGGCCAGCCGCGATGCAGCCAGCTGATCGTCCGGCAGCAAGGCGGCGAGACGCAGCAGCGGGTCCGTCTCGAACAGCAGGTCCGCCTCGATCTCCACCAGGGCGGCGAACCGCGCCAGATTGGCGGGCGCCTTGAGGATCACCCCCAGAACGCCGGCTTCGGACATCAGCCGCACGGCGTCGCGAGGATCGTCGGCGGCCAGGAGTTTCAGTAGTTCCTTCGAGACGCGCTCGGCAGAGAGGCTCTCCACCTGATCCTTGAACGCCGCGCAGGCGGCCAAGGCTGCGGGGTCGGGCGCGCCCTGGCCGAACCAGGCCAGGAACCGGAAGAATCGCAGGCTCCTGAGGTGATCCTCGCCAAGCCTCTGCTCCGGCGCGCCGACGAAGGCGACACGCCCGGCCCTGCCGTCGGCCACGCCGCGTCCTGTGGGATCAAAGATCGTCCCGTCGCGGTCCGCGTAGAGCGCGTTCAGGGTGAAGTCGCGACGCTGCGCGTCCTCAGCCCAATCGTCGGTAAAGGCGACCGTGGCCCGGCGCCCATCGGTGGTGACATCGCGGCGCAGGGTGGTGATCTCGTGCGGCTTGCGGCTCGACACGGCGGTGACGGTGCCATGCGCAATACCAGTCGGGACGGCGCCCAGCCCGGCGGCCTTCAGGGCCTTGACCACGCGCTCGGGGGCCAGGGTCGTGGCGATGTCGATGTCGTCTATGGGTCGGCCCACAAGGGCATTACGCACGCAGCCGCCGACAAACCGCGCGCAGCCGGCGCCGCCCTCGGCCTCCAGGGCGTCGAACACCGCCACCGTTTCCGGCGCCGTCATCCAGGGCCGCAGACCCAGGGCCTCGCTCATGACGCGTTCACCCCGTAGAGGCGTCCATGCAGCGCCCGGAGCATGCCCGCCGTGGCCCCCCAGATATACTGCGCCTCATGGGTGGTCGCGTAGAAGCGGCGCTTCACGCCGGACGGCAGTTCGCGCTCATGTTCCTCATAGTTGGTGAGGTCCATAAGGTAGCTGAACGGGGTCTCGAATATATCGGCCACCTCGCCCGGGTTGGGTGTGAGTGTGAAGCCCGCACGGATGAACCCGACAACGGGGGTCACCAGGAAGCCCGTGCCGGTCTGATAGGGTGTGGAAAAGCCGACGGGCCTCACGAAATGTGGCTCGAGGCCGACTTCCTCATGGGCCTCGCGCAGCGCCGTCTGGATGGGCCCTTCGCCCGGATCCTGGCGGCCGCCGGGAAAGGCCACCTGCCCGGTGTGGCTGCGCATGTTGTCGGAGCGACGGGTCAGCAGCACGTTCAGGCCGTGGTCGCGCTCGATCAGACCGACCAGAACCGCCGCAGGCGTCAGGGGCTTTCCCGGCGATGACCAGTTTTCGGGGTCGAGGTCGAAATCGGAGGCGCGAGGTCCATCCGCACCCGGCGAACGGTCCAGCGGCTCCAGCCGGTCGCTGATCCAGTCGTGCAGACCCGCCTGCGTCACGCGTCGGCCGCCTCAGACGGACCCAGCGCAAACCAGACGCCGCCTGACTCTATTCCCAGACGCCGACCCTCCGGCGTGTCGCGGTCCTCGGCCATCTCCACCAGTTCGTAGAACACCGCCCTGGAGATCAGCGCCTCAAGCCCGCCTCTGACGCACAGGTAGGGTCTGGGTTCGCCATCGGCGCTGACCTCGACACGGATCGGGTGATCGGCATCGGCGACTACCTCGTCGCCGACGTTGGTGAGGAACCGCAGCTTGTCGCCGTCGCGATCCACGCGGACCGCAATGAAGGGCGCGTCCTCGACGGAGATCCGCAGCTTCTCGACCGGTGTCACCAGCCAGTACCCGTCAGGGTCCTTGCGCAGGATGGTCGAGAAGAGGCGCACCATGGCCTCGCGCCCGATCATCGCGCCCTCGTGGAGCCAGCGGCCATCACGCTTTATGACGATATCGATCTCACCGCTGTACGCGGGGTTCCACAGGTGCACCGGCGGAAGGCCGCGCCCGGGCGCCTGCTTTGCCGCCGCGACGACGCCGTCCAGGCCGGGCTTGTCTGTGGTGCTCACCATGGGATGAACCTATGCGTCCCGGAGTGTCAGCTCAAGCGCGGCGGCGGGGTTGCCAGAACCGGATACGTAATGCACTATGCGTTATGCACAAACGAATGACCATCACGCTCGATGAGGCGGTCTACGATGGACTGTACAGGACCGTGGGCAAGCGGCGCATGAGCCAGTTCATTGAAGATCTGGTTCGGCCGCATGTATTCGGGGACGCATTGGACGCCGGCTACCAGGCGATGGCGGAAGACCAGGTGCGCGAGGCGGAGGCATCGGACTGGATCGACTCCCTTTCCGGCGACGGCGTCGATGAAGCGCGGTGAGATCTGGTGGGTCGAGTTCGACCCCTCCATCGGCAGCGAAATCCGCAAGACGCGACCGGCGGTGATCATCAGCAACGACGCCGCCAATCGCAACCTGTCGCGGGTGGTCGTGGTCCCGCTATCCTCCAACGTCGCGCAGCTCTATCCCGGTGAGGCGTCGGTCACCGTCTCAGGTCAACCCAGCAAGGCCATGAGCGATCAGATCATGGCCGCCGACAAGCGCTGCCTGAAAAACCAGGTAGGGACCCTGTCCCGGGCCGAGATGGCCGGGCTGGAAGAGGCGATCCAGGTCCATCTGGGCCTTCCACGGTAGCCCGTTAACGCGCGATCACGCGCCCGTTGAGTTTCCGAGCGGGGTCGACCGTCCGCACTAACACCCGCCGTGGGTCCACCGGACTGGGCAGGATCACGTCCGACGCCACCTCAAACCCCACCCGCTGAAAGAACGGCAGGTCGCCCACCAGCAGCACCGCCGCCTCGCCCGCGGCCTCGGCGGCGGCGCAGGCGCGCTCGACGAGTTCCGCACCGAGGCCGTGCTTGCGCGCATCCTCGTCCACCGCCAGGGGACCCAGGAACACGATCGGCTGATCGCCCGCCATCACGCGCCAAATACGCACAACACCGACCAGACGCTCGCCCTCAAGAGCGCAGAAGGACAGCTCCGGCGCAAAGGCGGCGAACTCGCGCACCCGCTCCGACACCTTTGCGAAACGACCGGGGCCAAACGCACGGTTCAGCAGAGCCTCGATGGCGGGGCCCTGTTCGGGGACTTCGTTGACAAAGCTCAGCGCCGGCTCGGGCCGGCAGGGCTGCGGGGGCATGGGGATTTCTCGGATGCGAAAGGCGACTTTGCGGCTGACCTGGCCGGTCAGACCCTGGGTTCGGTTGGCGCTCAGGCCAGCGGACGTCGTCGCATCGAAAAGCCCTCCCGGGCGCTATCTGGAGCGGCGCAGATAAGGGGTGGAGGGCCGCGCGTCAACGCCATTGCCCGACCCGACGGCGCAAGGCAGTTTGCCCGGGCTGATGACCGACACCCAAACCCCCGACGACGATAGCGTTCCCTCCGCCCGGGCTTTGCTCAAGGAGCGTGACTACCTGCTGTTCTGGGGAACGCGGTGGATGGGCAGTTTCGGCACCCAGATCCAGAGCGTCGCCATGGGCTGGCAGATGTACGCCCTGGCCCGCGAGACCCGATCCGTGGCCGAGAGCGCCTTCCTGGTGGGGATGATCGGACTGGCGGCCTTCCTCCCATTGTTTCTGCTGACGCTGCCTGCCGGTGAGGCCGCTGACCGCTACGACCGCAAGAAACTGCTGATGGTCTGCCTGACCGGCGAGATGCTGAGCGTGCTGGCGCTTGCCATCGCCACGCTGAACGGCTGGGCCTCGCCCGGGCTATTGCTGGGGATAGCCGCACTGTTCGGCGCCAGTCGGGCTTTCTTCGCTCCCGCGAACACCGCGCTCGGGCCCATGCTGGTGCCACGCAAGCTGCTGCCCCGCGCCATCGCCTGGAATTCACTGGCCTGGCAAAGTGCGTCCATCGCGGGGCCTGCCGCAGCCGGCTTCCTCGTCGCTCACTCCGCCCAGACCGCTTATTTCACGACCTTCGCACTCTACGGCCTGGCCTTCATCCTGATCCTGCTGATCCGCAAGAACGCCAGGCCGACGGTGAATCCTGGCTCGCGCTGGACGCTGATCAAGGAAGGCCTGACCTATGTCTGGCGCCAGAAGATTGTCTTCGGCGCCATCTCGCTTGACCTGTTTGCGGTGCTGCTGGGCGGGGCCACGGCCCTGTTGCCGGTGTTCGCCCGTGACGTGCTGCATGTGGGGCCGCAGGGTTTCGGCCTGCTGCGTGCAGGACCCGCCATGGGCGCCACGGTGGTGGCCCTGTGGCTGGCGGCAAACCCGATCCGCGCCAGGGCGGGGCTGTTCATGTTCGGCGGGGTGGCAGTGTTCGGCCTGGCGACCATCGTCTTCGGGCTGTCGAAATCCCTGTGGCTATCGGTGGCCGCGCTGGCGGTGCTGGGCGGCGCGGACATGCTGAGCGTCTTCGTGCGCCAAACCCTGGTGCAGCTGGTCACACCCGATCAGATGCGCGGCCGGGTGGCCGCCGTCTCCTCGGTGTTCATCGGCGCATCCAATGAACTGGGCGAGTTTGAAAGCGGCATTGTCGCGCGGATTCTGGGGCCTGTCGGCGCGGCGGTGTTCGGCGGCGTGGGAGCCGTGATGGTCACCGGAATCTGGGCCTGGCTCTTCCCTGACTTGCGTCGAGCCAACCGCCTCGAATAAGTGTTTCCCAAATCAAACGGGAGTCTGAAGCGATGGGCGCACTTGAAGGCAAGGTTGTACTGGTCACCGGCGGCGGCAACGGCATTGGCCGCGACTGCGCCCTGATCGCCGCGCAGGAAGGCGCGAAGGTCGTCGTCAACGATCTCGGCGGGAGCCTGAAGGGTGAGGACGAAGGTTCCGCGGGCCCGGCCGAGGCCGTCGCCCAGGAAATCCGCGCCGCCGGCGGCGAGGCCGTTTCCAACTCCGACAGCGTCACCGATCTCGACGCCGTCTACGGCATGGTCGAGCAGGCCAAGAAGGAATTCGGCGGCCTGCATGCCGTGATCAATCCGGCCGGCATCCTGCGCGACGTGATGTTCCACAAGATGACCGAGGCCGAGTGGGACGCCGTCATCGCCGTCCACATGCGGGGCTCGTTCAACGTGGCCCGCGCCACCATCGAGCTGTTCCGCGAACAGAACGACGGCGCCTACATGTTCTTCACCTCGACGTCCGGCCTGTTCGGCAACATCGGCCAGGCCAACTATGGCGCGGCCAAGATGGGCATCGCCGGCATGTCGCGGATCATCGCCATGGAAGGCGCGCGCAACAACGTCCGCTCCAACTGCCTGGCGCCCGTCGCCTGGACGCGAATGACCCAGTCGGTGCCGATCAAGGATGAGGCCGCCGCCGCCCGCCGCGCCGTGATGGCCGAGAAGATCCGCGCCGACCAGCCGGCCCGCTTCTCCGTCGCCATGGTGACCCCCGCCGCCGCCCATGTTTCGGGCCAGATCTTCGGCTCCTCCGGCGAGAACATCATCCTCTACTCCCAGCCCCGCCCGATCGAGACGGTGACCAAGGAAGAGGGCTGGACCGTCGCTACCATCCTGTCCGAAGCCGTGCCGGCCATGGCGCCGAAGTTCTTCGACCTGAACCGCGCGGTCCTGCCGGGTGCGACGGCCCAGAAGGCGCCAGCGTAAGGCACTTACCTCCCCCATCGCATCGCGATGGCGGGAGGGGGACCGCCCGCCGGAGAGCGGGGGAGGTAAACTCGGGTTGGCGCCGACATTGCGAGGGGTCAGGCCATGTACCTCGGAATGTCCCAACCTGGCGCAGCGACCCGCGAACTGGCGTTCACGGCGTCGGATCGCATGAGAGCTCAGTCCCGGAGCGCGGTGCAGCCCGCCAACCCGTTCGTCGAGAGCCGCGACCAGATCCGCGACAGGATCCTGGCCGAGCTGGGTGTTGACCGCATCACCTTGCTGAAACTCAATCCGCAGGCTCGCATCGAGTCCGAAATCTCGATCATGATCGAAACCGCCCGCCGCACTCCCCCGGCCCCGATCCGCGCCACTGGAAACTTTGTCGACCTCCGGGTCTGATGCCGGAGCCCCTCAGAGCCTGTGTCGCATGCGCCAATCCTCGCGCATCATCTCCCAGTAGATCGAACGGCGGGTCGTGCCGTCCGGGCGTACAGTATCTCGCTCACCCATCCGGGTGAAGCCGGCGGCGTCGATGCCCTTCTGGACGCGGATGTTGTCGAGGGCTGCGGTCAGGCACATCATCCGCACGCCCAGGGTCTCGAATATCCAGCCGAAGCTGTGGGCCATGCCGCGCCCGCCCTGGCCGCTGTTCTGGCGGTCGGCGCGGATTGCGCCGGCCAGTTCCGCCGCCGAACGGTCCGGCCAGACGGTAATGCGGGAGTAACCCGCGACCACGCCCTCGGCGTCCAGGTTCACGATCAGCAGCGCCTCGCCCGCCAGCGCCAGCGCCTGGCTTTCCACCACCCAGCGGGTGACATCGCGTAATTGAGGTAGGCCCATCCAGACCTGAAGATACGAAGTCGGAGCGAGTGGATCGCGCTGCTTCAAACAGGAGGATGGACCCAATGGAAGTTTATGTCGGGTTGGACGTGTCGGA
>NZ_JBIKNZ010000004.1:0-102783 GCF_044358365.1 Phenylobacterium sp. | reverse complement strand
GCCGAGCGAACCGTCGGTGCCCTCTGGGACGCCATCGGACGCTTCATCGACCTCTTCACTCCGACCGAGTGCGCCAACTACTTCAAGAGCTGCGGATACGATGCAGACTGAATGGAATCCGCTCTAGATATCGCGCGCCCGGTCCCGCCTGCGCCACCCGCTCCGCCGCAGCTTGTCAGCACCCAAGGTAGCCGTTGATGTCGTCAGACCTTGATCGGCGGCGCCAGGCGAATATGCAGTTCTTTCAGTTGGTTATCGGCAACTTCTGATGGCGCGTTCATCATCAGGTCCTGACCCTGCTGGTTCAGCGGGAACGCGATAACCTCACGGATCGCCGTCTCGCCGGCCAGCAGCATCACGATCCGGTCTATACCAGGCGCCAGGCCTCCGTGCGGCGGCGCGCCGTGGCGGAAAGCGTTGAGCATCCCGCCGAACTGTTCCTCGACCACCGCCTCGTTGTAGCCCGCGATCTCGAACGCCCGGACCATGATCTCCGGCAGATGGTTTCTCACCGCGCCCGAGCACAACTCATAGCCATTGCACACGATGTCATACTGATACGCCAGTATATCCAGCGGATCCCTGGTGTTCAGCGCCTCAAGCTCGCCCTGCGGCATCGAGAAGGGATTGTGAGAGAAATCCACGTGGTTCGTCTCTTCGTTCATCTCGAACATCGGGAAATCGACGATCCAGACAAACTCGAAGCGATCCTCGTCCAACAGCTTGAGGTCGGTCCCGACCCTGGTGCGGGCCGAGCCGGCAAACTTCACAAAGGTCTTGGGGTCGCCGGCGACAAAGAAGGCGGCGTCGCCCTGCCCCATGCCGATCTGGGTCATGACCGCATCGGTCTTTTCCGGACCCAGGTTCTTAGCGATCGGGCCGCCCCAACCACCCTGATCCTCACTCCAGAAGATGTAGCCCAGGCCCGGCTGCCCCTCGCCCTGCGCCCAGCTGTTCATCCGGTCGCAGAAGGCCCGGCTTCCGCCCTTCGGCGCCGGGATCGCCCAGACAGCGTTCTTCTTGTCTTCAAGGATACGCGCGAACAGGCCGAAGCCACCGCCACGGAACGGGTCGGAGACATCCTGCATGATGATCGGGTTCCGCAAATCCGGCTTGTCCGTGCCGTACATGCTCATGCAGGCCCGGTAGGGTATGCGCGGGAACGGATAGGGCGTCACCGGCTTTCCGTTCGCAAACTCTTCGAACACGCCGTGCATCACCGGCTCGATCGCGGCGAACACGTCCTCCTGCGTCACAAAGCTCATCTCGACGTCGAGCTGGTAGAATTCCAGGCTTCGATCGGCCCTTAGGTCCTCGTCGCGAAAGCAGGGTGCGATCTGGAAATAGCGGTCGAAGCCAGAGACCATCAGCAGTTGTTTGAACTGCTGGGGCGCCTGCGGCAGCGCATAGAATTTCGACGGGTGCAGGCGCGAGGGCACCAGGAAGTCCCGCGCGCCTTCCGGCGATGAGGCCGTCAGGATCGGGGTCTGGTACTCCAGAAACCCCTGCCCGATCATCCGGTTGCGGATTGAGTGGATCACCTTGGACCGCAGCACAATGTTCCGGTGTAGCGTTTCGCGGCGCAGGTCCAGGTGACGGTTCTTGAGTCGGATTTCTTCCGGATAGTCCGGCTCGCCGAACACCGGGAGCGGAAGTTCGGAGGCCTCGGACAGCACCGTAATCTCGCGCACCCGGATCTCGACCTCACCGGTGGGCAGGTTGGCGTTCTTCGTCTCCGACGAGCGCGCCACCACATCGCCGTCTACCCGGATCACGCTTTCAGCGCGCAGCCGCTCCATGACATTGAAGCCAGGCGTCTCCGGGCTGATCACCAGCTGTGTCAGACCATAATGATCGCGCAGATCGACGAACATCAGCCCGCCGTGATCACGCTTGCGGTGGATCCAGCCCGAAAGACGGACCGTCTTGCCGGTGTCGTCGGCGCGCAGCGCGCCGCATGTATGAGAGCGATAAGCGTGCATTTTCCGGGGGAAATCAGCTGTTTTACGAGGCGCGGAAGGGGACACGCGGGGCCCGGAAAGTCAAGGCGCGGTAACGCCACCCCTCCCCGGCGCGGGGGAGGGAAAAGCGCCCACTACTTCTCCGGATGCACCAGGGCCTGATAGGTCAGCGTCCTGGCCATTCCGCCGAGGTCATCGCCGCCGGTCCCGCCCATCCGCTGGATCATGCCGACGAAGATCAGGTCATTCGTCGGATCCACCCAGAACCAGGTGCCCGCCGCACCGCCCCAGCTCAATGTACCATCCCCCTGATTGGTCCCTGCAGCCCGAGCGTCCTTCACGATCATGAAGTCGAGCCCGAAACCCACCGCTTCGTTGAACCGCGAGCCGGCGGTCCCGTTGGAGTTCACCAGCACGTCCCTGGGAATTACATTCGTTCCCATAAGCTCTACCGACGAGGGCGCCAGTATGCGCGCGCCATCCAGTTCACCCTTGTTCGCAATCATCTGGGCGAAACGGGCGTAGTCCATCGTGGTCCCGACCAGCCCGCCGCCGCCGGATTCCATGGCCGGCGGCTGCAGGTAGCTCTGCATGTTGTTTCCAAAGACCGTCCTAGCTGGCTCAATCTTTCCTGTTTCGCGGTTGCCGACATAGACCTCGGCAAGGCGACTGGCTTTCGCGGCCGGCACGTAGAAGGCGGTGTCGACCATCTTCAATGGCTTGAAGATGCGGCTCTCCATGAAAGCGCCCAGGGTTTGCCCGCTCAGCTTCTCGACGATGTAACCCTGGATATCCACCGAGGATGAGTAGCGCCACGATGTACCCGGCTGAGAGATCAGCGGGATAGTTGCCGTACGATCGATCATCTCCTTCAGACCCGAAGATCCCAGCACCCGCGCTTCCCGGTACATCTTGTCGACCGGATGCTCGTTCTGCAGGCCATAGCCGAAGCCTGCGGTGTGGCTCATGATCTCGCGCATGGTCGGCGGACGCTTCATGTCCTCGAGAACCATGGTCCCGTCGGGATTGACCGTCTTGACCACCTTCAGCGCCTTGAACTCGGGAACGTATCGGGTGACGGGGTCGTCGAGCCGCCACTTGCCCTCTTCGAACAGGATCATCATCGCCACGCCCGTGATCGGCTTGGTCATGGAATAGATTCGGAAAATCGTATCCCTGGTCATCGGCTGACCGGTTTCGAGGCTCATCTTGCCGTGGGTCTTGAACGACACGACCTTGCCGTGGCGCGCCAGGAGTGTAGTGGCGCCAGCCACCCGGCCGCGGGAGACAGCGTCCGCCATGTAGGCGTCCAATCGCGCCAGCCGGGCGCTATCGAAGCCGAGGGACTCGGGGCTGGATGCCGGCGACAGCGCGCCAGCCGGGGGAGCCGCAGCGACCTTCTTCGCCGTCTGAGCGTAGCCGGCCGACATCGGCGCCAGCGCCAGTGACACGGCCGTTAGCGCCGTCGCGAAGCGTATTTGTAGATCCATGGTTCAGTCCCCTCCCGAACAATTGTTGCGCCAAGCTTAGGGGTCGGACGGGTTGGCGCAAGCTGATGTAGGTTTCAGGTCTGCAACCCGTCGCTACACTGGAGGTCATGAAACGCATTCTGATCATCTGGCATTCGCGAACCGGAACGGCCCGGGCCATGGCCGAGGCTGCGGCAGAGGGCGCGCGTCAGGAGCCGGATATCGAGGTGCGCCTTGTCACCTCGGAGGCGGCGACATCGGCCGAGTTACTGGCCGCCCAGGCCTTTGTTTTCGCCGGGCCCGAGAACCTGGCCGCCCTCTCCGGTGAAATGAAGGCCATGTTTGATCGCACCTACTACGACGTTCTCGATCAACTCAACGCCCGCCCCTATGGTCACCTGATCGCAGCCGGTAGCGACGGAACCGGGGCTGCGCGCCAGTTGGCTCGGATCGTCACAGGATGGCGGCTCAAGCCGATAGCCGAGCCCATCATTCATTGCACCCACGCCCAGACGGCCGAGGCCATCATGGCGACGAAGCATATGACCTCCGGGTCGCTGAAACCCTGCCACGACCTTGGCGCGGCCATGGCGGCGGGGTTGGCCCTCGGAATCTTCTAGGGCCTGATCCTGGCGGCAAGGTTTCGACAATCGCTGGTTTTTGCTGTGGCTCAGCTTAAGGTCGCCGCCAATATGGCCTCGGACAGCGCCGGTTGGCCGCCGGGTCCGCAAAATTGAAGTCTCGAGGATACACCATGCAAAACTCCATCGCCCGACGCTCGCTGGCCCTGCTCGCCGGCCTCGCCCTCGCGCCCGCCGCCTTCGCGGCGCCCGGGCGCAAGGCGAAAGGCCCGGCGCTCCCGATGCCGGACTTCACCATCTATCACCTCGAAGGACGTCGCTCGGAACGGGTCGTCTGGCTGATGGAAGAACTGGGGATGCCCTACAAACTGGTGTTCACACGCGGCAATCTGGGCGCCTCCATGGCCGCAATCCGCGCGCTCAGCCCGGTAGTGCCGATGGCGCCAACCGTGCGCTATGGAGATCAGATCCTGGTCGAGAGCGGCGCCATCATCGAGATGGTGCTGAACCGTCACGCCGGCGGTAGGCTGCAGCCTGCGCTGGAAAGCCGTGACTACCCCAACCATCTGATGTGGATGCACTACGCCGAGGGGTCTCTGGCCGCCCGGCTGTTTTCCGACTACCGCGCCTGGCGCACCAATCCGCCCACCACCCGCTCGCCCGCTGTGGATTCCGAGGCAGTCGTGCAGTTCGCCGAAGACTTCCTGGCCAAAAACTCCTGGTTCGGCGGCGCGGAATTCTCGGGCGCAGACATCATGATGATGTTCCCCCTGAACGTCGCCACGAGCCTGAATATCGTCGATGGCGCCCTGTTCCCGAACGTTGCAGACTGGAAAGCTAGGATCGAGGCGCGTCCGGCCTACAAGCAAATGCTGGCCAAGGCGCGTCCCGACGGCATGATCGGCAATCTGCCCGTGCTTCCGAAGCACGCGCCCTCAGGCCCACAGGCCCGGCCCGCGCCGCGCCCGGCGACCTGATCGCCGAACTACCCGCCGACGACATCCAGTCTCTGAAGGCCTCTGAAAAACGGAAGCGTGCGCCACTCCGGTGCAGCTTCCGGATCGGCCAGGCGCAAATTCGGGAATCGATCAAACAGCCGCACCAGCGCCACCTGGGCCTCGAGCCGGGCCAAGGGCGCACCGATACAGATGTGCGCGCCGCCGCCGAACGACATGTGCGAACGGTGCTTGCGGCTAACGTCGAACCGGTCCGGGTCGGGCCAGGCCTCAGCGTCACGATTGGCCGAACGCAGCAGCACAATGATCGACTGCCCCGGTTTCATCGGACAGCCCCCAACCTCCATCTCGCGCGATGCCAGACGACCGGTGATCTCCACCGGCGGCTCGAAGCGAAGGATCTCTTCGACGACAGCGTTCACGGTCTTCGGATCGGCCCGGAGCTTCGCCAGTTCATCAGGATGTTTCAGGAGCAACCGCACGCCGTTGCCGATCAGGTCGGTCGTGGTGAGGTTTCCGGCTACCAGCAGGGCCGTTAGATTGATCCGCAGCTCTGCCTCAGACAGATCGGCGCCCGCCGCCTGAAGCTGGACCATATCAGTGATGAGATCATCTCGCGGTTCCAGCCGACGGGCCGCCAAGGTCTCGGTGAAGTAGGCATCCAGGCCAATTCGGGCCACCTTCATCGCCGCCGTCTGCTCTGGCGTGCGAAGTGGATTCACGCTCTGGACGATCCCCTCGGACCAGTGGCGGAACTCCACCAGGCGCTCCGGGTCTACGCCCAGGATAGCGGCGATGACGTCGACGGGGATCGGAACGCAGAACCGATCCATAAGATCAAAGGGCCCATCGCTAGGCAGGCGATCCAGCGCCGCGTCAACCAACGCCTCGACCTGCGGACGGCACCTGGCGACACGGGCATAGAGCGCCTGGGCCAGAGGTTGCCGCACGCGGGCATGATCGGGGTCGTCGAGCAACAGGATGCTGGTGGTGGAGGTTCGAGGTAGATTGCGGTCGACCCCGGCGATCTGGCGTTGCTCAAGGATGGCCCCCTCTTCCGCCCTGAAAGGATCGCGCCACATCTCCCGGTCGTTGACCACGCCGCGCGCGTCGGCATAGCGGCTGAGCACAAGACTGCCGGAAGAAGGGTCACGATGCGCGGGGCAGCGCTCGCGAAGATCATCCAGTAACAGTTGCGGATCGTCCCGGTAGGCCGGGTTGAGCGGCGTCAGTTCGGACAACGAAGGCAAGGGCCGGTCGGTCATGGGGCGATCCGTCAGCTACGTCGCAGGTGTTCAGCCAGCGCTTCATAGGCTGGCAGCGACACCCGGTCCAGCGGACCATTTCCGTTGGCCGCTGTCGGATGAGACGCGTAGCGGGCGATCACCATTTCGGCGCTCGGGGCAACATAGCAGGCCTGCCCATGAATACCGCGCGCGGTGTAGGCGCCGAAACGGTTGTGCGACACCCACCACTGGTTCCGGTAGCTCCAGCCCGGCAGGGTGACATAGTCGGCCTTGGCGAAGTGATCGCGGTCCGCACCGCCCGCGATATCGGCGACCACGACGGCTGGCACGATCTGCTGGCCGTTGGCTAATCCGCCGTTTCGCATCATCTCGCCAAATCGGGCCAGATCACGCAGGGTGGTGTTGAGCGCCGCGCCGCCGATCGCCATGCCTGTCCGATCCACCATCAGATAGGCGTCCTCCTCAACCCCCAGCCGCTGCCAGATGCGTTCCGAAATCTGCTGGGCGAGCGGGGCGGCGCCGGCGCGCTGGACGATCCAGCTCAGCACCTCGGTGTTGCAGGTCTTGTAGGCAAAGGCCTGACCGTGCTCGCCCTCCTTGGCCAGGGTTCTCAGGAAGTCTATGATATTGTCCGGCCCCGTGGGGTTTGGCGGTGACCAAAGTCCTGCCGCGGCCGCATAGGCCTGCACCTCGGCCTTGGGATCGGTGTAGACCTCAGAGTAGCGAACGCCTGTGGTCATATCCATCACATGGCGCAGGGTGGCGTCGCCATAGGCCGTGCCGGCCATCTCCGGCAGCCAGTTCACCACCGGCGCGCCGGGGTCCAGCACACCTTCGTGGGCCAGCGTCGCGGCCAACAGACCTGTGAACGACTTGGTCACGGACATGGCATGGTGCGGGATGTGGGGTGCGAGCGCGCCGCGATAGGTCTCGTAAACCACCTTGCCGCGATGCAAAACGATGAGCCCGTCCGTGAAATTGACGTCCACGGACTGGCCCCAGGTCATGGCCTGCCCATCCTGTGTCGTGAAGCCAACCGCATCCAGGTCGTCCCTCAACCCATAGCTCAACGCCACCGCCGCGCCGGGCCCGCGCCGGATAGCCGCCGAGGGACCAAGTTCCCGTTGGTGACTGAAGCTCCAGCGATGGTTGGGAAAGCCGCGGCTGGTTCCGTCCGCCACCCGCAGCAGCCGATCCGGCCCCGGCGGGAAGCCAACCATCAGTCCGCGCGCTACCGGATCACTGGCTTTGGCGTCGAGGAATTCACTCATGACGTTTCCTTCAGCATCTTTGGCTGCCATCCCAGCCGCAATCGGCGTCGGGTTCAAGCGAAGGATTGACCGGACATGCAACAGTGCGGACGTTCCTCGCCATGGGGAGACTTCACTGATGACGATGCGACACGTCCTGCCGGTCCTGTTAGGCGCCGCCCTGATGGCCGTTGCGCCGACCCTGGTCGCCGCCCAGGAGGCCGCAAACCCGGCGTCGCCGACCCGCCCGGTCAGCACCCGCTTCAAGTGTCAGGACGGCGGCGAACTCACCGCCCTGTTCGCGATCACCGATGCCCGGCTGGTGGCCATCGTCGACTCCGGCGACGGCTCGCACGCATTGCCCGTCCAGCCCTGGACCGGCGGCCTCGTGGTGCTGACCTGGAGCGACGGCCAACACACGCTCACCTGGAGTCCGGGCGTCCAGATCATGTGGATGGACGGCGCGACACATCGCATGTGCGGCCGGGGCGAGCACAAGCACTGAGCCGGCAGGGCAGGATCCTGGTTCGTGGGGCGCAGAGGCGTTGGAGCTGGCGTCTGCCTGTTCAAGGCCTGTAATCAGGGCCACCAGGCACCCCTACCCCGCCCGCAACGCTTCCACAGCAGCGGCCAGCAAGGCATAGGTCTCGAACTCACTGTCGGTCTGCCAGGACTGCCGCCAGGCGCTCCAGACCACGGCCACCACCTGTTCACGTGGATTGACGTAGACGAACTGGCCGAAAATTCCCTGAGCCGTGAACGCCCTGTCGTGAGCCGTCCCGGCTTTCCTGGGCAGCACCCACCACTGGTAGCCGTAGCCCAGCGGATAATCCTTCTCCAGCTTGCCGAAGCCGGTGGCCTCGCTGTCAGGCTGACCGGCCAGTTCACGCCAGCCCTCTGGCAGAATTCGCCGCCCGCCGGCCACCCCGTCCTCAAGGATGAACTGACCGAAACGGCCATAGTCACGCAGGCGTGCGCTGACGCCCGTGCCACCCAGCTCCAGCCCGTCCGGCGATTCCAGCTGCCAGTAGCCGTCGGCTTCCATGCCAGCCGGACCCCAGACCTTCTCCGCATAGTAGTCGGCCAACGGCTTGCCTGTCGCCGCCGCGACCACCGCCCCCACCAGACAGCTCTCGCCCGTGGAATAGTTGAACTTTGTCCCCTGAGGCACAGCCCGATGGCGCGAGGCCATGAGATCAAGGATGGCGCCTGGCCTGAGACTGGCCATCGCCGCGCCCAAGGCGACCACGTCAGATTTTCCCGTCGGGTCGTAGTCCTCCGTCCACGCCACGCCCGAGGCCATCCGCAGCACGTTTTGGATGCTGACATCCTGATAGGCGCTGCCGACCATCCGGGGCAGATAGCGACCTACCGGATCATCAAGGCTCCTGATCGCGCCGTCCTGCAGGGCCGCGCCGGTGAGCGTGGCGGTCATCGACTTGGCGGTGGAAAAGCTGGTCCAGCGACTTTCAGGCCCGTTGCCCATGCCATACCGTTCGAGCGCCACCTCGCCCCGCTTCAGGACAAGCAGCCCGGCAGTACGGCGACGCGCCATATAGTCGTCCACGGTGCGGGTCGCCCCGCCGCTTTCGAAGCTGAGCCCGGCCAGCGACCTGGCATGCGGCGGCAGAGGGCGAGGCCGTCCTGCGGCGGGGATCGTGCGGACCGGTCGCGCCAAATCCTGATTGCGGAAGGTCGCAGCCTGGTTTTCGGCCGTGGTCGCCAGAGGACTGGCGGCGATGGACTCCCGCGATTGGGCGAAGGTCGGGCGCGCGGCCAGCATAGCCCACGCGCCCAACAGCAGGCCCCGTCGATCAATATGCGCCACCGGTCACCTCCCTCTTGTTGTTGAACCCAAGCCTAGGCGAGATGGAGTGGCGGCGTCGACCCCAACGATGGCCATCCCGGAGAGGCCCGCAGTCTAACGGCCGGCCCTCGATGCCAGAACATCTCTCCAGCGCCAGGAACCCAGGCCCATCACCAGTCGTGGCGCGCCGGGACCATCGTCCAGGGAAAGCACCACGAGTCCGCGCATCGGTTCGACACGGCAGGCCTCCGGCGCAAAGGCCACTTCCCATAGGATCGCCTCCCGCACGGCAGTCAGACCGGCGCCCTCCTGCCCGGCGTGGCGCACCCAATCTCCGTTCCAGACCCGCAGCGCCCGGCCCCGGTGGACCTCGGCCACTGCGGCCTGCACCAGGTGGTCGCGACGAAGCGCCGCCTGCAGCCGGCCCGGCATGTTGCAGCCCTTGCCACCGCCCGTGTCGGACCCTGCGGTAGAGGCTCCGTCGAGGAAACCGTCGCTGATCTCACCGTCGCCGTCCTGCGGGGCGGCATCGCCAATCGCGAGGACCACCGCCTTTGGCGCAGCGGGCGCCTGGCGTGCGAGTTGTCTCGGCGGCGGGTTGGCGGTCGCCCGGTTGCCTCGCCCTGCAGTCGCAGGCGCCACGTTCCGGGGGAGCGGCGCCGGCGGCATAGGCGGTGGCGGCAAGGCCAAGAGGGTCACCGTCATCGGCGCAGCCTCGGGAAGTCGCGTCGGATCAGCGTGACCCGACGCCAGCTCCCAGATGATCGCGGCATGGCCAACCACGCTCAAAGCCGCCGCCAGGCTCCGCCGCCAATCGGCGAGGGTCACCGACCTAGCTCAGCACAATCAGCACAACACGCCGGTTTTGTTGACGCCCCTGTCGGTCGTCATTGGAAGCCGCCGGCGCATCAGGGCCATAGGAGATCGCACTGATACGGTTCAGCGCGACACCATGCTGGTTCAGATAGCGCCGTACTGCCTCGGCGCGCTGCTCGCCCAGTCGGTAATTGTGGTCCTTTGAGCCCGTCGCGTCCGTATGGCCCTGGACTTCAACATAGACATTGCGGTTTTCGGTCTTGAGCTTCTCGACGAAGGCGTCGAGGCGGGCCTGGGCTTCCGGCGAGAGCGTAGCCTCGTTCAGAGGGAATTTCATGCTGTCGTCGGACAACACCTCGGAATAGAGGAACTTGCCGTCAGCCAGCTTGCCGGCTGCGGTCGCACGGTTGAGCGCGTCTTTGGCCGTCCCACCCACCGCAGAGAGTTCAGTCGAGACATTGTCGACCCGCGCCCCTACGGCAGCAACATTCTCCCTGACAAACCCCTTCGTCGCGCAGCCGCCGAGACCGGCCATCGCGAGAGCGGACAGGCCCAGAATCAGGACTTTTGGCATGTGTTGAGTCATCTGCGTTCCTTCTGACCATTCGGCGCCCCCGACGTATCAACGCGCAGAACGTCGAACCGGATATGGGCCATTTTCAGGCGCAGCTTCGCCGTAGCCACCCGGATGGCCTGTTCAGAAGCCGAAGATGGTCCCCGCCGTCAGGCTGGACATCGACACGCCCACAAGCACCACCTGGCCGTTGGTCATCTGGATTATGGTGTCCGCACCCGACTGCAGGACGCTGTAGGTCGTGCCGGGGTCCAGCTGGATCCGGTCGCCCTCGGCAAGATTGAAGTCCAGCACCCTGTCGATCCCCGCGTCGCCGGACGAGTGAAAGATGTCGCCGCCAGCGCCGCCAGTCATGGTGTCATCGCCCCGGTCGCCCGATACGAAATCAGTACCCGCGCCACCAACCAGGCTGTCAGCCCCCTGCCCACCTCTTATGGTGTCTGCGCCGTCGCCGCCCTGGCAGGTATCGTCGCCAAGGTTGCCGTACACCAGATCAGAGCCGCCGTCGCCGGAGAGCAGGTCATTGTCCTTGCCACCAACACAGAAGTCATTTCCGTCCCCGGTCGAGACAGTATCGTTGCCCATGTTGCCATTGGCGTCGTCAAAATTGGCGCCCCCGATGAGGCTGTCATTGCCCTCGTCACCGCGTAGATAGTTGCCCGACGCTCCGGCCTCCCCGCCACTGATGGTGTCGTCACCCAGTCCGCCGGCGATCTGGTCCGAGCCAGCGCCACCCGAAAGATTGTTGGCAACCAGATTTCCGGTGATCGTGTCGTTACCTGTCCCTGCCACTACATTCTCGATCACCGTTTCGTTTGATGTGGCCAGATTGTTGGACCAGGTATAGCCGCCGGGACGATTGAGCCGCTCTGCAATCATCGCTGACTGGTCTGGGTAGGACGCCGTCCAGGCTGCGATCTGATCCGGAATGGACCAATAGCCCACGCTGGAGAATTGGCCTGGCGTCAGATTGATAAGCGATCCGCGTCGATGAAGACTGAAATCGTAGGTGTCAGTTCCGCCGAGATCGAAGAGGGTGAGCATGATCGGATCATCCTCTCGCCCGCCGTAGGTATTGTCGCCAAGCGCCGCATTGGTTGACGCCCCGTAGATCCCCTGCATCGCAAGAATGTCGAGCGGCATCGGCGTCATGGGGTAAACAAACCAGGTGTCCCCGACCAGCTGCCCTCCTTCGAGATAGAAGTATCGGAGGCGGGAGTCAGCAAAATCATCGTAGGCCATCACTGTGTAGCGGGTGTTGTTGAACTCTGCTGGCAGAGTTGTTCCTTCGAAGGGGTGTTTTAGACCAAGCGCATGCCCTATCTCGTGAAGTATCGTGAAGAAGAGGAAATCGCCTGGCTCCGGCTCCACGTCCTTGAAGTCGGCGTCGATCCAGATATCGCCGTGAATGGCCAAGGCGTCCGTACCGACGGGCGGCCGGTAGGCGTAGGCGGCGCTGTCGTCACCGTCGAGATAGTCCGAGGTCGTCGTGAACGCCACGCGGATTTGCCCGGCGCCGCTGGCATTGTCTTGAACTTCCACAAAGCTCGCGGCGACCACATTGTCCCAAAGCACCATGGCCACCCGGAAGGCGAACGCCTGATCCGCGTTTAGAACGCCGTAACCGACGTTCGTGGGCTCATCGCCTGGCTCATATGAAAAGGGCGACCAGGAGCTGTCCGCTGTAGGGATGCTGAATGATACAACGGATCCGCTCCAGCGTGCGCCGCTGGCGTAATGCAGGCCCGCGTAAACTTCCGCTAGCGTAATGACGCCCATTACTCACCCCCGGGCCGACATTGCCCGTATCACACGTTATGCGATAGACACGCGCCGTCCAATGTTCAAGCGATGCAGACCGGAAAACGGGCGCTCAGGCGATCATCGGGAAATTGCTGCAAATGCCGGGCGGCGAAGCATTGTGGGAACCTTTGGGCGCCGCCACCCGTTGTGTCGATATCGGGGACTGTGTGTATGCGTAGTATTCTTGTTGCGGTCTGTATCCTTGTGTGTTGCGCCACAGGTACGGCACAGGCGGCCGGAGCACGGATTGCGCTGGTAATCGGCAACTCCAACTACACCGCGATCACCTCGCTGAAAAATCCGGCAAGAGACGCGCAGATGATCCGCCGCACCCTCAGGGACAAGCTGGGCTTTGAGGTCATCTATGCGGAAAACGCCAGCAAGGCCAAGTTGGAGCGCGCCGTTGCGCGATACGGCGCCCGCCTGGCCTCTGCAGGTCCCGACGTCGTCGCCGTCTTCTACTATGCCGGACACGCAGTTCAGTCCGGTGGGGAAAATTTCCTGCTGCCGGTGGATGTAACTGTTCGCCGCGAAGCCGAACTTGTGCTGCGATCTGTTCGCGCCGAGGACGTGCTTCGTCAGATGCAGGGAGCCCAGGTGACGGCGAAGATCGTTATTCTGGATGCCTGCCGCGACAATCCGTTGGGGGCCAGATTCCGGATGGAGAGTTCCACCGGCCTTGGTGATATAGCCCTGGGTAACTCGGAATTCATCATCGGATACGCCGCGACAGCAGGCTTGTCGGCCGAGGATGGGACTGGAAGAAACAGCCCCTACGCAATTGCCCTGGTCAACCATCTGGCGACCCCGAACAAGGAGATCTCGGAGATTCTCCGGCTAGTCCGATCGGACGTTGCGGCCAGCACCCAGGGACGCCAGTTGCCAGAAGCCCGGACCACCCTGCTGCGAGCACTATACCTGAACGGTGGGCCGACTCCCGAGGTCAGAGTGGCCGCACAAGGCGCCGCGCAAACATCCCCAAAAACGCCACCTGGCAAACGCACATACTGAGCCAGGCGAGTGGACCGCTTCCGGCATTCGCAACATTCAAGCGGTCGCCTGAGGGGAAAGCCCCTACCTCGGCCGGAACCGCTTCGTCGCCGGGAACCCCTTCGGCGCCAGCTTGCCTGCTGAGGCCCGTCGCCCCAACCATTCGCGCCACTCGGGCCACACCCTGGTGCGCCCGTCCGAGGTCGTCCACGATGCGCCCTCGCCTTCAGCAAACACCATCGCGTCGCGCAGGCCGCCTTCGCGGTAACTCTGCAGCTTCACGCCCTTGCCGCGCGGCATCTCCGGCAGTTCAGTCACCGGGAAGACCAGCAACTTGCCGTTGTCGCCCACCACAGCGAGATGATCGGCGTCGCCCACGGCCACGCAGGTCAGGGCCGTCCCGTTCAGTACCTGCTTGCCTGCGCGACGGAAGGCCACCGCCTCGGCCTCCGGCAGGATGAAGCCATAGCCGTCCTTCGACGCGATCACTCGCCGCGCGCCCGGCCGGTGGACGAACACATCGACCAGGCCCACCTTGTCGTCGAGATCTATCATCAGACGCAGCGGCTCGCCGTGGCCCCGCGCGCCCGGCAGCTTGTCGCAGGCCAGGGTGAAGAAGCGGCCGTCGGAGGCGAAGATCAGGAGCTTGTCAGTGGTCTCTGCCGGGACCAGGAACTGCAGCTTGTCGCCCTCCTTGAACTTCAGCTCCGACGGGTCCTCGACCCGACCCTTGGCGGCCCGGATCCAGCCACGTTCTGACAGTATGATGGTGATCGGCTCGCGCACGATCATCGCCTCCAGCGCCGCCTCGGTGTCGATCTCGGGCGCATCGGCGAACTGGGAACGGCGGATGTTCAGGTCGCCAAGCGCGGCCTTCACCTGGCGAAGGCCCGCGCCCACCAGCTTCCACTGCGCCTTGTCGTCGGCCAACATGGCGACGATGCCGTCACGTTCCTCGGAGAGTTCGGCGTGCTCGCGGCGGAGCTCCATTTCCTCCAGCCGGGCCAACTGGCGCAGGCGGGTGTTGAGGATGGCGTCGGCCTGGATCTCCGACAGGGTGAAGATCTCGATCAGGCGCGCCTTGGGCTCCTCCTCATAGCGGACGATGCGGATCACCTCGTCCAGATTGAGGTAGGCGATCATCAGGCCGTCGAGAATGTGCAGCCGGGCTTCGATCTTGGCGAGGCGATGGCGGGCCCTGCGGACCAGCACCTCGCGTCGGTGATCGAGGAAGGCTGTGAGCGCCTGCTTCAGGTTCATCACGCCGGGCGTGCCCCGCGCGTCCAGCACGTTCAGATTGACGCTGAAGCGGGTTTCCAGATCAGAGAGCTTGAAAAGGCTCTCCATCAGCACCTCGGCCTCGACGTTGCGGCTCTTGGGTTCCAGGACCAGGCGCACATCCTCGGCGCTCTCGTCGCGCACATCACCCAGCAGCGGGGCCTTCTTGGCGTCGATCAGTTCGGCCAGCCGCTCCACCAGATCGGCCTTGCGCACCTGGTAGGGCATCTCGGTGACGACGATCTGGTACATCCCCTTGCCCAGATCCTCCTTTTCCCATTTCGCGCGCACCCGAATACCGCCGCGACCAGTGGAGTATGTCTCCAGCATCGAGGTGCGGCTCTCGACGATCACGCCGCCGGTGGGGAAATCCGGACCCTGAACGTGGGCCATCAGCGCGTCGATCGCGGCGTCCGGCTTGTCGAGCAGCAGCAGGCAGGCGTCGATCAGCTCGCCGGCGTTGTGGGGCGGGATCGAGGTGGCCATGCCGACGGCGATGCCGGTGGAGCCGTTGGCCAGCAGGTTGGGGAAGCCCGCCGGCAGGACCGCCGGCTCATCGTCGGAACCGTCATAGGTCGGCCGGAAATCGACGGCGTCCTCGTCGATGCCGTCCAGCAGCATCATCGCCGCCACCGTCAGCTTGGCCTCGGTGTAGCGCATGGCCGCGGCGTTATCGCCGTCGATGTTGCCGAAGTTGCCCTGGCCGTCGACCAGGGGATAGCGCTGGGCGAAAGCCTGGGCCATGCGCACCAGGGTATCGTAAATCGACTGGTCGCCGTGCGGGTGGTAGCCGCCCATCACCTCGCCGACCACCTTGGCGCACTTGCGCGCGGCGTTCTCGGGGTTCAGGCGCATCTCGCGCATGGCGTAGAGCACGCGGCGCTGGACAGGCTTCAGGCCATCGCGCACGTCGGGCAGCGCGCGGTCGGTGATGACACTGAGCGCATACGCGAGATACCGCCGGCTCAACGCCTCGGTCAGCGGCTCGTCGATGATGCGGTCGCCGGGCGGCGGCGGGGCGGTGGTGGTGGCCATGGAGGGCTTCTAGCGCGGCGAAGGATTCGCGTCTCGCTACAGCCGCCCTGCCTCCGTCAGGCGGTCCAGCAGCCACAGCCTCGCCGGCGGCAGAGGCCGATTCATCGGGTTGAAGATGAAGGCTTCCAGGAAGTAGGCCGTCAGGGCCAGGCCTGCGCCGACGTCGCCCGGCGCCAGCCGCGACTGGGCCGCCAGCAGGAAGGGCGGCAGCGCCAGCAGGCGGTCCTTGTAGGGCTCACCGGCCTCACGGCTGACCGCGCGCCCGGTCTTCGGGCTGACGTAGATCAGGTCGTCGGTCGACCCGGTGGCGGCGCATTTCGACAGATCGAAGCCGAAACCCAGGTCCGCCAGCAGCCCTGCCTCGAAGCGGACGAAGACCGCAGGCCAGATGGCGTCGTGGGCGAAGGCGGACACCAGCGCCTCGAACGCCATATGGGCGCCGGGATGCGGCTCGCGCTCGGGCAAGGCGCCGGCGGTCACTGCAGCGGCGGCGGCAATGCCGGCCAGGGCCAGGGGGTCATCGAACAGCGCCGAGGGACCCTCGCCCACCGGCTCCAGCGTGGCCGAACCCAGCTGGTCGGAGACGCGTGCGCGGTATCGGACAGTGACCTGCGCGCCAGCCTGCAGAAACGGCTTCATCCGCCGCGAGGCCCCGCCCGCCACGTGGGCGGCCCACTTGCCGTGATGGGCGGTCAGCAGCTCGACAATCGCGCCGGCTTTGCCGTGGACCCGGGCGCTCAGCACAAAGGCGTCGTCTTCGAATTCCATCGCGCCTACGCGTCGTAGTCCAGACCCACGTCGCCGTAGAACTCCCGCTTGTCGGCCCACTTGTCGTCGACCACCACGTGCAGGAACAGGTGGACCGGGCGGTCCAGCAGCTCGCACAACTCCTCGCGGGCTTTCTGGCCAATCCACTTCACGGTCTGGCCGCCCTTTCCCAGGATGATCGGGCGCTGGCTCTCGCGCTCAACATAGATGTTCTGCTCGATACGGACGCCGCCGTCCTTGCGCTCCTCGAACTTGGTGGTCTCGACGGCGGCCGAATAGGGCAGCTCCTCGTGGACCCGAAGGTACAGCTTCTCACGCGTGATCTCGGCAGCCAGCAGCCGGGCGGGCAGGTCGGCGGTCTGCTCGGCGGGATAGAGCCACGGGCTCTCCGGCATCAGGGCGGCCAGACGGGCCTTCAGATCGTCGACGCCGGCGCCGTCGGCGGCAGAGATCATGAACACCTCGGAATAGACCCCGGTCTCGAACAGGCGCTGCGACAGGCCCAGCAGGGTATCGCGGCGCATGCCGTCGATCTTGTTGAGCGCCAGGATCGCCTGTTTGCCGTTGGCCCTGAGGCCGGTGATGATGGATTCCACGTCGATGGCGGCCTTGCGATCTGCGGGCGATCCCTCCCGCGTGGGGGCCGCCAGCTCCGCGACGCTGTCCACCAGATGCACAATCACCTCGGCGTCCTCGGCCCCGCCCCAGGCCGCCCGGATCATGGCGCGATCCAGTTTGCGCCGGGGCTGGAAGATGCCGGGGGTGTCGACCAGCACGATCTGGGCGTCGCCCTCGATGGCGACCCCGCGCACGGGAAAGCGGGTCGTCTGGACTTTCTGGGTGACGATCGAGACCTTGGCCCCCACCAGCCGGTTGGTGAGGGTCGACTTGCCCGCATTGGGCGCGCCGATGATGGCGGCGAAGCCGGCGCGAGGGTTGGCGGGCGTGGTCATTGATCAGTCTCCGGCGCGGACTCTGCGCCCTCCCGCTTCAATAGCATGGTCTGGGCCGCAGACTTCTCGGCGGCCTGGCGGGAACCGCCCTCCCCGCGTTCGGCTGCGAACCCCTCGACCTCCACCTCGATGACGAACACCGGTGCGTGGGCAGGGCCTTCGCGGCTGATGATCTGATAGCGCGGCAGCGGCAGGCCCAGGCCTTGAGCCCACTCCTGCAACTGGGTCTTGGGATCCTTGCTACGCGGGGCGTCGAGATCCTCGAACTCCTCGGCCCAGAAGCGGGCGAAGAAGGCCTTGGCCGTATCCAGCCCGCCGTCGATGTAAAGCGCCGCCATCAACGCCTCGCAGGCGTCGCCCAGCACAGCGTCGGACTTGCGCGCCCCGACCTTGGTGGCGCTGGCCGAGAGACGCAGGGCGTCAGGCAGACCCACCCGGTGGGCGGCCCGCGCGCAGGCGTGAAAGTTCACCAGATTGGCGAGGCGGCGCGACATCTCGCCCTCGCGGCTGTCCGGGTCCAGCGCCATCAGCCGCTCGGCGGCGCAGAGGTTGAGCACCCGGTCGCCCAGGAACTCCAGCCGCTCATTGTGGCGCACCTCGCGCGCGCCATCGCCGACGCTGGCGTGGGTCAAGGCGCGCTCCAGAAGGTCGCGATCTACGAAATGGTATCCGATACGACGCTCGAGCTCCTCGATCGCCGCGGTGCGGGTGTTCATTTCAGGACTTTGAAGAACCGGCTGGGCCGCGCATCCAGCACCCAGGTCCAGGGCTTGAAGATCGAGGCCTCCGGGTTCCAGGACAGCAGCACGATCTGCGCCTTGCCGACCAGATTTTCGGCAGGAACCATCCCGACGCCGCTCGCCACGCGGCTGTCGGAAGAATTGTCGCGGTTGTCGCCCATCATGAAGTAGTAGCCCTCGGGTACGACGAAGGTCTCGGTATTGTCCTCGGCGCCGTCGGGACCGAAATCCTGGGTGTCATAGGATTTACCGCTCTCCAGGCGCTCCTGGAACCGCGCAACATCGACGACCTCGCCGGAGGGCATGATCGACTTCACCGGTGATTCCGGAAGGCGCTGGATCAGCCTGTCGTTCACATAGAGCAGACCATTGCGCATCTGCACCCGGTCTCCGCCGATCCCCACCACGCGCTTGATGTAATCGGTGCGGTTGTCGCTGGGCAGCTTGAAGACCACGATGTCGCCGCGCTGGGCGACCTTGCCCATCACCCGGCCCTCGAACAACTGGGGGCTGAAGGGGATGGAGTGGCGCGAGTAGCCATAGGAGAACTTCGACACGATCACATAGTCCCCCTCATAGAGGTTCGGCTCCATCGAGGCCGAGGGGATCGTGAAGGGCTGGAAGAAGAGGATCCGCAGGAACAGCGCGATCGCCAGTGCATAGACGACCGTTTTCACGATCTCCACAAACTCATTGAGCGCACCGTCGGCCGGGCCGGTTTCTGATGCGCCTTGGGGGGTTTCGCTCATGTCGGATCCTTGGCCGCTCCGGCGACCCGAAGCGGGTGTTGCCTATCCGGTCACGACGCCGGGAGCAAGATCGGCGCCGATGGGGGGGGTAATAGTGGACGGCAAGGCGAGCCGCAGACAACGCGGAATGGCGCGGCCAAATATGGGGAAACACAACATGAACCCGCGCAGGGCCAATGGGTATGGTGTCGCCGGATATCTACAACACACTTGAAAACGCGTTTCGCCGCCAATCGCAAGATTGGCAAGGAGAAATCACGCAGCACGCCGCGGTCCGGGGCGCGACGGCGCCTCGGTTGGAGACCATCATCTTGATGACAGACGGGGCGGCGTCACCGCTCAGCCGGTGTCGACCCTTCCCGAGGCTCTGGTCAGGGGGGCCTCACCAACGCCCTGGGCTTGCCCGTTGAATGAAATGTCGGGGCGGGTTTCGCCGGGCATGGCCGCGCCAGGGTCATCAAGGTCCTGTTCGGGCGGATCAAAATCGGCCTCGGGCAGGTCCCGCCACTGGCGGGCGAGCCCTTCGTCGAGACCAAGGGCGCGGCAGGCGTACAGAACGTGGGCGTCGAGGTCCCGGGTCACGAAGTCGGGCTCGTGGACCCAATCGTCGATTTCACGGTCCAGCCGCGTGATCAGCGCCTCGCGGGTCGTCTCGTGTTCGGGATGTTCAGCCAGGATCACCCGATCCACGGCATGCTGCAGCTCGATGGTGCGATCATCGACGGCGAAACCGTGCAACCGGCGCGACAACTCATCGGCGCGCGGCGACGTCCAGGCCGACCGCGCCTGTCCAGCCCCCTCGTGGGCCAGCTTCGCCTTCAGCGCCAGGGTCTGGCGCACGCAGCGGGACGCGCGTTGATAGGACCGGCTGAGATCGGCCACCTCGTCCGCCTCTGTGGCGGCCAGAAGCTGGGCGTGGATGTGCTTCGCCGCGCTGAGATCCATCTCAGCCAGCTCGGCCAACATATCGGCGCCTCGATCAGGGGTGGTCGCGGTCATGGATTGGAGTGGAACACAGAGGTACGTCAGGATCGGACGTAGGATGCGGGTGGTGGGTGAGCTTTTTTGCTGATCGCGATTGTCGGCTACGTTGACAGTTGCAGTTGACCGGCGGCGGATTAGCCGCGGCCGGGTGATTTGGGGAATGTTGCATGGACTGCACCCCTGTGGTGAGACAGCGTAATTCAGGATCATCACCGCAGAAAACGCAGAAATACGCAGAACGATTCCCAACCCGGCGCCGCGCAAGCCCCCCGGGCGCCCTTCAGCGCTTTCAGCGTCTTTCTGCGGTAAAATCTTTCATCACCCTGACACCCGGTATGTGGATGCCGGGCGGCCCGCCCTACCCGGCCGTCCAGACCTCGAGCTTGCCGTCCTTCAGCGCAAACACCCGATCCATGTGCGCCGCCAGCGCCAGGTTGTGCGTCGCCACCAACGCCGCCACGCCTTCCTTGCGCGCGAGCGCGTAGAGGCTGTCGAACACCGCCGTCGAGGTGGCCGGGTCGAGGTTGCCGGTGGGCTCGTCGGCCAGGAGCAGGCGGGGCGAATTGGCCAATGCCCGGGCCACGGCCACGCGCTGTTGCTCGCCGCCCGAGAGCTGGGCCGGCTGATGCTGGGCGCGGTCCTTCAGGCCAAGGCCCTCCAGCAGTACGGCCGCCCGGGCGGTGGCGGCCTTGCGGTCCTCGCCGGCGATCATCCGGGGCAGCGCCACATTGTCGAGGGCGGAGAACTCCGGCAGCAGGTGATGGAACTGATAGACGAAGCCGATGGTCGACAGGCGCACGCGGGTACGCTCCCGCTCGCCCAGGCTGGAGCAATCCACGCCCTGGATGGTGATCCGGCCCGCGTCAGGGTGCTCGAGCAACCCTGCGGCATGCAGCAGGCTGGACTTGCCCGACCCGGACGGGCCGATCAGGCCCACGATCTCGCCCGGCTGGATGTCGAGGTCGACGCCCTTCAGCACGTTCAGCGACCCGGCGGCGGTCACATAGTTGCGTTCCAGACCGCGGATGGAGAGCACCGGCTCACTCATAGCGCAGCGCCTCCACCGGATCGATGCGCGCGGCCCTCAGCGAGGGCGGCAGGGTGGCCAGGAAGCTCATCCCCAGCGACCAGCCGGCGATCAGGGCCACCTCGGCCCAGTCCACCCGGGCCGGCACCCGGGACAAATAGTAGACGTCGGAGGAGAAGACCGCCTGACCTGTGACCCACTCCACCACGCCCTGGATCGGGCCAATGTAGATGCAGAAGAGCGTGCCGATGATCAGGCCCGCCGCCGTGCCCAGCAGGCCCACGCTGGCCCCGGCCATGAAGAAGATCCTGAGGATCGAGCCCTGCGGCGCGCCCATGGTGCGCAGGATGGCGATGTCGCGCCCCTTGTTCTTCACCAGCATGACCAGGCCGGAGATGATGTTCATGGCCGCGATGGCCACCAGCAGCATCAGGATCAGCCGCATCACCGCCCGCTCCACCTGCAGCGCGCCCCAGTAGGAAGAATCGCGCTGCATCCAGTCGGTGACCAGGGCCGCCGGTCCGGCCGCCTTGCTGAGCGCGGGCATCATTTTCAGGATACGGTCGGGATCATCGACCCGGATCTCGATGGCGTCGGCGGTGCCCTCGCGGCCAAAGAACAGCTGCGCCTGGGCCAGCGGCATGTAGATATAGGCCTGATCGTACTGGCTCATGCCGATGCTGAAGGTGGCGCCTACCGTGTAGGCCTTCTGCAACGGCGTGCCGCCAAAGGCGGTCGCGCCGCCCGAGGGCGAGATCAGGGAGATGGTGTCGCCGGGCGCCACGCCCAGCATCTGCGCCAGCCGCTCGCCCAGAATGATCACGTCGCCGCCATAGTCGCCGACGCCGAAGGCCGTCAGGTCGCCCTTGGATATGTTGCCCGCCACCAGCGGCGTAGCCTGGAGGTCGCCCGGCGTAATGCCCCTCACCAGGGCGCCGGTGATCTGGCTGGGCCCGATGGCGATGGCCTGCGCCTCGATGATGGAGGCGGCCTGGGTGACGCCGGGCACCTTCAGCAGGCGCGCGACCGCCCGGTCCCGCTCGTCGCCGTCCAGCACGCCGCCGGACACGAAGGCGTGGCCCTGGAAGCCCAGGATGCGGCTCAGTAGCTCGGTCCGGAAGCCGTTCATTACCGACATGACGATGATCAGCGTCGCCACCGCCAGCGTGATGCCGATGAAGGAGATCACCGAAATCAGTCCCACCCCGCCCTGACTGCGCCGGGCGCGGAGGTAGCGGATCGCCAGCATCCGCTCCCACAGACCGAATGGTCGCGCGTGTCCGCCGGAGGCGGCGACCGCGTCGGTCATCCGGTGATCGCCTTGAGCGCCGCCTCGAGCGGCAGAGTCTGGCGCTCACCGGTGGAGCGGCGCTTGAGTTCGACCACGCCGTCAGCCAGCCCCTTGGGGCCGATCACCAGCTGCCAGGGGATACCCACCAGGTCGGTGGCGGCGAACTTCGCGCCGGGCCGCTCATCGCGGTCGTCATAGAGTGGGTCCGTGCCCGCCGCGAGCAGCGCCGCATAAGCCGTTTCGCAGGCCGCGTCGCAGGCGGGGTCGCCCGCGCGCAGGTTCAGCACCGCCGCCCCGAAAGGCGCTACGCTGTCGGGCCAGATGATCCCGCCCGCGTCATGGCTGGCCTCGATGATCGCCGCCACGAGACGCGAGACGCCGACGCCGTAGGAGCCCATCTGCACCGGCGTATCCTTGCCGTCCGGCCCGGTCACATTGGCCTTCATCGGCCCGGAGTACTTCGTGCCAAAGTAGAAGATGTGCCCTACCTCGATGCCCCGCGCGGTCATCTGCTTGTCGGCCGGCATGGCGTCGAAACGCGCGACGTCATGCATCTCGTCGGAGGCGGCATAGAGGCTGGTGCGCCGGGTAACCTCGGTCTCCAGATCACCGTCCCAGTCGATATCGGGTCCAGGCGCGCCCATCTCCACCAGATCACGGTGCGCGAACACCTGGCTCTCGCCGGTGTCGGCCAGGATCATGAACTCGTGGCTGAGGTCGCCGCCGATGGGGCCGGGATCGGCCTTCACCGGAATCGCCTTCAGCCCCAGCCGCGCATAGACGTTGAGATAGGCCAGGAACATCCGGTTGTAGGACCTGCGAGCCGCCGCCTCGTCCACGTCGAAGGAATAGGCGTCCTTCATCAGGAACTCGCGCCCGCGCATCACCCCGAACCGGGGCCGGCGCTCGTCGCGGAACTTCCACTGGATGTTGTAGAGGTTCTTCGGCAGGTCCTTGTAGGACTTGATGTAGCTGCGGAAGATATCGGTCACGACCTCCTCGGCCGTGGGCCCGTAAAGCAGGTCCCGGTCGTGGCGGTCCTTGATGCGCAGCATCTCCTCGCCGTAGTCGTCATAGCGCCCGCTCTCGCGCCACAGGTCGGCCAGCTGCAGGGTGGGCATAAGGATCTCGACTGCCCCGGCGCGGTTCATCTCCTCGCGCACGACCTGCTCGATCTTCTTAAGCACCTTCAGGCCCAGCGGCAGCCAGGCATAGATGCCGGCGGCTTCCTGCCGGATCATCCCGGCGCGCAGCATCAGCTGGTGCGAGACAATCTGCGCATCGGACGGCGCCTCGCGAAGGGTCGGCATGAAGTATCGCGAAAGACGCATGGGTTCGGAGACTCTCGGGTCAGATGGGACGGCCCTGATACCCTTGCCATGAAGACATTGGCAACGATGTGGCGCGGTTAGAGGCCGCCGGGCACTCGCGGCAGGGGCACCAGGCCGAAATAGACCACGGCGTAGATCACCGCGAAGACGATCGCCGAGATCCAGGTTGTGGTGATGAACTTCTGCTTGAGCTTTGGATCCACCGGTGCGCCCGGGTCTCCGCCGTCACCCTTGTCGATGCCGGCCTCGGCATGGGAGACCGTACCGAACGGCAGCACACAGAACAGCACCGTCCACCAGACCGTCAGGAAGATCGCAACCGAGGTGAAGACGCCCATCAGTGCGCACCCTTCGGAGTTTCCATCAGTTCCACCAGCACGCCGCCCATGTTCTTCGGATGTACGAAGATCACCGGCGCCTTGTGCGCGCCGATGCGGGGCACGCCGCCGTTCAGCACGGTCGCGCCCTTGGCCACCATGTCATCACGCGCGGCGATGATGTCAGGCACCTCGAAGCAGATGTGGTGCTGGCCACCCGCCGGGTTTTTCTCGAGGAAGCCCTTGAGCGGGGAGTTGTCGCCGTAGGGCTCGATCAACTCGATCTGGCTGTTGGGCACATCCACAAAGCAGACCCACACGCCCTGCTCCGGCAGCGCGAACCGCTCCCCGATCTTCGTCGCGCCCAGCAGATCGCGATAGATCGTCAGGGAGGCCTCGATGGAGGGCGTGGCGACGCCCACGTGATTCAGTTTTCCGATCATGGGGACCCTATAACGCGCATGGACGCCTATGGCGAGATCGGTCGGTTGGCTCAGGCCTGCGGGGCCACGAACGCCGCGCCTGTCGCCATCAATTCCGTAACCCGCGCCTGCGGCACACCATAGTCAGCGAGCACCTGGCGTGTGTGCTCCCCCAGGTCTGGTGTGGGGAGCTTGAACCCGCCGGGCGTACGGCTGAAATCAGCATAGGTGCGCGCGCTGACCCCGGGCCCAAGCCTCGGATGTGTCCAGGGCGCCATATGGCCGTTATCCCAAAGCCAGGGGTCCTGCAGCGCTTCATCGAAGCGTCGCACCGGTGTGGCCACCGCCCCCGCTGTCAGCAGCGCATCCACCATCTCGTCACGCGCGCGTGACGCCAGCGCCGCCTCGACACGGATGGCCAGGTCACCGTCGCGGGCAGCCGTCAGCGCGTCACTATCAATGTCGATACCCAGCACCTGTCCCACGGCCCCGGCCTCGGCCTGCGTTTCACAAGCCAGGGCGATCCAGCCGTCCACACAGGGATAGTACCGATGCAGCGCCCGCAAACCCAGGCAATCGCGACCGCCCAGATCGCCGGCCGGTCGCCCGGCATAGTCGACCATGTCACCCAGTTGATAGAGCAGGCTCTGTGCGAGCAGGCTGGAAACGATCTCCTGTCCTTCTCCCGTGGTCTCTCGGGCGTTCAGCGCGGCCACGACGGCGGCGCTCACCACGGCGGCCGTGGCGATATCGTTCACCGCGATCGTGTAGAGCACCGGATCGTCGCCGCCGCCCTGGGCGGCCATCATCCCGCCTTCGGACTGCATCAATGGATCAAAGCCCGGCAGGGCGGCGCGTGACCCGCTGTCTCCATAGGCGTTGATCGAGCATGAGATGATCCGTGGATTGATCGCCTTGAGCGCCGGATAGGTGATGCCAAGCCGATCCCGAACCCCCAGTCGGTAGTTGTCGATCACCACGTCGGCCGACCGCACCATGTCCAGAAAAGTATCGCGCGCCGCCGTCTGCTTCAGGTCAAGCCCGAGGCCGCGTACCCCGCGATTGTAGACCAGGAACTGCGATCCATCAGAGCGGAAGGGGTCCGCTTCCGGACCTTCGATCTTGATGACCTCGGCGCCAAGGTTGGCCAGGATGGTCCCGGCATAGGCGCCTGCGATCACGGTTCCGAGGTTCAGCACCTTGATCCCGGCCAGCGGCGGACCGCTACGCCTGGGCTCTGCGGCGGCCGGGATCTTTGAAGGCCAGGCCGGCGGCGTTCTCACAGCTCTGGGTAACCCGGCGATCCGGGCCGGCGTAGCGCTGAGGCGCGCAGGCGGCGCCGGCATGGCCACCTCGCCAAGCACCGGATGATCGAACACCAGGCGCATCCCAGCCTCTGCCACGGCCTCGTCCGCCATCCACACCTCACGCCGACGGACCGGTGCGCAGGGCACATCATGGGCCTGAAGCAGCGTCAGCCACTCGTCGCGTGGACGGGTTTCGAAGATGCCGATCAGCATCTCGCGGGCGCCCACCATGTCCTGTTCCAGCACCTCGAACAGGTCGCCCAGTTCCAGCGCCTCGAAGGCTTTGCGATAGAAGTTGGTGAAGAGCGTGCCCAGGAAGAACCATTCGTCGTCAGCGCACTTGTAGAGGCGGTAACGCGGATTGGCCCCCGGCGGGGTGCCGCGCGGCAGAGGTTCGATATTGTCAAATCTCATCGGTGGCGCGCATTCGGCCGAACCATGCAATCCGCTGACTGTAACCGCTTGCCCCATTCCGCTCAGGGTTCGCTCAAACAGCGCGGCGCCGATGGCTGTCGCGCCCAGAACCGCCTGCGACGAATGCGCGATCGGCAAAACCATATGAACCGGGGTATCGCCCCAGGCGCCCTGGCGAAACGGCATGGCTGTGAGCGCCGCCAGCAGGCTGTGATGCCCGGGCAGGTCACTCCACCGACCTGAGGTTCCGTATGGCGGCATCCAGGCGTGGACCAGTTTTGGATACTTCGCAGTCAGTCTGTCGGCATCCAGACCCAGCGCCTTCAAACGTGTGGGTCCAAGATCGAACAACGCCACATCAGCGCCGGCGATCAGCGTGTGCGCCGCCGCAATGCCCGCCTCGGCCTCAAGATCGAGAGTGGCCACCTGCTTGTTGCGGTTCCAGGCCAGATACCCGGGGTGATCCTTCAGCCGGTCGCCGCCGGGCGGCTCCACCTTGACGATCTCGGCCCCGAAGTCCCCCAGCAGCATGGCGGCCATGGGCCCGACCATGCCCTGGCTGAAATCGACAATGCGAACGCCTTGATAGGCCGTCATTCCGGCACGCCTCCCAGCCCCGTTGAGCGGCGCGGTTCCCGCGTCTCGCAGAGGGCATCAAAGCCGGGGTTGGCGTCCAGAGCAAGCGGCCTTGGGTCAGACCCGCAGCACCGTCGTCTCTACCACCGGCCGCCGACCCCAGATCCGTTGGCTGGCTTTCTTTACGCCGCGAGAGATCGCCTTCTCAATCAGCTCGTCCTGTTCAAGCTCGTCGCCCTTGATCCGCTTCAGCGCCGTCTCGGCCTCGTCGGCCAGATCGTTCAGGACTTCGTCGAGATGGTCTTCACTCTCGGTCGGCAGGCCCAGAGCGCGCACCTGGGGGCCGGATACAATTCGGCCACGCTCATCCAGCACCACCGACACCGCCAACATACCGTTGTAGGCCGCATGGCGGCGCTCACGCAGCGCATCGCCGTGTTCCGGCACCACGACGCCAGCGTCCACATAGAGGCGGCCAGCTGTCACCTCATCGATGATTTCAGCGCGTCCCGGGGCCAGCCGCACCATGTCGCCGTTGCGCGGGGTCACCTGCTGCGGCACCTGCAGATCACGGGCGAAGGCGGCATGTTCCATGAGGTGACGCCGCTCACCATGGGTCGGCACCGCAATTTCCGGCCGCGCCCAGGCATACATCTGCGCCAGTTCGTCACGACAGGGGTGGCCCGAGACATGGATGCCCGGATGGTCGCGTTCGGTGTAGAGGCGCACGCCACGCTCGGTCAGCTTGTTCTGCAGGTTGCGGATCGGGATATCATTGCCCGGGATCACCCGGCTGGAGAACAGGCAGGAATCATTTGCGCCCAGCTTCACATGCGGGTGTGTGCCCTCCGCGATCCGGGACAGAGCTGCGCGCGGTTCACCCTGGCTGCCGGTACAGAGATAGAGCACGCCTTCAGCAGGCAGGCGCTTGGCCTCTGAATCCTCGATGAAGGGCTTGATGTCGGTCATCAGACCAACCGATTTCGCCGCCGCCGCCATCCGGTGCATGGATCGGCCCACCAGACAAACCCGTCGCCCATTGGCCTCGGCTGCCCGGATCACGCTGTCCATTCGCGCCACGTTGGAAGCGAAACAGGCCACCGCCACCCTGCCCTTAAGCGAGCCAATCAGCGGGATGAGGGTCTTGCGGACGTCCGCTTCCGAGCCGGCGTGACCGTCGACGAACACGTTGGTGCTGTCGCAGACCATGGCCAGCACGCCCTCGTCGCCCAGTTTGCGGATGGCGTCGATGTCGGTGGGGCCACCCAGCAACGGGTCCGGGTCAATCTTCCAGTCGCCGGTGTGCAGGATGGTGCCGAGCGGGGTGCGGATCGCCAGACCGTTGGGCTCCGGGATCGAGTGCGTCAGGGTGATCAACTCAAGCTGGAACGGTCCAAGTTCGATAGTCCCACCGAGCGGCACTATGGTGATTTCGGCCTCGTCCAGCAGATCGGCTTCACGCAACTTTTCGCGCAGGATGAATGCGGTGAAGGGCGTTGCGTAGATCGGCGCCTTGAAGCGGGGCCAGAGGTGGGCGACCGCGCCAATGTGATCCTCGTGGGCGTGAGTCAGCACGATGCCCAATAGGCGGTCCGCGTTCTGCTCCATGAATTCCGGGTCGGGCAGGATCACTTCGACGCCCGGCGTGGTCTGGTCGCCAAAGGTCACACCCAGATCCACCACGATCCATCTGCGATCGTCGGGTGGGCCAAAGCCGTACAGATTGAAGTTCATTCCGATCTCGTTCGATCCCCCCAGCGGGAGGAAGACGAGTTCGTCGTTCTTGGATTTTGCCATCAGGCCTTCGTTGAATTGCGGCGCCAGATTTCCAGCATGCCGCGGATGGTGAGGTCGGGGTCGAAATGGTCGATCATTGTCGTCGCGCCATGAAACAGAGAGGCGACCCCTCCGGTTCCGACGACGGTCATGGGACGGTCCCACTCGACCTTGATACGCGCGATCAGTCCCTCGATCAGACCTATATAGCCCCAGAACACGCCAGATTGCATGGCCCCGACCGTATCCTTGCCGATTATTCGCTGCGGCTTCTGGATGGCGATGCGCGGCAGCTTGGCCGCAGCCTGGTGCAGCGCCTCCATCGACAGGTTGATTCCAGGCGCGATCGCACAGCCTTCGAGGCCTCCGTCGGCCGCCACGATATCGAAGGTGGTGGCCGTGCCGCTGTCGATGACGATCAGGTCACCCGGGTAGACGATGTGCGCGCCCACGGCGTTCACCAGACGGTCAGCCCCGGCTTCGGACGGCTTCTCGATCCGCACTTCGATGCCCAGGTCGACGTTCTCGCCGATCACCATCGGTTCCACATGCAGGTATCGACGGGCCAGATTGCGCAGATTGAAGATCGACTGTGGCACCACGCTGGAGATGATGCAGCCATCGAACGCGCTCATGGCCAGACCCGCCATCCCCAGGAGCTGGGATAGCCACACTGCATACTCATCCGCCGTCCGGGTGGAATGGGTGGCCGTGCGCCACTGGGCGATCCAGGTCTCGCCGTCGTGAACCGCGAAAAGCGTATTGGTGTTGCCCTGTTCAATTGCCAGCAGCATCGCGGCCTCCGAAAAACACATCGCCGGCGGTTATGCGCTCCAGGCCGCCGTCGTCCAGCCTCAGTCGCAGCGCACCATCGGCATCCATGCCCTCGGCCACGCCGGAAACACTGCGATTGGGCAGCCGGGCCTCACAGCGCTGACCGAGGCCCGTCGCCCGTTCTGTCCAGCCTGCTGCAATGGCCGCGAAGCCGGTGGTGGACCAGACCTTGCGCCAACGCTCGAAGGCCGTCGCCATCACGTCAAGCGCCGCCAGGGGTTCTGGCGGCAATCCGGACATGTGTTCCGCAAACGCGGTTGCCGGGCGCTCCACATCCTGTGGCGCATGAGCGAGGTTCACGCCGACTCCAACCGCCAGCCAGAGGCGGCCGTCCGGCCGGGTTCCAGACTCGACCAGAATGCCGACCGCCTTGCGTCCATGGATCAGTACATCATTGGGCCACTTGAGACGGGCCGCGCCGGCGCCAAGGCAGGTGTCCGCCAGATCGCAGGCCGCCAACGCGGCGACGAAGGAAAGTTGCGCCGCCTCTGCCGGAGGCCGATCCGTCAGGGTCAGAAGGGTCGCCGCCAGATTCCCGCGTTGGGTGGACCAGGTTCGGCCCCGCCGCCCCTTGCCCGCCGTCTGCAGCCTCGCAGTAATCCAGACCGGCCCCGCCTCGCCTGCCTCCGCGCGTCGCCGCGCTTCAGCGTTCGTGGAGTCGAGTTCGTCGTAGGCTTCGACCGGCGGATGGTTGGCCAAACTCTAGAGCCTTTCCGGATCAGACGGGATCATCTGATGCGGACAAAAAGGCTCGCTCTTCATATGTTTAGAGCGTGACGCGCGCTTCAACCGGTATCCACTTGAAGCTGTCACGCTCTAGGCGAGCCCGAGCGCGCGCGCCGCCCGTTCCGCCAGCACGTCCAGGCTATGCAGCGCCACGATGACAACAGGGAAGGCAAAGAGCGCTGATGTGAGGGCGATCATGTTGGCTTCAACCGGCGGCTTGTCCGTCGCACCCGGGCTGGGGTCGAACCACATCACCTTGATCAGTTTCAGATAGTAGAAGGCCGCGACCACCGAGCCGACCAGACCGAACACGGCCGGCCCCCAAAGACCGGCATCCAGGGCCGCCTTGAACACATAGTATTTCCCGAAGAAACCCGAGAATGGCGGCAGGCCCAGAGCAGACAGTGCAAACACCGTCATGGCCAGAGCGATCGCGGGACGCTCCTTGATCAGGCCCGCCATGTCCTGCAGCGTCTCCATCGACCGACCGCCGCGCGACAGCGCCGCCAGACAGGCGAAAAAGCCCGTCACATCGATCATGTAGAGCACCATGAACATCAGCATGGCCTGAGCGCCTTCGGTCGTTCCCGACGAGAGACCCAGCACCGCGTAACCGATATTGGCGATCGAGGAATAGGCCCACAGCCGCTTCAGATTGCTTTGAACCAGGCCTGCGAACGCCCCCACGGCGACAGAAGCCATGGCCATGATCACTAGGATCTGCTGCCACTGGCCCGCCGCAGTCGCAAAGCCTTCGCCCAGCACACGGGCGAACAGCACCATGGCGGCCAGCTTGGGTGCGGCGGCAAAGAAGGCGACGATCGGTGTGGGCGCGCCCTCATAGACGTCGGGCGTCCACATGTGGAAGGGCGCAGCCGAGACCTTGAAGGCGATGCCGCAAATCAGGAACACAAGGCCGAACAAGAGCCCCGTGTTTTCCGGAGCGCCGGCCGCCTGCGCGATCTCGCTGAAGTGGGTCGAGCCCGCAAACCCGTAGATCAGGCTGGCGCCATACAGAAGCAATCCCGACGAAAGGGCGCCGAGGACGAAGTACTTCAGGCCCGCTTCCGACGCCTTGGCGTTGTCACGATGCATCGCGGCCAGAACGTAGAGCGCCAGGCTCTGCAACTCGATGCCGATATAGAGCGAGATCAGATCCCCCGCAGAGACCATCATGCCCATGCCGAGCGCGGCGAGCAGCACCAGAATCGGGAATTCGAAGACCTTCACACCACGCCGCTCGAACCAAGGCTGGGCCAGCGGGATCACAACGGCGGACGCCAGATAGATCGCCGCCTTGGCGAAGGTGGCGGCTGCATCCGAGATCAAAGCACCGCTGAAAGCGACGCCGAACGGCTGGGTCGCCGTGGCGACGGTTGCGCCCAGCAACACCAGGACACTAGCCCAGCCCACCATGCGGGTCTGCGCGGGAGCAAAGGCGCCCACGACCAGCAGCGACAGCGCGCCGATGGCGAGGATCAGTTCCGGAATGGCCAGGGCGAGATTGGCGGAAAACGTCATGGGTGGGCACCGCCGATGGCCGCCTGGTAGACCTGCACCAGCTGGTCTACCGAGGCCGACGTCAGGTCGAACACGGAATTGGGCTGAAGGCCCAGATAGAGGGTGCCGACGATCAGCGGCGCAAAGATCGCAATCTCTCGCCAGTTGAGGTCGGTGATGGTCTCGAGCTTGGGATTGGTGATCGTACCGAACACCACAGCCCTGTAGAGCGTCAGCATGTAGACCGCCGACAGGATCACGCCGGAGGCAGCCACAATCGCCGTCCAGGTCGAGACCTGATAGACGCCGACCATCGTCAGGATTTCGCCGACGAACCCGCTGGTGCCCGGCAGACCGACATTGCCCATGGCGAACAGCATGAACACCGCAGCATAGACCGGCATCCGGGTGACAAGCCCGCCGTAGAACTTGATCTCGCGGGTGTGCATCCGGTCGTAGATGACGCCGACGCAGAGGAACAACGCACCCGAGATCAGCCCGTGGCTGAGCATCTGATAGATCGCGCCCTGCTCACCCTGGGCGTTGCCGGAGAAGATGCCCATGGTCACCAGGCCCATGTGAGCCACCGACGAGTAGGCGATCAGCTTCTTCACATCCGTCTGCCGGAACGCGACCAGCGACGTGTAAACGACGGCGATGGCGCTAAGACCGAAGACTAGAGGGGCAAACAGGTCGGAGGCATTGGGGAACATCGGCAGGCTGAAGCGCAGGAAACCGTAGCCCCCCATCTTCAGCAGGATGCCCGCCAGGAACACCGAGCCCGCCGTAGGCGCTTCCACGTGAGCGTCAGGAAGCCAGGTGTGCACGGGCCACATCGGCATCTTGACCGCGAAGGAGGCGAAGAAGGCCAGCCATAGCCAGGTCTGCACATTCGGATCGAAGTGGTGGGTCATCAGCTCCGGGATCGAGCTCGTGCCGGTCGTCCCGATCATGAAGAGGATCGCCGCCAGCATGAGCACCGAGCCCAGCAGGGTATAGAGGAAGAATTTGAAGGCCGCGTAGACCCGACGTTGGCCGCCCCAGATGCCGATGATCAGGAACATCGGCACCAGACCAAACTCGAAGAACGCATAGAACAGCACCAGATCCAGCGCGCAGAACACGCCGATCACCAGCGTCTCCAACAGCAGGAAGGCCATCATGTATTCCGGCACGCGGGTCTCGATCGACTTCCACGAGGCGGCGATGCAGATCGGCATCAGGAAGGCGGTCAGCAAGACAAACAGCACCGAAATGCCGTCCACGCCCATCCGGTAGTAGAGGTCTGCGAACCAGGGGGCCTCTTCGACGAACTGGAAGCCCGGGTTCTTCGGGTCAAACTGCGCGACCAGCAGCACGGACAGCGCCAGTGTCACCAGCGTGGTCGCAAATGCGATCCAGCGCGACGCATTGTCGCCGGTGGCGCTTTCGGGCTTGCCAAACAGGCGGACCAGCAGAATCCCGGCGACGCCCAGCAGCGGCGCGTAGGTGATGAGGGAGAGCAACGGCATGTCTGTCATCCCCCTCAGGCGGCCCAGGCCCAGAGGGCGAACGTCAGCAGGCCCGCGACGCCCAGCAGCATCACAAAGGCATAGTGATAGACATAGCCCGACTGCAGGCGACCTGCGCCCTTGCCAAAGCGGACGGACAAAGCGGCCACACCGTCTGGCCCATAGCCGTCGATGATCTTCTGGTCGCCGCCCTTCCAGAACAGGTCGCCCAGCCATTTGGCAGCGCGCACGAACGTGGCGTTGTACAGCTCATCGAAGAACCACTTGTTGTAGAAGAAGACGTAGAGCAGGCCCTGCTTGGCCGCCAGCTTCGCGCCCGTGCCTTCCCGCCAGATGTACATGTAGGCCGCCACCAGAAGGCCCAGCACCGACACCAGAATTGGCGTCACCATCACCCAGACCGGGAAGCTGTGGCCGCCCTCAGCTGCATGCTCAGTCGGCAGCTTGAAGATGGCCCCGCGCCAGAACTCCGAGCTGTGCTCGCCGATGAACTGATGGTGGAAGGCAAAACCCGCGCCGATGGCGCCGATGGCCAGGACAATCAGCGGGATCCGCATAGTCCAGGGGCTCTCGTGCGGCTTGTACTCGTGATCGCTGTGAGCGTGTTCGCTGTGACTGTGGTCATGCGCGGCATGCGCGTCATCATGACCGTGGTCATGGTCGCGATTATGCCAGTGGTGCTCAAGGTCTTCGGACGTCCAGCGGGCGGTCCCGTTGAACGTGAAGAACGCCACGCGCCATGAATAGAACGCTGTCAGGCCTGCCACCAGGATGCCGACCGCAAACGCGAAGTAGCCCATGGGATGGCCTGCGCCACCGGCTTCATAGGCAGCGTGGATGATCGCGTCCTTTGAGTAGAAGCCGGCGAAGCCCCATTCCAGATAGGGAATTCCAAGACCTGTGATCGCGATGGTGCCGATGGTCATCACCACGAAGGTCCATTTCATGTAGGGCATCAGGTGGCCATAGCGGCGCATGTCCTGTTCGTGCGCCATGCCGTGGATCACTGAACCCGCCCCCAGGAACAACAGCGCCTTGAAGAAGGCGTGGGTGAACAGGTGGAACATGGCGGCGTCATAGGCGCCGACGCCGGCGGCGAAGAACATGTAGCCGAGCTGGGAACAGGTCGAGTAGGCGATCACGCGCTTGATATCGTTCTGGGTCAGGCCAACCGTCGCGGCGAACAGCGCGGTCACCGCCCCGATGACGGTCACGATGTTCTTGGCCACAGGCGCGTACTCGAACATCGGCGACAGCAGGCAGACCATATAGACCCCTGCCGTCACCATGGTCGCGGCGTGGATCAGGGCCGAGACCGGCGTCGGGCCTTCCATCGCATCAGGCAGCCAGGTGTGCAGGAAGAACTGGGCCGACTTGCCCATGGCGCCCACGAACAGCAGAACGCAGGCCAGTTCCACCAGCTGCCAGTCCTGACCGGCGAACTCCCATGTCCGACTGACCCCCGCTTCGATCAACGGGAACAGGGTGGCGAAGTCGATGGTTCCGAACGCCCAAAACACCGTCATGATGCCCAGCGCAAAGCCGAAGTCACCCACCCGGTTGACCACGAACGCCTTGATTGAGGCGGCGTTGGCGGTGGCCTTGTGGTGCCAGAACCCGATCAGCAGATAGCTGGCCAGGCCCACGCCTTCCCAGCCGAAGAACAGCTGCATGAAGTCGGCCGCGCTGATCAGCGAGAGCATCGCGAACGTGAACAGCGAAAGATAGGCAAAGAACCGGGGCTTGGCCGGATCCTCGGCCATGTAGCCCCACGAATAGAGGTGCACCAGCGACGAGACAGTGGTCACCACCACCAGCATCACCGCAGAAAGACCGTCCAGCCTGAACGCCCAGTTCGACTGGAATTCACCCACATGGATGAAGGGCGCGTAGACGTGGGTGAACGGCTCGAGGCCGCCCCAGGTCCATTGGCTGAACACCACCCATGAAAGGGCGGCCGACAGCATCAGGAAACCGGTGGTGACCGTCATGGCGGCCTTGTCGCCGATCTGGCGACCGAACAGGCCTGCAACCAGCGCGCCGATCAGCGGGCCGAACAGGATGACGGTGACGAGGGCTACAGGATCCAAGAGATCAACCCTTCATCATCGCGGCGTCATCCACGGCGATGTCGCCGCGGTTACGGAAGAAGGTGACGAGAATGGCCAGTCCGACGGCCGCCTCGGCCGCCGCCACGGTCAGCACGAACATGGCGAAGATCTGGCCTGTCACGTTGCCCAGGTAGACCGAGAAGGCCACCAGATTGATGTTAACCGCCAGCAGCATCAGTTCCACCGACATCAGGATGACGATGATGTTCTTGCGGTTCACGAAAATGCCGAACACCCCGATCGTGAACAGAATCGCAGCGACGGCCAGATAGTGAGCGAGCCCGATGACCATCATTCGCCGATCCCCTCGCCGGGCTTTGGGTTGACAATCGTCATGCCGGTGGCGGGCGTGCGCAGCACCTGGTCCATGATGATCTGGCGTTTCACACCAGGCTTGTGGCGGAGCGTCAGCACGATGGCGCCAATCATAGCCACCAGCAGCACCAGCCCCGCCGCCTGGAAGAAGTAGATATAGTCCGTGTAGAGGACCCGGCCGATCGCCTCGACGTTGCTGATGTCGACCCCGGCGCCGGACGCCATTGGCGTGTCGTTGTCCTTGGCCGCGCCGCGGGTCGCCACGGCCGTAGACACGAGAATCATCTCGGCGGCGAGGAACGCCCCAATCACAAGGCCCAGCGGCATGTAGCGGGCGAACCCCTGACGCAGGGCCGTGAAGTCCACGTCCAGCATCATCACCACAAACAGGAACAGCACAGCAACGGCGCCGACGTAGACCACTACCAGCAGCATCGCCAGGAACTCCGCGCCCAGAAGCACGAACAGTCCGGCGGCCGAGAAGAAGGCCAGGATCAGCCACAACACCGAGTGCACCGGATTGCGGGCCGACACCACGCAGAATCCGGCCACCAGCGTGACCGCCGAGATCAGGTAGAATGCGATCGCCTGCAGGGCCATGCGGCTCTTCTTTTCCCCTCGAAGTACTCAATTCAGTACGTGACGGAACTCCCCGTCACGCCCGTCGGATCATTGGGCGTGGAATCGCGACGCCCGTTTAGCGATACGGCGCGTCCAGTTCCATATTCTTCGCGATTTCACGCTCCCAGCGGTCGCCGTTATCCAGCAGCCGCGCCTTGTCATAGTAGAGTTCCTCACGCGTCTCGACCGCGAACTCGGTGTTCGGGCCTTCGACGATGGCGTCCACCGGGCAGGCCTCCTGGCACAGGCCGCAGTAGATGCACTTGACCATGTCAATGTCATAGCGAGTCGTTCGCCGCGATCCGTCCTCACGAGGTTCGGCCTCAATGGTGATGGCCTGGGCCGGGCAGATCGCCTCGCAAAGCTTGCAGGCAATGCAGCGCTCCTCGCCATTGGCGTAGCGACGCAGGGCATGCTCGCCGCGGAAACGCGGGCTCTGGGGGCCCCGCTCATGCGGATACTGCACGGTCTTCTTGGGCCGCACCATATACTTCATCGCAAGCCCGAAGGCGCCGACGAAATCCATGAGCGCTGCGCCCCGGAGGGCCTGTCCGACTCGGTTCAACATCAGGTCTTCTCGCAGGCGTAGTCATCAAGATACTTGATGTCGCCGTTTCGTTTCAGCTTCAGATGGCCGCCCTTGGCGGCGCAGGCGGCTGTCGCGGCTTTGAGGTCATCATAGGTCGCCACACCGGCGCTTGCGCCGGTTCCGACGCCGCCGGCGCATGCGCTCAGCAGCAAGGTGATGATCAGCCCCCCCGCCAGCTTCATGTGCCGAACCCGGTGTAGACCTGCCAGCCCGCGACAACGGCCACGGCCACCAGCGAGGTCGGGAGGAACACTTTCCAGCCCAGGCGCATCAACTGATCGTAGCGATAGCGGGGCACGATCGCGCGGACCATGGCGTTCATGAAGAAGACGAAGAACGTCTTGATGGCGAAGAAGAACAGCCCATGCAGGCTGACCAGCCAAGCAGGCCAGCTCTCGAGGTAGCCCGCCGGCCAGGGCGCGTGCCAGCCGCCCAGGAACAGCACGGCCATCAGCCCGCTCATCAGGACGATGTTCAGCATCTCGGCCAGGTAGAACAGCAGATAGGGCGTCGAGCCGTATTCGACGGCATAGCCCGCCACCAACTCGGACTCGGCTTCGGGCAGGTCAAAGGGAGGACGGTTGGTCTCGGCCAGTCCCGAAATGAAGAAAATCACACCCATCGGGAACATGATCAGGATCAGCGGCAGGTTATCCAGGCCGCCGCCGAACATGTACCAGTTCCAGAAACCGCCCGCTTGCGCCTCGGTGATCTGGTTGAGGTTCATGCTGCCGGCCAGCAGGATGACGGTGATGATCACAAAGCCAATGGAGACCTCATAGGACACCATCTGCGCCGCAGACCGCAGCGACCCCAGAAACGGGTACTTCGAGTTCGAAGCCCACCCGCCCATGATGATGCCGTAGACGCCCATTGAAGAGACGGCGAACAGGTAGAGGATGCCCACGTTGATGTCGGAGATCCCCCAGCCGGGCGCGATCGGCATCACCGCCCAGCCGCCAAACGCCAGCGTTACACTGATCAACGGGGCTAGCAGGAATACGGCCTTGTCGGCGCCAGCCGGGATGACGAGTTCCTTCACGAGGAACTTGCCCAGGTCCGCAAACGATTGAAGCAGGCCGAACGGACCGACGACGTTGGGGCCCTTTCGCGCCTGAACGCCAGCGAAGATCTTGCGGTCGCCATAGATGATGAAGGCGACGATAAGCAGCAGCGATACGGTCACCGCCAGAATGTGGGCGACAGTCAGGATCGTCCAGCCGATCGGGGTGGTCCAGAAATCCATGCCCCTACTCCGCCGCCATCTTGGCTGTACCCGCAGCCACCGAGGCGCACTCGGCCATGGTCACGCTGGCGCGGGCGATCGGGTTCGACAGGTAGAAGCTCTTCAGGCCGCTCGACAGCGGCGCATCAGAGTGCGCGCCCTTGGCGCCCAGGGCGCCCAGATCCACAGCCAGCGGCGTATCCGGCACGTAGTCGATCCGTCCGAAGGTGGGGTGGTCTGCAAACAGCTTCGCCCGGAGCTGGTCGAGCGTGTCGTAGGGCAGTTTGGCCCCCATGCGCTCGGAAAGCGCCCGCAGGATCGCCCAGTCTTCCTTGGCATCGCCTTTGGGGAATACGGCGCGCATGCCAAGCTGAACCCGGCCCTCGGTGTTGACGTAAAGGCCGTTCTTCTCGGTATAGGCCGCGCCCGGCAGGATGACGTCGGCGCGGTGCGCGCCCGCATCGCCGTGGGTGCCCAGATAGACCACGAAGGCGTCGGATTTCGAGACATCAATCTCGTCGGCCCCGAGCAGCACCAGCACATCGGCGCCGCCCTTGGCCGCCAGCTCAGCGGCCGTCTTGCCGCCATCGCCGGGGACGAAGCCCAGATCCAGACCACCGACCCGGCTGGCCGCGGTGTGCAGTACGTTCCAGGTCATCCCATAGGTTTTGGCGACGCCGGCGGCAGCCTGGAGGACGGCTGCGCTGTCAGCGCGGCCCAGCGCACCCGCGCCCACGATGATGGCGGGGGATTTCGCGGCCTTCAGCGCCTTCAGGAACCCACCCTTCGACTTGGCCAGAGCGCCCAGGCTCTCAGGGCCGGCGCCCAGATGCTCATAGTCATAGGTCAGGTCGACGGCCTCGCCGATGAGACCAACTTGCAGCGCGCCCACCATCCAGCGCTTGCGCAGGCGGGCGTTCAGCACCGGGGCTTCTATACGCGGGTTGCTACCCACAATCAGGATAACATCAGCGTCTTCAAGACCCTGTATAGTGGAGTTCAACAGCCAGCTCTCGCGCTGGCCGTGTCCGAGCACCATTCCGTCCTGACGGCAGTCGAGGCTGGTGACGCCCAGGCCGCCAAACAGGTCCTTGGCGGCTTTCATGGACTCGACGTCCTGCAGATCGCCGGCGATCACGCCCACACGATCCGGGGTCGTCGCCTTGACCCTGGCCGCCACGGCGTCGAGGGCCTCAACCCATGTCGCCGGGCGGAGCTTGCCGCCTTCGCGGAGGAAGGGACGGTCCAGGCGCTGGCGGGCCAGGCCGTCCACCGCATAGCGGGTCTTGTCCGAGATCCACTCTTCGTTGATCGCCTCGTTGGTGCGCGGCAGCACGCGCAGCACGGCGGACCCGCGCACATCGACCCGGATCGCCGAGCCCAGCGCATCCATCACGTCCACGCTCTCGGTTTTCTTCAGTTCCCAGGGCCGGGCGTTGAAGGCGTAGGGCTTGGAGGTAAGCGCGCCGACCGGGCAGAGATCGATGATGTTGGCCGACAGTTCAGACGTCACCGCCTTGTCGAGATATGTCGTGATTTCAACGTCTTCGCCGCGACTTATCAGGCCGATTTCCGGCACGCCGGCCACCTCGGTGATGAAGCGCACGCAGCGGGTGCACTGGATGCAGCGGGTCATGACCGTCTTGATCAACGGCCCCATGAACTTTTCTTCGACCGCCCGCTTGTTGTCCGCATAGCGGCTGTCGTCGCGACCATAACCCATGGCCTGATCCTGCAGATCGCACTCGCCGCCCTGATCGCAGATCGGGCAATCCAGCGGGTGGTTGATCAGCAGGAATTCCATGACGCCGTGGCGCGCCTTGCGAACCATCGGCGTGTCAGTGAAGATTTCCTGGCCCTCGGCTGCCGGAAGCGCACACGACGCCTGCGGCTTGGGCGGGCCCGGCTTCACCTCGACCAGGCACATACGGCAGTTACCGGCGATGCTCAGGCGCTCGTGATAGCAGAAGCGCGGAATCTCCTTTCCGGCGAGTTCAGCCACTTGCAGGACATTCATCCCGGCTTCGAACTCAACCTCGACCCCGTCGACCTTGGCGATAGGCATATGACTTACTCCGCCGCGATCGAGGCGCCGGCATAGCTGCCCTTGCGCGCCCGGTATTGGGTGATGCGGTCCTCGACCTCATGACGGAAGTGGCGGAACAGGCCCTGGATCGGCCAGGCGGCGGCGTCGCCAAGCCCGCAGATTGTGTGGCCTTCAACCTGGCTGGCCACGTCGAGCAGCATGTCGATCTCCGACATTTCGGCCTCGCCGGTGACCATCCGCTCCATCACCCGCCACATCCAGCCGGTGCCTTCGCGGCACGGCGTGCACTGGCCGCAACTTTCGTGCTTGTAGAAGTAGCTGGCCCGCGCGATGGCCTTCACCAGATCGGCGTCCTTGTCGAAGACGATCATGGTGCCGGTTCCAAGGCCGGAGCCCCGGGCCTGGAGATCCTCATAGGTCATCAGCGCGACCTCGGCCTCTTCGGCCGGGATCATCCGCACCGAGATCCCGCCAGGGATCACGGCCTTGAGATTGCTCCAGCCGCCGCGCACGCCGCCGAAATGATCTTCGATCAGCTGCTTGACGCTGATACCGACGGCGTCCTCGACCACACAGGGCTTATTCAGGTGACCGGAGCCCGCGAACAGCTTTGTGCCTGTGGACTTTTCGGTTCCGAACCCGGCGAACCAATCGGCGCCGCGCCGCAGGATCGTTCCCACAACCGCGATGGTCTCGACGTTGTTCACCGTGGTCGGGCAGCCATAGATGCCGGCGCCGGCCGGGAACGGCGGTTTCAGGCGCGGCTGGCCCTTCTTGCCCTCGAAGCTTTCCATGAGGGCGGTTTCGTCGCCGCAGATATAGGCGCCGCCGCCGTGCTGCAGGCCGACGTCCACGTCGTAGCCCAGGATGCTGCCCTTGCCGATCAGCCTGGCCTCATAGGCCTGCTTGATCGCCGCGGTCAGGCGCTCACGCTCGTGCACATACTCGCCGCGGATATAGATGTAGGCCTGGTGCGAGCGCATGGCCTTGCAGGCGATGACGCAACCCTCGATCAGCAGGTGTGGATCGTTCCGCAGGATGTCGCGGTCCTTGCACGCGCCTGGCTCGGACTCGTCGGCGTTGACCAGCAGGTAGTGTGGCCGCTCGCTCTCCTGCTTGGGCATGAAGGTCCACTTCAGGCCGGTGGCAAAGCCCGCGCCGCCGCGGCCGCGCAGGCCGGACGCCTTCATCTGGTCGCAGATCCATTCGGGCGTCTGGGCCACGATATCCTTCGTGCCATTCCACGCGCCGCGCACCTTGGCGCCCTCCAGGCCCCAGTCACGCTGGCCATAGAGGTTCAGGAAGATGCGGTCCTTGTCAGCCAGGATACCCGCCACGCTCAAGCTCCCTTCCGGCGAAAGCCGGCGATAAACCAGATCTGCGTCCCGAAGCCCACCAGCAGCGCGCCTCCGAACACGAACAATGCCCAATCGAGGGCGAACATGTAATGCAGCACGATCGACGTCAGCGCGACGACGACGCTCACCACATTGATGATCGCCATCGTCGTCAGGCGCTTCTTCTGCGCGGCAAGTTCGGGGGTCATGCGCCCTCCTTGCCTTCCCCGTCTACGGGGAAGGGGGACCGCCCGCCGAAGAGCGGGGGGTGGAAGGGGCGAGACCGGGCACGGAGCTTAAACACGCCCCCTCCACCACGCCCTCTGCGGGGCGCGGTCCCCCTCCCCCGCTTCGCGTGGGAGGCAATTGGTATCACCACCCTCATGCCTTCACCTTCGTCGGCAGGTTCGGCACCTTGATCTTCTTGGCCAGCGAACCGTTGAACAGGGTTTCGTCGGTGAGCGTTGTGGCCCCGCCTTCGGGCGAAGAACCCTGGCGGCCGATGGCGGACCCGGGCTTGGGCTTCTTGCCCGCCGCGAAATCGTCCAGCAGCTTTTCGAAGCTCTCGGGCGTTAGATCTTCGTAATAGTAGTCATTGATAGCGGCCATCGGGGCGTTCGAGCACGCACCAAGGCACTCCACTTCCTGCCAGTAGAACTTGCCGTCCGCCGAGCGATGGTTCTGCGGTCCGAACTTGCGCTTGCAGACGGCCAGCAGGTCCTCGGATCCGCGGGTCTGGCACGGTGTGGTGCCGCACACCTGCACCAGGGCCACCTCGCCCACCGGCTCCAGCATGAACATGGTGTAGAAGGTCGCGACCTCCAGCACCCGGATCACCGGCATGCCCAGCAGCTCGGCGACGGCGCGGATCGCGGGCTCGGACAGCCAGCCTTCCTGCTTCTGCACCAGCCAAAGGGTCGGCACCACGGCCGACTGCTGCTTCCCGGCCGGGAAGTTTTCCATCCACACTTTTGCGGCCTTCAGCGTCGCCGGCTTGAAGGCGAAGCTGGCCGGCTGGACGGCGGCAAGACGACGGACGCTCAACTCAGGCCCTCACTTCACGAAATCCACGCGAGCGATCTTGCCGCCGGCGAGGGTGTAGATGGCGATCACCTGGAAGTTCGGGCCGTCGGGGCCGCGACTCACGTCCTCATGATCGATAACGGTCTGGCCGACGCAGATCCGGTTGACCAGCCGCGCCCGGTTCTGCGGGAAGTCCGCGAACACCTGAACGTACTTGGCGCGATAGGCCGCGATCCCTTGGATGGTCACGTCACCGTTCAGATCGGCCACGGTGATGTCGTCGGCGAAGAACGCGCAGTGCGCATCCAGGTCCTGGACATTGTAGGCGTCGAGTTGGCCCTGGGCGATGTCGGCGGGGCTGAGTTGGGCGCTGGCGCTCACCGGTCGATCTCCCCGAACACGATGTCCAGCGAACCCAGGATGGCGGAGACGTCGGCCAGCATGTGGCCGCGGTTCATCCAGTCCATGGCCTGCAGGTGCGGATAGCCCGGCGCGCGGATCTTGGCGCGGTAGGGTTTGTTGGTGCCGTCGCTGACCAGATAGACGCCGAACTCGCCCTTGGGCGCCTCGACGCAGGCGTAGACCTCGCCCGGAGGTGTACGATAGCCCTCGGTGAAGAGCTTGAAGTGGTGGATGAGCGCTTCCATTGAGCGCTTCATCTCGCCCCGACGCGGCGCCGCGATCTTGTTGTCCTCGATCAACACAGGGCCCGGCATCTTCAGCAGACGCTCGCAGCACTGCTTCATGATCTTTGCGGACTCGCGCATCTCGCGCATCCGGCAGAGGTAGCGATCGTAGCAGTCGCCGTGCACGCCCAGCGGCACGTCGAATTCCATGTCGTTGTAGGCCGCGTAGGGTTGCGCCCGGCGCAGATCCCACGAAATCCCGGAACCGCGCACCAGCACCCCGGAGAAGCTGTGAGCGATGGCCTCTTCCCGCGTGACCACGCCGATGTCGACGTTGCGCTGCTTGAAGATCCGGCTGCCGGTGATCAGGCCTTCCAGATCATCGACAATACGCGGGAAATAGTCGCACCAGTCGTCGATATCGCGGATCAGTGCTTCCGGCAGGTCCTGACGCACGCCGCCGACACGATAGAAGTTAGCATGCATACGGGCGCCCGACGCGCGCTCGTAGAAGACCATCAGCTTTTCGCGCTCTTCGAAGCCCCAGAGCGGCGGGGTGAGCGCGCCCACATCCATGGCCTGGGTGGTCACGTTGAGCAGGTGGCTGAGGATACGGCCGATCTCGTCGTACAGGGTCCGGATGAGCAGGCCGCGATAGGGCGCCTCGATGCCGAGCAGCTTCTCGATCGCCAGGACATAGGCATGTTCCTGGTTCATGGGCGCCACGTAGTCGAGGCGGTCCATGTAGGGGATTGTCTGCTGATAGGGCCGGGCCTCCATCAGCTTCTCGGTGCCCCGGTGCAGGAGGCCGATGTGCGGGTCGACCCGCTCGACCACTTCGCCGTCCAGTTCCAGCACCAGGCGCAGCACGCCGTGGGCGGCCGGGTGTTGCGGCCCGAAGTTGATGTTGAACTTGCGGACCGGGGTCTCCGGGACCTTGGGGTCGTGGAAATAGTCCGCCGGCAGCGCGGGCGCCTTCACGCTCATGACTTGCCCTTTTCGTCGCCCGGCAGAACGGCGGCGAAGCCGCGCTCGATGCCTTCCCAGGGACTGAGGAAGTCCCAGTTACGCCATTCCACCGACTTCACCGGTTCATAGACCACCCGCTTCAGCTCCTCGTCGTAGCGAACCTCGACGTAGCCGGTCATCGGGAAGTCTTTGCGCAGCGGATGGCCGTGGAAGCCGTAGTCGGTGAGGATGCGGCGCAGATCCGGGTGATTGTCGAAGAAGATGCCGTACATGTCGAACGCCTCGCGCTCGAACCAGTTGGCGGCAGGAAAGACGCCGGTGGCCGAGGCCACGGGCGTGTCCTCGTCGGTCTGAACCTTGATCCGGACGCGTCGGTTATGGGTCATAGACAGCAGATGGTAGACCACATCGAACCGTAGCGGGCGTTCGGGATAGTCGGCGCCGCACAGGTCGATCAGCTGGTGAAAGCCATGCTCGTCGCGCAGGATCGTCAGCGCCTCGACGATCCGGCTGGCCGGCCCGGTCAACGTCAGCTCGCCGAACTGCACGTCAGCGACGGTGATGATACCCTTGGCGCCCTTGCAGATCGCCTTGCCGAGCTTGGTGAGATCGGTGTCCTTGACGGGCCAGGTCATCGCTCGATGGTCCCCGTCCGACGGATCTTCTTCTGCAGTTGCAGGATCCCGTAGATCAAGGCTTCCGCGGTGGGCGGGCAGCCGGGCACATAGATGTCCACGGGCACAATCCTGTCGCAGCCACGGACGGTGGAGTAGCTGAAGTAGTAGTAGCCGCCACCATTGGCGCAGCTGCCCATGGAGATCACATAGCGCGGCTCGGGCATCTGGTCGTAGACCTTGCGCAGCGCCGGGGCCATCTTGTTGACCAGGGTGCCGGCCACAATCATCACGTCTGACTGGCGCGGGCTGGCGCGCGGCGCGAAGCCGTACCGCTCCAGATCGTAACGCGGCATCGAAGCCTGCATCATCTCGACCGCGCAGCAGGCCAGACCAAAGGTCATCCACATCAGCGATCCGGTGCGCGCCCAGGTGATCAGGTCATCCAGACTGGCGGTGACAAATCCCTTGTCTGACAGGCGCTGGGACACGCCGTCAAAGAACGGGTCGTGAAGTTCGGGGTTGTAGCCTTCGACCGTCGTGCGGCCGGCGGCGCCGGCGGGCACGGCGCTCACGCCCGGGGGAATGATCACTCCCATTCCAGGGCTCCCTTTTTCCATTCGTAGATGAAGCCTACAGTCAGCACGCCCAGGAAGGTCATCATGGACCAGAAGGCAAACTGAGCGGTCTCCGGTGGCAGCTTCATCAGCGCCACAGCCCAGGGAAACAGGAACGCCACTTCCAGGTCGAAAATGATGAAGAGGATCGAGACCAGATAGAACCGCACATCGAACTTCATGCGGGCGTCATCAAACGCATTGAAGCCGCACTCGTACGAGGACAGCTTTTCGGGATCCGGCGCCTTGGGCGCAATCACCACGGCGAACAGGATGAAGACAATCCCCAGAACCGCCGCGATTCCCAGAAAGATCACGATGGGCAGGTACTCGAGCAGAAAGGCGTTCACATGAGTCTCCGACGGGAGTCGCGGGTCTTCTAGACCGATCATACGCCCGTTTCAAACCCACCTTGTGCGATCTTGCTTTCCCCGTTCGCGGGGAAGGGGGCCGTCGGCTGCAAGTCGACGGTGGAAGGGGCGGGACCGGGCTCGGCGCTTGAATTCGCTCCTTCCACCACGCCCTCTGCGGGGCGCAGTCCCCCTCCCCCGCTTCGCATGGGCGGCAAGACTACACTCAAACATTGACACGATTCCGCACCGCCCCTATCAGAGCCGCCTTCGCCTGACCGGAAGGTCCTGCGCGGGTGTAGCTCAGTTGGTTAGAGCGCCGGCCTGTCACGCCGGAGGTCGCGGGTTCGAGTCCCGTCACTCGCGCCATTTCCGTGGCGTAGATCATTCGTACCCCGTACAGATTCCTGCGACCAGGCGCTGTTCGCCGCGCCCCGGAGCATTGCCCATGCCATTTCCCGCCACGCACCCCGCGCTGGCCCGCGCGCTTGACGCGCAGGGCTATCGCGAACCGACCCCCGTTCAATCCGCCGTTCTGGCTGCGCCACCGAATATCGATCTGCTGGTGTCCGCCCAGACAGGGTCCGGCAAGACCGTCGCGTTTGGCCTGGCTGCCGCCATTCCCTTGCTGGGCGACGCCGAACGGTTCGAGCGAGGCGGAGCTCCGCTGTTCCTGGCGATCGCCCCCACCCGTGAGCTGGCGCTGCAGGTCAGCCGCGAGCTGACCTGGCTATACGCGGCCGCCGGGGCGCGGGTGGTCACCTGCGTCGGCGGCATGGACGCGCGGCAGGAACAGCGCGCGCTCAGCGGCGGCTGCCACATTGTGGTCGGCACGCCCGGCCGACTGCGCGACCACATCGAACGCGGCAATCTCGACCTGGGTTCGCTCAAGGTGGTGGTGCTGGATGAGGCCGACGAGATGCTCGATATGGGCTTCCGCGAAGACCTCGAGGAAATCCTCGACTCGACGCCGGCCGATCGCCGCACCTTCCTGTTCTCGGCCACCATCGCCAAGGAAATCGCCTCTCTGGCCAAGCGCTATCAGCGCGACGCCCAGCGTATCGACACCATCCGCAGGGACGAGGCCCACGGCGATATCGAATACCGCGCCGTCCGCGTGGCGCCGAACGAGATCGAGAACGCCGTGGTCAATCTGCTGCGCTATTTCGAAAGCCCCGGCGCCCTGATTTTCTGCGCCACACGCGAACGGGTCCGCCATCTCTACGGCGCACTGCGCGAGCGCGGCTTTTCCGCCGTGCAACTCTCCGGCGGACTCTCCCAGAAGGAGCGCGCCGACGCGCTTCAATCTCTCCGCGACGGACATGCGCGGGCCTGCGTCGCGACAGACGTGGCCGCGCGCGGCCTCGACCTGCCGGACCTGGGTCTCGTGATCCACGCAGATCTGCCGAGCAATACGGCGGGGCTGCTTCACCGCAGCGGCCGCACCGGTCGCGCGGGCAAGAAGGGCGTCTCCGTTGTGGTGGTGCCACACACAAAGCGCCGCCCGGCTGAGCGTCTGTTTGCGGTGGCCAACCTGAATGTCGAATGGTCGGGCCCGCCGCTGGCTGAGGAAATCCGCGCCAAGGACCAGATCCGGCTGTTCGAAGACCCGCTCCTGAACGAGCCCCCCTCCCCCGAGGAACTGGAATTGGCCGCCAAGCTGCTGGCCGACCGTTCGCCGGAAGCCGTGGCCGCCGCCCTGATCCGCCTGCACCGCTCGCGTCTGCCGGCGCCTGAAGAAATGTTCGACGATCGTGGCAATGATCGCGGCGGATCCGATGCTCGCGGGCCAAGGCCGGATCGCGGTCCCGAGCGTGGCCCTCGCCTGGATCACGGTTCGCGCGCGGAGCACACGCCCAACGGGGACTCAACCTGGTTCCGACTGCCGGTGGGCCGCTCCAAGAATGCTGACCCCAAGTGGCTGGTGCCGCTGATCTGTCGGCTTGGGCATGTCACCAAGAAGGACATCGGCCTGATCAAGATCTTCGACAACGAGACCAAGTTCGAAATCACCCGCGAGGCCGAGCCCCGTTTCCGTGAGGCGATCAAGACGGCTGCTGACGCGGGCGACATCCGCATCAACCCGGCGGGCGCTCCCGGAGCGCCGCCGCCGCGCGCCGCGGGTCCGAGACCCGAACGCGGCCCGCGTCCCGAGGGTGCACGCCCCCCTTATGCGCCACGTCCGCAAGGCGGCCCGCGTCCGGATCGTGGACCCCGCCCGGGCGGTCCGCCAAAAAAGCCCTTCAAGAAGCGCGCGCCTAACGGCTAGCGCCCGGACGGTAGGTTCGCGCCGTGCGCCCGACCAGTTGCTCCGGATGGAAGTAAACCTCCCGCAGGTCTCCGGCAGCATATCGCGCCGCCTGATCCATGAAGTGGGCGCTGTCCGGATGGCCGCTGGCCCCACCGGCGGTGATCGCCAGCGCGCGCACCTTTGGCCCGAACTCGACCACGGCCACGAAGCTGTTGCCGCTGGTTCCGTAGTATCGCTTCGTTCCGGGATACCGCCTGGCTCCGAACGAAGCCAGGGACCCCCATTGCGCCGAGGCGAACGGCACGGCGATGCTCGGGCCGTCGTCGCGGAAGTTCTGGACAATGTCGCCGTTCAGCCGTTGGAACCGGTTGATTTCACCCCACGGGGTCTTCCAGCTTCCGAAGTCGGCGGTCAGGCGCGCGGAGGCTTCCGACAGCGCCGCGAGCTTGTCGGCGCCGGAACTCTTGTCGGCCATGTAGTCCCACACGCTCATGCGCGCAGCCTTGGCCGCGGGCGCGGCCCTGGCCCAGAGCGCTTCACCCCAGAACACCGCCAGGGAGGTCTCGGTCGAGCTCTCCGACCAGGTCTTGTCCCAGGCCTTCAACGCCGCCACCTGCTCTGCCAGCTTGGGATCCGGGGCTGCGTCATAAGCCGCCGCCAGGGTCGGGATCAGGCGCGCGAACGCGGTGAGATAGGGGTCGTAGGCCTTGGCCAGGAGGGTCTCACGGGTCATTCCGCTGGCGCCCGTCAGAACCCGGATGGCGTGCGGGCCGCGTGGGTTCTCTCCGGCAGAGTCCATGTATTTGGGAAAGGCGGCCTTGTCCGGACTGTCCGGCCCGGCCGCCGTCCAGGGCGCGTCGTTCACGTTGAACACCCATCCGACCGACGGGTCCTTGACTCGCGGCGCATCGGTCAGGGCATGCAGGCCCTTCCAGTCCGTCGCCGGGTCGGAGCCATCCACCGGTTGGGTATAGTCGAACCGGTCATCGCGCTTCGGGATGAACTGGGGGTGCAGATAGGCGGTCACGCCGCTTGAATCGGCAAACAGGGTGTTGTTGGACGAATTGGCCTTGAGCTCGGCCACCTTCATGAAGTCGGCGTAGCTGTTGGCCTTGGTCCGCAGGAAGGATTGCTGCAGCGCCTCGACCGGCTTGTGCATGAGCGCCACCGCAATCCACTTGTCGCCGAGCTTGCGCACCACCGGGCCATGATGCGTCCGATAGGTGGTGAAACTCCGGCTGGCCATAGATCCGTCGGCGGCGCGATACGGCACGTCGATGGTCTTCAGCGTGACCTTGCGCTGCTCGGCGCCATAGCGATACCGCAGGCCGTCCGGGGCGGAGGAGACCTCCTCGGCGAACTCATCGATCACGTCGACGCCGCTGGAGGTGTGCATCCAGCCGGCTTTGGCGTTGAACCCCTGGTAGATGAAGAACTGGCCCCAGGTGACAGCGCCATAGGCGTTCAGCCCCTCGTCGCTGGTCATCTGCAGCTCGGAACGGAAGAAGAACGAGGTGTGCGGATTGATCAGCAACAGCGCATGGCCGTCCCGGGTGATCTTGGGCGCAATCGCGATGCCGTTCGAGCCGGTGGGCTCGCGGAAGGCAAAGGGGTCTTCCACCCGCGCGCTCTTCACCCCGCCATAGAAGGTCTCCAGCTCCGCCAGCGAGATGGATTCGATATCGCCGCCGATACTCCCCTCGGAGAAACTCAGCGCCATCCAGGGCTCGAAGCGCGTGATCACCCGGGGTTTCGTCTCGGGATGGGTGGCCAGATAATAGTTCAGTCCATCCGCCCAGCTGTTCATCAGCGCCTTCAGCCAGGGCGGGCTGGCCGCGTACTGCGCCTTGAGCTCGACAGGATCGATGAACAGTTTCTGCCGCAGGTCCGACCAGATCTCACCGGGGCCCAGCGCCTCGGCCCGGCGACCCAGCGAGGTGAGATAGTTCATCTCCACGCGATTGAAGTCGTCCTCGGCCTGGGTGAAGGCCATGCCAAAGACGGCGTCGGCGTCGGTCTTGCCCTTCACATGGGCGATACCCCAGGTGTCGCGCACGATGGTCACCCGTTCGGCTGCGGCCTTCCATCGCCCCATGTCGTCCGCCGCCAGGGCTGATACACCCAGCAGGCCCCAGACCCCGATCGCCACCACCAATGACCGAAACCGCATACACGCCTCCCAAACCCGGACCGGACCAACACGCCTTGGACCGCCGGGTTTGTCCAGCCAGATAGGTCACAATTCCTTAACTCTATTGGCCGGCGCCCCGGACTCAGGCTTTGGTCCCTCTCAGGGGACGCCAACGGGGTCCAGTGGAGTATGCCCGATGCCTGACGCCACCTATGTCGCCTTCGTGCCGAGCGGCATGACCGCCAAGCTGCGTACGGTGCTGCAGACGGAAGACACCGGCCAGATCAGCTGGCGCGAACGCAAGGGCCTGTTTGGCAGCGAATTCTATTTTTCCGGGCCGTCCAGCCTGGCCCGCGCCACCCACGCCTACATCAGCGAGTGGGTCGTCCGGCACTGAGATCGGCGATCAGAACAGGGCGTAGGCGACGAACACCCCGGCCGTGAACTGGTCAGGCGATCCGCGCAGACGCACGCGCGGGCTGTCGGCGGCGTCGCCGATGAGTCGGCCATAGCCAAGAAGACCGACCACTGTGGTGCGTCGCCCAACAGGTGCGATGGCGGTCACGTTGACTCCGAACTCCTGAAGGCCGCCACCAGGCCGGTATGCCGGCAATCCGGACGCAAAGGCCTGGGTCGCGTCAACGCCAAAGAACGCACGGTTCACCTTGGCTGTCACGAAGGACGCGTTCGGACGTGCGGACAGCAAAACCGGACCTGATCGGGTCTGCGCAATGGGCAGTGTCACCGCAGCGTCCAGTTCGAGAATCCCGCCGCCGTGGCCGCCCGCCACGTCATGGCTGGCCTCGATCCGTGCAGAAAAGGGGCCGCGGCTGTATTCTGCAAAGGCTCCCGGCTCGATTGAGATATCGACGTCGCCAAGACCTCGCAAGTCCCGGCTGTCGTTCTCTTCCTGGCCGAAACTGAACCTGACTGTCGGTCCAAACGTGAAGTCGCCGGACCGGTAAAGGTTGAGCGCGATCCCATCATCAACCGTAGCCGACACCAGATCGTCGTAGCTCACCGACAAATAGGGCAGGACGCGAACCCGAGACCCGGCGCTTCCGAGGAAATCAGGGGTCACCAGCCCCCCTCCTCCAACTTGCACCTGCAAACGCGACGCCGGCTGCGGCGGCTGCGCAAGGCTGCCGGTCGCGAAGGCAAGAGCACCCAATACTACGATGGGCAGATGATACGAGGACATTGGAACTCCCGTGAGCAGGCCATCTCGCCTTTGTGAAGGGTGGGGAATCTGCAACCTGGAATTGGCGTTTTACCCTGCCTCCTGGAAGGCTCGGACGTAAAAAGATACACCCTACTTCTTCATCCAGGGCTTGGATTTCGATGCAGAGTGCGCGGCCGCGGCGCGCAGCCCGCCATCTCGCGCCCGCCCGCTCGGCGAACCTTTGGACGCAAGCGCCGCCTTCTTCAGGCGCAATGCCTTCTGGATCGGCGTTTCCCCGGCCGGTGGGCCATCATCGTGATCCGTCATGCCCGCTCTCCTGCGCCTGCCTTCTATAGCGCGGGTTCGTCCGGGACGGTAATCCGCTGCGCCGCGCCTACTTCTGGATCAAACGCCCCCTCAGCACGGCAGGCGCCGTCACCTTCGGCGCCCCGGCATCCTCAGCCAGCAATCCGTCAACGAACCCGGGCAGCCAGGGGTTCCGGCCGGGCTTCATCCGTTCGGCGCGATATATGTGGCCGAGGTCTGCATAGGCCCTATCAAAATTCTTGTTCACGATGACGTAGTCATATGCCTGCCAGTGAATGATCTCTTCCCGACCCAGGGCGAGGCGCTGATTGATGGTCTCCTCGGTGTCCTGCGCGCGGGCGCGCAGGCGTCGCTCCAGATCGCCCCAGACCGGTGGCAGGATGAACAGCCGCACGCTGTCGTCCGGCGCCCTCTCCGCGATCTGCCTGGCGCCTTGCCAGTCGATGTCGAAAAGCACGTCGTGGCCCGCCGCCAGCGCGGCCATCACCGGGGCGTTGGGTGTGCCGTAGTACTGGCCGTTCACGACCGCCCATTCGAGGAATTCCCCATCGGCGATCATCCGTTCGAACTCGGCTCGGCTCTTGAAGTAGTACTCCCGGCCTTCCTCCTCACCGGGCCGCGGGGCACGCGTGGTGGCCGAGATCGAGAGGGTCAGATCCGAATGGTCGGCCACCAACCGCCGCGTCAGCGACGTCTTGCCGGCGCCTGCAGGACTGGACACCAGCAGCAGCAATCCCCGACGCGTGGTCTCCCAGGGCTTGGAATGGTCATCGCTCGCGGGCGTCACGCTTCATCTCCGCTTGTTCCCGCGCATCGGTCCGGGACGACCAGACACCTGTGGCTATTCCACATTCTGCACCTGCTCGCGGAACTGTTCGATGGTGGCTTTGAGGTCCAGGCCCAGGGTGGTCAAGGCCGGCAATGTGGACTTTGAACAGAGTGTATTGGCTTCCCGCATGAACTCCTGGGTCAGGAAGTCCAGTTTGCGGCCCACCGCGCCGTCGGCCGCCAGATGTTCCCGGGCCGCAGCGACGTGGCCCGCCAGCCGGTCCAGCTCCTCGCGGACGTCGGCCTTGATCGCCATGGCGGCAGCTTCCTGCAGGATCCGCTCCGGTGTTGCGGCCTCGCCGGCCAGCTCTTTCAGCCGCGCCTCGTAGCGCGCCTTGAGTGCGGCAGGCTGACCGCCCGCCACCGCGCCAGCCTGTTCGGTCAGCTCGCCGATGCGGGTGACCTGACTGTTCAGCACCGGCGCCAGTGAGGCGCCCTCGCTGCGTCTTGACGTCAGCAAGACGTCCAGCGCCAGACTGATGGAGCCGCCCATGGCCGCTTCCAGTTCGGCAACGGCCTCCGGATCGAGGCCGGTATCATCGGCCTCGATCACACCCCGTAGCGCCAGCAGTCCGTCCAGTCGGGGCGGGGCGGCGCGACCGTCAGCCACATAGGCGGCGCCCGCCGTCAGATAGCGGGCGATCTGCTCGTGATTGATCCTTACCGATCCGACGCCTTCAATGCGCTTGGCCTGAACGCCCACGGTGATGTTGCCGCGCTGAAACCGGGCCTGGGCGCCCTCCCGGGTGATCCGTTCAAGACCGTCAAAGCCTGGTGGTCCGCGGAACCGGGTTTCCAGGTTGCGGCCATTGACGCTGCGAGCTTCCACCGCCCAGGTCCAGGCGCCCAGCGCCCCTTCGGCCCGTCCAAACCCCGTCATTCCGGATGTAGGCATCTACTGTCCCCCCGACGCCTTCTGTCGCTCTATCTCCCGCCAGCGGGCCACATTGCGCTTGTGATCCTCATAGGTCACGGCAAAGGCATGACCGCCGGAGCCGTCGGCCACAAAGAATAATTCGTCACTTTTCGGTGGATCCAGCACGGCCGCAAGAGCCTCCCGGCCCGGATTTGCGATCGGCGTCGGCGGCAGACCAACCACCTTGTAGGAGTTATAGGGTCCCGCGGCCGCCAGTTCCGAAGCGCGGATGCCACGTCCCAGCGGCCGTCCCCGCGTGAGTCCATAGATGATGGTCGGATCACTCTGCAGCGCCATGCCAAGCCGTAGCCGGTTGACGAACACAGCTGCCACGCGGGGCCGTTCGGCCGCAACACCGGTTTCCTTCTCGACGATGGACGCCAGGATTACCGCCTCCTCCGGCGTTTCGATAGGAAGGTCAGGCTGCCGGGTCGCCCACAGATCGGCCAAGACCTTGTCACGCGCCTCGCGCATACGCTGGATCACGGCGGCCCGGCTCTCGCCCCGCTCAAGTCGATAGGTGTCGGGCAGGATCGAACCTTCCGGTGGTTCGTCCACAACACCCACCAGCTCGGCCTCGGCTCTGAGGGCGTCGAGAACCATGCCGCTGGTCCAGCCTTCGGGGATTGTCACCTGGTGACGCACGACCTTGCCATCCCGGATGTCGGCCAGTACCCGGGCCATTGAGGCGCCCGACGGGAATTCATACTCGCCGGCCTTCAGGTCCGCCGCAGCGCCCGTGATCCGGGCTGCGGCGCTGAACACGCTGGCCGATGAAATGACCCCGGACTCCTTCAGGGTCTCCCCGATCTGTTGAACACCGGAGCCCTTTTCCAGAACCACGGATATGACGTCTCCCGAGTCGGATCGCGGTCCCGGCCCGGCGTAGCTCCAGATCCCGGCCAGCAGGGCCAACAGCGCAAGGCCAGCCACGATGGCCGCGCCCCCGCCGGCGGCGCGGCGGCTCAGTCGGCGTCGACTCACGCGTACCGCTTGAACAGCACCGAGGCGTTGGTGCCACCGAAGCCGAAGCTGTTGGACAACGCCACATTGATCTCCATCGGCCTGGCCTTGTGCGGCACCAGATCGAGAGCGGTCTCCACCGACGGATTGTCCAGGTTGATCGTGGGCGGGGCGACCTGGTCACGGATCGCCAGGCAGGTGAAGGCAGCCTCGATGGCGCCCGCCGCGCCAAGCAGATGTCCGGTCGCGCCCTTGGTCGAACTCATGGCGACACCCTGGCCGCCGTTACCCAGCATTCGCTCCACGGCACGAAGTTCAATCTCGTCGCCCAGCGGCGTAGAGGTGCCATGGGCATTGATGTAATTGATCTCGGCAGGCGAAATCTTCGCATCCTTGATAGCTGCCTGCATAGCCCGGAACCCGCCGTCGCCATCCTCGGCAGGCGCCGTGATGTGGTATGCGTCGCCGGCCATGCCGTAGCCGATCACCTCGGCGTAGATCTTGGCCCCGCGCGCCAGCGCGTGCTCCAGTTCCTCCAACACCACGATACCCGCGCCCTCGCCCATGACGAACCCGTCGCGGTCCTTGTCATAGGGGCGGCTGGCCTTCTGCGGCGTTTCGTTGAAGTCTGTGGACATCGCCCGGCAGGCGATGAAACCGGCGATGCCAACCGGCACAACACTGGCCTCGGCGCCGCCGGCGACCATCACGTCGGCGTCGCCATACTTGATCAGGCGACAGGCGTCGCCGATGGCATGGGCCCCGGTCGCGCAGGCCGTCACCACGGCATGGTTCGGGCCCTTGAACCCATGTCGGATCGAAACCTGACCGCTCACCAGGTTGATCAGCGCTGACGGGATGAAAAAGGGACTTACCTTGCGCGGCCCGTGCTCGTGCAACTGGATCGCCGTGGCCGCGATGGTTCCCAGGCCACCGATTCCGGAGCCAATCATCACGCCGGTACGCTCGCGACCCTCGTCGTCCTGTGGCGCCCAGCCCGAGTCGCGCACGGCTTCGTCGGCCGCGGCAATGCCGTAGAGGATGAAATCGTCGACTCGCCGACGGTCCTTTGCCGACATCGTCTGGTCAGGATCAAAGCTGCCCGGAACCTCCGGCCCACCGCCGCCCTGGCCATCGACGCGCGGGACCTCGCAGGCCACCTGGCACGCCCATCCATCGACGTCGAAAGCGCTGATACGCCCTGCGCCGGACTCTCCGGCCAGGATCTTCTTCCAGGTTAGCTCAGTCCCCTGCCCCAGCGGGGTCAGGAGACCGATGCCGGTGACGACGACTCGACGCATGGGCCTGCCTCACAAACGAAACCGCCGCGCCTTCGGTGGACCGAGGGACGCGGCGGCGTTCAATTACGGTACGTGGTTACCGAACAGCGTTAGCCGCCCAGCTTCTCGCCGATGAACTTCACGGCGTCGCCAACGGTCTGGATGTGCTCCGCAGCGTCGTCCGGAATCTCGATGTCGAACTCTTCTTCGAACGCCATGACCAACTCGACATTATCGAGGCTGTCGGCCCCCAGATCGTCGATAAAGCTGGCCTTCTCGGTGACCTTTTCAGGGTCAGCATCGAGATGTTCGATCACAATCTTACGGACGCGTTCTAGGACGTCGGACATTTCAGTAGGTCCCTCAGGGCTTAGTCAGGTCATTGCATCGGCGACGGTGGCGCTTAAGTCAACTGCCGCCTTCGGTGTTCAGTTCCGCCTGCCGGGTATCATGTTCGCTTTCGGCTGGCGAGCGTCAGATCATCGCCATACCACCGTTCACATGCAGCGTCTGGCCGGTGACGTAGCTCGCGGCATCCGAAGCCAGATAGGCGCAGGCAGCGGCGACATCGACGCCCAGTCCAAGGCGACCTGCCGGAATGGTCGTGAGGATCTGGGCTTTCTGAGCCTCGTTCAGGGCATCGGTCATGGGGCTTTCGATGAAGCCCGGCGCCACGCAATTCACGGTGATGCCGCGGGTCGCGACCTCCTGGGCCAGAGCTTTTGAAAACCCTATCATCCCGGCCTTTGAGGCGGCATAGTTCGTCTGCCCAGGGTTGCCCATCACGCCCACCACCGAGGTGATGCCGATAATCCGCCCCGCCCGGCGCTTCATCATGCCCTTTACAGCCGCCCGGCTCAGCCGGAAGTAGCTCTCCAGATTGACCTTGAGAACGGTCTCCCAGTCCTCGTCCTTCATCCGCAGAAGCAGCCCGTCCCGGGTGATGCCGGCGTTGGCCACGAGGATATCCAAGGGGGCGCCCGCGGCGGCTTCCGCAGCGCTTATGAGGCCGTCAACCGCCGCCGCGTCAGACAGATTCGCAGGCGCAATCGATACCCGCTCGCCAAGCGTGGCCGCCAGCTCGGCCAAAACCGCTTCACGCGTGCCCGACAGCACCACATGGGCGCCCTGGGCGTGTAGCGTCCGGGCGATTTCCGCGCCGATACCGCCTGTCGCGCCTGTCACAAGCGCCGTCTTGCCGGTCAGTCCAAACATGGGTCCGCCCCTATAGAGATTTCGCAAACGATTCGAGATCGGCCGGCGCATTCAATGAAACGGCGTCCGCGTCCGGTGCAATGCGCTTGGCCATGCCGGTCAAGACCTTGCCGGCTCCGGCCTCTGCAAACCGGGTGACCCCGCCTTCGCCCGCCATCCAGATCATGCTCTCACGCCAGCGTACCCGCCCGGTGACCTGCTCCACCAGCAGGCGACGCAGGACTTCAGGGTCGTTGGTCGGTTGAGCCTGGATGTTGGTCACCACCGGCGCGCCGGGAGCCTTGAAGGTCGCTTCGGCCAATGCCCGGGCCATTTCGTCCGCCGCCGGTTGCATCAGCGGGCAGTGGAAAGGCGCCGAGACATTTAGAGGAATGGCGCGGGCGCCTAGTTCCTTGGCCTTCTCGATGGCCCGATCCACGGCGGCCTTCTCGCCCGAGATCACCACATTGCCGCTGTTATTGTCATTGGCCACAACGCAGACACCGACTTCGGATCCCGCCGCCGCCGCCGCCTCGGCCAGCGCCAGGTCGGTCTTCGGACCGATCAGGGACGCCATGGCGCCCTGTCCCACCGGAACGGCGCGCTGCATGGCCTGCCCCCGGAGTTTCAACAGTCGCGCCGTGTCGGACAGGCTGATCGCGCCAGCCGCCGCCAGCGCAGAATATTCCCCGAGACTGTGGCCAGCCACAAAGGCGGCGCGCCCGATGTTGACCCCGAATTCCTTCTCAAGCGTCCGCATCACGGCCAGACTCACCGCCATCAGCGCGGGCTGGGCGTTTTCGGTGAGGGTCAGCTGATCTTCAGGGCCATCGCGCATCAGCAACGACAGCTTCTGCTCGAGGGCGTCATCGACCTCCTGAAACACCTCGCGGGCGGATGCAAAGGCCTGCGCCAGTTCCTGGCCCATTCCGATGGCTTGACTTCCCTGGCCGGGAAAAATGAAGGCAAGGCTCATGGGTACAGTTCCACTGACTGGTGATTCCAGGTCGCGAGCGTTAGGGGATAGCGTCACCCGCGACAAGATGACGAAGCCTGGAGGGCGCCCAATGAGAGCCGTGATCCGCCGCGACAAGAAGTTGATCTGCGACGAGATCGCCGATCTGACGCCCGGCGAAGGCCAGGTGCTGGTCAAGACGCTGGCCTGCGGGATCTGCGGGTCGGACCTGCATTTCCTGCATCACATGGAGCACATGATCGAAATCACACGCCGTGGAGAATCCTCCGTGGGCGCAGGCGCCTTTGATCCGACCGCAGACACCGTGTTTGGCCACGAATTCTGCGCCGAAATCCTCGATTTCGGGCCGGGAACTACCGGCGTGCTCAAGGCCGGGACGCGAGTGGTCTCAATGCCTGTGACCCTGACAGCAAGCGGGGTGGAGGCCCTTGGCTTCTCGAACCGGCTCCCGGGCGGGTTTGCCGAACGCATGATCCTTAGTGAGGCGCTGCTGCTGGCCGTGCCCAATGGACTGCCAACCGACAGCGCCGCCATGACCGAGCCCTTCGCCGTTGGTGCGCATGCAGTGGCAAAGGCGCGGCTGGATGCGGACTCCGTTGCGCTGGTGGTGGGTTGTGGCCCCGTCGGGCTGGCGGTGATCGCCGGGCTCAAGGCGAAGGGGCACGGCCCCGTGATCGCCTGCGACTATTCCCCGCGTCGCCGTGCGGCGGCCGAGCGGCTGGGCGCCGACGTGGTGATCAACCCCGCCACGGAAAGCCCGAACGGTCGCTGGGAGAGCTATGGCGTGCCCACCGCCCGCGCGGCCCAGAGCATGGCCCGGATGATGGGCAAGACCTTCGGCCGGCCCGTGGTGTTCGAGTGCGTGGGCTCGCCCGGCATCCTGCAGTCGCTGATCGAGGCGGCTCCGGCGGGCAGCCAGATCGTGGTGGCCGGCGTCTGCATGGAAACCGACCGGATCGAACCCGCCATCGCGATCACCAAGGAGATCGAGCTGACCTTCGTGCTGGGCTATACGCCTGACGAGTTCGCCATGACCCTGCGTCAGCTTTCCGAAGGCGTGATTGATGTCTCCGGTCTGGTGACAGGTACAGTTGGCCTGGACGGTGTGGCGGACGCCTTCGTGGCGTTGGGCGACCCGGAAGCGCATGTGAAGATCCTGGTGCAGCCGAACGGCTAGCGGACCTGTTGCTCAGCTCGAAAAGTCGGTATTCACGGGTATCACGAACCTCCTTTCCCCAAGGACGCTGTCTCATGAAATCCTTCACTCTGGCCCTGGCTGCCGCTGCGCTCGTTTCCACCCCGGCCCTCGCGGCCCTGAAGGCGGGCGACAAGGCGCCGGATTTCGTGGCGCCGGGCTTCCAGGCCGGCAAGGCGCTGACGTTCTCGTTGGCTGAGGCCCGCAAGAAGGGGCCGGTCGTACTCTATTTCTTCCCGGCCGCAGACACAGCCGGCTGCAACCTCGAAGCCAAGATGTTCGCCGACGCAATGCCGCAGTTCGCCGCCAACGGCGCCACAGTCATCGGCGTGACCGCCGGCAAGCTGGACAAATTGCAGCAGATCTCGGCCGACACCGACAAGTGCTCGGGCAAATTCCCGGTCGCCGCCGACCCCGGCGCGAAGATCGCCAGACAGTATGACGCGATCATGGTCGCCCGCCCCGACTGGTCCGACCGCACGTCCTATGTGATCTCACCGAAGGGCGACGTGCTCCACAGCTACTCCAAGCTGGACCCGACCGAACATGTGGCCCAGACGCTGGGCGCCGTGAAGGCTTTCAAGGCCAAGCGCTAGGCGCACGACCTGCCCCCGGCTTTAGCGAAAACCCTTGCCCGCGCGGGGGTTTTCCCTTAATTGCCCGCCCCTTCACGGAAGGCGGTCTCTCGCGGAGCGCAATCAGGGCGGAAACGTCCTGCCCGCCGCGCCAGAGATCCATCGTGACTGTCGGACTTCCGCCGACGGCCACGCCGCCCTCCACAACGGAAGAGGACATATGGCACTCTACGAACACGTCGTCATTTCGCGGCAGGACATCTCGCCGCAACAGGCCGAAGCGCTCAACGACACCCTCAAGCAACTCATCGAAAGCGGTGGCGGCAACGTCGCCAAGATCGAGTACTGGGGTCTGCGCAACCTGACATTCCGCATCAAGAAGAACCGCAAGGGTCACTATTCCCTGCTGGCGATCGACGCTCCGTCGGACATCGTCAAGGAAATGGAACGCCAGCTGTCGATCAACGAAGACGTGCTGCGCTACATGACCGTCCGCGTGGACGAACTCGACCTTGAGCTCTCCCCGGTTCTCGCCCGCCGCGATCGCGACCGCGAACGCCGCGACGACGTTCCTCAGTTTTAAGAAAGGGAGGCCCTCGCCATGACCGACGAAACCTCCAACGCGCCGGCTGCCGGCGCTGCTGCGGGCGGCGCACGTCGCCCGTTCTTCCGCCGCCGCAAGGTTTGCCCGTTCTCCGGCGCCGGTGCGCCGAAGATCGACTACAAGGACGTGAAGCTGTTGCAGCGCTACGTCTCGGAGCGCGGCAAGATCGTGCCGTCGCGCATCACCGCAGTGTCGGCCAAGAAGCAACGTGAACTGGCCAAGGCCATCAAGCGCGCCCGCTTCCTGGCTCTCCTCCCCTACGTCGTGAAGTAAGGGAGCCGCACAGATGAAAGTCATTCTGCTCGAACGCGTGGAGGGCCGCGGCGCCCTCGGCGACGTGATCACCGTCAAGGACGGCTACGCACGCAACTTCCTGCTGCCTCGCCAGAAGGCGCTTCGCGCCAACTCGGCGAACCTGAAGGTCTTCGAAGCCCAGCGCGCGGACATTGAAGCCCGCAACGCCCGGGCCAAGGAAGCCGCTGGCCAATCCGGCGAGAAGCTGGACGGCACGTCCTACATCCTGATCCGTCAGGCCGGCGAAAGCGGTCAGCTTTACGGTTCGGTCTCGGGTCGAGACGTTTCCGACGCAGTCAACGCTGAAGGCGGCAAGATCGAACGCGCGATGGTCGTGCTGGACAAGCCGATCAAGACGCTGGGCCTGCACGACGTGAAGGTTCGCCTGCACTCGGAAGTCACGGTTACGGTCACGCTCAACATCGCCCGCAGCCAGGACGAAGCTGAACGCCAGGCCCGTGGCGAAAACGTGATCAACTCCCAGTTCGAGGAAGATCGCGCCGCGGACGAACAAGCTGCCGCCGACATGCTCGAGGGCGGCGCTGGTACGCACGTGGACTTCGAACGCTCGGACGGCTGAAGCTCGCGTTGATCTGCGGAGAAACAAGACGGCGCGGGAACACTCCCGCGCCGTTTTCTTGTCACTGTTGCCGAATTGTCATTTGCGACAAAACCTGGCGCGCCTAGGTAATGCTCAACATCCACCGGACCGTTAATCAAGGTAGCCCATGCGATATCAGAACCTACTGCTCGCCGCAGTATCCGCTGCAAGCCTGACGGCTGGCACAGCATCAGCCCAAAGCGGACAGACCTCAGCCGAGGTTGAGGAAGTGGTGGTCACCGGCACCCGGACAGAAGGCCGGACCCGGTTGGAATCCATCGCACCGGTGGATGTGATCGGCCAGGATGCGCTCTCGAAGGTGGGGGTTACGGAACTCAACCAGGCGCTATCCATTGCCCTGCCCTCGTTCAACTTCCCCCGCCCCGGTCTGGCTGACGGTACCGACACCATCCGTCCCGCCACCCTTCGCGGCCTCTCGCCTGATCAGACTCTCGTGCTGGTGAACTCCAAGCGTCGCCACTCAGCGGCCCTGGTGAATGTCAACGGCACGATCGGACGTGGATCATCCGCCGTCGACCTCAACACCATCCCCTCCGGCATCGTGCAGTCCATTGAAGTCCTGCGCGACGGCGCCTCGGCGCAGTACGGGTCAGACGCCATTGCCGGGGTGCTCAACCTGCGCCTGCGCGAAGCCCGTAGCGGCGGCAACATCACGGCCACCTACGGCGCACGGATCACGACGGTGAGCACTCTGGTGGCTCCCACCCCGAACGGCGCGAACTTCACTGTCGCCGACAAGGCCAAATACGATCGCACTGACGGAGACACCGTCAATGTAGGCGGCTGGATCGGCCTGCCGCTCGGCGAGGACGGTTTCCTGACGCTATCGGGCGAATATCTCGATCAGGCGAAGACCATTCGTACGGCTCCAGACTGGCGCCAGCAATATACCCTGGTCAGCGGCGCATTTGACCCGCGCGAAGCCACGTTTGATCGCTACAACGCCTGGTACGGCGAACCCGACATCGCCCAGTACACGGCATTCGCGAACGCTGGCTACGATCTCAGCGACACGACCAAGCTCTATGGCTGGGCCAGCTTCCAGAACCGCGACTCCACGTCTGCGGGCTTTTTCCGCCGGTCCCTGGATGATCGCAACATCACCTCGATCTACCCCAATGGCTTCCTGCCGCTGATCAATCCTGAGGTGAAGGATTTCTCTTCCGGCGGAGGCGTGACCTGGAAGCTGGGCGAGTGGGATATGGACACCTCGCTGGTTTATGGGTCGAACAGCATGGATTTCACGATCCGCGACACGCTGAACCGCTCAATCGGTCCGAGTAGCAAGACCGTGTTTGACGCCGGTGGCTTCGATTATAATCAGCTGGTCGCCAACTTTTCAGGCGTGCGGACCTTCGAGGCCGGTCTCGCCAAGCCGCTGAACGTGGCCGTCGGCATCGAGCTGCGTCGTGAAGGCTACAAGATCAATGCGGGCGAGCCGGACTCCTACCGCAATGGTGGCGTTCTGCTGAACGGCGCGCCCACCCCCTCTGGGGCCCAGGTGTTCCCCGGCTTCCGGCCAGAGAACGAGGTCGACAAGGATCGAACATCTGTCGGCGTCTATCTCGACCTGGAAGCAAACATCACCGAACAGCTGTTGATGTCGGCGGCTGTGCGTGGCGAGAGCTATTCGGACTTCGGCGAAACAGTGACCGGCAAACTCGCGGCTCGCTATGATGTATCGGACAGCTTCGCGCTGCGCGGCTCGATCCAGAACGGCTTCCGCGCGCCTTCCCTGCAGCAGCAGTTCTTCACCGCAACCTCCACCAACTTCATAAACGGCGTGCCGTTCGATATCACCACCTTCCCGGCGACCAACAGTGTGGCGGCCGCTTTGGGCGCAAAACCGCTCGACGCCGAAAAATCCACCAACTACGCCGTCGGCGCTGTCGTACAGCTCGGTCCAGTAAACTTAACTGTCGACGCCTATCGCATTGAGGTGCGCGACCGGATCGTGCTTTCCGAGAACCTTACACAAGCCAACGTTCGCGCGTTTCTGCAGTCGCGCGGCTTCGTCGGCATCGGCGGTGGACGGTTCTTCATCAACGGCGTCAACACCACGACCGAGGGCGTCGATATCATCGCCAACTACAAGGTGACATCCGATGATCTGGGCAGCCTTGGCCTGACGCTGGCGGCCAACTTCAATTCGACCAAGGTCAAGAAGGTGCCGAAGACCGCGCAGCTCGCCGCCTTGACGCCGGCTCCCGTGCTGTTCGATCGGATCAACGTGCTCACCTTCGAAAAGGGCTCGCCGGAGTCAAAAGTCACCGGCTCGGCCGACTGGAACCGTGGACCATTTGGCGCGACCCTTCGAGCTACCCGTTACGGCGAGGTGCTCAGCCCAGGAACTGCCGCTGCCCAGGATCTTGTCCTGAAACCGCGGACGGTAGTGGACATGGAAGCGCGCTGGACGATCAACGAAACGGTGAAAGTGTCTGTGGGCGCTGACAATGTCTTCGACGCCTATCCGACGAAGACGCCCTTTGCGCTGAACACCACCTCCAACACGCCGTTCTCGAACTACGCCCCCTTCGGTCGATCGGGTCGCTATGTTTACGGTCGGGTGGCTTTGAACTGGTAGGGGCGCAAAGCCGCGCGAAGCTCCGGCCTCGCGCGGCGCTTGCGGCTTCTGCGTGACATCGGAGGCAAGGTCGCGCAATAGGCGCCCATGAACTTGCCCGACCGGGCGCGCCTGACGGTCGATCTGGATGCGCTCGCCCACAATCGTAGTGTGATTGCGGCCAACGCGCCCGGGGCCGAGGTCGCGGCCGTGGTCAAGGCTGACGCCTATGGGCTGGGCGCCGGTCCCGTGGCGCGACGGTTGTATCAAGAGGGCACACGCAGCTTCTTTGTCGCCCGGCTGTCAGAGGGAATGACCCTTCGGCGCGAACTCGGCGGGCGAGCGGCGCACATCTTCGTTCTGGACGGCCTGTTATCAGGCACAGCGGATGCGATGGCGGCGGCGGGGCTTATCCCGGTGGTCTCGACCCGCGATCAGCTTCAGCACGGCACGATACTCGCACGCGCGGGAATGCCTCTGGAGGTAGCCCTTCAGATAGACACCGGCATGAATCGTCAGGGGCTGACGCTGGCCGACGCCCACGCCATCGCGTCCGATCAAGAGATGATGAGACACCTCAACATCACCCTCGTGATGAGCCATCTGGGGTCCGCCACCGCCCCGGGAGAGTCGCGTAATCCTCAGCAGCTTCAGCGCTTCCAGCAGACCCGCACGGCGTTCCCGACCGTCCGCGCGAGCCTCGCCGCTTCGGCCGGAGGCTTCCTCGGCGCGGAATACGCCTACGATCTGGTACGGGCCGGTATCAGCCTCTACGGCGGCGGCCCCGAAGAGCGGCCTGACCCGCGCCTGAAGGCTGTCGCCACGTTGACAGCACCCATTCTGGACATCCGCCATCTGCAGGCAGGCGACCGGGTAGGCTATGGCGAGAGTTTCACAGCGAGCGGCGAGATGCGCGTCGCCGTCATCGCTGCAGGATATGCCGACGGCCTGATCCGTGCGGCCATGGGGCGCGGAATGGCCTGGGCCGCCGGAGCGCCTCGCCCGCTGCTGGCGGTCAACATGGATCTGACCGTGGTGGATATCGGCGATGCGCCCCTTGCAATTGGCGAACACGTCGAACTACTCGGCGCCAACGCCCGGCTTGACGACCTGGCCGCAGCGGCAGGAACCGTCGCGCACGAGGTGCTGGTGCGCCTCAGCACGCGCGCAGAGCGGATCTATATCGGCGCCTGAGGCGCATCATTTACCCGCGGCGAGGCGCTCCAGGCGATCAGTCCCGACCGCGCCGACAGCGGCTTTCAGCTGGCTCATGTCCACGCCGGCGCCATTGGCCTGAATCAGGAACCTGTCGGCGACCAGGACGCTGTATTCGCCCCGCCGCCCCTCGGTCTCGAAGCTCTCACGGGTCAAGCGGCCATCCGTCTTCCCAACCTTCTCGTAGCCGGTCGCACTCTCGGAGGATGATTTCAGGTTGAAGGCTCCCGCCATGCCAGCCAGAGCGCCGGCGGAACCCAGATCGATCACTTCAACCGAAAGGCTCGCGTCGCCACGGCTGTAGCGTCCTTCCACCCCCGCCCCTTGAAGCCCTCCGATCCCGCCGCTCGAGGACCTGGTCTCGGTACGTGTGAATCCGGCAATGTTCGCGGGAAGGTACGTCTTCAGGATGTCCGGATCGGTGGGCGCCGGGCCGTTCCCCTCGCTCGCCTGGCTTGCCGCAGCCTCAAGGGCCTTTGAAGCGGCCTCGAGTTTGCCGAGGTCAATCGACCCCTGCCCCGGAATATTGACCGTGCCGCTGATCGCGGGTGGCGTCAGGGTGCGGGACAGCCCACTCAACCCCAGAATTCCGCCCACGATCGCACTGAAGATCAGCCCAACCACGATGGCCACGACCACGACCACGGCAAAGTAGCTTGCCGCCCGTTCCCGGGGCGCCTTCATCAGCTTCGGCAAGCCTCGGTAGAGCAGGAATAAGCTGTAGAGCCCGCCCAGCAGCGCCAGGATCCCTACCGCCGGTAGCAAACCAAACACGCCGGCGATCCATCCGGCGGTCGGCGCATAAGCAGCGACCTTGAACGCCTGCACACGATCCTTGAAACCGGCAAAGCCGGGAGCCAGGGCATCGATGATGTAGGCGAGGACGAAAACCATGCCCAGACTGACCGCGAGCATCAGAACGGCCTGGGCGGCGAGGTAAACAGGCGAGAAGCGCAGGGTCACACCGAACCCGCCAAACCCGATGCCGGCGCCAAAAACCAATTGGCCAATGAAGTTGCAGATCACCGGGATCAGGGCCAGGGGGAGCACATAGCTCGTGAACACGCCCTGGATCGTTGCCGGCTCCCGCTCGATTTCGTCCCAGGTCGTGGAGGGTTGCAGGATCAGGGCTTTCGCCCGTGCGACCAGTCCGGCGGTCTTTGATCCGGGCTCTACGATGCTCATGGCTCTCTCCCTGGCAGTTCGATTGCGGCCCCAACGGCGAGAGACTAGCCCGAAGGTGCGCCACCGCACAGACCTTCGCTTCAGGGTCGGCTAGAGTGATACCCATTCGAATCACGGAGACACCATGGCCCGCGACGGCGCCGCCTACGCTTGTCAGTCCTGCGGAGCCATCCAGACCCGGTGGTCCGGCCAGTGCCCGGCCTGCGGCGCCTGGAACAGTCTTGTCGAGGAGATGGGGGCTCGACCGCCAGGCGCGCTGAAGCTCACGAAACCCACCCGCAAGCAGCATCTGGCCTTCGAAGGGCTGGACGAGACCACGCCCGCCCCACCCCGGATCGCTACGGGCGTGGACGAATGGGATCGGGTCTGCGGCGGTGGTGTCGTTCCAGGATCGGCTATTCTGGTGGGCGGGGATCCCGGCGTCGGGAAATCCACCCTGCTGCTCCAGGTGGCCGCAAGCGCCGCACGACGCGGCGCGCGGTGCGCCTACATCTCCGGCGAAGAGGCTGTGGAACAGGTCCGCGCTCGCGCCCAGCGCATGGGCCTTGCCGACGCACAGGTGAAACTGGCGGCGGAAACGTCGCTCAGGGCGATCCTCGACGGCCTGAAGGCTGAGCCCTTCGATCTTGTGGTGATTGATTCCATTCAGACGATGTGGAGCGACGCTCACGAAGCCGGGCCGGGCTCGGTCACCCAGGTCAGGGCGGCCTGCCAGGAACTGGTGCGACTGGCCAAGAAGCGCGGGCTGGCCGTCGTATTGGTGGGCCATGTGACCAAGGAAGGCGCCATTGCCGGGCCACGGGTGGTCGAGCACATGGTCGACGCGGTGTTCTCTTTCGAGGGCGAGCGTGGCTATCCGTTCCGCATCCTTCGCGGCGCCAAGAACCGGTTCGGCGCAACTGATGAGATCGGCGTGTTCGAGATGGGCGATCAGGGCCTGGCAGAGGTCAAGAACCCCTCCGCCCTTTTCCTCAATACCTCTGGCGAGCGCGCTGCAGGCGCGGCGGTGTTCGCCGGCATCGAAGGATCGCGGCCCGTGCTTGTAGAGATCCAGGCGCTCGTGGCGCCGTCGGCCTATGGCACCCCGCGACGTGCGGTGGTGGGTTGGGATTCCGGGCGCCTGGCGATGGTGCTGGCGGTGCTCGAGTCCCGATGCGGCCTAAGTCTTGGCGACCGGGACGTCTACCTCAACGTGGCCGGGGGGCTGCGCATATCCGAACCAGCCGCCGATCTGGCGGCAGCGGCAGCGCTGGCCTCATCGGCTCTGGATCAGGCCTTGCCGCAGGACTGCGTGGTCTTCGGCGAAATCAGCCTGTCGGGCGATGTTCGTTCGGTGAGCCGTATGGACGGTCGACTGAAGGAGGCCGCGAAGCTGGGCTTCCGGCGGGCGTTGGGGCCGACTGGCGCCGAACCGCCCTCCGGGATGAGGCTGATGGGCGCCGCTCGCCTGGCGGATGCCATCCGGCGAATCGGCGACGGCGATTGGGATTGAGCATCCATTGACGCAGCTGGATTTCATCATCCTGGCGCTGCTGGCGGTTTCGGCCGCCATCGGTTTCTCACGAGGCGCCGTGCGCGAGGTTTTCGCGTTGGGCGCTCTGGTGATCGCTGCGATTCTGGCAGTCGTAGGTTTACCAGTCTTCGGCCCGATGGCCCGGGAGGCCATAAACCCCGACTGGTTTGGCACCGCCGCCGCACTGGTAGCGGTCTTCGTCACAGCGTTTGTCGCTCTGCGACTGATGGGTGCGGGCATCGCGCGACAGGTGCAGAGCACACAGATGCTTGGCTTCCTCGACCGATCTCTGGGTCTGCTGATCGGCCTCGGCCGTGGCCTGATGGTGCTGGGCGCGCTCTATCTGATGTTCAACGCCGCGACGCCACCGGACTTGCGTCCGAAGTGGATTACCGGTGCGCAGACCTGGCCCGTGGCAGGCAACATGGGCCGCCTGATCGAGAGACTCGTTCCAAAGGGTCTCGACCTTGCCGGTCGCATGAAACCCGCCGTTGACCGCGCCGTTCGCGACGGGTCGCGTGACAGAACCGCGACAGAGGGCTACGAGGCCCCAGCAAACCCAGTCGCCGCCCCCCCGGAGCGCTCACGATGACCCTGTCCCACGACCATTGGGCCCAGCCGCAGCGTGACCCCGACGATGACACGCCGCGCCTGGAGTGCGGGGTGTTCGGTATTTTCGATGTCGCCGAGGCGTCCGGCATTACCGCTCTGGGGCTGCACGCCCTGCAGCACCGCGGACAGGAAGCCTGCGGCATCGCCTGTTTCGACGGCCAGCGATTCCATACGGAACGCCACATGGGCTACGTCGGGGATGCTTTCGGGGGCGGAGACCTAAACAAACGCCTGCCCGGTCATCATGCCATCGGCCATACCCGCTACTCTACCGCCGGCGGGAGCTTCCTGCGCAACGTCCAGCCGATGTTCGCCGATCTTGAAGCGGGCGGCATCGCATTGGCCCACAATGGCAACCTAACCAACTTTCTCGCTTTGCGGGAACAACTGGTCGCCGAAGGTTCGATCTTCCAGTCGACATCGGATTCGGAGGCCATCCTTCACCTGATCGCGCGATCGCGTCGCGCCAAGTTCCTTGACCGCTTTACCGAGGCTCTGCAGCAGATCGAGGGCGGCTATGCGCTGGTCGCGCTCACCAACAAGAAACTGGTCGGCGTTCGGGACCCGCTCGGTATTCGCCCGCTGGTGTTGGGCGACCTAAGCGGCAAGTCGGTGCTCGCGTCAGAAACCTGCGCTCTGGATCTGGTCGGCGCCACGTTCGTGCGGGATGTTGAGCACGGCGAGATGGTGGTCATTGACGAAACAGGCGTCCGAAGTTTCAAGCCCTTTCCCGCCCAGAGGGCCCGACCCTGTATCTTTGAGTACGTATATTTCGCACGCCCGGATTCCGTGGTGAACGGTCGCTCGGTCTACAACGTCCGCAAGCGCATGGGCCGCCGGCTGGCGCAGGAAAGCCCTGCCGACATCGACGTGGTGGTTCCGGTGCCAGACAGCGGCGTGCCTGCGGCTCTCGGCTTCGCCCAGGAAGCGGGCGTACCTTTTGAAATGGGCATCATCCGGAACCACTATGTCGGGCGCACCTTCATCCAGCCCACCCAGGGTGAGCGCGAACTGGGTGTCCGGATGAAGCTTTCGCCCAACCGCGCCGTGCTGGCTGGAAAGCGGGTACTGCTCGTGGACGATTCCATCGTCCGCGGGACGAATTCCGTGCGTGTGGTCCGCATGGTGCGCGAGGCGGGCGCCAAGGAGGTTCACCTCCGCTCGGCCTCTCCGCCGATCATGTGGCCGGACTACTACGGCATCGACATGCCCGACCGCGACAAGCTGCTTGCGGCCAACCACTCCGTTGACGAGATCGCGCGGATTCTCGGCGTAGACTCAATGGGCTATCTGTCGATCGACGGGCTCTATTGGGCGATGGATGCGGTGCGCGATCCTGTAAATCCCCAGTACACCGACCACTATTTCACTGGTGAGTACCCCACCCGTTTGCTCGATCGCGAGATTGCCGAAGGTCGCAACGAACTCGTCGAGCGACAGCTCTCGTTCCTGGTCGACGCGTGAACGGAGCGCCGCCAGGGTGGTTCGCCCGCCTGAAGCTGGACTGGTATCTCGTTCTCATCCTGGCCGTGGCCGTGCTGGCCTCGGTGCTTCCGGCGCGCGGTGATTTCGCGGCGGGCTTCGGATGGTTCACCAAGGCCGCGATCGCCCTGGTGTTTTTCCTGCACGGCGCGCGTCTATCCCGCGAGGCGGTGATCGGCGGTCTGACCCACTGGCGGCTGCACCTGCTGGTGTTGGGCTCGACCTTTGGTCTGTTTCCCTTGCTCTGTCTTGGCCTGGTCGCCCTGCCCGGCTGGATCACACCGGCCCCGCTGGCCGCCGGGATTGTGTTCCTCGGGTGTCTGCCCTCGACGATCCAGAGTTCCATCGTCTTTGTCGGAATTGCCCGGGGAAATGTGCCGGCGGCCGTAGCCGCAGCCTCTGCCTCGAACCTGCTCGGAGTATTCCTGACCCCGTTGCTGGTGACGATGCTGCTGCAGGCTCAGGGCGGCGTAAGCGGCGCGTCGGTGGGCGTAATCGTCCTGCAACTTCTGGCGCCCTTCGTTGCGGGGCAGCTTCTGCGCCCCCGCATCGGGGCCTGGGTAGCGGCGCAGTCAAAGGTCCTGTCGAAGGTGGATCGAGGCTCCATCCTGCTGGTGGTCTACGGAGCCTTCTCCGGGGCTGTTGTCGAAGGCGTCTGGACACGGCTGGACGGCCTCGACATTGCTCGAATGGTCTTGCTGAGCGTCGTCCTGCTGGGCGCCCTGCTGGTCATCACGGCGTGCCTGGCCCGGGCGCTCGGTTTCAACAAGGCCGATGAGATCGCCATCGTGTTCTGCGGGTCCAAGAAATCACTGGCCAGCGGGGCGCCAATGGCGGCGGCGCTGTTCTCACCGGCCGTCGCCGGTGTCGCTCTGATCCCGCTGATGATCTTTCACCAGGTTCAACTGATGGCCTGTGCAGCGATCGCTCAACGGTACGCCGCGCGCGCTGACACGCACGCAGATAGCGGCTAAGACCCCGAGCCATGTCCGACCTGCCTCTCTCCGACCGTATCGCCCTCGTGACCGGCGCCAGCCGCGGTATCGGCCGCGCCGCCGCCCTGGCCCTGGCCGCTGCAGGCGCTCATGTCGTCGCCGTCGCCAGAACACCGGGCGCTCTGGAAGCCCTGGACGATGAAATTCGCGCCCTGACCGGCGCGCCAGCCACTCTTGTCCCCATGGACATCGCCGAGGGCGATGGACTTGATCAGCTAGGGCTGGCCATCCACCAGCGCTTCGGACGACTGGACATCCTGGTTCATGCCGCCGCGATCCTTGGACCGATGACGCCGGTGGGCCACATCGAGCCGCAACACTGGGACCGCGTGGTCGCCGTCAACCTCAGCGCCTCCTATCGCCTGATCCGTAGCATGGAACCCCTTCTGCGGGCCTCTGAACACCCTCGGGCGATATTCCTAACCAGCGGGCGCGCTATCCGGCCCAAGGCCTTCTGGGGCCCTTACGGCGTCACCAAGGCTGGTCTGGAACATCTTGTGCGAACCTGGGCCGACGAACTGGAGCAGACGAACGTCCGCGCCGTGCTGCTTGACCCGTCCGTCATGCGCACGCGCATGCGCGCCGAAGCGATGCCGGGCGAAGATCCCGAGACCTTGCCCGATCCTTCCGAGATCGGTCCGCTGATCGTGGAGCTGGCCCAGGCCGACCTGGGTCTGCCGAAATCTAGCGTGGTCTTTTCGGACTGGAAGACGGCCGGGACGCTCGCTTCGGCTTGACGCCGGGCCGGATCAATTTCGCAGCACGGCCACGCGGATTGCCGGGTTTGGCCTTTGGACCCTGCGGCTTGGCCTTGCCAAACAGCTTTGGCTTGCCCTCTGCCCCCTCCTTGGCGCGGTCGGCAGCGGCGCGTCGGGTTTTCGCCGCAAGCCCCGTCTTCGCCTCCGAAGGCCGCGCACGTGTCAGGCCCGTCCCGCTTTTCTCCTCCCCCTCGGCGAAGGGGTTCTTGTTTGATTTGACGGTCAGACGGATTGGAACGCCCGGCAGGTCGAAACTCTCGCGGATCGAGTTCACCAGATAACGACGGTAGTGGTCCGGCAATTGGTCCGCGCGGCTGGCGAAGAGCACAAAGGTCGGTGGTCGCGCCTTGGTCTGGGCCATGTATTTGGGCTTCACCCGGCGTCCGCCGACCGCAGGAGGGGGATGACGCTCGACCGCCATCTTCAGCCAGTCGTTGAGATCGCGGGTTTTAACCTTGGTGGACCAGTCGCCGTGCGCCTTGAAGACAGCCGGCATCAGCCGGTCCAGGCCCCGACCGGTCTCCGCCGACAGAGCGATGATGGGCGCACCCTTGACCTGGGGCAGTTGCCGCTGGGCCTCGTCGATCAGCTCGGCGAGTTTGGTCTGCGGATCCTCGACGAGGTCCCACTTGGCCAGCACGAAGACCAGCGCCCGGCCCTCACGCTCCACCAGATCGGCAATCTGCAAGTCCTGGGTCTCGAACGGATGGGTGGCGTCCATCACCAGCAAAACCACCTCGGCAAAGGTAATCGCCCGTATGGAATCGTGGGTCGACAGCTTCTCGAGATTGGCCTGCACCTTGGCCTTGCGTCGCAGGCCCGCCGTGTCCACCAGCCGGATCGCGCGATCCTCCCAGGTCCAGTCTACGGGGATCGCATCGCGGGTGATGCCGGCCTCCGGGCCGGTCAGCAGTCGGTCCTCGCCAATCAGGCGGTTGACCAGTGTCGATTTCCCGGCATTCGGGCGTCCGACGATGGCGATACTGACGGGTTTGTCGTCACCCGACAGCTCATCGGCATCCTCTTCCAGATCGAGCGTCAGACCGACGACGGCGCCGTAGAGGTCGGCCATCCCCTCGCCATGCTCGGCAGAGATCGGGATCGGCTCGCCTAGACCCAGCTTGTATCCGTCCAGAACGCCGGAGTCCGACGCCTTGCTCTCGGACTTGTTGGCCAGCAGCAGCACGGGCTTGCCCTTGCGGCGCAGCACGTCGGCAAAGATCTCGTCGCCGGGGGTCACCCCTTCGCGGGCATCAATGACGAAGAACGATACGTCGGCTTCATCAACCGCCAGCTCGGTCTGCGCCCGCATCCGGGCTTCGAGGCTCTCGTCGGTGACATCCTCGAACCCGGCGGTGTCAATCAGCTCAAGGTCCAGGTCGCCCAGACGACCGGTCCCGAAGCGACGGTCGCGGGTCACGCCCGGCTGGTCGTCAACGATCGCGAGCTTGCGCCCGGCCAAACGGTTGAACAGCGTGGACTTTCCGACATTCGGTCGCCCGACAATCGCGATCTTGAGCGCCATGGCGGTAGTGTAGCGGACTGATCACCGGATAGCGATCAGATCCGCCTCCTGTGTCACCACATAGACAGTATCACCCATGGCGATGGGCGAGGTAATGGACGATCCCTTGATGTCCAAACGCTTGGTGATCTCGCCCGTCTTGGCGTTGAGCGCCACCAGCTCGCCGTTTTGTCCGACAATCAGCAAGCGGTCATTGGCCAGAAGCGGGCCGGACCAGATGGGCCGCGTTTTTGCCTGGCCACCGATCCCGAAGATGCCGCCCTGCTTCTTGGCGTTGAAGCCTTCGTTGAGGTCGCGCATCCAGAAGATCTGGCCGTTCTCGCGCGAGGCGCAAATCACCTCGCCGGTCTTCGACACCACAAAGACAACATCGCCGGCCGGAACCGGCGCCGTTATTCCCACGACCGGCAGACTCCAGCGCGCCTGACCGGTTCGCAGATCCGTCGCGGAGAAGACGCCGGAGTGACTGACGGCAAAAACGTCGCCCTGATAGATCGCAGGGCGACCCGGGATGTCGCGGATCTCCGACAAGGCGCTGGTGCGGCTGGCGCGTGAGAGCGCCTCGGTCCAGAGATCGTTGCCGTTGGCGGTCCGCAAGGCCACCAGTTCGCCCGAACCAAAGGCAGCGACAACCGTGTCGCCCGAAATAGCAGGGCTGGACGCGGAAAGGATCCGCGCCGATTCAGACAGCGCCTGATAGGTCCAGCCCGGCGCGCCGGTGGCCATATCAAAGGTGTGTAGCGTGTTGTCGATCGCCACCGCGAACACCCGGCCGCCGGAAATCGTCGGCGCGCCGTGAATGGCTTCACCTGTGCGGGCGCGCCAGCCAATGGCGCCGGATTGGGCGTCCATCTGCAGGACTTCACGATAGCCAGACGAGACGTAGAGCTTTCCGTCCGCATAAGCGACACCGCCGCCGAAGCCCAGGCGATCACGCTTGTTGTCGCCGGGGTTGGTCGATGTCCGCCAAAGCTGGGCGCCGCTGCGAGCATCCATGGCGGCCACCCAGCCCTCAGCGTCCATCAGAAATATCTTGCCATCAGCCCCAACCGGCGGCGCGGTGACATAGCGGCCTCGTTTGGTTCCGAGCCCGAAGCTCTTGCGCCATGTGACCGACAGGTCCGGGGCTGCATCGACATTGCCGATGACTTGCTCGACCGTGCCGCCCGGGACCGGCCAGGCGGCGAGCTTTTCGACCGGAGGCAAGGCAAAGTCGACACCCTTCAGAGCGGGCGCCGCCTCAAGAACCTGATCTGGCGGAATGATCGAGATGCGTTGGCCTTCGCCGGCCAGTTCCACGGGACCGTCATCCCTCTTGTCGAAGGGGTTCAGGCGGTTGACGGTGGCGCAACTGCTCACGCCAAGGGCCGCCACCAGCAGGGCAGCGAGAAATGTCGGGCGGTTCATCATTGCGGCGCGGACTGCGGCTGGCCGGACTGCGGAACGGCGCCGAGCAGAGCCGACGGATCCATCAGGCCCGGCGGCGGCAGGATCGCCGCCGCCTTCACAACAGCCGGAACGGCCTTTGCCGAACCTGAGTCGATAAGGCCGATGGCCGCCTGTGCGCGCGCCTGGGCGCCCTGGGGCGCATCAAGCAGCTGTGAAAGGACGACAAAATCGCCCCGCGCACCGGCCAGATCACCCGCATTGAGTTTTGCGAACGCCAGAGCCTCCCTGGCCTGGATCCGATAGGGGTGGCCCTCTTCCATCAGCGGCTTCAAGCGCGCCTCCATATCCTTGAGCGACGCCGTGTCGAGCACGGCGAAGGCGGATTTGAGGCGGGCCGCATCGCCGACCAGTGGATCCGTCGCGGCCTTGGCGGCCTCGTCGTAGAGCCTGACGGCCTCGTCGGTCTTCTTCTGCTCGACCGCGTAAGCCGCCAGATGCATCAGCGAGAGGGATTTGTACGCGCCGGACTGCGCCTTGGAGACCTCGGTCCAGAGCTGGCGGGCTTTCTCGCGGTCGTTGGCGGTAAACGCCTCGATGGCCGCCGCATACTGATCGGCCGCCTTGCTGACCTGCCCGGTGCGGTAGGTGTCGTAGCCCCAGTAGCCCAGGGTCGCGACCAACAGCGCAGCTGCGCCACCGATGAACCACGGCATCACCTTGCGGGCGAACTGCTTGTAGCGGTCGGTGCGTAGCTGCTCCTCGACCTCTTCGAATAGATCCGTCACTTAAGGGGGCTCCGCAGACGACTGTCTCTGAACGAGGCGCGGAACCTATAGCGGTCAGCCGCCCGCCTCAAGCCTGACCGGCCTTGGCGAAGTATATCTCTGCGGTTCCGGGGAAGCGGCGCTGGCGCACATCCTCGCTGAACGCCGCCGCCGCGCGATCGATTTCGCTGCGCAGATCAGCGTATCGGCGAACAAAACGGGGCGTCCAGTCGAACATGCCCAGCATGTCGTCGGTCACCAGGATTTGCCCATCACAACCCACCGAAGCTCCGATGCCGATTGTGGGCACGGCCACAGCCTCGGTGATGTCACGCGCCAGCTGTTCGGCTACACCTTCCACCACGATGGCGAAGGCGCCCGCCTCCGCCGTCGCCCGGGCCGTCGACAAAATGCTTTCCCGCTCTGACTGGCACCGACCCTTGGCGCGAAATCCACCGTCCGTCATGACGGCCTGTGGGCGCAGGCCCACATGACCCATCACCGGGATACCGCGCTCCACCAGGAAGGCGATGGTGTCCACAACGGCAGCGCCGGCCTCGACCTTGACCGCGCCAGCCCCGGTTTCCTTCATGACACGGGCGGCATTGTCATAGGCGGACTCGGGCGCGCCTTCGTAGGAGCCGAAAGGCATGTCGACGACCACCATCGCGCGGCTAGAACCCCGCATGACGGCCTGACCGTGCAGGATCATCATCTCCAGGGTCACACCGATGGTGTTCGGCAAGCCATGGACAACCATGCCCAGGCTGTCCCCCACCAGCAGCAGGTCACAGTGATGGTCCAGCAGCTCGGCCATGGGTGCGCTGTAGGCGGTCAGACATACTATCGGCACGCCGCCCTTCCGCGCCGAGATGTCCGGAGCGGCGATACGCCGGACCGGTGACGGACGTTGGCTGGACACGATCAGATTTCCTCGATGACCCTGGATATAGCGAAGCCCATAGCCACGACCGCCAGACCGCCTGCAATCCAGACGCCATATCCGCCTGAAAGCACCGACAGCATATCCGAAGACGGTGTGGCGCGCGCGAGCCCGAGCGATAGAGCTCGCGCCGACTGTTCGGCGCTCTCGACGCGCTGGAAAACGTTGAACAGCATCAACTGACTCGCGCCGATAACGCCGCCAGCGAGACCGGCTGTCCCAATCAGCCAGCGCCGCGCTGTCCAGCCACGATCAAGACGCCGCTCAAGCCGCTCGGCAAATGCCTGAGCGTCCGCGAAATCCGGAGCCTCGGCGAAGAGTCGTTCGAGACGACGCTCGAAATCGAACTCAGCCATTCTCCCGCCTCCCGTCCAGAGCGACGCCGTCGGGCGGCGCCAGTCGCGCTCTGAGTTTCTCCAGACCACGTTTGACATGTGATTTGACCGTCCCAAGCGGCAAATTCAAGGCATCGGCGGCTTCGGCGTGGGAAAGACCAGCGCCGTAGCACATGGAGACGCACAGCCGCTCCGTAGGCGAGAGGGTTTTGAGGCCTTCATCAAGGTCGATCCGGCCGTCAGCCTCTGCGGACCCGCCGTGACTCTCGTTCCCGACCGCATCCTGGGCATAGGCCGCCAGCCGCTTGTCGCGCTGAAGTCGACGCAGATACTGGCGTGCAGCAATCCGCTTGACCCAGCCGGCAAACGTCCCCTCCCCGCGGAACTCTGCGATCCGCTCGAAGGCGGCGAGAAAGGCATCCTGGGCAACGTCGTCTGATTCAGACGCCTGGGCGCCCATCCGACGCAGCAACTGCCGGATCCCTGAGCCGTGACGCCGCACCAGCTCTCCAAACGCGCGGCGTTCGCCATTCGCCGCAAGGCGGCAAAGGTCCACATCGTGCTGACTGGTGAAGATCGTGTTCGATCCCGACATGGGCTGCTACCCCCGGTTCAGGCGATCAGGACTTGGTTCTGTTCAGGTAGCTAAGCGCTACAAACGCCAGGCCAATGAAGATCGGAAACGCCGCGAGACCCAGGCAGGGGTAGAGTACGTCCGGCTCCTCAAAGCTCATGACAAACCCGAGCGCCGCCAAGCCCACACCGACACCAAGCCAGACAATTCCGACCCGCAGATCCCGTTGTGGTGACGGCATACTGGCTGGCGACCGCACATTGCTCGACATGGCGTCGATCAACTCGGCGGGGAGCGGTTGACCCTTCTCGATGGCGACCCGCAGGGTCTCCGCCATCTTCTGGCGTTCCTGGCTCTTGAAATAGCGTGGCGCGATCACGAGCGCCGCGATCATCGCGAAGAACGAAAGGGGGATCAGAATTTCCATGTCAGGTCTCCTCACAAAGGTCAGCGAGCGAGAACCGCCCGTCTATGATGCTTAGAGGCATGGACCTAGCTCACCAGATGCAGAGCGTCGGATGAAACCTTAGTCATGTTTCATTCCGGGGGCGGCTGTTACAGGCCCTTCCAGCAGAATCACGACCATGAAGGCCAGGGTCAGGCTGGCGATGGCCGGGGAATGGCCCTTGATCAATGGCGCAAGATTTTCGACCAATGCGGGCCAAGCCGACCACAGCACGCAGCCCCCCAGCAGGGTCAAGACCGTCAGCATAAGGACGTCCACGACAAAACGACGATGCGCCACTTTCTCCATGACGGCCAGGGTGAACGCCGGGTCGCGAGCCGATGGCGCGTCCCGGGAGAACAGCGCAATCAGGTGGTCGTCGGTCTCACTCATGCGAACCTCCCAGAACTTCCAACAATCGCGCCCGCCCACGTGAAACATGGGACTTCACGGTACCCAACGGCAAGCGCAATGCCTCCGCTGCCTCGGCGTGGCTGAAATCCGCCGCCAGGCAAAGGGCCACACAGGCCCGCTGATCCGGTGGAAGGCTCGACATAGCTGCCTCGATTGTAAGCCGCTCGTCGCTCATGGCGCGGCTTGATGGCGGTTTTTCGGCCTCGTAGGTCGCCTCCCGGGCCCTCGCTCGCATGGCGGAGCGCATTGCCGAAAGGTGCTTGTTGTATCCAATTCCGCACAGCCAAGCCCGAAAGCTGACGCCTTCCTGAAACCGACCGAGCCGCGACCAGGCCGTCAGAAACGTTTCCTGCGCCAGATCATCAGCCTGCGCCCAGCTTCCGCAGGTCCGGCGAAGAAAGGCCCGGACCGCCTGCTGGTGGCGATCTACCAGGCTTGCGAACGCAGCCGTGGATCCTGCCCGGGCGGATGCGACCAGCGCGTCATCGCCCGCCCCACCCTCAGTGTTCATCGCCGCGGGGGGAAGGTGCTGGAAAAGATCGCCGCAATCAGATTGCCGACCGCAACACAGGACATGATGATCGCCACCAACTGAAACGACCAGTCCACGCCCGGCAGATCTGCATAGTAGGCGGCGAACCAGAACCCGGCTGCGACGGAGCCCGTTACCAGCGTGCGACGCCACGCCCAGTACGGCCCCAGCAGTCGATAGCGTAGATAGTGGCGCCGGTAGCGGCGGCCATAGCGATCATAGGGCTCGTAGGCGGTCGGTTCCTCTTCTTCCTCGTCCCGAAGAGCTTTGATCAGTTCAGGCGGCGGATCCTTGCCCTGGTTCGTGTAGGTGCGCAGCAGTTCGAGCCGATCCTTGCTGCGCTGATAGGCCAGCCACCGATCCCATGCGCCAAAGGCAAAGAAGGCCAGCGGGAACAGCAGCCACCAATAGCTGCGGAAGATCTCGTCCATTGCGGAAGCTCCGTAGGCGGCATGTCGAAGCGATTTCCGACACCCTTCACCCACCAGTCGCCACCGGTCGGAGGTTTGGATGCAGGGGTCGTCAAGACGGCTGAAAAAGTTCGGTGGGATTGCCAGCCGGATCCTTACACAGGACCTGACGGCCACCTGGTCCAGCCGCCACGTTCACATCGTCGACGATGTAGCTCATCCGAGCCATCCGCGAGCCTCCGCCGTCAGCCGACCTCGGAGGCGTAGACCTCCGGCTTGAAGCCGACGATCAACCGATCTCCCATGGCCAGTACCGGGCGCTTGATCATTGATGGTTGAGCGAGCATCAGGTCGACGGCCCGGACGGCGTCGATACCCAGTTTGTCGGCATCCGGAAGTTTCTTGAACGTCGTGCCGGCGCGGTTCAGGAGCACCTCCCAACCGACGGTCCGGACCCATTCTTCCAGGGTCCCGCGTTCGATCCCCTGCTTCTTGTAGTCGTGAAAGTCGTAGGCGACCCCGTGGTCGTCCAGCCAGGTCCAGGCCTTCTTCATGGTGTCGCAGTTTCGGATGCCGTGGAGCGTAGCCGTCATCGAAGTTTTCCCTGGACAAAGAAGAACGCCGCCCCTTCGCAGGAGCGGCGTCAATCTCAGGCAAGTTGGACAGATGCGTCTAGAACTTCTTACGCACGCCGACCTTGAAGGTACGACCCAGCGGATTGCCGACAAAGGGATCGTAGTTGAGTTCCAGACGCGCCTTTGAGGGGCTTTCGTCCAGCGCGTTCAGCACTGATGCGGTCAGTGTCAGGTCGTTCTCCATGACCCAGCGATAGGTCAGATCATGGGTCATGAACGATCCAACCTTCAGGCCCGACGTCGTCAGCTGGCAGTTCGTGGCCGTCCCGGCTCTTGCATTGGCGACATTGCAGTTGGTCGAAGCACCGGTCTGGACCGTGGTCGGGCCGCGGTTGTCGATGGCGCTGTCGATGTAGTTGATCGTCCAGCGCAGGTTATGGTCGCCACGTGTGTAGTCGGCAAAAAACTGGCCGCGCCAATCCGGAATGGTGCCCGGAAGACGGTCATAGTTGGTGAAGCCAGCAGCCTCATAGGCCGGCGAAACGGTGATACCGCCGAAGACGAACGCTGCCTGCTTGAAGTTGAGCACATAGCTGACGTTGCCGCCGATATCGAGCGAGCCACCCATCACGTCATCGAACCGATAGGTGACATCCACGTCGATGCCGTCGGTCTTGATGGTCGGACCGTTAGTGGTGTCGGCCCGGACCCGCGCGATGTCGTTGCCAACGGTCACGCCCTGGATGCAGGCATTGCCATTGTTGAAGGTCAGCAGACTGCGCAACGGATTGGCGCAATTGACAGCCTGACTTCCGTTGCCAACCCCGGCGACCGCCGAGGCGACGATGTTGGCCGGAACCGACACGATCTGGTCCTTCAGCCTGTAGGACCAGTAGTCGATCGTGGCCGTGAGATTGCCCGCCTGGACAATGGCGCCCAGACTGTAGGTGAAGGCTTTTTCGGGCGCGGTGTTGGGATTGCCGAAATTGTCCACGGATTTGAAGTTGTTGCCGGCGGCGGCGATCCCGGAAAGACTTGTGCCGCCGGTAGGAACCACGTTTCCGGCGGTCGGTCCGCGGAATGATGTGCCCACCGACCCGCGCAGGGCCAGCCAGTCGATGACCTGCCATTTCGTCCGGAACTGTGGATTGAACGTTGAACCGGTCTGACCGCCATAGTCCTCGTAGCGCGCGGACAATTGGACGTTGATGGCTTCCGAAACCGGAACGTTCAACTCGGCAAACGCCGCATAGACATCCTGTTCCAGAGATAGCGGGAAGTTCTGGCCCAGGAAGATATAGGGCCCCGTCCGGAAGGCGCAGGTGGTTGAACCCGCGACCGGGCACGGCGTGATCTCCGAGTTGTAGAACGGGCTGCCGATCTTCTGGTCGTAGTTGATCTTGCGATACTGGGCGCCGACCGCCCAGCCGACGTCACCGCCAGACAGCGTGATGGGCAGAACACCGTTGAACACGGCGTCGACAACGAAGGTGTCTTGTTCGGAGTTGAATTTCTGCCGGTCGAACAGCGATGCTACCAGTTCCCTTGAGTTTGCGTTGGCGGACACAAATCCGGGATTGGTCCCGCCGAGAGCCGGGTTGCCCGAATAGGCGTTAGAGAACGGATTGAAGTAAGAGCAACCGTTCGCGCCGGGGGTTGTCCCGGTGCAGCTGGTCCCGCCGAAACCGTTCAGGGCGCGTTGCAGGCGATCAATCAGGATGTCTGTTGTCTGCTGATCCTGCAGCTCACGGATATAGGTCATGGCGACCTCGTACCCGATGCCCGCAAAACCGGTTTCACCCTTCAGCTCAGCCGAGATCCGGAACTCTTCATACTTCCGGCTGCCTTTTTGTCCGCCAAGGCCGCCGGTGCTGTTGTTGCCGCCCGCGCCGAACGGTCGCCAGAGTGTCGCCAATGCGTTGGTCGCTGTGCCGACCAGCGCCCCATTGCCTGTCTGTTGCAGGAAGGTGTTGAAGCCGGGGTTCGTGGACGGAACGCTGTAGACGTTGACGCTTCCGGGGCCGTTGGGACCCGACGTCGGTGGATAGCCCGGCGAGAACCGGATGCCCGGGATCGACGTCTGTGCGTAAAGCGCTTCGACATGGAACTTGGACGACGCCCCGACATCAGCGTTGAACTCACCGTAGAGCTGATACTGATCCTGTTCCTCAACCAGATTGTCGAACGGCAGGTAGCTGAAATAACAGGCCGGCGTCGCGCCGGTGAAGCCTTCGAAGCCGCCGACCGCCGCGCAGTTTGCGTCTCGAGCAAAGCCAACGGTGGTTGTGCCAGTCGGACCGCCACGAATTGTCCAGGCGCCGGGTTGCCCCAGAACCGACCACCCTGAAGGATTCGTGAGGTACGGCACCAGGATGTCTTTCTTGCGATCGACGGTGCCCAGCTCCGAACGGTGCTGATAGGCCGCGCTCACCAGAAGGTTCGACGTGTCTCCAACCCAGCCAAACAGAAGGCTGCCGGTATAGTCGCCCTTTGACCCGTCGACGTACCGATAGTCGGCCTGAGCCTCGAGGCCCGATAAGTTCTTGCGCGTGATGAAGTTGGCCACGCCGCCGATGGCGTCCGAGCCGTAGGTCGCCGCGGCGCCGTCTTTCAGGATCTCGACCCGGCCGATGGCGGCCACAGGCAACAGGTTGGTGTCGCTGACGTAGCCCGAGAACCTGCGTCCGTTCATCAGCACCAGGGTCCGCTGGGCGCCGAGGCCGCGGATGTTGATGGTGCCGCCGCCGGATCGGCCCTGGGCGGCTGCGGAAAACTGGTTGGAGTCGCCCAGCACCGGTCCACTGATCGGCAGCGTCTTGATTAACTCCAGCACGGACGGCGAACCGCGCCGTTCCAGTTCTGCCTGCCCGATTACGGCAACAGGGATCGACGTCGTCTTCGGTGTTCCGGCGATAAATGAACCGGTGACGACGACTTCCTCGACAACGGTCGCGTCTTTGGCGGCGGTCGCGTCTTTGGCGACGGTCTGGGCCGTCGCGCCGCCCGTAGTCATGGCCGTCATCAACAAGGCCAGCGTCGATACGCTACAGAAAGACTGCAGTTTCAGCATTTGATTTCTCCAACCCGGATGATCGCGTCCTCTATTTGTGACGCTTTGAACAACCGTTCGCAGGAAGAGGATCTCACCTGTAGAATTGTAACGCCACAGAAATGTTTTGCCTTGTTTCGCCATATTCCGGGGCGAAGCCATCACACCCAAGGCCTGTACGGGCGCGATCACACCTCGCGCACCAGGCGCCCGGGCAGGCCAGCGGCGCAAAAGGGTCGGACGTCGTTGGGCCGGGTCAGGGGACCGAGAGTTTTCCCCGTGGCGTGTAGTGAACCTCTGCGCCCGGCCCTAGCGGCAGGTCAAAATGGGCCCAGGTCATGGTCATGGCCATACCCACCACCATGAACCCCAACGCATAGGGCAACATCAAGGCCAGCAGGGATCCCACGCCGGTCGACGGCGTCCAGCGCCGACAGAAGGCCAGTACCAGCGGGAAGTAGGACATGAGCGGCGTCATGATGTTGGTGTAGCTGTCGCCCATGCGGTAGGCGGCGGTGGTCATCTCCGGCGAGATCCCCAGCAACATGAACATCGGCACCACCACCGGCGCCATCGCACTCCACTTGGCCGATGCCGAGCCAATGAACAGGTCCAGCAGAGATGAGAACCCTTGCACGCTGACCAGCAAAATCGCGGGCGGAAGGGCCAATCCCTTCAGCGCTTCGGCCCCGTGGATCGCTGCAATCGGCCCCAGGCGCGACCAGTTGAACATCGCCACAAAGTGGGCCGCAAAGAATACGAAGACGATGTAGGGCGCCATCACCCGCACCCCGTCGATCATCTTTTCGATCACATCCTGCGTCGTCCTGACCGTCCCGGCGCCAACGCCGAACGCGATACCGCTGATCAGGAACAGCAGCATGAACCCTCCGACCAGGGCCCCGTAGAGGGGCTGGAGCTGGGACGGACCGGTCTTGCTTTCATCGATCAGCGGCGTGTAGCCCGGCCACAGAGCCAAAGCCGCAAACGCGAGCACGACCCCCAGCGCCGCCACCCCAGCCATCCGCAGGCCCCGCGCCTCCAGATCAGTCACTGCCGAGCGCGCCAGTTCGGCTTTCAGGCCATCATCCGCCTCACCGCCCCAGGCGCCCAGACGGGGTTCGACAATCCGGTCTGTGACGAACCAGATGATCGGCGTGAACACCACCACGATGCCCAGAATGAACCACCAGTTGCCCAGCGGGTTCATCGTCCAGGTCGGATCAATGATGCGGGCGGCCTCCTGGGTGAAGCCAAACAGGATCACGTCGGTCTGGCCGGGCGTGATGTTGCCCGCAAACCCGCCCGAGACAGCGGCGAACGCCGCAGCGATCCCCACAAGCGGATGACGACCGACGGACGCATAGAGCAACCCGGCGAGCGGGATAAACACCACATAGGCCGCGTCGGATGCGTGGTGCGACATCATCCCGACCACCGCCACCATCGGCGTCAGGATCACGCGGGGTGCGTTGCGCAGGCTGGCCCGGATGAGGGCGCTGAACAGCCCCACTCGCTCGGCCACGGCCGCCCCGAAGATCACGACCAGAACGGTACCCAGCGGTGCAAAACCGGTCAGGGTGCGCGGCATCTCGGTGAACAGCCGGGTGATGTTCTCTTCCGAGAAGAGCGACTGCGCCTGGAAGGTCAGCACGCCGTCCTTGAGCACGCCAAAGGGCGGCGCCTCGGTCCCGGTGAAGGCAAATGAGGCCGACCAGCCCAGCGCAGCGCCCAAAGCCGAGAAGGCCATCAGGCCCGCGATAAGCCAGACAAAAATCATGATCGGATCAGGCAGCAGATTGCCCAGCCGCTCTACAATCGCAAGAAAGCCTCGATTGGGCCGTCCGCCAGATTCCAACTCGGACTGACTCACACCTCTACTCCTTCGGGGCGACAGGCTTGAAGCAAAGCGTCAAGGGCCGCGGACATGTCCTCAAGACCCGGTTTGGGTTCAGCTGCAAAATTCGGCCCGACCGCACACCGCGCGGCGCCACCTCACGCGCAATCGTTCATATAACGGCTGGCGTTGCCGCGTAACCCAGATCCGCGCGGAGCGTAGCCCATGCCGATGCTCTCCCTGATACATGCTGCGACGGGGACCAGGTCAGCGCTCGACCGTGGCGAAAGCTCGACGACGTCTTGCTGCACCGGACAATGTCACCCACGGAGGCGGGCATTCCGGGGCGTAGCATCAGCTTGACGGCGTCCTGGGCGACTCGCTGCGCCATCCGGCGCCGAGGGAGAGGTTTGCGGTAGCCCAGGCGTCACGCTCGCCGGCCTCGGCGGCGGTATATGCGGCTTCAGCGGCAAGGTAGCCAGCCTCAGCCTCGGCAAGTTCAAAGGTACTGGATAGCCCGGCGCGGTTACGCGAGCGCGCGGCCCCTACCAACACCTCTGCAGCCCCGCGCGCGCTGCGGGCGGCCTCGGTGCTGCGTCGGGCGCTGAGCCAACCATCCACAGCACCGTCGGTCTCTTCGACTGCCGCCAGCAGGGTCTGCTGCCATGTGGCAGCGGCCGCTTCGCTATTGGCATCGGCGGCGGCAATGCCAGCCTTGACCCGGCCGAGATTGAATATCCCCCAGTTGAGTGCCGGCCCGATGGCAAAGCGGAAGGCGCCGGCGTCGCTCAAATCGGCCGGAGTTGCAGCCAGCCCGGCCGAAGCCCCCAGCGACAGGCTGGGATAGAGCGCCGCCCGCGATGCGCCGGCCCGCGATCATCTCGACCAGTTCGTCGATCGCACCGACCGGCTGCTGAACCTGATCGAGAGCTTCGTTCCCGAAGCCGCCTGGCTCTCGGACACCGAGACGCTGACCTACCTCCATTCCTGCGTCTCGACCGCGCGCCACCGCGTGCGCGTCCCCGAGACGCCGATGCACCTCGACGCGCTGCTCGCCGATCGACCGTTCGCCGGCGGGCTCGAGCCGCGGCTCGGCACCGCGCACCTGCGCACGTTGTCGGTCGTCGGTTTCCCGTCCTCGACCTTCCCCGGGATCCTCGACGAGCTGAACCGGCTCGCCTTCCCCTACCGGTGGGTCACCCGCGCGGTCTGCATGGACAAGACCGACGCGGCCAAGCTGCTCGGCCGCATCCGCCGCCAATGGTTTGCCAAGCGCAAGTCGATCGCGGCGTTGCTGAAGGAGGTGCTGACCAACGAAGCCTCGTCGCTGATCGACACCGACGCCGCCAACAAGGCGGCAGACGCCGACGAGGCGCTACAGGAACTCGGCGCCGACATGGTCGGCCACGCCTTCGTGACCGCGACGGTCACGGTCTGGCATGACGATCCGCGTATCGCTGCCGATCGGCTGCGGCTCATCGAGAAGGTGATCCAAGGCCGCGACTTCACGACCATCACCGAGGGCGTCAACGCGGTCGAGGCCTGGCTCGGGAGCCTGCCCGGCCATCTCTACGCCAACGTCCGCCAGCCGCCGATCTCGACGATCAACCTCGCGCACATGATTCCACTGTCGGCGGTGTGGGCGGGTCCCGAACGCAACGACCACCTCGACGGCCCGCCGCTGTTCTTCGCGGCGACGGAAGGCTCGACGCCGTTCCGCTTCAGCCCCCATGTCGGTGACGTCGGCCACACGCTCGTGGTCGGGCCGACGGGCGCGGGCAAGAGTGTGCTGCTCGCGCTGATGGCGCTGCAGTTCCGGCGCTACGCGCAGGCTCAGGTGTTCGCCTTCGACTTCGGCGGCTCGATCCGCGCCGCCGCGCTCGCCATGGGCGGCGACTGGCACGATCTCGGTGGTGCGCTGTCGGACAACGCCATCGAGCCGGTCGCTCTACAGCCGCTGTCGGAGATCGACGAGCCCGGCCAACGCGCCTGGGCGGCCGAGTGGTTGGCCGGCGTGCTCGCCCGCGAAGGGGTGGCCGTCACCCCCGAGGTCAAGGACCACCTCTGGTCGGCGCTGTCGTCGCTGGCATCAGCGCCGCCCTCGGAGCGGACGCTGACCGGGCTGTCGGTGCTGCTCCAGTCCAATACGCTAAAGCGCGCGCTCCAGCCCTACTGTCTCGACGGGCCTTGGGGCCGGCTCCTCGACGGCGACCATGAGCGGCTTGGCGTTGCCAGCGTCCAGGCGTTCGAGACCGAAGGATTGATCGGCACCGCCGCCGCGCCCGCCGTGCTCGCCTATCTGTTCCACCGGATCGAGGCCCGGCTCGACGGAAGCGCGACCCTCGTGATCGTCGACGAGGGCTGGCTTGCGCTCGATGATCCGACCTTTGGCACCCAGCTGCGCGAGTGGCTGAAGACGCTCCGCAAGAAGAACGCGAGCGTCGTGTTCGCGACGCAAAGCCTCGCCGACATCGACGGCTCGGCGATCGCGCCCGCGATCGTCGAGAGCTGCCTGACACGCATCTTCCTCGCCAACGAGCGCGCGCTCGAACCGCAAATCGCGCGCATCTACGAGAAGTTCGGGCTCAACGACCGCCAGATCGAGATCGTCGCGCGGGCGACCCTCAAGCGCGATTATTACGCCCAGAGCCGCCGCGGCAACCGGCTGTTCGAGCTAGGGCTCGGCCCCATCGCGCTCGCCTTCACCGCCGCCAGCTCGAAGGCCGATCAGGCGGCCATCGCCGATGTGCTGGCGACCAGCGGGCGCGACGGCTTCGCCGCCGGCTGGCTCCGCCGTCGCGGCCTTGGCTGGGCCGCCGAACTCATCCCCACCGCCAACACGGAGACATGACTATGAAGACCCGATCGCTTTCCCGCGTGCTGCTCGCCGGCTGCGCCGCGGTCTCGCTCGCGCTGACCACGAGCGTGCCCGCCACCGCCCAGATCGCGGTCTGGGACCCGACCAACCACGTCCAGAACGTGCTCCAGGCCGCGCGCGCCCTGCAGCAGATCAACAATCAGATCGCCTCGCTCCAGAACGAGGCGACCTCGCTGGTCAATCAGGCGCGCAATCTCGCGAGCCTGCCGCATTCGTCGCTCGCGGCGTTGCAGGGTCAGATACAGCGCACGCAGCAACTACTCGGCGAAGCCCAGCGGATTGCGTATGACGTCCGCTCGATCGACGAGGCGTTCACGCGCGGCGGCTACGCCAACGCCAGCATGACCGCGACGAACCGTGAGCTGTTCGACAGCGCGCGCGAGCGCTGGTCGAACTCGGTCGCCGCGTTTGAGGATGCGCTTCGCGTTCAGGCCGGCGTGGTCGGGAACCTCGACGGCGCGCGCGCGGAGATGTCCACGCTGGTCACCGCCAGCCAGTCGGCGACCGGCGCGCTCCAGGCGGCGCAAGCCGGCAACCAGATCCTTGCGTTGCAGTCGCAGCAGATCGCCGACTTAACCGCAGTCGTTGCGGCGCAGGGACGGGCCCAAGCGCTGGAGCAGGCTCGCCAGGCCGCCGCGTCCGAGCAAGCACGCGAGCAACTGCGGCGCTTCGTGGCCCCGGGTCGCGGCTATCAGCCCGGTGATGTGCGGATGTTCCCGCAGTGACCTTCACCCGGGACACGCAGCTATGGGTGCGGCTCGGCGTGGCGGCGTTTGTGACGGTCGCCTTTGCCGTCGCCGTGATCGATGCGCGACGGGCCCCGCCGAAGGCGGCCGCGGTCGCCACGGCGATCGGGCCGACAGATCCGGTCGCCACCGAGCTCGCGCGCTGTGCTGCGATCACGGACCCCGCCGCCGTCGATCCTACGTGTCGCCAGGCCTGGGCTGAACACCGCGCCCGGTTCTTCGGGGCCGCTAAGCAGGAGCAACGCCCGTGAATAACGTCGGCGTCATCGACCGGTTTCTGGCGGTCTTCACCCAGTACATTGACTCAGGCTTCGGGCTGCTGTCCGGCGAGGTCGCCTTCCTCGCCACCACGCTGATCGTCATCGACGTGACGCTGGCAGCGCTATTCTGGACGTGGGCCTCCGACGACGACGTGCTCGCGCGGCTGGTCAAGAAGACCCTTTTCGTCGGCATTTTCGCCTACATCATCGGCAACTGGAACGGCCTCGCCCAGATCATCTTCGAGAGCTTCGCCGGCCTTGGGCTGCAAGCCTCGGGCGGCACGGTCAGCGCCGCCGACTTCGTGCGGCCCGGCCGCATCGCGCAGGTCGGCATCGACGCCGGGCGGCCAATTCTCGATTCGATCTCCGAACTAATGGGATTCGTGAGCTTCTTCGAGAACTTCATCCAGATCGCGGTGCTGCTGTTCGCCTGGGTACTGGTCATCCTCAGCTTCTTCATCCTCGCCATCCAGCTGTTCGTCACGCTAATCGAGTTCAAGCTGACGACGCTCGCGGGGTTCGTGCTCATTCCGTTCGGCCTGTTCGGCAAGACCGCCTTCCTCGCCGAACGCGTCCTCGGCAACGTCATCTCGTCGGGCGTAAAGGTCCTCGTGCTCGCCGTCATTGTCGGCATCGGCTCGACGCTGTTCTCGCAGTTCACTGCCGGGTTCGCGGGCGGCCAGCCGACGATCGAGGACGCGCTCGCCATCGTGCTGGCGGCCACTTCACTGCTCGGGCTCGGCATCTTTGGACCGGGCATCGCCAACGGCATCGTCTCCGGCGGACCGCAGCTCTCCGCCGGTGCGGCGGTGGGCACCGGCCTCGCCGCGGGCGGCGTGGTCGCCGCCGGTTATGGCGCAGCCCGGCTCGCCGCAGGCGGTCTCGCCGGCGCGGACGGTGCGGTCGGCAGCCGCACGGCTGCGGCGACGACCGTGCCCGCGACCCGTGGTCCGACCGGAACGGGAGGTGGATCGCCCGGTGGGGCTCCGACCCCCGGCGGTTCCGGTCCGAGCGGCGGCGCTCCGTCTGGCGGCGGTTCGACCAGCGGCGGCCCGACCGTCCGTCCCGCGCCTATGACGATGGCGTCCGAGTCTACATCGAGTTCCCGACGGGCATCGCGCAGGGCGACATGCCGCCGTTGTTCGTGGTCGCGGCCGACGGCCGTAACGCCGAGCTGGTCAACTACCGTGTCCGCGGTCGCCACATGATCGTCGACCGCCTGTTCGGTGCGGCCGAGCTGAGGCTCGGCGCCGACCGCCGCCAGCAGCGTGTCCGCATCGAGCGGACCGACGGGAGTGTGTCGCGTGACTGAGCGCCCTGCCGAGGACGAGCCAATCGACACCGGTGCCGACCGAGAGCTGTTGGCCACACCGGCCCGATCAGAACGCGAGATCGCGGACCAGCTGCGGCTCCGCCCCGCGCTTCCCGGCGTTACGCGCCTGTCGCGCAAAGTCCTGATCGGGCTCGGCGCGGTCACGAGCCTAGGCATCGGCGGGGCGTTGGTGGTCGCTTTGCAGGGCCGCGACGCCGAGAATGGGCCTGCCGAGCTCTACAACACCGACCGGGTCGCCCAAGCCGATGGTCTTGGAAAGCTGCCGCGCGATTACTCGGGTGTGCCGCAGTTGGGACCGCCGCTGCCGGGCGATTTGGGGAGGCCGATGCTCAGCGCGCAACAGCGTGGACAACCCGTTCCGACCCCGGCGATGCCGGGTGCGCCTGGCACCCCTCCCACGCCTCAGGTCGATCCTGCGGTTCAACGCGCCGAACAGGAGCGTGAGGCCGCGCGGACCAGCAGCCTATTCAACGCGACCGAAACCGGAGCCGCGGGTACCGTAGCACCCGTGCTGGCTGCGCAACTGCCGACACCGACTTCGCCCGTACTTGACGATGCACTCACGCCAACGCCGGGACGCGGCGAAACCTTTCTGGCGCGCGACGTCGATCGGCGGACGAGAAGCGACGAGCGCCTACGTGCGCCAGTCAGTCCTTATGTGCTTGAAGCCGGATCAATCATTCCGGCAGCCCTCCTGACCGGCCTTCGCTCCGACCTTCCCGGCCAGGTCACCGCACAGGTGACGAGCCCCGTCTACGACAGCCCGACCGGCCGACAGCAGCTGATCCCGCAAGGCTCGCGGCTGATCGGCCAGTACGACGCCGAGGTCGGCTCCGGTCAGGAGCGAGTCTTGCTCGTCTGGAACCGTCTGATCCTGCCCGATGGGCGCTTGATCGTATTGGAGCGTCAGCCGGGCGCGGATGCACAAGGGTTCGCCGGGCTCCAGGACCGTGTAGATAGTCATTGGGGTCGCCTGATCCGCGCCGGTTTGATCTCGACGCTGATCGGCGTCGGGGCAGAACTCGGGTCGGATAGTGATAACGACATCGCCCGCGCGATCCGCGACAGCGTGCAGGAAAGCGTCGGCGGTGCGGGTCAAGAGGTCGTCCTTCGTCAGCTCGACATCCGGCCGACCCTGACCATCCGACCGGGCTATCCAGTCCGGGTGATCGTCACCCGCGACCTGATCCTTGCCCCGGAAGGAGCCCCCGAATGAGTCGGCTGAAACTGGGCGCGCTCGACGACGACAAACCCGTCCGATTGACGGTCGATCTGCCCGCGGCCGTGCATCGTGACCTCGTGGCCTATGCCGACCTGCTCGGGCGCGAAACCCGGCAGGCGGTGGAGCCCGCCAGGCTCGTCGCGCCGATGCTCGCGCGGTTCATGGCGACCGATCGGGGGTTCGCCAGCGCTCGACGTAAGGTCAATGCCGGCCAGGCTGGGGGAACATCCGGCGCGCCAAAGCAAGGAAGCGCCTAAGCGCGGGATTGTCCGCCTCCGGACGCCACAGAGCCTCGACCTGGAGTTCGGCACCATCGGAAGACACCGCGGCGACTCCGATGCCAGACATGGTCGGTCGAAGAGTGCTCATAGGCAGAATGGACCAGCCGAGTCCCGCCGCGACAAGCCCGAGCAGACTGTCGAGCGCGACGTCCTGCTCGGAAAACCTCAGGGTCGGACCGCCCAGGCGTTCGACATGCGCCACGAAGCGGCGCCAATCGTCCTCAGGCCGGCAGAGCAGCGTTTGAGCCGAAAGATCGTCCCATGTCAGATATTCAGCCGAGTGGGTGCTTGGGATAGCTACGAGGAGACGCTCTACCCAAAGCGGCTGGCTGGCGAGCCCATTGATCGCTTTCGATCTTGGTAGGGGCGGCGGATCGCTTGCAGTGAGCACGACATCGAGGTCGAACGCGCGGAGACCGGCCACCAATTCGTCGTCACCGCGCTCGGACATGCGCACGGCGACGTCACGATTCGTCGCTTGATATTCGCGGATCAGATCGACGATCGGTCCGCTTGCAAAAGACCAGACAAAACCGATAGCCAGCCGACCCTTCAACCCAGAGCCTGCGAGCTTCGCATCGGCCTCTGCCTTCTCGAAACGATTCACGATGTCTCGCGCAGAAACGAGATAGGTCTTGCCGGCATCGGTCAACCGGATCCCACGCGCGAGCCGCTCGAAAAGTGACACGCCGATCGAGTCCTCAAGATCTCGGACGGCTCGGCTGACGGCCGACACCTCTATGGCGAGGCGCGCGGCCGCCGCGCTAAAGCTTCCAGCATCTGCGGCGGCGATCAGCAGTCGAAGATGTCTTATGTTGGTGCCACTCACGCTAAAGAATCTTTGCTTTGGTGCGGCTAGCCAGGGAACCGGCACTCGTTTCGGAACTGGATTTTGAATCCAGCGCGTCTTCTTTTTGATGACGCGTTGATCTGCGTTTTCTATTCGAGCCAGAACGTCTGCCCCATAGACACCTCTTCACCGCGACCAATCCGGTCGATCCCGTCGACCATTCGGCCGCGTCGCGACAACAGCCCATCCGCCAGTTCGACGATCCGGCGGTTGGGCGTCGCAAACGGCGCGGCTCCTCGCAAACGATCGGCCAACACGCCTTCCTGACCGGGCTCTGATCGTGCACATCCAATGACATAGGCTGCAGCCGGTGATCGGCTGACCCCGGCCCAGCACTGGATGAGCATCGGGGCCTCGCTCGGCCAGGCGCGAGCGAATTCCAGAAGGAGACCGACATCCGCAACACAGGGTGCCTGCAGCCCGGGCCGGGGTTCGGCGATGTCGTTGAAGGTCAGATGCAGGCGCTCGATCCCAGGCTCGACCACCGCCACCTCAGCGCCCGGCGACGCCATGCTGATCATGTGGGACGGCTTCCAGAGCCGGATCGCGTGATCCATCTCATGCAGGGGGCAGACGACCAGGGTCAAAAGGCGGCCAGGGCGGCGAAGGCGACCAGAAAGCCGATCTCGAACGCCTGCTCGCAAGCCCCCAGGGTGTCGCCGACCCATCCGCCGATCAGCCGCCTGCCCAATAACGCAATGATCACGGCAGCGACCGCCCCCGTCACCAGCGCGATCAGGGTCGCCAGCGGGGCGGCAAGTGCCGCGAGCGCCAGCGCTGCTGCGGCGAAGATCGCGGCGATGATCACTTCACCGGTGGTCACGCCATCCGCCACCGGTTTGACCTTGGTCCAGGCCCGGTCGCCGGCATACGGGAGGACGCGCATGACCACCACCGCCGCGCCTCGTCCCCCGGCATGGGCGGCGACCAGCGCAGCCGCAGCGAGCCAGACCGGAGTCTGACCCAGCGCCGCCACCTTGAGAGCGAGCGCGAGACCCAGAGCCAGAACGCCGAACGTCCCGACCCGGCTGTCCTTCATGATCTCCAGGCGTCGCTCAGGCGTCTGGCCCCCGCCCAGGCCGTCGGCTGCGTCCGCCAGACCGTCTTCATGAAACGCGCCGGTCATCAGGATACCCGCGGCCGTCGCGAGCATGGCAGGCAAAACGCCCGTCCAGACCCGGTCAGCAGCGATCAGGACGATTGCCGAGGCCAGTCCGACAAGGCCTCCCACCAGCGGGAAATATCGCGCCGACCGCGCGATCCAGTCGGGCTGGAAATCATGCAGCGTCGGTACCGGGATCCGGGTCAGGAACTGTACGGCCGTCAGGAACAGGGCGAGCTGGCGTGGCATCTTAGAGCCGGCCTGCCATGACGTCGTCCAGGCGCGCCACGTCCGACAGCAGGGCGGCCGCCGCGCGCAACAGCGGGGCGGCCAACAATGCGCCCGTGCCTTCGCCAAGGCGCAGGCCGAGGTCCAGCAGCGGCTCGGCACCCAGGATCTTCAACATCCGGTCATGCCCCGCCTCGGCCGAGCGATGGGCGAACAGACAGACGGCGCCGGTTTCGGGTCGCAGCCGGATCGCGACGAGGGCGGCGGCGGTGCAGATGAAGCCGTCGATGACCACCGGCGTGCTCCGGTCCGCCGCGCCATGGATAGCCCCCGCCATCATGGCGATCTCGAATCCGCCGAACTGGCGCAACACCTCCAGCGGTTCGACTGCGTCCGAACGTTCAGAGGCGCGGGTGAGAACGCTCAACTTGTGCGCCAGACCGTCGGCATCATGGCCGGCGCCCTGCCCCACGCTATCGCTCAACGACGCCGGGGCCAAGCGATGCATCAACAGGGCGGCCGAGGAACTGTTGCCGATGCCCATCTCGCCGAGCGCCAGCACGTCGGTGCCCCGTTCGATCACCGCGATGGCCAGTTCGCGGCCGCGCTGCAGTGCCTGCTCCGCCTCGCTGAGTGTCATCGCAGGGTCGCGCGCGGCGTTACGCGTTCCCCGGCCGACCTTGGCGTCGATCAGCACAGGGTGGGGAGCGAGGTCCGGGTTCACGCCGGCATCGATGATTGTCACCTCGGCGCCGACGGCGCGGGCGAAGGCGTTGGCGGTGCCCTTGCCAGCCAGGAAGGTCGCGACCATGGCTTGGGTCACTTCGGCGGGATAGCGGGATACACCGTCCTCGGTCAGGCCGTGATCGGCGGCGAAGATCAGCAGCCGGATCGCGTCCGCGCGTGGGTTCATCCGCTGCTGGATCAGGGCCAGTTGGACCGCCACATCCTCGATCCGACCGAGCGACCCGGGCGGGCGGGCCTGGGCGTCGAGGCGCGCGCGAACCGCCGCCTCGGTGATGGGCGGCAGGCCGGTCATAGTTCCAAGTCCTTGAGGCCGGCCAGCCGCGCCAGGGTCGCGATGTCCAGATGGGTTTCGAGCGCGTTGGCGACCTCATCGAGGGCGGCATCCACCGCCCGCCCGTGATCGACAGCCTGCGAGGCGACGCCCAGTTCCGAGAGCAGCGCTGCCCGCGCCGGGCCGCTGTCGAACAGGCGATGGACGTAGCAACCGGCGACCCGCCCGTCGGCGGAGACCGCGCCCTCGTCACGCCCGTCCGCACGCCGGAGCAGCGGTCGGCTCAATCCGATGCCCGTGGTCCGGCCCATATGCATCTCGAAGCCCTCATAGGCACCCTGACCCACGACCGTCCGGCCCCGGCAAGGCTCCAGGATTTTCTCGCCTGTCAGGACGGTACAGACATCGAGCAGGCCCAGCCCCTCGGCTGTGCCGGGCGGTCCCTCGATCCCGTCCGGGTCGGCCACGCTTTTACCCAGCATCTGGAACCCGCCGCAGATGCCCAGGACGCGGCCCCCGCGCCGGACATGCGCCTTCAGATCGATGTCCCAGCCCTGCTCCCGGACAAAGGCGAGGTCCGCCAGTGTCGCCTTGGAGCCCGGCAGGATGATCAGATCGGCGTCGCCCGGCAGCGGCCGTCCGGGCGGGATGTAGACGAGTTCGACCGAGGCCTCGGCCTGAAGCGGATCGAAGTCGTCGAAGTTGGCGATGTGGCGCAGGATCGGTACGGCGATCTTCACCCGACGCATGCAGGATTCGACGGTTTCGCCGAGGACCACCGCGTCCTCTGCGGGAAGCTGCCGCGCCGCCGCCAGCCAGGGGACGAGGCCGAGGTCGGGCCACCCCGTGCGCGTCACGATCTCGCGCCGCCCGTCGTCGAACAGGGCGGGATCGCCCCGGAACTTGTTGATGATGAAACCCTTGATGGCCGCGCCGTCCGCCTCGTCGAGCACGGCCTTGGCGCCGACCAGGGCGGCTATGACATGACCACGGTCGATGTCACCGACCAGCATGACCGGCACATCGGCGGCCAGCGCAAATCCCATGTTGGCAATGTCCCCTGCGCGCAGATTGATCTCCGCCGGACTGCCCGCCCCCTCGACGATGACGAGGTCGGCCTCGGTCTCCAGCCGACGGAAGCTGTCCAGAACGATGTCCAGCAGCGCCGCCTTGCGCGCCTGATAGGCCATGGCCTGATAGCTGGCCTCGACATGGCCGCGCACCACCAGTTGGGCGCCCACGTCGCTCTGGGGTTTCAGGAGCACCGGGTTCATGTGGACGGTCAGCGGGGTGCGGCAGGCGATCGCCTGCAAGGCCTGCGCGCGACCGATCTCGCCGCGCCGCCCGGTCTCGTCGGGCTCGGTGACGGCGGCGTTATTGCTCATGTTCTGGGGCTTGAACGGCCGGACGCGGTAGCCCCGGTTCGTGAACAGACGGCAGAGCCCTGCGACCAGCACGGACTTGCCGACGTCCGAGCCGCAGCCCTGGATCATCAACGCCGCCATGCGCGCCCTCCAATCGAGACCGTGAGCCAAAGCAGGCCGCACGCGCGGACATAGAGGGTCAGCGCCCGTCGCAGGTCGGAGACGACCGGCGCAGGGCCCTCCCCGAAAGAGGGGCGCTTGGTCATCACGCCATCATAGGCCACGGGACCGCCCAGACGCACGCCGAGCGCCCCCGCCATCGCCGCCTCGGGCCAGCCGGCATTGGGCGAAGCATGATGACGGGCATCGCGCAGCATCACCCGCCAGCCACCACCCCCGGCTGCCGCGACCAGAGCCCCCGCCAGCCGTGCCGGTGCCAGGTTCATGACGTCGTCGGTGCGCGCCGCCGCCCAGCCGAAATCTTTCCAGCGCGGCTCCCGGTGCCCGATCAGACTGTCCGCCGTGTTGACGGCCTTGTAGGCATAGAGGCCCGGCAAGCCCCCGATCGCCAGCCAGAAGGCCGGGGCGACCACGCCGTCGTTGAAGCTCTCGGCCAGACTCTCGATCGCCGCCGCCGCGACGCCGGAGGCGTCCAGCACCGCTGTGTCGCGCCCGACGATCCTGCCGACGGCGGCGCGCGCTGCGGGGAGATCGTCCGCCTCAAGCGCCCGGGCGACCGCTTCGACGTGATCGTAAAGGCTCTTTTGCGCCAGACCGAGGGTCGCGGCCAGCACGGGTCCCGGTCCGGGCAGGCGCGAGGCCGCCAGACCTGCCGCCACCGCCACCCCGACCGTCCCGGCGAGCGTGGCGATCCCGCCGACCCGCCTGCGGGCCGGCGACCGATCCGGGCGGTTCAGCCGCCGCTCGCCCGCGTCGATCAGCGCCCCCAGTCCGACGACGGGATGCGGAACGCGTCGATGCAGCCGATCCGGATAGCCGGCCAGTGCCTCGACAACCAAGGCCGCCAAGGCCAGTCGACCGCTGCCCCTATCCACGGCGGATCACGTCGATCAGGGGACCGCCCGGCCCCTGGGTCAGGGTCGCCTCCACGCCATAGGCGCGCCTCAGCACTTCGGGGGTCAGGGCGGTCGCGGGCGGGTCGTCGGCCAGAACGCTGCCGTCTGCGAGGACGATGATCCGATCGGACAGCCGCAGCGCCATCGAAAGGTCGTGCAGCGTGACGATCACGCCCACCCCCTCATCGGCCATTCGCCGGAACAGCGCCGCAGCGTCGAGTTGGTGGGCGGGGTCGAGCCCGGTCAGAGGCTCGTCGGCCAGCAGCCATTCAGGTTCCCCGGCCAAGGCTCGCGCGATCAGGACCCGAGCCCGCTCGCCGCCCGACAGGGTGTCGACGATCCGATGCTCGAACGCGGCGACATTGGCCGCTGCCATGGCCCGATCGACCGCCACACGGTCTTCGTCCCCCTGCCCCCGCGCACCGATGAACGGTGTGCGCCCCAGTTCGATCAGGGTCCGCGCCTCGACCGACCAGGCGATATCGGGCGTCTGCGGCAGTAAGGCCAACCGCCTGGCCCGCTCCCGGGGCTTGATCGACGACAAGGCGACGCCGTCCAGCGCGGCCGTGCCCGAGGTCGGTGCACGCAGTCCCGCAACACAGCTCAGCAGCGTCGACTTGCCGGCACCGTTCGGGCCGACGATGGCCGTGATCTGGCCGGTTTCGATCGACAAATCGATCCCCGAGAGGATGACCTTGGGACCGATCTCCACCCTCAGATCGGTGCAGGACAGGATGCTCATGCGATCGTTCTTCGCAGCCGGAGCAGCAGGCAGAGGAAGAAGGGCGCGCCGAGCCCCGCCATGGCGACGCCCAGCTTGACCTCGCCCGCCGCCGGGGTCAGCCGCACCAGTATGTCACCGGCCAGGACGATGACCGCCCCTCCAAGGATGCTCGGTACGAGCAGGGCACCGGGCCTCGCTCCCACCAGCGGTCGCAGCAGATGCGGCGTCACCAGGCCTACGAAGCCGATCACGCCGGTGACGGCCACGCTGGCCCCGGCGGCGAGCGCCACGCCGAGCGCCAGCGTCCAGCGCGTCACCGGCATGGAGATGCCCAGCGATCGCGCGCCGACCTCGCCCAGCGTCAGGGCGTCGAGGGCACGTCCGGTGGTCAGCAGCATCGCGCAGCCCACCGCGATCAGTGGCAGCGCCATCGTGACCTCCTCGAAGCTGCGATCCGCCAGCGACCCCATCAGCCAGTCGACGATCTCGTTCACCGCCCAGGGATTGGGTGCTAACGACAGGGCGAGCGAGACGCCCGCACTGGCCAGGATGTTCAGGATGGCACCCGCCAGGATGAAGGTGACCAGGCTGGAGGCCGAACCCGACAACAGCATCAGGATGGCGACCCCGATGAGCGCCCCGCTGATCGCCGCAACCGGCAGCGCCCAGGGCGCGGCGGCGGTGACGCCGTAGTAGAGGGTCAGGACGGCCCCCAGCGCGGCGATGGACGACACGCCCAGTACGCCGGGATCGGCGAGGGGGTTGCGCGTATAGCCCTGGAGTACCGCGCCCGAGAGCCCCAGCGCGGCACCGACGGCGAGCCCCAGGATCGTGCGCGGCAGGCGCAACTCGAACACGATGGCCCAGCGTGGATCGACGTCGGGTGATATCCAGGCGCTCCAAGGCACCCAGACCTTGCCGGCGATCAGGCTGATCCCCGACAGCAGGATGAGCAGGACGATCAATCCGGCAAAGAGAAGAGGTCGGCTGACGGGTTTCATGCCCTCATTCTCAGAGCCGCTTGGCGGGCGCGCGAAAGGGCGGCCGCCGTCCGAATCAGGACTGGCCCCCCGCAAAACAGCAGCCGTTCGGGAAAGACCGCGCGTTGCATCCGACCAGCGACGCGGACCAGCGCGGGATGCTCCATCACCCGCTCGGCCCAGCTCGGCGCGCCCGGATAGGGCTCCCCCGCGAGCAGGATGTCGGGCGGGTCGGCGATGACCCGCTCCAGCGGCACATGCATCGATTGGCGAAGGCCGTAGCGCTTGGCAGCATTGGCGAGGCCCATCCGCCGCATCATCTCGTCCATCAGCGTCCCCGGCCCCGAAGCAAACCCGCCCGGCATGAAGATCAGCGCCGACAGCGGACGCGCGCCGGGGGCAGGTGCCGCCGCGGCCAAAGCGGACTCGATCCGCCGAACCAGGGCCTCGCCGCGAACGGGATGGCCGACCAGCCGGGCGACCTCCCGCACCTGCTCAAGGCTTTCGGCGACGGTGTCAGGCACACCGAACAACGCCTTGGGAATGTTCAGCCGGTCGAGCGCATTCCGGGTCGCGAGCGACGAGTGCCGTTCGGTCAGCACCAGATCGGGCCTCAAGGCGAGAACCTCCTCGGCCGACTCATAGGTGAACGGCAGGGTCCGGGCGACATCGGCGATCGTGGAGCTATAGGCGTCGCGGGCATAATGGCTGAGCCCGCCGATCTGGGCCCGGTCCGCGACCTCCACGAGGATCACGTCGAGACAGGGGTTCAGCGAGACCACGCGCCTCGGGCGTCCGACCGGCGTTTGCGAGCCCTCCGGCGGCGCCAGGGCCGGCGCGGCCGTGCAGCCGGCGGTCATCATCAGCCCGCCGGCCAGGACAAGGCGCCGGTCCAGGAGCATCGTCAAAAGTCGATCCCCCGCTGCGCCTTCACGCCCTGTTCGAACGGGTGTTTGACGAGCGTCATCTCGGTGACGAGATCAGCGGCCGCCAGCAGTTCGGGCTTGGCGTTGCGGCCGGTGACGCACACATGCTTGCCCTCGGGCCGCGCAATCAGGCCGGCGACGACCGCCTGAATGTCGAGATAGTCGTAGCGCAGAGCGATGTTCAGCTCGTCGAGCAGGACGAGGTCGAGCGTCGGATCGGCGATCATCTCCAGCGAGGTCGCCCACGCAGCCTCGGCCGCCGCGATATCATTGGCCCTATCCTGCGTGTCCCAGGTGAAGCCTTCGCCCATGACCTCGTAGCGGACCTGATCGGGGAATTTACGAAAGAACTGGCGTTCGCCAGTGATCCACTTGCCCTTGATATACTGGACGATCCCCACCTTCTGGCCCCAGCCGAGGGCGCGGGCGACCATGCCGAACCCGGCGGTCGACTTGCCCTTGCCGTCGCCGGTGTTGACGATCAGCAGGCCGCGCTCCTCGGTCTTGGAGCGCATCAGTTCGCGCCGCTCGGCCTGGAGCGCCTTCATCGCGGCGGTGTGTTCGGCGTCGGTCGCTTGGGTCATCGTGAACGCTCCAGGGCTTGTACAAGTCGACGCCAGTTGCTGCGGCCGGGCACACCGAAGCGGATCAAGTCGGCGTCGTGAGAAAAGGTGCGGACCAGCACGCCCTGCTCGCCGAGCCGCCATGCACGCGCCTTGGCGTCTTCGCACCGCGCCAGCCGAAACAGGCTCGTACCGCCTACGATCTCCAAGCCATAGCTTGCCAGCAGCCCATCCAGTCGTGCAGCGTCGGCCGCCAGGCGCTTGCGGATGCGATCCGCCCATGCGGCGTCGCGATAGGCAGCGCGACCCATGGCGATCGCATCCGCGCCGACCGGCCAGTCGCCGATCCGCGCGCGCAACTGCCGCGCGATGTCCAGCGGCGCGACGACGAACCCGAGCCTCACCCCGGGCAGGCCGTGGAATTTGCCGAACGACCGCAGGACGATCGTCCGCTCGGCGCGAAGCGCGGCGGCGCTCAGTTCCGGTTCGACCTCGACGAACGATTCGTCGACGATCAGCCATCGATCCCCGGACTGCGCTACCAGCTCCGCTCCGGGCGTTGCAGCCCCATCCGGATTGTTCGGGTTGACGATGATGCGGACGTCGGCGTCCTCGCCGAACAGCTTCTCGCGCGGCGTCTCGATCACCGTGGCACCCGCCAGCGCCCAGGCATCGGCGTGACTGCCATAGATGGGGGACGCGATCACCACGCGCCGGGCGGATATAATCACGGGCAGCAGCCGCAGGCCGGCCTCCGCTCCCCCGACCGCGACGACGCGGTCGGGGTCGGTGCCAAAGGCGTTGGCCGCGACCGCCTCCAGCGCGGCAAGGTCGGCCGGGTCCGGCAGCCGCGCGAGGACGGACACCGGCACCCCCCGCTGTCGCCAGCCTTCGGGATTGATCCCGGTCGACAGGTCAAGCCAAGGCTCCGGCGCGAGGGGGTGATCCGCTCGCGCCGCCGCCAGCCTTCCGCCGTGGTCGATCCGGGATGTCATCGGCACTAGAACCGCGCCCGGACGCCGACGAAGGCACCGCGACCCGCCACGCCAAAGTTGCGCGTCGTCTCGTAGACCTCATCGCCGACATTCTCGACCCGACCGTAGAGCTCGATCGTGTCGTTGATCGGCAGAGACATCCGCAGATCGACCAGCGTGTAACCCTTGAGCCGGGTTGTGTTCGAAGCGTTGTCGAAACTGTCGCCGGCGTGTTGCACCGCGATCGACGTCGACAGCCCGAACGGCCAGACATAGGTCGCGATCAGGTTGGCCGCGTCCGCCGGTCGCCGCGCCAGCTGCCGACCGAAATGGGTGCCGGGCGCCCGGTTCCGGGTGTCGGTCCGGGTGTAGTTACCCTCGATATTGAACTTGCCCAGCGTCAGTCCGGCCGCCAGTTCGACGCCCTCCGCCTCAGTCCGGGCGGTGTTATTGTAGTAGCCGGAGCGGCGGAGCCCGTTTGAGAAGCACAGCGGTGCCGCCGTGACCGCCACCGTGCCGGGACAGGAGACGAAGTCGATCTGGTTGAGCGTCTCGCGGCTGAAATAGGTCGCCGAGACAAGGACGCGATCGCCGAACAGGCGTTGCTCGACCCCGGCGTCCCAGCCATCGGCCTCTTCGGGCCGCAGGTCGGTGTTGCCGAAGTTGCTGAAGAGCTGGAACAGGCTGGGGGCCTTGAACCCCTGGCCGAAGCTGGCTCGTACGACGGTCGCCCCGCCGTTCAGCGACCAGGCCGCCGCAGCCTGACCGAGTGTCTTGCCGCCAAAGGTCTCGTGCTCGTCGCGACGCACGCCGCCCGTCAGGGTCAGGCCTCGCACGACTTCGGCCTGGACCTGGGCATAGGCCCCGTTGATCGTGACGCTCGCCCTCGCCGGAACCGGGTTTGGGACGGTAGACGTGGGCGAGGCGCTGCGGAAATCGCTGTCCTCATGCTCGGCACCAAAGGTCGCCGTCCAGCCCAGACTTATGTCGAGCACGCCCTGATATTCGACCCGGCGGTTCTCGCCCCGAGCGTCGAAGGTCCTGGTCGTAACCGCCTGGGCCGGGTTCACATTGTTCCGGTCGGTGCTGGTATAAGCGTAAGCGAGCCGGTTGCTCAGCCGACCACCCAACAGATCGAAATTGAGCCCCGCGTAGGCGACCAATTCCCGGGTCCGCGACGTCTCGGGCGTGTCGCTGAACGCAAATCTCGGCGGTGGAAAGCCGTCGATGTCGACCTTCCCGTCCGAATAAACCGCACGCAGATCGACCGACACACCGTGTACAATCCGGACATTGGCGCGCCCGCTGAGACCAAGGTTCTCATAGCCGTCGCCCTCGGTGCCGCGAGCGAAGGTCGAAAAGCCGTCGGTCCGGTAGTGGGAGGCAGCCAGGCGCCAGGTGGCACGCTCGCTCGCGCCGCCGATCCCGCCACGCAGATAGGTGGTGCCGCGCGAGCCGCCTTCGGCGTCCAGCGTCGCCTGAAACGGTCGTGTCGGCTCGGCCGTCGCGATGTTCACGACGCCGCCGATCGCCTGGCTGCCCCACAGAGTCGACTGCGCACCGCGCAGGACTTCGATGCGGGCAATCGAGCCGACCAGCAAATTGCCGAAGTTGAAGCCGCCGCCTGTCCCCGACGGATCGTTCAGCTTGACGCCGTCGATCACCACCACGGTCTGGTCGGTCTCCGCGCCCCGGATGCGCAGTGAGGTATTGGTGCCGATCCCGCCATTGCGCGCGAATGTAACGCCAGGTGTGCGCACCAGCAGGTCCGCCACGCTCACCGTTTGATTGGCTTGGATCTCCGCTTCGGTCAGCACTGTGACCGACTGACCGACACGATCGGCAGCCTGGGCGGAGCGGTTTGCGGTGACGACTATCTCTTCCAGAAGCGTCGGATCCGCAGTGGCATTGGCCGCCGACCGGACTGGCGGATCGGCGGACTGCGCCGCGGCATTGGTCGCGATCATCGCGACGGCAGCGGTTGATACAGTTAGGAGAAGCTCGTACCTCATACGGGTCTATCCCTTGCTCGACGACGAGCCGGCCCGCATGCGAATCGCGTTTCGGGAACACAAGACGCGCGCCCTAACGCGACCACGCGCGAACGCGGCCCAACAGACGTCGTCATTCGGGTAGATCCCGTTCCGCTCGGCACACCACGTCCGCGCGAAGGACGACCGCGACGGGCAGGTCTCCTGGCTCGCGGGTCAACGCCGGTGCAGACCGCCTTCCCAGGACCTCCGGCTCAACGCCTTCGCATCCCAGTGGCTAGTTGTCTGGTCCCGGAGTGTGGGGGAATCAGCCAAGCTGATCCTTCATTCCGGGAGGACCTATGGGCCAGATACTCCATGGCAGCGCCACGACCACGTACGCCGTCCGAGCGGCGAT
>NZ_JBIKNZ010000119.1:0-4680 GCF_044358365.1 Phenylobacterium sp. | reverse complement strand
TGACCAACGGTAGAACAGAACTCATAATTCAGACGCCCCTTTGCGATCGCGTGAGAGAGACCATCCGACGTCCGCGACAGGCGACGTCTGCAGGCCCTCTGCCTCTTCGCGTTTCCCCAACAAGAACTAGGGCGCAGGAGTGCGCCCCGGGAAAGACGGCGGAAACTACTCGGGTTTGGCGGTCTCGCGCAACCGCTGGCCGATCGAAAGGATAGAGGGGGTCAGGCGGGGGTCAACGGCGTACGTCGACGAGGGACCTGGGAGGAGATCACCACCGACCGGATCTGCCCGGGTCCGGCGATGGCGTTCGCCTCCCGGGTTATGGTGGCGATCAGCCGCGGCGCATCAACCTTGGTGAGATCGGATGCCAGGGTAAAGGGGGCCCGGTGGGCTGATCGAACCAGAGCATCCCGGAAGAGCGGCTCCATCTCCCTGATCCGCCCGGCGTTGGCGGCACTGGTCAGATTGATCCGCAAACTGACAAACACATGATTCACGACGGAATTCTTGGACAAGATAGGCAAGGCCACCGTCTTGAGATCGACATACTGGGCGTCGACGCCCTTCTCTTCCTTCTTTGCCCCGGCCGCCATCGCCGGACCGGAAAGGCTGGTCAGGAGTGCGGCCGCAACCGAAATTTTCAGTATGGCTTTCATTGTCACAGGGTAGGCTCAAATCCTTGCGGCAAGGTTTCCGTGAACCATCCGCGTGGCGAGTTGGCATCAGAACTGTTAGGCTCGACCCCCAGGTTCAAGTTTCAGGAGCACGGAGCATGTCTCCCACCCGGCGAGGTGCGGCGTTGGGCTTGTTGTCAGCCGGGGCATTGGCCGCGCCTGTGACACGCGCAGTCGCCAAGGCGCCTGCCGAGACACCGCAGACCGAACTCCCCGACGCGGACGAGCCGCCGACGGAACTCGCCACGCAGCAGAGCCGGAACGACCATATGATGGCGCCTGTCGGCATCAATGGGCAGGGGCCGTTCAGCTTCCTTCTGGATACGGGCGCCAACATCAGCTGCGTTTCGCGTCGCCTTGCCGAGGAACTGAACCTCGTCAGCACGGAACAGACCCGGGTCCATACGGTGGTGGGCGTGCGCTCGAGGCCCATCGTGAAGCTCGATCTCCTGCAGATCGGACCTCGAGACCGTAAAAATGTGCGCGCGCCCGCCCTGCCGATCAAGGCGCCCGAGATCGACGGTATCCTTGGCGTGGACTGGCTCAAGGGCCAGCGCCTGACCCTGGATTTCAAGGGCCGCAAGATGGAGATCACCAAGTCGCGCTCCGACCGCGATGAGCCCGGTCGCGCCGTCGTGGTGCCGGCGCGCCGCCGCAAGGGGCAGTTGACCATCGTCGACGCCGACCTGGGCGGGAAGCCGATCAGCGCCATTATCGACTCGGGCGCCCAGGGCTCCATGTGCAATCGTCTCTTGCGCGACATGGTCCGCCGCGAGGAACAGGCGTCCGGTTCCGTGGACCGTAGCGCGCCCGAGGTGGTCATGATGGAAACACTGGCCGGCGAATCCTTCAGCGGCGAGACCGTTTTCCTGCCGTTCCTGCGACTCGGTGGGCTTCGACTGGGCAACGTGCCGGTCACCTTCGCCGAGGTGCATGTCTTTGACGTCTGGGGCCTCAAGGACACGCCGGCGCTGTTGCTGGGCATGGATCTGCTCAGCCAGTTCGAGAAGGTCTCCCTGGATTTCGGTCGTTCCGCCGTGCGGTTCGACTTCGTCTAGTCCGGATGATCGGCCGCGCTGGCCGGGGCGATGTGGGGCGGAAACGTCGCCGCCATCGGTTCGTAGAATGCGCGGGCGTCAGCCAGTCGTCGGCGCATATCCGCCAGCACCTCGGGATAATTGCGCGCGACGCTGTAGGTCTCGCCGGGGTCGGCCTGCATGTCGAACAACAGCAGCAAGCCATCCAGCGGAGCATCGAATGTGCGGTAGTACGAACGCGCCACCAGCTTCCAGCGCGCAGTACGGACCGCCACCACATGGTTGTTGTTGAACAGCGCGATCTGATCGTGGGGTGAGCTGCCCTCTCCGGTCAACAGTCCCGAGATATCCCGGCCGTCCAGCTCAATTGTGGACGGCTCAAGGCCCGCCAGGCCCAGCGCGGTTGGCAGGAGGTCCAGGTTGCTGGCCAGTCCGTGCTCCACCCGCCCCGCCGGGATCCGCCCCGGCTGGCGCGCAATGAACGGGACACGATAGCCGCCCTCCCAAGCGGCTCCACCCTTGCGGTCCCGGAACGGCCCGGACGAGCCTTCAAACCATGGCCCGTTGTCCGAGGTGAACATCACCAGCGTATCCTCATCCAGCCCCAGGTCCTTCAGGCGAGCGAGCAGACGCCCGATGTTGGTGTCGATTTCCTCGACCACCTCGCCATAGTCGCCCGCCGGCGATCCGGTCAGATCGTCGGGATTGGGACGAAGCGGGATGTGAGGGGCGGTCAGGTTCAGCAGAATGAAGAACGGCGCGTCGCGGTTGGCTTCCACAAACGCCAGGGTCTGTTCGAAAAACCGCTGCGTCAGCCGGGCCATGTCGACCTTGTCGTCGTGCGCCGCCACATCCTCGCCGGCACCTTCGAACAGCGCCAGCGGGCGCATGTCATGGCTGTAGGGCACGCCATAGAACCGGTCGAACCCGTACAGCGTAGGCGGCCAGTGCGGCGCCACGTGGCCCAGATGCCACTTGCCGATCAGCGCAGTGGCGTAATGTGGCTTCAAGGCCTGGGCGATGGTGACCTCGCTGCGCGGCAGGCCCGTGGTGTCGGCGGGCTGGATCACCTCGTGCGCGAGGCCGGAACGGATCGCATAGCGACCCGTCAGCAATCCCGCCCGAGACGGCGTGCAGACATTGGCCGAGGCGTAGAAGTCCGTGAACCGCACGCCCTCCGCCGCCATCCCGTCGAGGTTCGGCGTGCGGATATGGGTCCCGCCGTCGCAACCGATGTCGCCGTAGCCAAGATCGTCGGTCATGATGATGATGATGTTCGGCTTGCGCATTGAAGGCTCCTGTCGCGGCCGCATACCCGGGCTCATTGATGACTCCAGCCGCCGGATCCAGGATCCACGCGCGCACCGCCCACGAAGACAGACACGCCCTCCCCGGCCACCACCTCGCCGATCACGGTGAAGCCCGGCAACGCCACCGGCGCCGTCGCCACGATCTCGTAGTCATCGCCACCGCTGGCCAGCGCGATCCGGGCCGCCGCTTCTGCAGGCTGCGCGTTGAGCCAGGCGCGCGCGGCGCTGGAGATCGGCAGGTGATCCAGATCGATCCGCAGCCCCACCCCGCCGGCCGTCGCCAGGTGTCCTGCGTCGGCGATCAGGCCGTCCGACACGTCCGCCGCAGCCGACGCATGGGCGCGTACCACAGCCGCCAGATCCAGCCGCGCCCGCGGGTTGCGATACCGCCGGGTCAGGGATCCGTCGGGGTCCGCCAGGCCGCCGCGCGCCGCAGCCAGCCCCAGCCAGGCGTCGCCGATATGACCACTGACCATCAGCCGATCTCCCGGTCGGGCGCCGGCGCGCCGCACCATTCCGCCCTCGGGAACCCAGCCCATCGCGGTCAGGCTGGCCGTCAGCGGCCCGGGTGTTCCCACCGTATCGCCCCCCAGCAGGCTGACCCCCGCCTCGCGCAGGTCCTCGCCAAGGCCCCGGGCAAACGCCTTACGCTCAACCGCGCCGTAGGCGGGCGGCCAGGCGATCGCCAGAAACACCGCAAAAGGCTCCGCGCCCTTGGCCGCCAGGTCCGACAGATTCACCTGCGCCAGCCGCCGCCCGACCAGGGCCGGATCCTCGCTACTCAGGAAATGGACCCCCTCGACGATAGCGTCCTTGGTGATGACCAGTTCATGCCCGGATCGGGACGCGACCAGGGCCGCATCGTCCAGCAGGCCCAGTGCGCCCGGCGCACCGCGCGTCAGCGGCAAGAACAGCCGACCGATCTCCCCGAACTCATCGAGCGCGCCATCAGGCCGGCCGGACATCCCTGGCCACCCCATCCAGCGCGCCGTTCACAAAGCCCGGCTCTGTTCCCTCGAAGAAGCTCTTGGCCACGTCGACATATTCGTCGATGGCCACCTCGGTTGGCACATCCGGGCGGTTGGCCAGTTCGAAGGCGCCGGCCCGCAGGATCGCGCGCACCGTGGCGTCGAGCCGCTCCAGTCGCCAGCCCTCGGCCAACCGCTTAACGATGGCCGCATCCACGCGCGTTTGTTCGGCCACCACCCCGCGCACCAACTCCGCAAAGAAACCCTCATCCGCCGCAGCCAGATCGATTCCGTCCGCATCCCGGTCAAACCGGTGTTCGGTGAACTCGCGGATCACGTGTTCCACGCCGATGGACGACACCTCCATCTGGTAGAGCGCCTGCACGGCGGCCAGACGAGCCACCGACCGGGACTGTCGCGCGCTCATCGCGCCGCGCCGTACAACTGCTGCTTCAGGGCGATCATGCTCAACGCCGCCCGCGCCGCGCCGCCGCCCTTGTCGCCCTCGCTCACACGGGCCCGGGCCCAGGCCTGGTCCTCGTCCTCGGTGGTCAGGATCCCGTTGCCGATGCAGGCGCGCCTGCTCGTCGTCAGGTCCATGATCCCGCGGGCCGACTCGTTCGACACGATCTCGAAGTGATAGGTCTCGCCCCGGATCACCGTGCCCAGCGCCACATAGCCGTCGTACAGC
>NZ_JBIKNZ010000078.1:0-15584 GCF_044358365.1 Phenylobacterium sp. | reverse complement strand
CGCCACGATCCGCTCGCGCAGGTCCATCGAATAGCTCTTGCCCATGATCCACCTCCATCCACGGTGAATCACGCTTCGTCAGATTTGGGAATCCTTCGATTCCCGATTCAGGCACGACGCTCTAGCGGACTGGTGGAGGATGCGTGGGCTGTATCGCCGGGTGCGAAAGCACGGCTGGGCTGGCCTGTACGTCGGCGCCTACGGCGAGGCGCCCGCCTGGGCTTACTCGCTCGGCTTTGACGAAACCCTGGATCAACCCGAGGTCGTCATGTTCGACGTCCCGCGTGACATTGCGAGCGGGGTCCTTTGGCAGGCCTTCGATGATCTCAAGTCGGGTGAACTGCGCTTCGAGGAAGGCGCGACATGGTCCATGGGCGAAGATCACCCACCGATTTGGCGAAAGGTCCATCCGAGCCAGATCTCCGGAGTCGTCGGCTGGCTGAGCCTGGCGCAGCAGCGACGGTTTGCGCGCACCGGCCAGTTCTCCGGGCTGGAGGCGTTCCAGCTTGTGCTTCCAGATCCAGAGGGGCACTACCCGTGGGAGCCCGGCTACGATGAGCACCTTCGGCCGCGTCAACCGGCCCTCTATCTGCCCGAGAACGATCCCCAGGCTTTCGACATGCCCGCTCCAGAACGGGTCGCCCGACGGCTGATCGGGGAACGGGGCTGGACGATTGTGCCCGTCGATGGGGCGAGGCTGTGTTGGGCCTACTCGGTGGGGCTGACCGAACATATCGGGGGGCCCGACGTGATCGCCTTCGGGCCCGATGGCGCAGCGGCGCACGACAAGTTGATCGAGGTCCAGAAGCATCTGCGCGAGAGGACGCTCGACATCGAGGATGGCCTGCGCTGGCGTGGTCTCGGCTATGAGGTGTGCTGGCGGCAGGTGCACGAAAGTCAGATCGAGGAGTACGACTGGTTCCCGCTGGCCAAGGCCTTCCGCTCCACGCGGGGCGAGCCGCAAGCTCCGGTTAGAATCTTCCAGCTATTCGTACCCGACATCGACGGTCTCTATCCTTGGGAAATCGGATGCGACCGTGAGATGCGGGATCTGCAGCCGAAGCTGTTCCAGCCCTTCGACCTGAGTGTGATCCGGCGACATGAATTCATCGCCTAGATTTGCCTTCGCAGCGCTTGCCAACCCGCTCCAACCCGCCAAAACTCAGCCCATGTCCTCCCTGCGCATGCCCCAGACGTTCCTCAAGCAGCTCGGCGTCGAGACTGGCGACGCGGTGTTTCGCCATGAACTGCTCGAGGAACAGGCCCTGTCTCTGGGCCGGGCGGGGCGCAAGGTGGAAGCGTCACTGGCGGCTCTGGCCGCGCATGAGGGCGGCGAGGGGCGGGCGGCCCTGGTCAAGGCCGCCGCCGACGCGGTCTGGGGGTTCCTGGTGCAGCGCGAGGTGTTGGGCCTGCGCGATCGCAACACAGTCGTCGCCCAGTTCGGCATTCCGCGCGAGGTTATGGCCCGCATCGGCGCGCGCTGAGGTCGATTACCGGCTTGGCTTCCGCCGCGCGAAGCGTGTCAGTATCCACAAAATCAAAGCTTTCGCCACGGAACCTGCCAATGGCCATTTCACTCTATGACGTCAGCGTGGCGTCCTATCTGCAGACCCTGGGCGCCGTCGCCGGCTTTCTGGAAAAGGGTCGGGCGCACTGCGAGGCCAACGGCATCGACACCGCGACCATCGTCGGAACCCGGCTGAAGGACGACATGCTGCCCTTCCTGTTCCAGATCGTCTCGGTCGCGCACCACTCGCGCGGCGCCATCGAGGGCGCGAAGTCCGGCGTGTTCGGCCCGCCACAGCCGCCTGCGCTCGACTACGCCGGTCTGCAGAAACTGGTGGCCGATGCCCGCGCCGAACTGGCGACCATGACCCCGGATGAGATCAATGCGCTGGAGGGCCGCGACATGGTTTTCCAGCTGGGCGAGCGGAAGATGCCGTTCACCGTGCCGGACTTCATCATGAGCTTCTCCCTGCCCAACTTCCATTTCCACGCCGCCACCGCCTACGACATCCTGCGCCAGGCGGGCGTTCCGCTGGGCAAGCGCGACTATCTGGGCTCCATGCGGATGAAGATGGCCTAGATCACGTCGAGATTGGATTGAATCAATCCAATCTCGAAAAACGTGATCGCCCTCATATGTCCAGAGCGGGTTGCGGGCGGAAAACCGGTTCCCACTTTTCCTCAACCCGCTCTAACTGATCGCCGCCACGATCGCCCCCAGCGCCCGCACGAGATCCGCAGGCGCGAGCCTGGCCTGAAGTCCGCGCTGGCCGGCGTTGACGAAGGCGGAGGGCAGGGCGGCGGCATCGGCGTCGATTACGGTGGGCACGCTGCGTTTCTGGCCGAAGGCGCTGACCCCGCCGACCCGGTAGCCGGTGAGCCGCTCGGCGTCGGCGGGTTTCATCATCTCGGCGGATTTCGCGCCCAGCACCGCGGCCAGCCGCTTCATGCTGACCTCACGGTCCGAGGCCAGCACCACGCAGGCCGGCTTGCCGTCGGCCTTGACCATCAGGGTCTTGAGCACTTCGGACGGCGCGACGCCCAGCGCCTCAGCCGCCTGCAGGCCCACGCGCTCCGCGCCGGGGTCGTAGTCGTAGGTGGCCAGCGCATAAGCGACGCCGGCCTTGTCGAGGGCCAGGGTCGCCGGCGTGGTTCGACTCAAACCAGCCCTTTGCCGCTGTCGTCGATGATGGTGCCCAGGTCGCGCGTGTCGCCGGCCATGATCATCTCGTTATGCGCTTTGCCGGACGGGATCATCGGGAAGCAGTTCTCTTCCTTGGTCACCCGACAGTCGAACAGCACCGGCTTCTTCACCGCGATCATCTCCCGGATCTTGTCGTCCAGTTCGTCCGGCGTCTCGGCGCGGATGCCGACGCCGCCATAGGCCTCGGCCAGCTTCACGAAGTCGGGCAGGCTGGAGGAATAGGTGTGCGAATAGCGCTCGCCGTGCAGCAGCTGCTGCCACTGGCGCACCATGCCCATCCACTCGTTGTTGAGGATGAAGATCTTGATCGGCAGGTCGTACTGAATGGCGGTGGAAATCTCCTGCATGGTCATCTGCACGGAGGCGTCGCCGGCGATGTCGATGACCAGGCTGTCCGGGTGCGCCATCTGCACGCCCACGGCGGCCGGCAGGCCGTAGCCCATGGTGCCCAGGCCGCCCGACGTCATCCAGCGGTTGGGCTCGTCGAAGTGATAGAACTGGGCCGCCCACATCTGGTGCTGGCCCACCTCGGTAGTGATGTAGGTGTCGTGGCCCTTGGTCAGCTCATACAGGCGCTCGATGGCATACTGCGGCTTGATCAGCTTGGTGTCCGGGCGATAGCCAAAACTGTTGCGGGCCCGCCAGGCGTCGATCTGCGTCCACCAGTCTTTCAGCGCGGCCTTGTCGACACTGAGGTTGCGCTGCTTCCAGGCCGCGATCATGTCGGCCATCACATTGCCCGCATCGCCGACGATGCCCACGTCGGCGCGCACGTTCTTGCCGATGGAGGAGGCGTCGATGTCGATGTGGATCTTCTTCGATCCCGGCGAGAAGGCGTCGAGGCGGCCGGTGACGCGGTCGTCAAATCGCGAGCCGATGGCCACCATCACGTCGCAGTCGTGCATGGCGTTGTTGGCTTCGAACGAGCCGTGCATGCCCAGCATGCCCAGCCACTGTGATCCCGAGGCCGGATAGGCGCCCAGGCCCATCAGCGTCGAGGTCACCGGCGCGCCGGTGAGCGCCGCAAACTCGCGCAGCAGTTCGGACGCCTGCGGCCCGGCGTTGATCACGCCGCCGCCGGTATAGAGGATCGGGCGCTTGGCCTTGGCGATCATGGCGACGGCCTCGGCGATCTTGCCGGCGTCGCCCTTCACGCGGGGCGAATAGTTGTGGATCGACTTCACCGCGTCCGGGCCCTGATAGGCGGCCCTGGAGAACTGCACGTCCTTGGGGATGTCGATGACCACCGGACCGGGGCGGCCCGAGGTGGCGATGTGGAACGCCTCGTGCAGGATGCGCGGCAGCTCTTCCACCGACTTCACCAGATAGTTGTGCTTGGTGCAGGGCCGGGTGATGCCGATGGTGTCGCATTCCTGGAAGGCGTCGGTGCCGATCAGGTGGGTGGCGACCTGGCCGGTGATGACGATCAGCGGGATCGAATCCATCAAGGCGTCGACGATGCCGGTGATCGCGTTGGTGGCGCCGGGGCCTGAGGTCACGAGAACCACGCCGGGCTTGCCGGTGGAGCGGGCATAGCCTTCCGCCGCGTGGGTGGCGCCCTGCTCATGGCGGACCAGCACGTGGGTCAGGCGCTGCTCGGCATAGAGCGCGTCGTAGATCGGCAGCACGGCGCCGCCTGGATAGCCGAAGAGGGTGTCCACGCCGTTGTCGATGAGGGCGCGTACGACCATTTCGGCGCCGGAGATGACATCCAGTTGGGCTTCGATCGTCTGGTGAGCGGTCATATGGGGCGGCCTGGCTTCAGAAAACGGGGAAAATGGACATTAAAAAAGGCCCTCTGGGGGCCTGGGACGAGCGACCGGTTGGTCCTGACATCTCTGTCAGTCCGTTACGGCCGCCCGGGAAGTACAAGGATCTTGCGCACGAGTATTCCTCGAAAATCAGGGTAGGGGATGTCGCATGCCCGCGTCAGGTCGTCAAGTCTGGGTTGAGCGCAAGAAACTGCCGCCACTGGTCCTGCGCATCCAGCGCGGTGATCCGCGGCCAGTCCGGGGTCTGGCCGCGCGCCCAGGTGAACTGGCGCTTGGCGTAGTGGCGGGTGTCCTGGCGCGCGGCGGCAAGTGCGATATCGAGGGGCGTCCCGCCCCGCAGGTAGGCGGCCAGCGGCTGGACGCCCACGGCCTTGAGGACGGGCAGGGCGGGGTCGAGGTCCCGGTCCATCAACGCCTGCACCTCCTCGAGCGCACCGTGGGTGATCATGGCCTCCAGCCGCGCATCACAGCGGGCATAGAGCCCGTCTCGAGGCGGCTCCAGGGTGACGGCGCGCCAGCTGCCGGCAGACAGCGCACCTTTGGAGGCGGCATGATGGTCGGTGAGGGTGCGGCCGGTGGCGGCATAGACCTCCCAGGCTCTGGCCAGACGCTGTCGGTCGCCGGGACTGATCCTTGCCGCCGCTGCGGGATCAACCTGGGCCAGCCGCTCGCGGAACGCCGGCTCGCCCAGCGTCGCGAACTCTGCGGCGACCGCCTGCCGCAACTCTGCCGGGACCTCGGGGATCTCGGCCAGACCCTGGGTCAGGGCGCGCAGATAGAGACCGGTGCCGCCCACGACGATGATGTCCGCGCCCCGGCCCTGAACGACGGCGACTGCCGTCCGCGCCGCCCGCTGCCAGCGGCCCACCGACCAGCCCTCAGACGCATCCACCGTCCCGAACAGGTGATGCGGTGCGCGGGCCATCTCGGCCTCGTCCGGCCGGGCGGTCAGCACTCGCAGATCGGCATAGATCTGCAGCGCGTCGGCGTTGATGATCTCCGCGCCCGTCGCCTCCGCCAGCCGGAGCGCCAGCGCCGACTTGCCACTTGCCGTTGGGCCGGCGATCAGCCAGATGCGGGGTTCCATGAGCCTTGTTCGGGCGACGACGCGCCCGGGTCAAGTCCGCAGGTTGCGAGGGATGATAGCATTTGCTATCAACTGCCTATGGCCCAGTTGCTTGTCCGCGACCTGTCCCCCCACGCCGTCGAGGCCCTCAAGCGCCGCGCCGCAGCAAACGGCCGCAGCGCAGAGGCCGAACATCGCGCCATCCTGGAAAGCGTTCTTGGCGCCGACAAAGAAGCCTGGCTGGCCCGCGCGCGTGAGTTGCGCGAGGAAGTTCGCGGTCGGACGATTGGCGAGTCAGCCGACATCATCCGCGAATTCCGCGACAACCGTTGAGCTGGGTCATCGACGCCTCGGTGGCGCTGAAGTGGGTTCTGGATGAGGCTGGAGAGGACGAGGCGCTCGCCCTCCTGTCGGACAAGCTCTGCGCGCCGGACCTCATGCTGATCGAGGCGGCCAATGCGCTCTGGTCCCGAGCCCGGCGCGGGCACCTCACGTCCGCACAGGCCGAACGACGCCTCCGGCAGATTCAAGACGCCCCCGTGGAGTGGACGCGCGCTCCCGGGGATATGGATGTGGCGCTGAGCCTGGCGTTCGCGCTCCAGCACCCCGTGTATGATTGTGTGTATCTGGCTGTCGCCCTTCGCGAGAATCGTCAGGTCGTAACAGCAGACACCCGCTTCATTCGGGCAGTTTCCGTTGATCCAGCCCTCTCCGCCCGGGTGCGTTCGCTCGTCTGACGCCCCTTGCTCTCGGCCGGGCGATCAGCCAGATGCGGGGTTCCATGATGCTTGTCCTTACCACCATCCTCCCGCACGTCACCGCAAACGATGACGTCGAAGCCTGCCTCTCTGTCATCGGGGAGATGGGCGTTCGCATCGGCCAGTCCGAGGATCTCGGGGCCGACGGCGGGCTGGCGTTGGATACCTTCATGGAGGCTGATGACCTGGCGATGCTTCGTCCGGTAGTCGCCGGCTTGCTGGCGGGCAAGGCGGTCGATTTCTGTCTGCAGCCGGCCACGGACCGTCGCAAACGGCTGCTGATTGCCGACATGGATTCCACCATCATCAACGTCGAGTGCATCGACGAGCTGGCTGATTTCGCCGGGGTGAAGGCCCAGGTCTCGGAGATCACCGAGCGGGCCATGCGTGGCGAATTGGATTTCGAGGCAGCGCTCAAGGAACGCGTGGCCATGCTGAAAGGCCTGCCGCTGGCCGATCTGCAGCGGGCCTATGACGAACGCGTGCGGCTCAACCCCGGCGCCCGGACGCTGGTCAGAACCATGACGGCGCACGGCGCCAAGGCGTTCCTGGTGTCCGGTGGTTTCAGCTTTTTCACCCGCCGCGTCGCCGAGGCCGCCGGCTTCAACGCCAACCGCGCCAATACCCTGATCGAGGACGGCGACCTCCTGGCCGGCACGGTCGGCGAGCCCATCCTCGGGCGCGAAGCCAAGCTGGCGGCGCTGCGGGAAGAAGCCGCGAACCTGCAAATACCCCTGTCGGCCACGCTGGCCGTCGGCGACGGCGCCAACGACCTGGCCATGATCGAGGCGTCGGGCCTCGGCGTCGCCTATCGGGCCAAGCCCATTGTCGCGGCGCAGGCCCATGCCAAGGTGGACCACACTGACCTGACTTCGCTGCTCTACTTCCAGGGCTATCGGGCCGATGAGTTTGTGATCGACTGAGGGGACGCGGCGTCACAATCCGAAGCACCGTTTGAGTTCCGCCGCCGCGCAAACGCCGCTACAGCCGGGCCATGAGTTTTCCCCGAACTATCCGCGCCGTGGTTTTCGACATGGATGGCCTGCTGGTCGACACGGAGGCTGTGTTCTACCGCGCCATGCAGCAGGCCACTGTCGGCATCGCCGACGAATTCCCGATGACGACATTTCTCCAGATGGTCGGGCTACCGAACCAGGCCGGCGACGAGATCGTTCGCAATCACTTTGGCGCCGGCTTTGACCTGACCACCTGGAACGCCGCCGTCAGCATGCACTTCCGCGAGGAACTGGCCGCCGGCATCGCGCTGAAAGCCGGCGTCTTTGAAATCCTGGATCACCTCGACGAGATCGGCATGCCCCGGGCCATCGCCACCTCGTCCAGCCTGGAAAGCGTGCGGGCCAGCCTGGGGCCGCACAGCATCGTGGATCGCTTCCACGCCCTGATCACCCGTGACGTCCAGAATAACCACAAGCCTCACCCGGAGCCGTTCCTGAAGGCCGCTGCGGCGCTGGGCGTCGATCCTGCCGACTGCCTGGCGCTGGAAGACAGCCACAACGGCGTCCGCTCGGCGTCATCGGCCGGGATGATGACGGTGATGGTGCCCGACATGCTGGACCCGACCGAAGAGATGCACAGCCTGTGCGTCCGCATCGCCCGCGATCTGCATGAGGTTCGGGCGCTGCTTGTGGCGCAGGCCTAGCAGCTATTCGGACTCCTCTCCCCCGCGACCTCGCGAACGCGAGGGCGACGAGAGGGAGAGGGCTGGGAGAGGGCCGGCTGGGCAACTCTGATGTGATGGCGAAGGCCCATGAACATCTCCGCCCTGCGTCCTCGCCGTCCCATCGGCGGATCACATTTTCACGAGCCGGCCCTCTCCCAACCCTCTCCCTCTCGGCTTCGCCGGGGGAGAGGGGATTGCAGGAGGCCTAACGCCCGCTCGGTCCCCGCTGGAAGTACTTGAAGAACGCACTGTCAGGCGACAGCACCATCGTCGTCTGCCCGTCCGCGAAGCTCTGCTCATAGGCCTGCATCGAGCGGAAGAAGGCGGCGAACGACGGGTCACGGCCATAGCTCTGGGCATAGAGGCGCGTGCGGGTGGCGTCGCCCTCACCGGTGATCTGGCCGGCCTGCTGGCGGGCCGTCGACAGCGTGATGGCCACTTCCTTGTCGGCGCTGGCGATGATCTCGCGCTTCTGCTGTTCGCCGACGGCGCGGACGCGGGCGGCTTCCTGCTGGCGCGACGTCGACATCCGGCGGAACACGGCTTCCCGGTTCTGGGTTGGCAGGTCAGCGCGGCGGATTCTCAGGTCAATCACCTGGATACCCATGCCCGAAGCCCGCGCACGGCGTTCCACGTCCACCTTCGCCAGTTGCATCAACTGGGCGCGGCGGCCGGAGATGATGTCACTGGTGGTGGCCGAACCCAGCACCTGACGGAGCGACGAGTTTACCAGGCGCTCGATACGGTCGGCGGCGATCCGCTCGTCACGCAGGGTGGTGTAGAACTGCTTGGGATCAGCGACGCGGTAACGGATGAAGGCGTCGACCACCAGACGGTCCTGCTGGGCGGTGATGATTTCTTCCTGGGCGGCTTCCAGCGAGATGTTGCGCCGGTCAAACCGGATCACCTGCTCCAGGAACGGCGCCTTGACGTTGAGGCCCGCGGCCTTGCCGCTGAAGTTGATCACGCGCACGGGATCACCAAAGCGGACGACCACGACCTGCTCGCGCTGGTCGACGATGAAGAAAGTATTGGCCAGCAGAACGGCGGCGAGCACCGCCATGCCGACCCAGGCCACGAGGCGACTGCTCATCACTGGGCCTTTCCTTGAACCTGAGGCGCGGCCTCGACCTGGGGCTGCGGCGCTGCGGCCTGCGGGGTCCGCGAACGGAACACATCCGGCGGCAGGATGATGGGCGCGCTGGCGCCCTTGGCGTCGATCACAACCTTGTTTGACCGCGCGAGGATGCGCTCCATGGCCTCGATGTAGAGGCGGTCGCGGGTCACGCCCGGCGCACGGCGGTATTCCGCATAGATCTGGTTGAAGCGCGCGGTCTCACCCTGTGCGTCGCGAACTGTCTGTTCGCGATAGCCTTCGGAGGCTTGTAGCACCTTCGAGGCATCACCCTTGGCTTCGTTGATCACGCGGTTGCGGTAGGTGTTGGCCTCGTTGGTCGCCGAGGCGGCGTCCTGCTCGGCGTTGTTCACTTCACGGAACGCGGCGACAACCTCGGGCGGAGGGTTTGCCGAGCGGATCTGGACTTCGACAATGCTGATGCCGGCGCCCCAGTTATCCAGCGTTTTCTGCATCAGTTCCGCCGTCTGAAGCTGCACCTGGCCGCGGCCGGTGGAGAAGATCGGCTGAAGCTGGGTCTTGCCCACCACTTCGCGTATGGCGCTTTCAGCCACGGCCTTCACGGCCTCGTCTGGCGCCCGGGTGGCGAACAGGTAGGCGGCCGGGTTGGCCACCCGCCAGGTGACGCTGAAGTCCAGGTCGATGATCTGCTCATCGCCCGTCAGCATCAGGCTTTCCGCCGGGGTTTCGCCCACGTCCGTCCGGTTCAGGGAGGTGACAGAAACCTTCTCCACCCGCTCGATCGGGAACGGCAGGTGATAGCGCAGGCCGGACGTCTCGGTGTGGCCGTCAAACGCGCCGAATCGCAGCACGACGGCCTGCTCGCTGGGTTGAACGATGTAGAAGCCGGAGAGGCCCCACAGGCCGACAATCCCGGCCCCGATGGCGGCCAGCGCGCGCGGGTTCATCTGGCCGCCCGAGCCGCCGAACATATCGCTCAATCGACGTTGCAGCCGCTCGAAGATCTCATTGATATCGGGACCGCCGGGTCCACGCGGGCCGCGAGGGCCGCCGCCCTGAGGACGTTTCGGCGCGGGATCCTTGCGATCTCCGTCACCGCCGGAAGGGGCGCCCCATGGGCCGGGGTTGGCATTATCGTTCCAAGGCATCAGCCGGTACGTGTCATCCGTGGGCCAAGGTCCATTAACCCACCGTGGGCTTGTAAACCGGCGCAGTGAGCCGGATATGAGATGCCACCTCCCCGAAGGCAAGACAAAGCGCATGAGTGATTACGCAGGACCGGACAGAACGGCCATTTTGAAGGCCCTGGATCTGGTCATGGATCCCAAGTCCGGAACCGGACTGACCACGGCCGGACTGGTCCGTGGCCTCGTACTGCGCTCGGGTCGCGTGGCCTTCATGCTGGAGGTCGCCCCGGCGGATATCGAGCTCTACCGGCCTGTTCGCGACAAGGCCGAGGCGGCCATCGCCGACGTCGAGGGTGTCGAAACGGCCCAGGTCGTCCTGACCACGGAGGTCCAGGCGTCCAGTTCAGCGCCCCCGCCGGCCGGGCCGGGCTTCAAGGTCAGCCCCCGTCGCCCGCAACCGGGTGAAACGCCGCCGGCGCGCCGCGCCCGAATCGCCGAGGATCCGGGCGCGCGTCTTGGCCCCATGGTCGACGCCGAACACCCGCCGAACGTGAAGAAGGTCATCGCCATCGCCAGCGGCAAGGGCGGGGTGGGCAAGTCCACAGTCTCGGTCAATCTGGCCGCGGCGCTGGCGGTGCTCGGCTACCGGGTCGGCCTGCTGGACGCTGACATCTACGGCCCCTCGGCGCCCACAATGCTGGGCGTCGACGGAGACCCGACCTTCGATGCGGAAAAGCGCCTGAATCCGATGGAGGCCTGGGGCGTCAAGGTGATGTCCATCGGCTTCATCGTCGAGCCGGGCACGGCCAACATCTGGCGCGGCCCGATGGCCTCGTCGGCCCTGCGCAGCCTGATGAACTCCAACTGGGGCACCGCGTCGGAACCCCTGGATGTGCTGGTCATCGACCTGCCGCCCGGCACCGGGGACATCCAGCTGACGCTGGTGCAGAAGCTGAAGATGGATGGTGCGGTAATCGTCTCCACGCCGCAGGAAATCGCCCTGATCGACGCGCGCCGCGCCGCCCAGATGTTCGAGAAGACCGGCGCCCCGATCCTGGGTGTGGTCGAGAACATGGCTTATTTCGCCGACAGCTCCGGCGCCCGCATCCCGATCTTCGGAACCGGCGGCGCCAGGGCCGAGGCCGAGAAGCTGGGCGTACCGCTGCTGGCCGAGATCCCGATCGAGGTGGCGTTGCGTGAGGCCTGCGACGCAGGCCGGCCGCTGGTGGCGACAAACCCCGACAGCCCCGCGGCCCGGGCCTTCCTGGAACTTGCGAGGCAGCTAGCCGGCTAACTCTGCGTCCCGGGCCTCCAGCTGGCGACGCACGTCTGCGGCCCGCTCTGCGTCGAGGCGGTAGCCGATCATGGTCAATGCGCCCAGCATGACGAAGATGATCGGCCCGACCAGGAAGCACAGCATCAGCGCCTGGATCGCCTCGGGGGTGTTGGCCTGGCCCAGCTTGGGGTCGTATCCGACCTGGCTCAGCACATTGAAGGTCAGGAAAATCGAGGCGCCCGCGGCGATCTTGCTGGTGAGCGTGGTCAGGGCATACAGCAGGCCGCTGCGCTCCTTGCCCTGCCGCAGGCGCACCTCATCGGCCACGTCGGCGGTCATGGCCCGCGTCAGGACGTTGAAACCGGCGGCAAAGAACCCGGTGAGAAACAGGATCGGGGCCGCCGCCAGCATGCTGCCCTTCGGTATGAACGGCAGGGTCAGCAGGAGCAGCGAGTAGCTCACGCAGCACACCATCACCGTCCGGTGCTTGCTGATGCGGGTGGCGATCCAGGCCAGCATCGGCGCGCCCGCCACCCCGGCCACGATGTAGATCGCCAGCAGGACGTTCGTGGCGCCGCCGCTCAGTTGCATGCTGTCGCGGCTGTAGAAGATGTAGAGTGCGGCCATCCAGCCCGGGCCCAGCGACAGCGCCAGATCCGCCAGCAGGATCCGCCTCATGCTGTGGTCGGTGATCAGCTCCCAGTAGTCGCGCAGCTGGAAGCGTTGGCCTGTGACCTCGGTGGCCAGGGTCTCGGGCGTGCGCCAGACCACAAGCCCGACCGCTATCGGCGCCAGCAGGATGATGTACCAGATCATCGCCTGTATGCCCTGCGGCTCCGGGTAGCCCATCGGCTCCATGACGATGGGGATCATCAGCACGCTCACCGCGCCGCCGACGCCGACCGCCGCCATCACGCCGAACAGCCGCGCGCGATCATCGTAGCTTCGCGCCAGAGACGCGGCCCACGCCGAGTGCGACAGCAACAGGATCGAAACGCCCAGATACATCACCAGCAGCCAGGTGATCAGATAGCTCTGGCCGACGCCCTTCCCCGACGTCATCAGCATGTAGAGGCCCAGCATCAGGAGCGGCGCGCCGAGCAGGGTCCATAGCCGGTAGCGACCGATCGGCGAGCGGGTACGGTCCATGAGGATGCCCAGCGCGGGCTCGATCGGGATATCGATGAAGCGGACAATGGCGAACGCCGCGCCCACCACCGCCAGTTCCACGCCGATGTTTGCGGCGAAATAGGCCGGGAGGTGCACGGAAACCGCGATCCCGAGCGCGCTGAGCGGCAGGCTGGTGGCGGCGAACGATATCGCCAGGCCCAACGGAAGGGTCGACGAAGAATTGGCGGGTTTGGTCAAGCCGTTCTCCCGGGGCGTTTTCTTGCGACTTGGATCAGGCTGGCCGGTTCGCCGGCGCGATATCCTCGCCGGTCAGCGATTCCATGGCCGCACCGGGATCGACCAAAGCGTCCTGCTCATCAAGTTGGCGACGGATTTCAGCATGTTTTTCGGCCGTCAGATTGTAGCCGAAGAAGCAGGCTCCCGCGATCATCACGAAGATGATCGGCCCAACGATGTAGGCCAGTTCCAGACCGCGGATGGCATCTGGCGTGTTCACCGTGCCCACCTTTGCCTGGTAGCCGATGTAGGCCAGCACGTTGAAGGTCAGGAAGATCGAGAAGGCCGAGGCCAGCTTCGAGGTCGCGGTGATCATGGCGTACATCAGGCCCATCCACTCGCGCCCGCTTTCCAACCGGATTTCGTCGGCGATATCGGCGGTGATCGCCCGGATCATCACGGTAAAGCCCGCGGCCATGGCGCCCACCAGGAACATGGCCAGTCCGAAAATCAGGAAGTCGCCCTTGGGCATGGTCGGCAGCAGGATCAGGCCCAGCGAGTAGATCGTGGTGTTGACCATCAGGGCGCGGTGCTTGCTGATCCGGTTGGCCAGCCACGCCGCCAACGGCGCGCCTGCGAACCCTGCGGCGACATAGATCATCAGTAGCAAGTTGGCCTGGGCCATCGTGAACTTGAGACTGTCCGTGAAGTAGAAAAGATAGAGCGCCGCCATCCAGCCGGGACCCAGGGTGACAAACAGGTCGGCGGCCAGCAGGCGCAGAATGTTGGGCCGGGTCAGCAACGCCCAGTAGTCGCCCAGGGTGAAGGCCGCAGGCCGATCCTTCACGATGTTCTCTCGCGAGGTCATAACCACCAGCAGCGACGTCAACCCCGTTGCAGCGATGATGAACCAGATCATCGCGTGGATGCCCTCGACGTCGGTTCCGCCCTGCCTCTCCACGATAACCGGGATCAACAGGATCGCCATGGCGCCCACGACGCCAAGGCTCGTGATGGCGCCAAAGATGCGGTTCCGTTCGGAATAGTTCTGCGCCAGCCGCCCGGCCCAGGCGAGGTGCGACAGGAACACGCAGGAATAGCCGATGTACATCACCAGCAGCCATCCGAAGAGGTAACCGACCCCCACGCCTTCCTGCGATATCATCAGCATGTAGAGGGCGAACATGAGGATCGGCGCGCCTAGCGCCATCCATATCCGATACCGGCCAAAGCGTGTGTTGGTGCGGTCCATCGCCAGACCCAGGCCGGCATCGATCGGGATATCGACAAACCGCACCAGCGCAAAAGCACCGCCCACAACCGCCAGCGAAAGGCCGAGATGACTGGCGAAGTATCGAGGCAGGTGGACACTGATCGCCAGAACCAGCGCCGCAATCGGAATGCTGGCGCTGGCGAAGGCCATCACCGCAGGGATCGAAAGTGCGCCGTTCGCAGCGACCTTGTTGCCCTGTGACACCGTGACCTACTCCTACGCCTGCGCCTCTACCGAGCGCTGGGAGGGAGTTAGGCGCAGGCGTCCGCAAACGCGCAAGGGGATTTCGATTACAAAACGGAAAAGGGCGGCCTTGCGACCGCCCCAATGCTTCGGATGCCGTACGAAATCCTACCCGCCCTGCATCTTGCGGAAGAACTTCGCCGACTGTTCGCCGCCGTTGACATAGGCCTTCTGGCCCACCTCGTCGGTGATCTTCGCCCAGTTGTCGCGGACGGCCTCGACGCTGGCCTCATGGCCGAGATAGACACCCTCGGTCTCCACGATGCGGGCGAGGGCGAAGGCGCCGGCGCCGGCGGTCAGGATCGCGCCGGTGGGCGCCTCTTCCGAGCAGAGGAACACTACGCCCGGTGTCACATACTCCGGCTTGAGCTGTTCCAGCACGGCGGGCGGCATCAGGTTCTCGGTCATCCGCGTGGCGGCGACCGGGGCGATGGCGTTGACGTGGATGTTGTTCTTCTGGCCTTCCAGCTTCAGCGTGTTCATCAGACCGATAAGGCCCAGCTTGGCCGCGCCATAGTTGGTCTGGCCGAAATTGCCGTAGAGACCCGACGACGAGGTCGTCACCACGATGCGCCCGTAGTTCTGCTCGCGCATGACGTCCCAGACCGCCTTGGTCGGCTTCACCGTGCCGAACAGGTGCACGTCCACCACCACCTGGAAGTCGCCGAAGTCCATCTTGGCGAAGGACTTGTCACGCAGGATGCCGGCGTTGGCGATCAGGATGTCGATCCGGCCCCAGTGGTCCATGGCGTCCTTGACCATCCGCGCCACGCCGGCGTCGTCGGTCACCGAGGAGCCGTTGGCGATGGCCTCGCCGCCGGCCGCCTTGATTTCCTCGACCACCCTCAGGGAGGCTTCCGAGTGGCCGCCGGACCCGTCCACCGAACCGCCCAGATCGTTGACCACCACCTTGGCGCCACGCCTGGCCAGTTCCAGCGCATGCGCCCGGCCCAAGCCGCCGCCAGCGCCCGTTACGATCGCCACTTTGCCGTCGAAGCGGATGTCCGCCATTACAATCACCCCTGGATCTGAAGTCCGAAATCGGCGCGGGTTTTGCGGCGTGGGGACTGCGACGTCAAGGCGAGGCGAGGGGTATTCAATTTCGGATTTTCGGTGACATCGCGTAATTGAGGTAGGCCCATCCAGACCTGAAGATACGAAGTCGGAGCGAGTGGATCGCGCTGCTTCAAACAGGAGGATGGACCCAATGGAAGTTTATGTCGGGTTGGACGTGT
>NZ_JBIKNZ010000024.1:0-43709 GCF_044358365.1 Phenylobacterium sp. | reverse complement strand
CTAGCACTCATCGTTTACAGCGTGGACTACCAGGGTATCTAATCCTGTTTGCTCCCCACGCTTTCGCGCCTCAGCGTCAGTATCGGGCCAGTGAGTCGCCTTCGCCACTGGTGTTCCGCCGAATATCTACGAATTTCACCTCTACACTCGGCATTCCACTCACCTCTCCCGAACTCAAGATAGCCAGTATCAAAGGCAGTTCCAAGGTTGAGCCCTGGGCTTTCACCTCTGACTAAACTATCCGCCTACGCGCCCTTTACGCCCAGTAATTCCGAGCAACGCTAGCCCCCTTCGTATTACCGCGGCTGCTGGCACGAAGTTAGCCGGGGCTTCTTCTCCGGGTACCGTCATTATCTTCCCCGGTGAAAGAATTTTACAATCCTAAGACCTTCATCATTCACGCGGCATGGCTGCGTCAGGCTTTCGCCCATTGCGCAAGATTCCCTACTGCTGCCTCCCGTAGGAGTCTGGGCCGTGTCTCAGTCCCAGTGTGGCTGATCATCATCTCAGACCAGCTATGGATCGTAGGCTTGGTAGGCCTTTACCCCACCAACTACCTAATCCAACGCGGGCTACTCCAATGGCGATAAATCTTTCCCCCGAAGGGCACATACGGTATTAGCTGAAGTTTCCCTCAGTTGTTCCGTACCAAAGGGCATATTCCCACGCGTTACTCACCCGTCCGCCACTGCCTCCGAAGAGACCGTTCGACTTGCATGTATTAGGCCTGCCGCCAGCGTTCGCTCTGAGCCAGGATCAAACTCTCAGGTTGAGTTGACGTTCTGACTTTCGGCTTCCCCGATCTACTTGAGATCGGCTGGCTATAGTCTGCTTAATTTCTTGACGAGTTCCCATTCACATCGATGCCTGAGAACCTAAGCTCCCAGGTATCCATATTCATGGTGTCTTCAAGAGACCGCAGTCACAGTCAACGTCGAGATAGGGTGGTTACCCCTATCGCTAGGACGTCGCCGCCTGCGTTTCTCTTTCCAATTCAACGATGTCAAAGACCCTGACCGGCTTTCGCCTGCCCCACTGTTTAGCGCCGGTGGTCGGCGGAGGCGGCTATCTAGTGACCGGCCTCTTTGGTGTCAACCGGGCTTTTCAGCTTTTACGACAAATCCAAGAACCTCTTGGACCAGGCCGCAAAAATCACTTCGGGCCGCCGAGGGGCTTCCCTCTAAAGTCCGTAGCGATTCGATTGGAGCTGGGGACTATACTCATTTCGAGACGAACATCAAGCACCTTCTGGGCGCCTGCCGTAAGTCTCGAAGTGGTTCGAGGCCCGAGCGGGAGGCGGGTATCTATTCGTGGGGGACCGATGCGTCAACAGCGTTTGCAAAAGAATCTGGCAGCTCTGGGGGGGCAGCAGCCCGGTCACCTGGTCGGGCCCCGCCCTGCCCCGTCCGCGACTCGTGCGCGGCCGCCGCGCAGGGGCCGGCCAAAGCCCGACTCGGTCTTGCGAAACGCAAGGCTTTGAGGCGGCTTACCTGATTGAGGCGCGAGCTTTCGAGACCGCCTCATAAAGCGAACCGCAACCGGCGGGGCGCCTCAGCTGGCCGCGATATATGCCTTCAGGCCATCCGCTTCGGCTTCGACCTCGGAAATTTTGTGCTTCACCAGATCCCCGATCGAGACAATGCCGACCAACCGTTCAGCCTTGCACACGGGCAAATGGCGGATTCTCCGGTCGGTCATCCGACTGAGCAGTGAATCAACCGTCTCGCCGGGATCGGCGAACAGCACATTGCTCGTCATATAGTCGGAGACCGGTTTCCTGAGCGCGCCCGGCCCGTGCGACGCCACGGCGCGGACGATGTCGCGCTCAGACACGATGCCGACCACGCGGTCGCTCGCCAGAACGATGAGCGCGCCGATGCCCTTGGCGTGAAGAAGTTCGGCGACGACGCCGACAATGTCCTCAGGCGAGATCGTGAAGACTTGATCGCCCTTGGTCCGGAGAATCTGCGAGACCAGCATTGGGTCCCCCTTGATCTCTTGATGGGACCGCACCTTCGCTCAGTTTCAGAGCGGACACAATGCGCACGGCAGTCACTCACGCGTGACCGGGCCGGTCCGTTAGCGACGTTGAGCTACCCAACCAAACGGTCCGATCAGCAATACACCGACGACAAACCCGGCTAGATGAGCCTCCCAACCTACGGCAGCCGAACTTCCATCGGGCACAAGCAGGCCCCCGGCAAACGCCATGATGATGTTGACGATCAGCCAGCCCAGGCCCATCCCCGTGACCGCGCGGGAGAAGATGGGCCCGACTCGTCCGTTGCCCCCTATCAGCCGAGCTGCGCCGCCCATCAGGCCCGACGCCGCGCCAGACGCCCCGATCAGGGAAACATTCTGCCCCCAGTGAAGGGCCGCAAACCCCCCGCAGGCCAGCACCCCGCAGAACAGATAGAAAAGGAAGAAATCCAGCGCGCCACCGACATTTGGCCCGAAGAACCGCGCCACCGGCGCCCCGAATGCGAGGATGAAGGCGGCATTCATGAGGGCGTGCGCCCAGTTGCCGTGCACGAACACGGACGTGATCATCCGCTCTGGATGGCCTTCCAGCAGCAGTGCCGGCGAGAACGCAAGCCATTGGGTTACGCTTTCGAGCGGGAACCGACTCTGGAGCAGATACCCCAGCACAATGGTTACAACGAGCGCTGCCACGGGCCAGGGCGCGTTGACCAGCGGCCCAGGCGCCGGCGCCGGTCGCTGGCCTGGGGGATCCGGTTCGCCGGGACGCGATCCGCCAGAGGCGGGAACTTCGAAGAAGACAGCCGTCATTATGGGCATATGTAAGCTGTGTTGCGGCTCTATGCGAGTGATCTAACGCTTGGCCTTGCTGTGGCCACGTAGCTTCGCAATGGTGCGCGGGCGTTTCACGAACCCATTCAGGCAAAACTGATGACCCGCTACTCCGGCGCTGGCGCCGCCCTCGCCGCTGCTATCACCCTGGCCTTCCTGCCGTCTTCCATTCAAGCCCAGGCGCCCGCGCCATCCGGCCAGTGGGCTCAGGCGACGTCGGATCTGAAAGCCGACCCGGCCATCCGCTTCGGGAACCTGCCGAATGGCATGCGCTATGCGATCCGCAAGCAGTCGATTCCCCCCGGCCAGGCGGCGCTGCGTCTGTGGTTCGACACCGGCTCCCGCATGGAGACCGACGCCCAGCAGGGCCTGGCCCACTTCCTGGAGCACATGGCCTTCAACGGATCGAAGGAGGTCAAGGAGGGCGAGATGATCAAGATCCTCGAGCGCCTCGGCCTGGCGTTCGGCGCCGACACCAATGCCTCCACGGGCTACGGCGAAACCATCTACATGCTCGATCTTCCGCGCACCGACGCCGAGACCGTGGATACTTCTCTGAAGCTCCTTCGGGAAACCGCGTTCAACCTGACCATCGACCCGGCGGCAGTCGATCGGGAGCGCGGCGTTGTGCTGTCAGAGGAGCGCTCCCGCGATACCCCCGGCTACCGGGTCTACGTCGCCCGCAGCAACTTCCTGCTCAAGGGCCAACGCCCGCCCACCCGCATTCCGATCGGCAAGGTCGACGTTCTCAAGACCGCCCCGGCCAGCGCCATCCGCGACTACTACGATCAATGGTATCGGCCGGAGCGGGCCGTCTTCGTCGCCGTTGGCGATTTTGATGTCGACGCCATGGAAGGAAAGATCAGAGCCGCCTTCAGTGGCTGGTCTGCCCGCAAACCACCTGCGCCAGCGCCAGACAACGGCCCGGTGGCCCAACGCTCCGCCGAGGCGAAGCTGTTGATCGAACCCGGCGTCACCCAGACCCTGCAGGTCGTATGGGTCAGCCCGCCTGATCTTTCCCCTGATAACAAGGCGACTCGCCGGCGCGACCTGATCCGCAACCTGGGCCTGGCTGTGCTGAACCGTCGCTATTCGGCCATCACCCGCAGCCCGAACCCACCCTTTCTGGGCGCCGGGGCCGGTCAGTTTGAGCAGGACAACGCAGCTGACATCGCCATCATCGGCGTGGCTGCCGAGCCAGGTGGCTGGGCCCGGGCCCTGGCCGGGGTCGAGCGCGAGCAACGCCGTCTTGTCCAGTATGGTGTGCGACAGGACGAACTGGATCGCGAGATTGTCGAGATCCGCGCCAGTCTGAAGGCCGCAGTGGCTGGCGCCGCCACCCGTCGACAGGCGGAACTGGCGGACGACATGGTCGGCACCCTGTCGGAAGACACGGTGATTACGGCGCCGATCGACGATCAGAGCGAGTTTGAGGCCTCGGTGGCGGGCCTGAAGGCCGCCACGGTCAATGAAGTTCTGAAGACCGTATTTCAGGGCCAGGGACCGCTGGTGTTCATGGCCTCCCCTACCCCCATCGAGGGTGGCGAGGCCGCTGTCCTGGCGGCGCTGACGACGTCCCAGAAGGTGGCCGTCCTGCCCAAGGTCCAGACCGCGGCCACCAAGTGGCCATATGAGAGTTTCGGGGTCGCCGGCAAGGTGGTGGAACGGCGCGAGATTGCAGACCTGAAGACCACCTTCGTGCGCTTCGCCAACGGCGTCCGCCTTACCGTAAAGCCCACCGCCTTTCGCGACGACGAGGTGCTTGTCCGGGTCAATGTCGGCCAGGGTCTCAAGGGCCTGCCGAATGATCGACAGAGCCCGCTCTGGGCCGCCAGCGCCATGATCGAAGGCGGACTCAAGAGAATTGGCGTCGAGGATATGGAACGCGTCCTGGCCGCCAATGTGTATGGCGCGCGCTTCAGCGTCTCGGACGACGCCCTGGTCCTGTCCGGCAGCACCCGGACCGGTGACCTGCCGACGCAACTACAAGTCCTCGCAGCCTATCTCAGCGAGCCAGCCTGGCGGGATGAGGCGTTCCAGCGCGTGAAGACCGCCTACAGAACCGCCCACGACCAGTACGAATCCACGACCGACGGCGTCATGGCCCGGGACCTGCCTGGCCTGATCCACTCCGGCGACCGGCGCTGGACGTTCCCCAGCCGCCAGAACATCGCCGAGGCCAAGGCAAGTGATATCCAGACTGCAATTGCACAGGATCTGGTGAAGGGTCCGGTCGATGTAGTGATCGTCGGCGACATCACGGTGGATCAGGCGATCGCCGCCACAGCCTCCACCTTCGCGGCCCTGCCCCGCCGCGTCGACCCGCGCCCGGCGCCGACCGCGCAGCACGCTGTCCCGTTCCCGAAAGGCGGCGGAAGCGTAGTGGAATTGACCCACAAGGGCCGCGCCGATCAGGCGGTTGGCTACATCGCCTGGCCCACCAGCGACTACTGGGCCGACCCGCAGCGCGCCCGCGACACCGCCGTGCTTCGCGAGATCATGAACCTTCGCCTGACCGACGAACTCCGGGAGAATCAGGGCGCCACCTACTCTCCTTCGGTCAGCTCCCAGCATAGCCTGGTATGGTCGGGTTGGGGCTACATCGCCGCGACCGTCGAGGTACCACCCGAAAAACTTCAGGGCTTCTTCGGCGATACAATGAAGATCGCCGCGAAACTGGCGGAGGATGGCGTCTCACCCGACGAGCTGGCCCGAGCCAAGGCGCCGCGGATCGAGGCCTTGCAGAAGGCGCAGCTGACCAACGGCTACTGGCTAGGCGAGCTTTCGGGCGCGCAGACCGATCCGCGCCGCCTGGACGTTATCCGCCAGCTGATCACCGGCACCGAACGGATCACCGCCGCCGACGTTCAACGCGCCGCCCAGACCTGGTTCAGGCCGGGCCGAGACTACCGGGTGGAGATAAAGCCGGCAGCGAAGGTGAACGGGGCGCCGGCCGCCCCTACGCCCCCACAAACACCCCGTGCAGACTGACCGGCAGCACATGCTCTGAACGCCAGGTGCAGATTGGCCCCGCCGCGATCCGGCGGGCGTCGAACACGTGGAGCTCGGTCGCCCTGGCCAGGGTGTTGACCGAGGGCGCCAGCAGCCAGCCGTCCAGTTCTTCCGTGCCGCCGGGACGGGCGACGAAGACCGCCTCCTCCACCAGATGGCTGGCGCCGAAGTCGTAACTGTCGGACTTGCCGGCCTTCCAGTCGTAGGTCGCCACGCCATGGAACAGCGGGGTGTTCGGCGCGGTCGCCGTGGCGTGGATCGTATAGCGGCGCGCATCGCCAGACCTGCGGCCATCAACGCGCGGGAACTCGGCGGTGACCCCGGTAGGTTCCAGCGTCGCGCGGCCATTTGGCCTGAGGGTCACCAGTGTCAGGATCGGGTCCGGTTCGGGTTCGAAAGTCCCCTTCATGAACGCCTTGCCGTTTGTGGTGGCAAACCGGGCGTCTGGCGTGAAACAGCCGTCGAACCGCAATGTCCCATCCGCCTCTTCCCAGGCCGAGCCGAAGTGGAAGGCGAAGAACGGCGGCAGTTCATAGATGCGACGTTTGGTGAGATCGGCCTTGTCCAGCACCAGCACCTTGGTGCCCATTTCGGGCCGCCAGGTGAAGCTGTCGGCATAGGGCATCACCATCCGGTCCTGAACCCACGGCTGCAGGATCACGATCAGGTGGCGTTTGGTCGCGGTGAAGTCATGGACGTAGCTGGCCATCGGCAGGCTGACCATATCTGCGGATTTCAGGGTGCCGTCGGCGGCGACGCGCCAGACAATCGCCTGTGCCCCTGAAAGACCCAGGCTCCAGACATCGCCGCCGGGGTCTCGCCGGGGATGAGCGAGGAACGGCATGTGCACCAGGTCATCCCGCAGGGTCTTCATGCCCTTGGTGGACAGATCCATCGGGTCCATGACGACGGGCGAGCCCGCCTCCCACAACGCCCAAAGCTCACCGCCCATCGACATCACCGAGATGTTGGCCGGGTTGGCGTCGTCGGCATTTCGAACCTGGGCCCCCGATTTACCCGCCGTTCCGAAGCCGGGCTGAACCATGGCGTTGGCGGCCGCCTCGACGCGGCGCTTGGGCGTATCAACGAAACGCGCCTCCAGTGTCGCCGCGCCGTCCGATACCCGGAACGCCCGCATCAGGCCGTCGCCGTCGAACCAGTGATCCACCGACCCGCCAGGGCGATGGAACTTGCCCGGGCCATTGCGATAGAGGCTGCCGGTGAGGTCTTTCGGCGCACGACCGTGCACCAGCTTGAGCGGCGCACGCGGCAGGTCGGCGTCGACGTCGCTGAAAGCGACCTGCCAGTTGATCCCGGCGGCGCCGCCCTGACGGAGCTGGGCGGCGGCTTGGGCCAGTTCGGGGGTCAGCACCGCCGTGGCGGCCGCGCCCGTCAGCGTCTGAAGGAAGTGACGTCTGTCCATGGGTCCGCTCCTGCTCAATCGATGGTGATGGCGTGGGCGTTGGCGCCGGCCTTCACCTCAAAGCTGGCCGCCGCCCACTTGGCCGGGCTCATGTTGGCCACCGCGTTGTTAGAGAAGGCGAAGGGCTCTGTGGGGATGCCGAACGGGTTGGCGTTCATCTTGCCGTCGCCGTTCAAATCGTGAAACGCCTTGATGGCATAGAGGCCGGGAGCGAGGCCCCTGAACGTACGGGTCGCCGTGGCCGCAGCCACCGGCAACATTACCGCCGCAACCGGCTTGGCCTTGTCGTTGTAGGCCTCCTCGCTGTTCACCAGGGTGAACATGATGGCGCCCTGCGTCGCCTTGAGGCCGGCGAAGGTGACATCGAGACTGGCCGTGTCCTGAGCCCGAACGCCGGACGCCAGCGTCGAAACACCTAGAACTAGGCCAAGGAAGAGGGGAAGCGACTTCATGAAGAACTCCAGGGAGTGGATGAGCGATGACCCACCCTGCCCTACTCCCCCCGACCACCGCATCCGCCGATGCGCAGATCGTCGCATCCCTTGCGCGAATGACACCCGGCGCCATTCACGCTGCGTGAACGGCGCCGGTCTTCAGGCGGCCCGGACCTCATCTTCTTCGATCGGCGCCTCGTCAGCGGCCAGGAATGGACTACCCAGGATCGAGTCCGAGACCTTCTCGGCGATCATCATGGTCGGCGCATTGGTGTTACCGCCGATCAGGGTCGGCATCACCGAGGCGTCCACGACCCGCAGGCCCTTCAGTCCCATCACCCGGCAATCGGCGTCCACCACGGCCATCGGATCGCCTGCCACGCCCATGCGGCAAGTGCCCACCGGATGGTAGATCGTCTCGGCGGTCTGGCGAATCCAGGTGTCGATCTCGGCATCGGTCTGTACGGCCTTGCCGGGGAACAGTTCCTCCGAGTTGAAGGGCGACAGCGCCGCCTGTTCGGCCACGAGGCGCATCATCTTGACGCCTTCGCGCAGAGCGCGCCGGTCTTCCTCGGCGGCGAGGTAGTTGGCAAAGATGGTGGGATCGTCGAAAGGATCCGCCGACCGCAACCCCACCCGACCGATACTCTCGGGCCGCAGCTGGCAGATGTGGAAGGTGAAACCGTCCTGCTGAACCGGCCCGGCCTCACGATTGCCGTGGTTGCGCATGGCGGCCAGCACCACATGGACCTGCAGGTCAGGCCGGTCGAGATCGGGGCGCGACTTCAGGAAGGCGCCGGCCTCCAGCGGGAACCGACTGCCCGGCCCCTTCTTGAACAGCATGTAGGTCAGACCGATGAGCAGGGTGCGCAGGCCCTTGGTCTGGGAGTACATGGTGATCGGCTGGGGGCACGCCCATGACAGCGCCAGATCCAGATGGTCCTGCAGATTGGCGCCAACCCCCCTCAGCGTATGGACCACCGGCACGCCGTGCGGTTCCAGGTCCTCCGGATTGCCGATCCCCGAAAGCTGCAGGATCTGCGGTGACTGCACCGCGCCGGCGCAAACCAGCACCTCTGCGTTCGCGTGGACGATCTTGCGCTCGCGCGTGGTCTCGTCGGCATATTCAACGCCTTTGCAGCGACCGTCCTCAAGGATCAGCCGGGTCGTCCGCGCACCCGTGACGCAGGTGAGGTTCGCGCGCGTCAGGATCGGATGCAGATAACCCTTTGCCGCGCTCCAGCGTTCGCCGCCCGAGATGGTGTGTTGGTAGGGGCCCCACCCTTCCTGCTGGAAGCCGTTGAAGTCGGCGGTCACCTTGTGCCCTGCCTGCCGGCCCGCCTCGATCGTGGCCTTGTAGATCGGGTTTGGATCGGCGGATCTGGTGACCTTCAGCGGCCCCTCGCCGCCGTGCCAGGCATCACCGCCCCCTTCAAAGCCTTCCGAGCGTTTGAAGTAGGGCAGCACATCCTTGTAGGCCCATCCCTGCAGGCCCATCTGGCGCCACTGGTCATAGTCACGGGCATGGCCACGGATGTAGATCATGCCGTTGATCGAGGATGATCCGCCCCAGCCTTTACCGCGCGGCCAGAACAGCTTGCGATCCTCCAGATGCGGTTCGGTCTCGGTCCAGAAGCCCCAGTTGTAGGTCCCTTTGTCCGGGATCAGCTGGGCCACACCGGCCGGCATGCGCACCATCAGGGCGTCATCCTTGACGCCAGCTTCCAGCAGCAGGACGGACTTGCTTCCATCCGCCGTCAGCCGGTTGGCCAGTACGCAACCGGCGGAACCTGCGCCGATAATGATGTAGTCGAACCTGTCCACGTCGTACCGTCCCGGACCGCTGTTGAGTTGGCCGGGACACTGGCCTAACGGGTTGCCCGTCGCAAGAGTGACTCCTGCGTCAACTTCAGGTCAGGCCCAGCCAAACCACTGACAGGATGAAAAGGCCAAGCGCGATCACGCAGAACAGTTGAAGCAGAACCGTTCGCCAAAGCGCAGAGAACCATCCCAGCCCATAGGCGCCCTTGAGCTGGAAAAACATGTGCGCCGGCGGCGCCAGCACCAGCCACCCGGTCTGCACGCCCAAACGGTCGCCGACGCCTCCCACCATAATCAGTGCCGACATAAAGGTCAGCGAATAGAGCACAAACACGCCGTGGTCATAGAGCGTCACCCCCCGCTTCCAGACGAAAAGCAACGCCACGAAGGGGATCGAAATGGGCACAAGCAGGAACGAGAATTTGTAGAATGTCTGTTGTAGCTTGTAGATCGCCAGGTCCGGGTTCTCGAGCTTGCGCCGGATCTTCTCGTCCAGGGATTTGTTGCCGGTCTCGATTCCCAGCGTGTTGGACCTGGCGCGCGCCGCCATCTCGGCCTTCCAGTCACCGCCAGGGGCATTCGCGAAACCTTCGATCTCGCGGCCCTCATTAACTGCTCTTTTCAACTCTGCGCGCGCGGCCGCGACACGCGCCGCTAAATCAGGACGCGCCTGTGGCGACGCGGAAGTGAGCGCCTGTTCTGCCGCCGAGACCTTGGCCTGTGCTCGCGCCACCATACCCGATACGTCGGCCCCGGGCGCATCGACCCGCGTCTCCGGAACGATTGGCGCATAGCTCAGCGCCATGAACATCACGAAGATCGTGAACAGAAACAACGCGAGCGGCGAGACATATCGCGCCCTTTTGCCCATAACCCAGTCACGGGTAAGTTGCCCCGGCCGGAATATCAGCAACGGCAAGGTCCGCCAGGTGCGGCTGTCGAAATGCATCACCCCGTGCAGCAGTTCCTCGCCCAGGTGCAGCAAAGTCCGGTGCACATGGCTGGGATTGCCGCAGTTGTGACAGAAGCGCCCAATAGTTTTCGTCCCGCAGTCGGCGCATGGGCTTTGATGCGCGCCTGCCACGCCGGAAGGTTTCTCAATCGCCGACGCGATCAACCCGCCTGTCGCGGCCCCGCCGATTGCGTCCAGATCCATGGTCGCCCCAAATGAGTGTGCTTGGCACAGTGCCGGGGTCGCCGCATTCCCACAAGGTTGCCGCTAGTCGAACACCTCAGCCTGGGAGGGATCGCCGGGATCGAGGGTATCGAGAGGATTGAGGGGATCGAGACCAAATCTGTTGGGGCCAAGCGTGCCCCGCAGGCACCCGAGTTCTACAAAGACCCAGATAGAGAAGGGCAAGGTCAAGGCGTTAAGCCCTGCCGCGGCATCGGCCTCGCCAGCCCCTTCGGCGGCCAGGGCCAGAAGGGAAAGAACAAACACGGGCAAATACATCGGGACGAGCCACCATGCGCCCTTGCCCCGGTCGTGCAGGCGGCGGACCAGATTCGCCGCACTGACCCATATGGCGCCGATGACCAGAATTCCCGCCGCCAGTGGGCCCAGGACGGGTATGAAGACCGCGAGGAGAAACGCCACGAGGTAAGCAGGAACGAGCGCCAGCGCGGTCAGCCAGTACGGCTGCCGGTTTATGCGGCCAGAGAAAGAGAAATACGGACGATATCTTTCCAACCTGATCCCCCGCAGCTTGCGACTTGACCCGACCACAAACGAGTGAGGCGCCTCCGCCGGGAATACCGGCTCGCGCGTCATGTCTACGGCCTTCAGCGACGATGATCACTTTTCGTTCTCAACACGTCAAGCGTGTGTAGAAGAATATCGACCGGTTTGCGCGAAAGCCGCCGTCAGCGCCCCTTCCACGCCGGGGCGCGCTTCTGCGAGAACGCCAGCGGGCCTTCCACAAAATCCTCCGAGGTGAACAGCGCCGCCACTGCCGGATAGCGGTTCTGGCCCTTGATGGCCGCTTCCAGACTGGGCTCATCCAGCCCGCGATAGACGGCTTCCTTCGACGCCCGGATCGACATCGGCCCCAGTTCGCAGATTCCCTTGGCCCATTCGTTCGCCACCCGCATCAGGTCTTCTGCGCTGGTCACCTCGGCGACGAAGCCAAGCTCCTTGCCTTCCGCCGCCGATACCCGCCGAGCTGTCAGGATCATCGACATCGCCCGCTTCACGCCAATGGCGCGCGGCAGGCGATGCAAGCCCCCGGCCAGCGCCGCCAATCCCACCCGCGGCTCCGGAAGCGCAAACACCGCCTTGTCCGACGCAATGATAATGTCACAAGCCAGCGCGATCTCGAACCCGCCGCCCATGGCCACGCCGTTCACCGCCGCGATGAGAGGCTTGGTCAGATCATAGCGCGACGTCAGTCCGGCGAAGCCTGACGGCGGACTTCCCATCTTGCCGCCCGTGGCCTGGTGCTTGAGGTCGTTACCGGCGGAAAAGGCACGCTCCCCCGCCCCGGTCACGATTCCCACCCATTGCTCCGGATCGGCCGCGAACGTATTGACCGCGTCGTCCATCTCGAAGTGCGCCGGCGAGTGCATGGCGTTCATCACATCGGGGCGATTCAAGGTGAAGGTGGTGATCGGTCCGTTGCGATCCACCTTGATGAATTCATAGGCCATGGCGTTCTCCCTTGCTGGTTCAACCGTCGGCGGGCGCCGCAACGTTCGTCAAGACATCTCAGTCAGTTCCCGACGGTATCGCTTCCAGTTCTCCACATAGTGCGCCGCGCCCAGGGCCACGCGCATGGCCTGTTCGGGGCTCAGCTCGCGCACGACCTTGCCCGGCGCACCCATAACCAGCGAGTTATCCGGGATTTGCTTGCCCTCGGTGATCAGACATCCAGCCCCGATCAGGCAGTTCTTCCCGATCACCGCACCATTAAGTACCGTCGAGCCGATCCCCACGAGACTACCGTCGCCAATTACACAGCCGTGCAGCATCACCATATGCCCCACCGTCACATTCGCCCCGATGGTGCAGGGCGAGCCTGTATCCGTATGGATCACGCTGCCGTCCTGGATGTTTGAGCCTTCGCCGACGACGATGGGATCGTTGTCTCCGCGCAGCGTCACACCCCACCAGACCGAGGCGTTCTTCTTCAGAATCACCCGCCCCATCACCGCAGCATTGGGCGCAATCCAGTATTCGTCATCATTTGGTAGCTCAGGTGTCACATTGCCTAAGGAATAGACACTCATCGCCGGCCTCCATTTCTTGCCGCTGACGGCTGTTTAACGACTCATAAACCAAGCTAAGGTTAGTCTAACGGTGCGATTCGAAAGGGCGGCAGCCTTCTAGAAACGGCCGCGGGGCTTAGGCTCCCGTGTTCTCGCGTTGGACGGGGTGTATGACGCCAGGTCTGTTGCTCTCAAGGGCTTCACCGCCCGCAAGCGCACGAAACGGTGAGCCGCCAGGCCACCCCCTCGGTCGACTCTTCCGCCGCCAACGCCGCACTCACCCATTTTTCCAAGGGCGCTCCCATTCACGGGACGCCCTTTTTTCTTGCCCCCACGGAGGCTTTTTATGACCAAGCGAGCCCTGAAGCGACAGCTGCGCGAAGGCGCGTTCGACGCCGGACAGTTCGAGGGTGATGACAAGATCCGCCGCCTGCCCGTCGAACGGGCCTGGTCGCCCCTCAATCATCACAACGACGATCGCGAGCAGGGCTATCTGAAGACCATCAAGGCCAAGTCCGTTGGACAACAGGCGCTGATCGACGCCGTGGATGCCAAGAATCTGGTGCTTGCCCTGGGCCCTGCCGGCACCGGCAAAACCTATCTGGCCATCGCCAAGGCCGTCGAGGCGCTGGAAGCCGGCAAGGTGGGCCGTATCGTGCTGTCGCGTCCGGCCGTCGAAGCCGGCGAATCCATCGGCTTCCTGCCGGGCGACGCAGAAGACAAGCTCGCTCCCTATCTGCGCCCGCTCTACGACGCCCTCTCGGATCGGCTGTCCATGAAGCGGGTGCGCACCCTGATGGCCGAAGGCGCAATCGAGATCGCCCCCGTCGGCTTCATGCGTGGTCGCACCCTGAACAACGCCTTCGTGGTGATCGACGAGGCCCAGAACTGCACCTATGTGCAACTCAAGATGCTGCTTACTCGCCTCGGCTGGCATTCTACGATGGTGGTCACCGGAGATCCCGACCAGTCCGACCTGCTGCCGACCTTCTCCGGACTCGGCCCCGTGGCGGACAAACTTGAGTCCGTCAGCAACATCGCCGTCGTCCGCCTGAAGGACCGCGACATCGTGCGCCACCCGCTGGTCGCGGAGATGCTGGGGGTGCTTTAGCACCCTGCCTCCTGGCTCCGCTCAATCGGCCGTTACATGCTGTCGCGTCACCGCTTCAGCGTTGCAGCCATGCTGGTTGTGATCTGTACGCCCTGTGGCGGGGCGAACAGCTCAGGGCTTGCAGGCATGTCACTGCGGTAGTCGTCGTAGCGCATGGCGAACACGACCTGGCCGGCCTTCGAATAGAGGATGGCCACCGGCTCCTGCCAGCGCGTATCCATGAGCATGGCAAGGCTGTAGGCGCCCTCGGTAATCTGGAAGGCGGCGACCTGCGAAAGGCCCCAGGGTCGGGTCTGGGTGGCCTGCGGGGCGTTGGCGCCGACAAAGCTTGCCTCGCAACCGAACTCCAGGGTTCGGAAACGTGGCGGCATATCCGGCGTGATCGGCAAAATGGGCGCTCGAACAACAAATTCCGGCCCCGGATCTACCGCGTGAGCGCCGAGCCGGCGGGTGAGGTCGATGGTCCAGACATCCGGCTCAGACACGATGGCCAGGTCGCTGGCGCCGCCCCGACTGAGGTCTGGCGGCGTCTCGCTCCGCAACTGAGTCGCGCCGAAGCGGTGAATCGTGCGCGGCTGGGCGCGGGGGTCAGCGGCCGCCAGGCCGGGCGTCACCTCACGCACCACCATGCGGGTCATCGCGACCGGCGCGCAGAGACCAGGTCGGGGCGCGACGGGCGGCTGGGCCAGGACCGGTGAAGCGGACAGGAATAGCCCCCCTAGCGCCAGGGCAAGCCTCATCGGGACGGCGCCTCTGAGATTGCGTATCCCTCGGGTTTTGCGAACAGGCCCGGATTGTCCGGCAAGGCGATATCATAGTTATCGTAGACAAGCGTCAGGATCGCCGTTGTGCCCTGGAAATAGGACACCTCCGCTGGCGTTCCGGTCTCGTACAGGAGAATCTCCAGTCGCCGGTCGCCTTCCTGCAAGGCATGAATCCGCGCTGGACGCCCCCCGACATCGCGTATCCCGGCTTCACGGGCCCGGCCGCGGGCGAAGCGCGCCTCGCAGCCGAACTCCAGTTCGGTGAAAGCCTGGGGCACCCCCTGCCCGGCCACGATCGGCGCCTTGGCTTCATAGATGGGCCCGGGGTCCAGCAGGTGGCGACCGGTCCTGTCAGCACGATTGACGATCCAGACGTCCGGCGAGGCGACAATTGCGAGGACATGCGGTCCCCCGGCCGGATCCGCAGGCTCTTCGTTGCGCAGGAAACGCGAGCCCTGTCGGTAGAGCGTGACGGGCGCCGCCCGGAAGCTGCCGGGTGTTACGTCAGGCCCTACCGACCGTGTGACGATTTTCATGAGTTTGTCCGGCGCGCAGGTCTCCGCCACTGCGGGCGAAGCCATCAAGGCCAACAACAAGGACAGAGCCGGTAACTTCATTTCGCGCGTGCAAACCACCCATGGCCTTGAGGCGACTGCCCCACCCCTCTAGCCTCCGTCGCGAAACCGGAGACGTCAATGCGTATCGCCACCTGGAATGTGAACTCGGTCAACGCTCGAATCGAGACGGTGTTGCGCTGGTTCGAGGAGGCGAAGCCGGACGTGGCATGCCTCCAGGAAATCAAATGCATCGACGAGAAATTCCCGACCGAAGCCTTTGAAAGACTGGGCTATAATGTCGCCGTCCATGGTCAGAAGACCTACAACGGTGTCGCGCTGATATCGAAGACCCCGCTCGAGGACGTGCGGCGAGGCCTGCCCGGCGACGATACGGACGAACAGGCGCGTTACATTGAGGCCGTGGTCTCCGGCCCACGCCCGGTTCGGGTGGGTTGCCTCTACCTTCCCAACGGCAATCCAGTGTCCACCCCGAAGTTCGATTACAAACTGGCCTGGATGGCGCGCCTGAATGCTCACGCCCGCGAACTGCTGACCTTGGAAGAACCGTTTGTCCTGACCGGCGACTATAATGTGATCCCCGAGCGACGTGACGCAGAGTTTCCCGACAACTGGGCCGGCGACGCGCTGTTTCAACCCGAGAGCCGAGCCGCCTTCCGGGCGCTGAAGAACCTGGGCCTCACTGAAGCCTTCCTCCAGGCGGGCGGCGCACCGGGCGCCTACACCTTCTGGGACTATCAGGCCGGCGCCTGGCAACGGAACAACGGCATCCGCATCGACCACGCCCTGTTGTCGCCCCAGGCCGCAGACCTCCTGACCGGCGTATCAATCCACCGCGATGTGCGCTCCTGGGAAAAACCATCGGATCACGTGCCGCTGGTCGTTGAACTCGATGCGTGATTTCGACGACTCGGTCGAACCGGCGTAGGCTTCTGCGATGGACGAGGCAGCCCGGCTTCTGACCCTTCTGGCCCTTGTCGGCGGCGCCTTGACGCTGGCCGGAACGGGGATGCTCTGGTTCCTCGACGAGACCCGCCGGATCCGCCGCACGCTCACCAATGCCCTTGGCCGCCCGCCAGAACCAGGCTTGATCGTACGCGGACGCGGTGTGGGTATCGGGTTCGACCTGCCATCAAACCGCGTTGTGGTCGTATGGGACCGCGGCGCCTGGCGGTTGGACTACAGGCTGGATGAATTGATGGGCGTGGACCTGATCGTTGACCGGCAAGTCGCGGCGCGCACCTTTCGGGGCGAGACACGGCGACCGCTGGATCATCTTGCCGCGCCGACCGAGGGTGTCCGGCTGCGCTTCGTTTTCGACGATCCGGCTCACCCGGACTTCTCCCTGGACCTCTGGCAGCCGGGCGACGACGACATCAGAGGTCGACGTCACGCAGACGAGGCCCTGGAAGAGGCCAATCGCTGGATGGCGCGAATGGAGGCCTTGCTGCGCCGGCCGGTCGCCCGGGCTCCTGCTGCGCCGACGACAATCCCGGTCCGGCCAACGACCTCGCCGGTCGCCGTGCGCCCCTTGCCGCCGGTTGAGCGTGACGACCGGGAGGAGGATGAGCCGCCCTGGGACGATCCGGACGATGGCGATCCCCGCGCTATAACTTGACGATGTAAATTACGCTGTCAGAGTCGTGCATGGAGGATCTGACCCATGACCAGCCTTGTCGCCGCCGCTGCTTTTTTCCTGCTGATCCACCTGGGTGTCTCCGGAACCCGGCTAAGGGACGCCGTCGTCGGACGTATCGGCCAGAACGCCTACATGGGGCTGTTCTCGCTGGCCTCGGTGGCAGGCCTGGTCTGGCTGGGCTTCGCCTATGCTGGCGCGCGGGGCGAGGTCTGGAACACGGCACACTGGGGTATCAACGCGGCCACCCGGCATATTCAGCTTTTGACCCAACTTTTGGCCATGCTGCTGATCGTTCCGGGGTTGGCCACCGCCAACCCCACCAGTGTGCAGCAGGAAGGCGCCCTGGATCGCCCGGATGTGGTGCAAGGCATGCTGCGAATTACCCGCCATCCGTTTCTGTGGGGCGTGGCGATCTGGGCTTTGGGGCACCTGCTGGTGAACGGCGACCGTGCCAGCATCGTGCTCTTCGGGACCCTGCTGGTGCTGGCCGTGACCGGAACCTCCAGCATAGACGCCAAACGCAAGCGGGCGCTGGGCGAATCCTACGAGGCCTTCATGGCCCAGACCTCCAACGTACCCTTCGCTGCGGTTCTGAACGGACGCCAGTCTCTCAAGCTCGCCGAGATCGGCGTGTGGCGGATCGCGCTTGGCGTGGCGGTCTGGGCGATCCTGATGCTGGCGCATCCCATGCTGTTCGGGGTGGCGGCATTGGGTTAGCCCAGCGCGAAGTCTAACGCGGCTTCAACATGCGCCAGCGCTGTGTCGACCGTTGGCGCAGGCATGGCGTCCGCATCCAGCAACAATCCGATCTCGGTGCAGCCGAAGATGATGCTGTCAGCCCCGTTCGCCAGCCCCCGCTCGATGATGTCCGTCACGACGACGCGGGAGTCGGCCAGGATCACACCCTGGCAAAGCTCGTCGTAAATGATGGCGTGCAGGCGCTCCCGGTCACCCGCGTTCGGCGTCAGCACAGAGAACCCTGCCCGCTCCAGGCGATCCCGGTAAAACGGCTTCTCCATCGTGAACCGGGTGGCGAGCAACAAGGGCCGGGAGACGCCCTTCGCCGAGAGGACCGCCGCCGTGGCGTCAGCGATATGGATCAGGGGAATCGCCACAGCGGCCTCAACCTGAGGGGCGTTGATGTGCATGGTGTTGGCGCAAATGATGATCGCCCCCGCCCCGGCCGCCTCCAGTTTCCGCGCTGCGTCGGCCAGAACCCTGCCGGTCTCCGTCCAGTCCTCAACGGCCTGCAGCGCCGCAATCGGGGCGAAATCCACAGACCACAGGATCAGCTCGCAGGAATGCAACCCACCCAGCCGTTCGCGGACCCGCCGGTTCAGCTGCTGGTAATAGACAGTGGTGCTCTCTGCGCTGATCCCGCCGATCAGGCCCAGGGTCTTCATCAGATGTCCGCGTACATGTGGCCCTCGGCCGCACCGCCCGGGTGCGTGACCGCGCCCAGGTGAGCCGGCCCCACTGTCCTTGCGAACTTCCACAACGCGCCGGACGTGTAGATCGTGCGCCGCGGCTCCTCTTTCGCCAGTTGGCGGGCGCGGTTCTCCATCTCGATCGGATCGACTTCCAGCTCAATCGTACCGGCGTCGGCGTCGATCGAGATGATATCCCCGTCCTTGACCAGCCCGATCGGGCCGCCGTCAGCCGCCTCCGGACCCACATGGCCAATGCAGAGGCCGCGCGTAGCGCCGGAGAAGCGACCATCGGTGATCAGCGCGACCTTGTCGCTGATCCCCTGGCCGAAGATCGCCGCCGTGGTCGACAGCATCTCACGCATGCCCGGGCCGCCCTTGGGCCCCTCGTAGCGGATCACCAGGACGTCGTTCTCCTTATAGTCGCGGGCCTGGACGGCGGCGAATGCGGCTTCCTCGCCGTCGAACACCCGCGCAGGGCCGCGATGCTTGGTGTGGTTCGACCCCGCCACCTTGACGATGGCGCCGTCGGGGGCCAGCGAGCCCCAGAGACCGACAACCCCGCCTGTCGGCGAAAGCGGGTTGGAGACCGGACGGATCACGTCCTGGTCCTCGCGCCAGACCACACCCTCGAGGTTTTCCCGGATGGTCTTGCCGGTAGCGGTGATGCAATCCCCGTGGATCAATCCGGCGTCCAGCAGGGTGCGCAGCAGCATCGGCACGCCACCCGCCTCCCCCATCTTCTTGGCGGGGTAGCGCCCGCCCGGCATCAGATCAGCGAGATAAGGGGTGCGCTTCATGATCTCGCACACATCGCGCAGGGTGAAGCTGATGCCCGCCTCATGCGCCATGGCCGGCAGGTGCAGGCCGCCGTTGGTGGAGCCGCCTGTGGCCGCGATCACCACCGCCGCGTTCTCGAACGCCTCACGGGTGCAGATGTCCCGGGGCCGCAGGTTCCGCTCAAGCAGCGCCATTACCGCCTCGCCCGATGCGATGGCGTACTGATCGCGATCCAGATAGGCCGCCGGCAGCGCCGACGAGAGCGGCAAGGCCAGCCCGATCGCCTCGGAAACACAGGCCATGGTGTTGGCTGTGTACTGACCACCGCAGGCGCCGTCGCCAGGACAGGCATGCTGTTCGAGGTCGCAGAGGTCTTCCAGGCTCATCTCGCCGGCGGAATGCTTGCCGACGCCTTCGAAGACGTCCTGCACCGTCACCTCGCGCCCTTGCCAGTTCCCCGGGAGGATCGAGCCGCCATAGATGAAGGCCGAGGGCACATTCAGGCGCAGCATCGCCATCATCATGCCCGGCAGGCTCTTGTCGCAGCCGGCGACGCCGACCAGCGCGTCATAGGCGTGACCGCGCATGGTCAATTCCACGGAGTCGGCGATCACCTCGCGGCTGACCAGGGACGAACGCATGCCCTCATGGCCCATGGCCAGGCCATCCGTGACGGTGATGGTGCAGAACTCCCGCGGCGTGCCGCCGGCTCGCCTTACGCCCTCCGCTGCGGCATGGCCCTGGCGCATCAGGGTGGTGTTGCAGGGGGCCGCTTCATTCCAGCACGAGGCTACACCCACGAACGGCTGGGCAATCTCACGGCTGCCGAGGCCCATGGCATAGTAGTAGGAGCGATGGGGCGCACGTGCGGGCCCCTCGGTCGTGTGGCGGCTGGGAAGCCTGGATTTGTCCCACGAACCGTCTGGATTGCGATGCATGTCTACGCCCTTGAGAGTCTCTAGCGGGCGACCTCTGTAGAGGGCCGGTCGCCAAGGGGGAAGGCCCGCGCGAACCCTGAGACGACTCACTGGCAGCCAGCGTGTCGGAAATACGAAACCTCCCGTGGCAAATCTGCATCAATGCCAAAATATTTATTTTCAGATTCCCTTACGTCACAAGGGCTTCATGCAGATCAGCGGGCGCGCCGGCCACATTTCGACGAAGGTGACGATTTTTCAAAATATGCAGGAATATTGGGGTCGTCTGCTTCGTTGCGCCAACAAATAGGGTGTTTTCGCCAATGTTGTCGGATTTACCGCGAAACCACACCCCTCTCCCAACAAGGGGCGACAGAGAGTCCGCTTGTTGTTCTTGAGCACCATTTAGTTACAGGCGTACACCCACTCTAGACAGGACGACCATTATCCGGTGATTTCTTCGCTTCGACGCGAGACGAAACGAAAATCGCGCATCAAGTTCAAGTCCTGAGGGGAGATGTTCTACCATGAGATTCAAGCACAGCCTGTTGACGTCGGGGGCCATGTTGGCCGTGATGCTGGGGGCGTCCGCCGCCCAGGCACAGGGCGCGAATGAGATCGAGGAACTGGTCGTCACCGCTGAAAAGCGTGAGCAGAGCCTTCAGGATGTGCCGGTCGCCATCTCGGCCTTTACGAGCAAACAGCGGGACTTGGTCGGCATCAGCACGGTGCAGGACCTCACCAACTTCACACCTGGCTTCGTCTACCAGTCGTCCAACGACCGGGCCAGCATGCGCGGCATCGGCCGCCTGACCAACGTCCACTCGGTGGACGGCGCTGTGTCCATCTACATCGACGGCCTCTTCACCACCTCGACGGTTCTGGCCGGCGGCCCGCCGCTGGATGTGGATCGCGTGGAAATTCTGCGGGGTCCCCAGGGCACCCTGTACGGACGTAATGCCATTGGCGGCACCGTCAATGTGATCTCCGTTCGTCCGACGGAAGAGTTCTACGCAGAAGTGCGGGCCATTGCCGAGAACTACGACTTCACCAACCTGCAGGCCGCTGTCTCGGGCCCGCTCAACGAGAGCGGTTCACTGCGCGCCCGGATTTCCGGCTACAAGCTAGATCAGCGCAAGGGCTACTTCACGAACGTCAATCCTGGCCTGCCTTCGGAAGGCAGCAAGCGCGACGAGTATCAGGTCCAGGCCCAGCTTGAGGCGGACCTTGGCGAGAACGCTGACTTCTGGATTTCATACAAGACCCTCGTCTGGCACAACCGCGGCGGCCCCGGTGCGCGCTCAGGCTACCTGGCTGACGCCCATGAGACCGGCCGGACCGATCCCAACTTCTCGGTCGTCTTCAACCCCGCCCACGGCTATTCGCCGGAGACCGGGGTGAACGGTATCGTTCCCGGAAGCCTCGTACAGTTCAACGGTTCGACTACAACGACGAACCCGGCGCTGCGCGACAACCGCACCTTCAACTCCAACATCCCTCAGCGGGTGCGCCTGCGCGACGTCAACTCGCTCACCACCAACTTCGTTTACCGCCTGCCTACCGTCGACATCCGGTACGTCGGCGGTATTCAGGAGTACAAGTACGACCTGTACGGCGATACCGATGGCACCAGCGTCAAGTCGTATCAGATCCCGTTGGCTCCAGGGTCGATCTGCGGCAACATCGGCGCCCTGTTCGCCGCCGGCCTCTCGACGGTCAACTGTTCTCCGCTGACCACCAACGTGAATAACGGATATCACTATTTCGAGTATCCGAAGTGGTACAGCCACGAGCTGAACATTTCATCCACCACGGACTCGAACCTCCAGTGGATTGTCGGCGCCTACTACTACAACGAAAAATATACGGGCACCGGCAGCACGGCTGACTTCTTCGACGTCGGCCCCTCCACGCTGCGCACCCCGATCCTTGGCGCGGCGCCGAACCCGCAACAGTTCTGGTCGACGGGCAACTATGACCTGACCACCGAGAGCAAGGCGTTGTTCGGCCAGCTCGACTGGCAGGCGACCGAGACTCTGAAGTTCACGGCCGGACTGCGGTATACCAAGGACAAGAAGTTCGGGTCGGAGTTCCGCCGAATTGTCGCGAACTCGGACGTCGCCTACGCGGGTCTCTATCCCGCTTTGGGTCTTAGCGGCTTCGGTCCAGGGTCGGCAGCGAACTGGGGTAGCCTGCTCGGTAATCTGGCGGCCCTCCCGGCTGTGGGCCAGGCCCTGGGCCTTGGCGGCGCCCTCAACGGACTGGGCGGCCTAGGCAACGGCGCCTTCGACCTCACGGACGCTCTCGCGCCCAAAAGCACTGCCGGCGCCATCGAGGGCGTGACATCGCCGTCGATCTGTACAGCCGGCGTCTGCCGTCAGTACGTGATCAGCCCGACGACCGGTATCGCGAGCCGCGACCTTGGCGATACGTCCGACGCCTGGACCGGCACTGCCGGCCTCCAGTGGGAACCGGATGGCGACACCATGGCCTATGCCCGCTACAGCCGCGGCTACAAGGCGTTCGGCTTCTCGGCCGGCGGCTTCCTGGCGGTTCCCAAGGCCAAGGAAGAAACGGTCAATTCCTATGAAGTCGGCCTGAAGAAGAACTTCGGATCGAACATCCAGTTGAACATGTCGGCCTTCTACCTCGACTACCGGAACCTTCAGGCCCCGGTTACGGTCCGGGTCGGCGCAACGAACGTCACGCAGTTCGTCAACATCGCGAAGTCGGAGTCCCTGGGCCTCGAAGTCAGCGGCATCTGGCAACCGATCCAGAACGTTCGCCTGACCCTCGACTACGGGTACAACCCCACGAAAATCAAGGAGAGCGCGCTCCTGGTTGATGTGAACGACAACATCAACACCGGCGCCGTCAGCGTCGTCGGAAACGACCTGCCTCAGGCGCCGGAACACAAGCTGGCTCTGAACGGCGCCTACACCTTCGAGATGGACCCGGGCAAACTCACGCTCAGCGCCACCTATCTCTACCGCTCAGAATCCTACGCCAACGTCTTCAAGCGCACCTACAACTCCGCGAAGTCCTGGGATCAGGTTGATCTGCGGGCCTTCTGGGCGCCGACCGATGGCAAGTACACCCTGATCGGCTACGTGAAGAACGTGTTCGACACCGACGGTTATGCCGCCGCTGTCGCCGCGTCGAACCGTAACAATAACCCTGCGATAGCTTCGCAACGGTTCGCCAACGGCGCCCAGAACTTCGAACTCACCCCGCCGCGCCTCTACGGCGTGGAGATTCAGTACCGCTTCTGATCCGCGTAAACGGCTAGCCAACTTGAAGCGCTTCACCGAAAGGTGGAGCGCTTCTTGCGTTAGGGCCGCGTGTTTTCCTGCCTAGCGTCCGGCCTCCGCCGCTCCGAATCCGGCGCTTAAAAGAATTGACGGCCTCCCCGGCGTGCTTCAGCTTCGAAATGAAGCGCAAAAAAATAGCGCTCACTCAAAACGCTGCGGGGAGGCAGTTGCATATGAAACTCAAGCACAGCTTGCTGATGTCTGGCGCCTGTATGGTGGCCATGGCCAGCGCGACAGGGGCCCAGGCCCAATCCACCAACACAATCGAAGAACTGGTCGTCACCGCCCAGAAGAAGGAGGAAAGCCTCCAGGACGTTCCGATCGCCGTTTCGGCGTTCGACCAGAACGCGCTCGAGAAGGCCAAGATCGACGGGGGCCCCAACTTGGTCCTGGCCGTGCCCAACGTGAACTTCTCCAAGGGCAACTTCACCGGCTATAACTTCCAGATCCGCGGCATCGGCTCGAAGCTGGTGGCGGGTTCAGGCGACGCTGGCACCGGCATTCACCTGAACAACGCCCCCTTGATCGCCAACAACCTGTTCGAGACCGAGTTCTACGACGTGGAACGGGTCGAGGTTCTGCGCGGCCCGCAGGGCACGCTGTACGGACGTAACGCCACGGGCGGCGTCGTCAACCTGATCACCGCCAAGCCCACCGACACCTTCCAGGGCAACATCAGGGCCGAGTACGGCAACTACAATACCCAGAAGCTGCGGGGCATGGTGAACCTGCCGCTGGGCGACAAGTTCGCGCTGCGGCTCGCGGGCAGCATGCTGAAGCGCGACGGATTCGGAAAGAATATCGTCACCGGCAATGACGCGGACGACCGTGACCTCTTCGGCACGCGCGCCTCACTGGCTTTCAATCCGACGGACAGGTTCCGCAGTTGGGTCGTCTGGGACCACTTTGAAGAGGACGACAATCGCTCGCGGATCGGCAAGCAGTTCTGCACAAAAGACAATGGTCCCAACACCGTGGGCGGCGTCGGCTTCTCCGCTGGTGGCGCGGGCGTGATCGAGCGCGGCCTGTTCAGCCAGGGTTGTCAGGCCGTCGGCCTCTACACGCCAGGCATGCTTGGAACGGTCAATTCTCAGGCCACATTGGGTGGTTTGTTCGGCACCTACGCCGGCTTCCAGACCGGTGACGCCTATGCCGGGAAGGTGCAGACCCCCAACATTCGCGACATCGAGTCGACGTTCGATCCGATCTACAAATCCAAGACCGACATCTACCAGTTCAACGCCGAATTCGACGTGTCCGACAACATCACGATGAACTGGCTGACGGCGTTCACCACCTACAAGCTGACGACCCGCCAGGACTACAATCGCTACACGCCCAGCGTGCCCTTCAACACGACGCCGAACCCGATCAATTTGTTTGCAGCCGTGCCCGGCTACGCCACAGCTATCTATCCGTCGCTGTTCCCCGGCGGGGTCATCAACGATCCGCAGAACGGGCCTTTCAATCGTTTCACGACCAGCGACATTTCCTCCGGCTACACCACACAGTGGAGTCACGAGATCCGCTTCCAGTCTGATTTCGACGGACCGTTCAACTTCAACGTCGGCGGCATTCTCACCCGCTTCCAGGGCACCGGCGACTATTACGTCATGTTCAACACCGGAACTGGCTTCTACCAGCTGAACAACGCCCTCGATCCGCGCAACGGCGGCCCGAACTGCGTGGCCGGCCCCACCTGCGTCGCCATCGACCCGAACAAGGACCCGACCCGAATAGGTCACAACTATTACGACTCCTATGGTCCATACGACCTGACGTCCTACGCCGCGTTCGGCGAGCTCTACTGGCAGATGAGCGAAAACTTCAAATGGACGGTCGGCCTGCGCTACACGGTTGACAAGAAAGACGTCGAGAACCACGCGGTCAACCTGGGCACGCCCGGTTCCGGGATCAGTGGTCCCCTCCCCGGCACCCCGGCCAACCTGAAGGTGTCCTTCAAGGAGCCCACCGGCCGCTTCGGGTTCGACTGGAAGCCGGACCTGGCCTTCACCGACGAGACCCTTGTCTATGCCTTCTACTCGCGGGGCTACAAGGCCGGTGGCCTTAACTCCCCTTGCAGCGGCGGCGCCGGCGTGATCTGCGGCCCGCCGACGTTCAAGCCCGAGTTCATCAACTCCTATGAGATCGGCGCCAAGAACGTCCTCCTCGACGGGACGATGACCCTGAACCTGGGCGCGTTCCACTATGACTACAAAGGCTATCAGATCTCCAAGATCGTGAACCGCGCCTCCACCAACGAGAACATCGACGCCAAGGTCAACGGCGCCGAGTTCGAATCGGTGTGGCAACCGCTGGATGGCCTGCGTCTGAATGCGGCGATCGGTTATCTGGACACCGAAATCCAGAGCACCAGTTCAATCGATACCTTCAACCGCACCCAGTCGAACCCGGCGCTCACCCTGGTGAAGTCCTCCGCGGCCTCAAACTGTGTGGTCACCACGGCGGCGGCGGCGACTGCCCTCTCCATCGCCAAGGCGACGGGCAATCCCTTCGCCCTGACGGCGGTCTGCACCACGGTGTCGACAGCGGGCGCCGGCGCCAACATCGGCAGCGGCGCTATCGCCACCGGCACCAACGCCTTCGGTGGCCTCGTCTCGGATGGCGTCCCGGTCAATCTGGCCGGCAACCCGCTCCCCAACGCGCCGCACTGGACTATCTCTCTGGGCGCCCAGTACACCATGGAGTTCGGGGACTGGAGCGCCACGATGCGCGGCGATTACTATCACCAGACGGAGTCGGTGACGCGGATCTGGAACAGCGTGTCCGACCGCGTGAAGGGCTGGGACAACGTCAACCTGACCCTCACTGTCGAAAACAGGGACCTGGGTATCGAGATCGCCGGCTTCATGAAGAACGCCACCAACGAAAAGGCGATCACCGACACCTATCTGACCGACGACTCCTCGGGTCTCTTCCAGAACGTCTTCTACACCGAGCCCCGCACCTACGGGATCTCGATCACCAAGCGCTGGTAGTCATTAGCCGACAACACTGAGGGGCGGCGGAGAAGTCCGCCGCCCTTTTTCTTTTGCGTTGTCAGACTGTTGTCGCCGTGACTTGATCGATCCTGGCTGTCCATGCCGCGTCGATATCCGCCGACCAGTCCGGTCCGGCGAGCTCACGGCATACATCGCGCACAATCCAGAAAAACCGGTCGAAGGTCGGGTTGTCGGTCCCGAATCCATCGTGGTTGACCCGCTCAGCGCGGATCAGATTGTTCTGATAGCCGCCGTCCGCGTGCATCAGACAATCGAACACCATGGTCAGCATCTCGGCGCGGATGGCGCCGCTGACATCGCGGATGAATCGCGGCTCGGTCTCGGGGAACTCCGCGAAAAGCCGCGCATAGATCGGCGTAGCCGGGTCACCGGCGCGTGCGACTACCGCGTCGAGCGAGTTGGCGATCAGATCCATTGTTGTCTCGCCCATGTGATCGCGCCTTCCCCTGCTCCCGGCCTGGCTATAGTCCTCAATGCAACAAAGCGCGGGGGAGCGGAATGGCGTTCGGGGAAATCCTCTACACGGTCGAGGACGGCGTGGGCGTTATCACGCTCAACCGGCCAGCCTATCGGAACGCCCAGGGCTACCGGATGCTCGACGAGATCGACGCGGCCTTCGATCTTGCGCTGACCGACCCTGCTGTTCGCGTGGTGCTGGTGCGCGGCGCGGGCGGAGTGTTTTCCACAGGTCACGATCTGGGTACGCCGGAGGCCCTCGAATACCGCCACAGCCTTGGGGCAAAGCCTGGCATCGAGACCTACGACCAGTTCAAGAGGTACAATCTCGACCTGCTGCTGAAGTGGCGGAACTTCCCCAAACCCACCATCGCCATGGTCGAAGGCTACTGCATCTATGCCGGCTGGATGCTGGCGGCGGCCATGGATGTGGTGTTCGCCGCCGAGGACGCGGAATTTCTGGCGGGCTTCGTGGAGTACATGTCGATCCCCTGGGACATCGGAATTCGGCGGGCCAAGGAACTCTGCTTCGAAAGCCGGTTCATCAGCGCCGGCGAGGCGGCTCGCTATGGCTTCGTGAACCGGGTGCTGCCCGGGTCCGACCTGGAGCGTGAAACCTTTGCCTGGGCCCGACGCGTAGCCGAGAACAGCCCGGAAGCGCTGCGGATGACCAAGATCCAGATGAACAAGGCCCAGGACGCCCAGGGGTTCACCCAGGCGCTGGAAGACAGTCTTGGCGACTATGTAGCCATGATGTGGATGCCCGGCACGGAAATGCAGGCGCCCGGAACCCGCCGGCTGCACACCGTTGATCTGGCCGTCAGAGGCCGGCGCGGTGAGCGCTTTGGCCTGCCCAACGCCCAACCCTCAGAAGCGAGTTGACCCATGAGCAATACCTTCCGCGCCCTGCGCCTGCACAAGACCGACGCGGCTCCGGACGCCCGGTTCGAGGACCTGAGTCTTGACGATCTGATGGGCGGTGACGTGGTGGTTCGGGTCGAGTGTTCGACCGTCAACTTCAAGGACGGCCTGGCGCTGACGGGCAAGTCGCCCGTGGTCCGGGTCTGGCCGCTGATCCCGGGCATCGATTTCGCCGGCGTGGTCGAGAGCTCGACGCATCAGGGTTTCAGGGCCGGCGAGCGCGTTGTGCTCAACGGCTGGGGCGTCGGCGAGGCGCACCACGGCGGCTACGCCCAGAAGGCGCGGGTCAAGGGTGACTGGCTGGTCAAGCTGCCCGACGACATCAGCAACCGACAGGCCATGGCCATCGGCACGGCCGGCTACACCGCCATGCTGAGCGTGCTGGCTCTCGAGCGACAGGGAGTCACGCCGGACAAGGGCGACATCCTGGTCACGGGCGCGGCAGGTGGGGTCGGCAGCGTGGCCGTGGCCCTGCTCGCGAAGCTCGGCTACCGGGTCGTGGCCTCATCGCGCCGCAAGGACAGTGAGAGCGCCTACCTCACGGGCCTCGGCGCGGCCGAGGTGCTGGACGCCGCCGAATTCTCGGCGCCGGGACGACCGCTGGCCAAGGAACGTTGGGCAGGCGCCGTGGACTCCGTAGGCAGCCACACGCTGGCCAATGTACTGGCCCAGACACGATATGGCGGCGTGGTTACGGCCTGCGGTCTGGCCCAGGGGATGGACCTGCCGGGATCGGTTGCGCCGTTCATCCTGCGCGGCGTGACCCTGGCCGGGATCGACAGCGTCATGCGACCGACGCCGGACCGGGTGGAAGCCTGGACACGACTGGCCCGCGATATGGACCGGGCTAAACTCGACGCCATGACCACTGACGCCACACTGACTGATCTGCCCCGACTGGCGGCCGATATCATGGAGGGCAAGGTGCGGGGTCGCGTGGTCGTGGACGTGAACGGGTAGTCGCCAACCCTAGAGCGCGCCCTCGATCGCCGAGACCAGTCCTGCGTCCTGAGGCTCGATGCGCGGGCCGAAGGCCTGCAGCGCCGCGCCATCCTTGCCGATCAGGATCTTGTGGAAGTTCCAGATCGGAACCGCTGGCTCACCGAGCGCGGCCTGCGCCCACTTGTAGAATGGATGGGCGTCGTCGCCCTTCACATCGACCTTGGAAGTCATCGGAAAGTCGATGCCGAAGGTGGTGCTGCAAAAGGTCTCGATGTCGGCTTCTGTGCCGGGCTCCTGCCCCATGAACTGGTTGCAGGGAACACCCAGCACGACGAGACCCTGATCCTTGTAGTCTGAGTACAGTTTCTCGAGGCCATCGTACTGCGGGGTAAGGCCGCACTTCGATGCGGTGTTGACCACCAGCACGACCTTGTCCCGGAAGGTCGACAGCGGCAACGGGGCGCCCTTGATCGAGCTGAATTCGTAGTCGAAGGCATTGGCCATGGCGCGGGTCTCCTGCTGGGTTGCTCGCAGGCTAGCCCCCTTACGCGGCGTTCTCCAACGCCTGTTCGACAGCCAGGGCCAGATCAAGGGCGGCAATAGCTTCCTGTGCCGTTACCACCGGCCTGGCGGCCTCGCCTCGCACAGCGGCCAGAAAGCCGGCCAGACTGGCGCCAAGGGGATCGGTGGCCGCCGCCGTACTCGCGAAGTCCGGGTTCAGCGCAAACGGCGTCGTATTGCGGAAGGTGCGCGCCAGAAAATCCACTTCGACTTCACCGGAGGCATAGACGATCCGCATGGTCCGGCGCCGTTCCGGGGCCAGTCGCGAGACATCAAGAATGGCGGTCAGACCGCTCTCGAAGGTGATCTCGGCGCGGGCCTGATCCCACACCCCATTGGGCCCCAGGACTCCCTCCCCCTCAGCCGTCACCGGATCCGAACCGGCGACCGTCAGCAGCAGATCCAGATCGTGGATCATCAGGTCCAGCACCGCCGATACGTCCTGACTGCGAGGTGACGGCGGACCGTGGCGCGTGGATTCCAGCAGCAAAGGCGTCTGCCCTGTGTCCAGAAGTCCCATAGCCTGGAAGACCACCCGCTCCTGGTGTCCACACGCAAGGATCAGTCCCCTTTTGGCCGCCGCGGCGCGCAGGCGTTCTGCGTCAGCCACGTCTACGCCGATGGGTTTTTCCACATAGACATGTTTGCCTGCCGCGATGGCCGCCATCGCCTGTTCCACATGAAAGGTCGCGGGCGATGCGACCGTGACCACATCCACGGCCTCCAGGAAGGTTTCAAGGTCGGCAAAGGCCCGTCCGCCCAGCGGCATGGCGACCGCGGCGGCGCGGTCCGGATAGCTGTCGAAGACACCGGAAAAGCTGACCCCCGCCATCCCGGCGTACTGGCGTGCATGATAACCGCCGAATACCCCCGCCCCGATGACGCCGCCTCGCAAAGTCTGAACCATGGAAACTCCGGACTGGGCGCGCGCGTTACCATACGCTGAGCCCTCGACGCCACCCGCGCAGGGTCCTACACCGCTTCTAACCAGAACGGGATGCAGGGACTGACCATGACCACCTATCGCGAAATCCGCCTCAAGAGCCGTCCAGTCGGTGTTCCGAAGGACGAAAACTTCGAGATCGCCTCGGTCGATCTGCCCGCGCCCGGCGCCGGCGAGGTGCAGGTCAGGAATCTCTGGATGACGGTCGACCCCTACATGCGGGGCCGCATGAACGACGTAAAGAGCTACTCCCCGCCCTTCGCGCTCGGAAAGGTGATGGACGGCGGCGCCGTCGGCGAGGTGGTGGCGTCCGGAGATCCCGGCCTGAAGGTCGGTGATCTGGTGCAGTCAGGCTTTGGCTGGCGCGAGGGCTTCAACGCTCCCGCCGGTCAGGTGCAGAAGCTGGAGACCATGGGCCTGGCGCCACAGGCATTCCTGGGCGCAGCCGGAATGCCCGGCCTGACCGCCTATGTCGGTTTGCTCAAGATCGCAGCGCTGAAGGACGGTGACGTTGTGTTCGTCTCGGGCGCGGCCGGCGCGGTAGGCTCCATGGTGGCCCAGATCGCCAAGGCCAAGGGCCATACGGTTATCGGCACGGCTGGTGGCGCGGACAAGATTGCCTACCTCAAGTCCATCGGCGTCGACCACGCCATCGACTACAAGGTCGAGAAGGATCTGACGGCGGCGCTAGCCAAGGCCGCACCGGACGGCATTGACGTCTATTTCGACAACGTCGGCGGAGATCATCTGGTCGCCGCCCTGAACGCCGCCCGTCCGTTCGCACGGTTCGCCCTGTGCGGGGCCATCTCGATGTACAACGCCACAGAGATGCCCGCCGGTCCGAACAACCTGGTCCAGATGGTGGGCAAGCAACTGCGGATGGAGGGCTTCATCGTCTCCAGCTCATGGGACATGATGCCGGCCTTCCTCAGCGACCTGTCCGGCTGGGTAAAGGACGGCAAGGTCACCTGGAAAGAGACTGTCTTCGAAGGTATCGAAAAGGCGCCAAACGCGTTCCGGGGCCTGTTCTCCGGCGAAAACCTCGGCAAGATGCTGGTCAAACTCGCCTAGAGCCTGTCCGGTTCAGGTGGAATTATCTGAACCGGATAAACAGGCTCGTTATCAAATGTTTAGAGCACGACGGGCGCTTGAACCGGTATCCACTTCAAGCTGTCGTGCTCTAAGCGCTGGACCACACCGGGCGGGGGCGTAAAAGCCCCCGTCGGATTCAGAAATATCGGAGCTCTCAGTGCCGCGCCTCTTCAGCGCCTACGTGATTGTCGACTGGAGCGCGGCCGCCAAGCCGACGACAGGCGCGGATTCCATCTGGATCGGCGTGCTCAAGCGCGACATTCGCTTCCGCATGGCCTTCGAGAGTTTCAACCCGTCGACGCGGGCCGAGGCCGAGACGCGACTGAACCTGATCCTTGATGACCTCAGGAAGCGCGGCGAACGCGTGCTGCTCGGCTTTGACTTTCCGCTCGGGTTTCCCCGTGGCTTCGCAGCCGCGCTGAGCCTGCCCGGCGATGAACCCTGGCGCGCGGTCTGGGACCAGCTCAACAAGATGGTCAAGGACAAGCCCGACAATCTCAACAACCGCTTTGGCGTCGGCTCCGAGATCAACCGGCGCATGACCGGCGGCCCATTTCCGTTCTGGGGTTGCCCGCCCAAGGACACGCTCACAACTCTACAGCCCAAGCGCTCACGACCGCACGGCCCTGATGATCTGCCGGAGTTCCGTTATGCGGACGAAGCGGCAAAGGGCGCGTCGTCGATCTGGAAGCTCTATTACAACGGCTCGGTGGGCGGTCAGGCGATCCTCGGCATCCCGTTCGTGCGTCGTCAAAAGGTAGCTCGTGGCGATGGATTCAGAGCCTGGCCGTTCGAGACCGGCTTCAAGGCGCTCACCGAGAAAGACCTCGAGGGCGTAGAGGTGGTGGTGGCGGAAGTCTATCCGTCGCTCCTGAAGCCTGCCGTGGCGCCGGGCGAGGTGAAGGATCTGGCTCAGGTTCGCACCACCGCCGAACACTTCGCGCGCCTGGACGAGGCGAACAAGCTGGGCGCGCTGTTCGCGCCGCCCAAGGGCACGCCCGCTACAGTGGTGGCCGAGGTCGAACGCGAGGAAGGCTGGATTCTGGGCGCAGGGGCTTAGAGTTCGCGCCGGCTCAGCATCCAGAACCGGCCCAGCAACAGCCCACACGAAATGAAGGTGGCGATCACGATGGCCCAGATGATGCCGTTGATGCCCAGCGCCATCGGGATCGCCAGCCACCAGGCGAGCGGCGCCATGATCACCACGTAGCTGAGCAGGTGGGTATAGCTGGGAACCCACACATCGCCGCGCGCGCGGAGCGACTGGGCCACCACCACCTGGATCGCATCCGGGAAAAAGAACAGGCAACTGATGATCAGCGCAGGGGCGGCCATTGCGATCGTGGCAGCGTCCTTTGTGTAGCCCGAGGCGATCAATTCCGCCGTGGGCCAGATGATCCCCGAGACCAGCAGGCCGAAGGCCGCCGCCACGCTGAAGGCCACCACCGCGGCCCGGTTCACCGCCGCGGCGTCCCTCGCCCCATACGCCTTGCCCACCAGTACGGCGGCGCCCGTCGCCAGGCCCAGAGGAACCATGAACACGATCGAGGCGACATTGAGCGCGATGGCGAAGGCCGCGACCGCCAGGCCGCCAATCCAGCCGGCAATGATGTTCATGCCCGCAAACGAGGCTACCTCGAAGAAGTTGGAGGCCCCGGCGCCATAGCCGATCTGGCGTTGCTCAACCTCTGCGGCGCGATCGCGCTCAGGCTTACGGAACACGCCCAGCGCCCGCGCCTCCGGCATTCTCGCGATGAACACCAGCATGGCGATCACAAGAAACGCCCGCGCGCCCGTGGTGGCCCAGGCCCCGCCTACCGCGCCCAGCGCTGGCAATCCCAAAGTACCCGGCACCAGCAAAAGCAGCAGGCCCAGATTCACCACATTCGCCGCCCACATGGCCCATGCGCCGGGTCCCGGCCGCGACTGACCTTCCAGCCACATGCTGGCGGTCACCGCCAGACCGTAGAACGGGAGCGACAGGGCAAAGATCGTCAGGACTTCCGATGAGCCGGCCGCCAGGTCCGGCTCCAGTCCGATGGCGTGCATGAACGGCGGCCCGGCCACGATCAGCACGATCATCGAGACCAGCCCGATCCAGAAACTGTAGACCAGCCCGCGCCGCAAGACCGCGCCGGTCAGGTCGCGACGCCCCTCCCCGATCCGCCGGGCCGTCATGACATTCACGCCGGTCAACAATCCGATGGCGAAGGTCAGCACCACGCTGGTCGGGGCCCAGGCCAGTGCGTGATAGCCAAGCTCCTGGGCGGAGTATCGCCCCACGACGATCGTATCGCACAGCCCCATGGCCATGATGCCAAGACGCGAGATCACGACCGGGCCGGACAGGCCCAGGAGTGACATCAGGTCAGTGCGAACGGGGCCGAGACGCCCCCCGGAATCGGCGGGCTCAGGGGCCGCTGGGCGGTCCATGGCGCGAATCCAGGATTTTCAAAGCGTGGCGGACACTGGCGCAACCGGCGGAGCCGGGCAAGCCGGGTTCCGCCCGTTTCGCCGCGCCTGTAGCACATTGCGTGGACTACGTATCCGGGCGACCTTCAGTCTGCGCGAAACGTGGGGGAGTTGCTGGTGTCGCACATCACAGAACGCAGGGTTTGTGCGGAAGTCGAGGGCGGCTTCGTGCTCTTTCTCATAGGTATGCGGATCAACAAGCCGTGGAAATTCTGGAAGTGGGGACCGATCGCGGCGGCCATGCCGCGCATGCTGATCGAATTGGCCAGACAGCCGGAACTGGGGCTGCTGCATGCACGCACTCACTTCAACTTCCCGAACATCATGGTCGTGCAGTACTGGCGCGACTTCGACGCCCTGGAGGCCTACGCCAAGGCCCGCGATCACGCTCATCTCCCAGCCTGGCAGGCGTTCAACAAGGCCATCGGGTCCAACGGCGACGTTGGCATCTGGCACGAGACCTATGTGATCGGTCCCGGCCAGTACGAGAACATCTACAACAACATGCCGCCCTATGGTCTGGGCGCCGTCGGAACCATTGTCGATGCCGTCGGTGGCCGACAGGCGGCGCGGCAGCGGGTCAGGTCTGGGACCTAAACGCCCGCCGTCGCCCGTTGCGCAACAACCCCGGCGTCATCCTTCAGCTTCTCCGCAACCAGGAACGCCAGTTCCAGCGCCTGCTCGCCGTTCAGCCTCGGGTCGCAGTGAGTGTGGTAGCGGTCGGCCAGGTCACCCTCGGCCACAGCCCGCGCGCCGCCCAGGCACTCGGTGACGTTCTGGCCTGTCATTTCCAGGTGAACGCCACCCGGGTGGACACCCTCTGCCTTGCAGATCTCGATGAAGCTTTTGACCTCGGAGAGGATGCGGTCGAACGGCCGGGTCTTGTAGCCGTTGTTGGCCGTGAGCGTGTTGCCGTGCATCGGGTCGATGGCCCAGACAACATTACGGCCCGACGCCTTGGTGGCGCGCAGCAGTTCCGGCAGCCGCGCGGCGATCTTGTCCGAGCCGAAGCGGCCGTAAAGCGTGATGCGTCCGGCTTCGTCCGCAGGGTTCAGCGTGTCGATCAAGCGCAATACGTCGTCACCCTCCATGGTCGGGCCGCACTTGATGCCGATCGGATTGCGGATACCGCGGAAGAACTCCACGTGCGCCCCATCCAGCTGGCGTGTGCGCTCGCCGATCCACAGCAGGTGGGCGGAGGTGTCGTACCATTCGCCCGAGGTGCTATCGACCCGGGTCATGGCTTCCTCATAGCCCAGCAGCAGGCCCTCGTGGCTGGTGAAGAACTCCACCTGGCGCAGGGTCGGCTGACTCTCGGGCGTGACGCCGATGGCCTCCATGAACTGCAGGGTCTCGCTGATCTTGTCGGCGAATTCGCGGTACCGCGCGCCTTGCGGGCTGTCGGCCACGAAACCCAGGGTCCAGCGATGGATATTGTGCAGGTCGGCATAGCCGCCGCCGGCGAAGGCGCGGATCAGGTTGAGCGTTGACGAAGACTGGGCATAGGCCTGCATCAGGCGCTGCGGATCAGGAATCCGGGCCTCCGGCGTGAACTCCATGCCGTTGATGTTGTCCCCACGATAGGACGGAAGCTCGACGCCATCGATCACTTCGACGGGCGAGGAACGCGGCTTGCCGAATTGGCCGGCCATGCGGCCCACCTTGACGACCGGCTTGCCGCCGGCGAAGGTCAGCACCACGGACATCTGCAGGATCAACCGGAACAGGTCGCGGATATTGTCCGCGTGGAACTCCTTGAAACTTTCGGCGCAGTCGCCGCCCTGCAGCAGGAACGCCTTGCCCGCCGCAACATCGGCCAGTTTGTTCTTCAGGCGTCGCGCCTCGCCTGCAAAAACCAGGGGCGGCATCCGGCGAAGGTCTGTCTCGACACGCGTCAGCTCGGCCAGGTCCGGATAGTCGGCCGGGATGTGCTTGGCGGGTTTGGCTCTCCAGGAGGCCGGGGTCCAGTGTTCGGTCATGGCTCTAACGTCAGAAGCCGCCGGGGTTTCGGCGGGCCGGGCGTTTTACGCGCATTGTCGGGCGGCGTCGACGGGGTTGGTTTCAGGCGGTTTTCGAGGAGGTCGCCGCGAGCGCCACGACCACGGCGACAAGTGCGGCCAGCGCCAGCCACCACTCCTGCCACACCCCGAAGCTGACGAAGCCGAAGAATAGATAGACCGAGGCAGACCCGGCTGATGCGGCGGCCAGCAGGGTACGATCCTCCCGGACCAGGCGCCGAAACAGGAATGCCCAGGTTAGCGCGGCGAGCACAGCCCCCAGAGCCCCCAGCTCAAGCCAGATCTGCAAGGCGCCATTGTGCGGGTGGAGCTGTATCGAAGGGCTGAATGCCCGGCTGGCGTCGAGACCCCAGCCGCGCCAGGGATGTTCGGAAATCCGCGCGATGGCAAAGGCCCAATAGCCCATCCGCTGTTCCCAGGAGACCGGGAGGTTTGCGCCGAACCCGCCCAGCCGAACCAACAGGATCAGCACCGGCATCACCAGCATCAACAACGCAGCGACTATCGCCAGAATTTTCGGCGCAGAGCGGGGCCAGATCCAGACCGCCGCGCCAACCGCGATCGCCAGCGCCACAGCAAGCACCGGAGCGTCGGACAGGAAACGCTGGGCCAGCACCACCGTACCCAACACCATAAGCCCTCCCAGCCAGCGGGGCGCACCGGCCCGCGCGCCGGCGACAGCGACCACCGGCCAAAGCAGCGCCAGAACAAAGGCGCCCTGCGCCAGGTTCTTGCGACCCAGGTCCGGCCGGATCGGATCATTCATCAGATTGCGAAGCGCCTGATAGACGCCGCCATTTGTCAGGGCCTCCAGCAGCAGCAGGCCGCCATAGGCCGCCAGCCCCCAGGCCAGAACCCTCAGCGCCAACGCCGCCAGTCCCGGATCAGCGCGCCGCGCGCCACACCAGGCCGCATAGTAGAGCGGCAGCTGCGCGGCCAGCTTCAGGGCGACACTATCCTCCAGGCTCAGAGCGGGATGAAACGTCCAGAGCGTGGACAATGCCGCCCAGGCAAGGCCGAACAACAGGATGATTGCCAGCGGCGCCTCCGGTTCGCGAAGGCGCAGCGCCGGCAGGCAAAGCAGACCTGCAAGCGCCATCAACGCGGCAAACCCCAACGGTCCCAACCACGCCATGAGCGGCGTAAGCCCTGCCACGCCCACCATCACCCATCCGCACCAGACTGCCAGGCGATCACGGGCGCCGCGCGGCGCCGGCGCCGGGTCTTCGGCCGCCGTCAAAAGATCTGCCCGGCACAGCGCCGGCGAGGCGGGGTCACGACACTGCGCCCAGAGACGGCGGCGCCATCTTGTCGCGCATCGTCACCAGTTCCTCGGCCAGTGTCGGGTGAACCGCACAGGTCGCGTCCCATTGCGGCTTGGTCACGCCCATCTTCATGGCGATCGCCGCCATCTGGATGATTTCCGGGCCATCGGGGGCGACCACATGGCAGCCGACGATGCGCTCACCAGCCTGCTCAACCACCAGCTTGATCATCGCCCGCTGATGGCCGCCGTAGAAGGTCTCCTTCATCGGCCGGAACTTCGACATGTAGATGTCGACCTTTCCGTACTTGTGGCGGGCGTCCGCCTCGGACAGACCAACCGACCCTATCTGTGGCTGGGTGAAGACGGCCGAGGCAACCATTTCGTGGTCGAAGGTGGTCGGGTTGTTGAAGAATTCGGTCTGGGCGAAGGCTGCACCCTCCCGGATCGCCACCGGGGTCAGGTTGATGCGGTCGGTGACGTCGCCCACGGCCCAGATGTTGTCGACGCTGCTGCGGGAGTATTCGTCGACCTTCACGGCGCCGTTTTCTGTCACGGCGACGCCCGCGGCGTCGAGGCCCAGACCCTCGGTGTAGGGTTCACGACCGAGCGCGAACATGACGACGTCCGTCGTGGTGGCGTGGCCATCGGAACACCGGCTGACAAGACCGTCCGCGGTCTTCTCGATGTCGGTGATGCGTGTCCCCAGCCGCACCTTGATCCCGCGCGCCTCCATCTCCTCGGCCACGTGGCTGCGGATGTCGTCGTCAAAACCGCGAAGTACGTTCGGGCCCCGGTGAACCACCGTCGTATCCACACCCAGGCCATTGAAGATGCAGGCGAACTCAAGCGCGATATAGCCTCCGCCCGCCACCACAACGCGCTTTGGAAGCTGCTCCAGGTGAAACGCCTCATTGGAGGTTATGGCGTGCTCGATGCCGGAAACGTCCGTCGGCATCCAGGGTCGACCGCCGGTGGCGACCAGGATCTTGGCGGCCGTCACGGTTCCGTGGCCTTCGACTTCGATCGTATGGCGGCCGGTGAGGCGGGCCTTTCCGTGGATCAACTCGGCGCCGGCGTTCTGCAGGTTGCGGACATAGATGCCGGAGAGCCGTGCAATCTCGATGTCCTTGGCCATCAGGAACTTCGGCCAGTCAAACCGTGTCTCTCCGATCTCCCAGCCATAGCCCCGGGCTGTATCGAAAGATTTCGAATATTCAGAGGCATAGACCATGAACTTCTTGGGCACACAGCCGCGGATCACACAGGTGCCGCCCACCCGGCTTTCCTCCGCCACAGCGACCCGCGCGCCCGACATCGCAGCCAGACGTGCAGCGCGCACGCCGCCCGAACCGGCGCCGATGACGAAGAGATCATAGTCATAGTCGGCCATGCCAGTTACCTAGGGTTCGAGTTCAAACACGCCGTCGGGGCCGCCGATCAGCGCACAATCGGCCAGATCGAGAAACAGGCCGTGATCGACCACGCCGGTGACGCTCTTCAGCGCCGCCGCCAGCATCGCCGGTTCCTCTATGCGCCCGCACGCCACATCATAGATCAGATTGCCGCCATCCGTGCGGACCGGTTCGCCGTCGCGCCGTCGCAGCGCCGGCATCATGCCGATCTCGCACTCGGCGAGGACGTCGCAAATTCTCAACGCCGTGATCTTGTGACCGAACGCCACCACCTCGATGGGTAGCGCGAACTTGCCAAGCGTTTTCACATGCTTGGCGGCGTCGGCAATCACCACGCAGCGGCTCGAGGCCTCCCAGACCAGCTTCTCGCGCAGCAGGGCCGCGCCCCCGCCCTTGATCAGCGACAGGCCCGGCCCGATCTCGTCGGCGCCATCAACGGTCAGGTCGATGGTGCGGGTGTCGCCCAGCTGGGCGATGCGAATGCCAAGGCTGGTCGCCAGATCGGCGGTGGCCTGCGAGGTGGGCACGCCCACGATGTCCAGCTTCCGCGCGGCGAGGGCACGTACGAACCATGCGGCGGTGGAGCCGGTGCCCAGACCCACCACCATGTCCGCTTCAACAAGTTTGGCGGCCGCTTCGCCTGCGGCGCGCTTCTGGCCGTCAACATCGATCATTTCGCCGCAGCCTTCTTCTTCGCCGCCATCACCTGCCGGAAACGCGCCGCCCAGCCGGCCTTCTCGATCTGGGTTCCCCGTTCCAGCGCCAGGGCGTCGGCCGCCACGTCCTTCGTGATCACCGAGCCGGACCCGATATAGGCGCCCTCGCCCACAGAGATCGGCGCCACCAGGGCAGTGTTGGAGCCCACAAAGGCCCCGGCCCCCACATGGGTGTCATATTTGAAGAAGCCGTCGTAGTTGCAGAAGATGGTGCCCGCTCCGATGTTGGCGCCCGCCCCCACCGACCCGTCGCCGAGGTAGCTCAGGTGATTGGCCTTGGCGCCCTTTCCGACCGTGACCTTCTTCACCTCCACGAAGTTGCCGATGTGGGCCTCCTCGCCGATGTCGGCGCCAGGACGTAGCCGCGCATAGGGGCCGACCAGCGCGCCCGCGCGCACGATCGCGCCCTCCAGATGGCTGAAGGCCCGGATCACCGCACCGGTCTCCACCCTGACGCCGGGGGCGAACACGACGTAGGGCTCAACCGTGGCGCCGGGCGCCAGATCCGTGTCCCAGGAAAAATGCACCGTCTCGGGCGCCGGCATGGCCACGCCCTGCGCCAGAAACTGCTCGCGGCGCCGGCGCTGGAAGATCGCCTCGGCCTGCGCCAGCTGCGCCTGGGTGTCGGCCCCCATCACCGCCGACTCCGGGGCGATGTTGGCCCGAACCACGGCCTCCTCGTGGGTCGCTTCAGACACGATATCGGTGATGAAGTACTCGCCCTTGGGGTTGTCGTTCTTCACCCGACCCAGCCAGCGGAAGAGGTCCCTGGCATGAGCGACATACATGCCGCCGTTGCAAAGCTTGACCGAGCGGATCTCTTCCGTGGCCTGGCTCGGCTCGACAATCCGGATCACATGACCATCCGCACCCCGCAGCACCCGGCCATACAGCAACGGATCGTGCGGCTCGAAGCCCATGATGGCCAGGGCCGCGCCTTTCGTGCGAAGCGTGAACAGATATTCCAGGTCCTGGGGCGAGAGCAGCGGGCAGTCGCCGTTCACCACCAGGACATCGCCCTCGAAGTCAGCCAGCACATCGCGCGCCGCCAGCACCGCATGGCCGGTGCCGAGCGGCGGGTCCTGCAGCACAGGCGCGCCTTCACCCAGTCGTTCCACGGCGCGCGCCCGCACCTCCGGACTATGGTTGCCCACCACTACATGGATCCGGTCGCAGCCAGCCGCCTGCACCGTGTCGATCACCCGGTCCAGCAAGCTGCGCCCGCCCACCTTGTGCAGGACCTTGGGGATCGGCGACTTCATCCGCGTGCCCTGGCCGGCGGCCATGATCACGGCAGCGCGTGCGGTCATTCGGTGTTCCCCCGGGCGAACTGAGTCTTTCTGGAATATGGGCTTAGCAAGCCTTGTGGCGACGCGCGAGAAACAGCTAGCCTCTCCGCTACGTTCCCGGGGGAAATTCATGACAACGCGCGCCTCCCTCGCCGGCGCCACCATCGCCTTCGACCTCGACGGTACCCTGGTCGACACCGCGCCCGATCTCATCGGCACGCTGAACGTGCTGCTGGAGCAGGAAGGCCTGCCGCCTTTCCCGATCGCCAGGGCCAGACCCTTCATCGGTCGCGGCGCACGCTGGATGATCGAGACCGGGTTCGAGGCGGCGGGTGCGCCGCTGCACCCGGACCGCGTCCCGGCGCTATTCGACCGCTTCATCGCCCGTTACCTGAGCCGCATCGCCGATGAGAGCCGGCCGTTTCCCGGTTGCGAGGCCGCCCTCGATCACCTGAAGGCCAGGGGCGCAAGGCTCGTGGTCTGCACCAACAAGCGCACTGACCTGTCTGTGGCGTTGCTCAAGGCCCTGGGCCTGGCCCGCCGCTTCGAGGCCGTCATCGGCGCCGACGCCGCCCCCGCCATCAAGCCCGACGCCCGACATCTCCAGGCCGCCGTGGACGCCGTGGGCGGCGACATGGCCCGCACCATCATGGTCGGCGACGCCGCCACCGACGCCGGCGCGGCGCGCAACGCCGGTGCGCATCTCGTCCTGGTCAGCTTCGGCTACACAGAAATCCCGGTCGCCGAGCTCAACCCCGACATCCTGATCGACCACTTCGAGGAATTGCCCATGGCCTGCGCCCGCCTCCTCGGCGCTTGCGACCCGAAGGCCGAAACGCTATAGCCCCCGCCCTGCCCTGCAGCGGATGCGTAGCTCAGCGGGAGAGCACCTCGTTCACACCGAGGGGGTCACAGGTTCAATCCCTGTCGCATCCACCACTTTTCTCCTAAACCTTTAGGGTTATCCATCCCCCAAGCCGCTACCGTCTAAGCAGGTGAGCGGCGAGTGTCAGCGCCATTTCAGGAAGAGCGCGACTGAAGACCTCGCCTGACCGCGCCGAAGGCGGTAACAACGGTCAGTCCGAAGGCTCCGCCGCCTTCGCGTCCATAAACCCGAGCGCCACCCAGCGAAGTCCGCGGAACATCGCCCAGAGCACCGCGTACAGAACTCCGAGCGACAAAGTGAGCGCAACGCCAGCTCTGAAGGCTGTCGCAAGGCTCATTGGGTTGTCGTACTTTGCTGAAGGTGCACGGATTGGAGTCTGGGCAGGCTTCTGCCTCAGCGGATCCCCTGCAAAGCCCTCTCTAGAAATCATCCCCTCAGCGGCGGTCAGCGGGACAAGTGTTCCACCGAGTTGTGCGACGTATCTATCATTCCGGGTCGCGAGGAGTTGTTGGTCCGTCCATTTCGCGAGGTACGAAGAAGGCTCCTCATCCGGCTTAACAATCAGCTTGTCATTATTGTAGGCAACGACCGCTGCCATAGCCTCCCATTCTTCGCGCCCTTGGGTGACGAAGACCAGGCCACGAGGGGACGTGACAGTATAGACTTTCGGATGAAGTTGTTTCTCTCGCTCGTCCCATCCCATCTTCAAGACGGTACCAACAGCAACGATAGACGCGACGCCATAGAGTATGGCCGTAACCCTAGCCAGTCGCGCAAAGCCTAGCCTGACGTTCAACGCCCACCCGTCCCGTTTCCCTTGGTGAAGGTCACACCCCTGCCTACAGGGAGTCAACTCAGGCGTCGGCGAGGTCGCCCTTCTTGATCCGCCCACGGATACCTGGGCAACAATCGGCGACATTTAGGGCGCGAGCTTGGTCGCCTGAGCGTCAGTGACTGTCACCACAAATCTTAAGCCTGCGAAGGCACGTTCTTCGTTCAGCAATGGTCCCTGCCAACACATGCTCAGCGTCTTGGTCGCTGGGATGATGACATCCGTGACGAACATGTCCGAGCCTGAGACGGCGAGATTGGTAGTCCTACCCGGCTCATACGCCGCCACTTTGAAACTGACGCTCCCGACCCGCTCCTGGGAGTTATTCTTCAACGCTACGTGCAGGGGAAGAGCCGCGTCGCAATCCGGGCTTCCGAGGGTAGCGGTTCCGGCTATTTGATCAGGCAGGGACGGCGGCGGCGGACGTGACTCCCATACGACAGCCGCAGCGGCGATGCCTCCGACGACTACGGCCAGCAGGATTACGCTGCGCCACGTCGTCTCAAGCAGCTTCATCGCCACATCGCCGAGCGAGACTGGTCGTGTCAATTTGCCGATGAAAAACGGGCCATTCCAAACCGCCCGGGCCACCGCGCCTATCATCCGAATCATAGGTCGTCCTTCAGCGCCAGTTGGCGAACACCACCGCTCCAGCGATTGCGGCGAGCAGCAACACTCCGCCTTTAAGCCACTTGAGCGTTTCCTGAAGGATGGGCGCAAGATCGGCTCCGACCGGCGTGGTTGGCTCACCCGGTAATAAATCCTCAGGCTCATCTTTCAGCGGTAGGTCGTAGTCCATGTTGACGATTGGCAGCATCGACGTGTCCTTATTGTCGGGCCAACGCTTCTCGCGGCCGTCCCCGCCATAGCCATAATGGAGGCCGCGAACCTCAAGCTGAACACGCTTCGGAAAGAGGCCATTCTCAGCAAACCGAACAAGCGACGCCATCACCTCGGCGGGCGCGTATACTTCGAAAAAGATCGAGGCAGGTCCGCTGTGCAAGCCGTCGCTATCAGCCCACTCAGGGCTGTAGATCATCATACCAAACGGCAGGTCATCCTTGCTCTTCAATGAGTCTTTGACTCCTTTGGTTCGCTCGGCAATCGATTTTCGGAACTCTGGCGCCGTCTCTCGGATGGTCAGGTGCATCTCACGCTCGTTCGGCGTCTCGCCCGTGCCGAGTTCGAGGCTTTCAGGGAATGGAAGCCGAACCTTCAGGTTCAACGTCCACTTTCCCGCGTGTAGCGCTCCGTAGATCGAGCCAAATCTTGACGTCAGTTTAGCTGATTGGACTTCGAGCGTTATGGACGGCATTGGCTCCTCCTGGAGCCACGCTAGGGCGTTCTCCGGAGACTTCAAAGGCCATTGGACGGCGCAGGGCCTACGCTCCGCAGGCGACTTTCCAACTTGTTGAGCTGCCTATCCCCCCCACCCCCCGAAATGTGGGCGGGACTAAACCACTCTGCGTTCTACTCTTCCGGGCTGAGATAACCCAGTTGAGAGCAGCTTGGCACAGCAGCGCCTCAGAGCCGGAATTTCGGTGATGGTGTGGGCGGTGTCAATGTTGAAGTGCGACGGGCTTTTCGTGGGTGTTGGTGCTGTTGATGAGCTGTTGGAAGACTTCGTTCGGGGTCATGAAGTCGAGGATT